>JBBINS010000001.1:0-341543 GCA_037443765.1 Gammaproteobacteria bacterium
CGCGCGTGCTCGCGGCCGCCGACGTCGCCGCGACGCTCGCCCGCGGTGCGCCGACCGAGCGGCCGGCGACGATGCCACCGCGCTTCGCGGTCGGGCAGCGCGTCCGCACCAGCGCGGGGCGCCCGCCGCACCATACGCGGCTGCCGGGCTACGCCCGCGGCAAGTGCGGCCGCATCGAGCGCATCCTCGGTGTCCACGTGTTTGCGGATGCGCATGCGCAGGGACACGGCGAGCAGCCGCGGTGGCTCTACACCGTGGCCTTCACCGAGGAGGAGCTCTGGGGCGCGCGCCCCGCGCATCAGGGGCTCACGCTCGCGTTCGACGCGTGGGACCCGTACCTGGAGCCGGCATGAGCGTCGCGCCGCTCGCGCTGCCGGGGCTGCCGCGCGACGCCGACGGGCCGGTGTTCCGCGAGCCGTGGGAGGCGCAGGCGTTCGCGATGGCGCTCGCCCTCCACGAGCGAGGCCTCTTCACGTGGAGCGAGTGGGCCACGGCGCTTGCCGAGGAGATCGCCGCCGCGCAGCGCCGCGGCGATGCGGATCGCGGCGACACCTACTATCACCACTGGCTCGCGACGCTCGAACGGCTGGTCGCCGCCAAGGGCGCGAGCTCCGGCGTCGAGCTCGAGCGCTACCGGCAGGGCTGGGACCGCGCGGCCGCGCGCACCCCGCATGGCCAGCCGATCGAGCTTCGCCCGGGGGACCTCGACGGCTGAGCGCGTCGCCCGCTAGCGCAGGTGCCCGAGCGGAAGCCGGGTCGAGCGCTTCATCGTCTCGAGCGCGAGGCTCGACTCCACATCGCGCACGCACGGGATCCTGAGCAGCCGCTTCAATACGATGTCGCTCAACGACTCGAGGTCGGGTACCAGCACCTGCAGCATGAAGTCGTGCTCGCCGGTCGTCGCGTAGCAGCTGACCACCTCGTCGATGGCCTCGAGCGCCTCGCGGAACTCGGAGACGTTCTCGTCCGTGTGGCGCTCGAGCTTCACCTGCACGAAGGCACGCACCTTCAGGCCGAGCCGCGCCGGGTCGATCGCCGCCGCGTAGCCCTGAATGATCCCGGCCTGCTCGAGCTGGTGGATGCGCCGCGCGCACGGGGTCGCCGACAGCCCGACGCGCTCGGCGAGCTCGACCACCGGGCGGCGCCCGTCCTGCTGCAGTTCGGCGAGGAGCCGTACATCGATCGAATCGAGCTTCATTGGCGCAAAGCTCCAAAGAAACGCCTAAGAATAGATCTTAGCACCCAAAACAGGTGACTGCAGGACGCAGATTGGCTATTTCCGCTCCGGGAAGGTCCCTACGATGATTCCCGGAGCGCCTTCGCGCCGCAGGAGCCGCGACCGATGAATGCGATCCCCTCGATCGTCAGCCGCGCGGCCGCCGCCGCGCCCGTCAACTGGCGCCGGGTCGTCGCCTCGGTACTGCGCTCCCGAGCACTCGACGAGCTCGAGGAAATGCGCCTCCTGCCGGCCCGCAAGGTGCTGTACCAGTTCGCGGCGCGCGGTCACGACGTCACGCAGGCCCTGCTCGCCGAGTTCCTGTGCGGCGAGCGCGACTCGGTGGCCGTGTACTACCGCTCGCGCCCCCTCGTGCTGTCGCTCGGACTCGCACTCGACGACGCGCTCGCCTCGACGATGATGCGGGCCGGCAGCATGAGCGAGGGCCGCGACATCGGCGTCGTCTTCAACCTGCCGCGCCGCGAGGGCGTGTCCGTGCTGCCCGCCTGCGGCGGTGTCGGCGCGCAGTACACACCGGCCATCGGCTGGGCGCAGGCGCTCGAGTACCGCGCGCGCCAGCTCGGCGACCGCCCCGCGGCCGGCAGCATCGCCGTGGTGCACGGCGGCGACGCCTCGACGGCGACGAACGGCTTCTGGGCCGCGCTCAACATCGCGACGACGCAGCAGCTGCCGATCCTGTTCTTCATCGAGGACAACGGCTACGGCATCTCGGTGCACTCGGACGTGCAGACGCCGGGCGGCAACATTGCCGCCAATCTCGCCTCGTTCCGCGGCCTCACGGTGCTCGACGGCGACGGCGCGAATCCGGCCCAGGCGGTCCGCCTGATCGGCGAAGCCGTCGCGCGCGTCCGCGGCCAGCGGCAACCCGTGTTCCTGCGCCTCACCGTGCCGCGGCTGTGCGGGCACTCGGGACAGGACACGCAGACCTACAAGACGGCCGAGGAGATCGCGCACGAGCGCGCGCGGGATCCGCTGCGGGCGCTGCACGAGTACCTGGTGCCGCGGCTGCTGTCGGAGGCGGACTGGCGCGGTCTCGAGACGGACGCGCGCGCCGAGGTCGAGGCGGCGCTCGCGCGCGTCGAAGCGCGTCCTGAGCCCGACCCGGCGAGCGTCACGCGCTTCGCGTTCACGGAGGTCGCGCCGGACGGGGAGCCGCTGCTGCAGGCGCAGGGCGGCATGCGCGCCGACGGCGTCGTACCGTCCGCGGGCACGCCGACCGCGCGGCCCGAGGGCCCGCGGATCAACATGCTGACGGCGATCCGGCGCACGCTCGAGCTCGAGCTCGCGGTCAACCCCCGCGTCGTCGTGTTCGGCGAGGACGTCGGCCGCAAGGGCGGCGTGCATGCCGCGACGCTCGGCCTGCAGGACAAGTTCGGCGCCGGGCGCGTGTTCGACACGAGCCTGTCGGAAGAGGGCATCATCGGCCGCGCGGTCGGCTTGGCGCTCGCGGGGCTCGTGCCGGTGCCCGAGATCCAGTTCCGCAAATACGCCGATCCCGCCGCCGAGCAGCTCAACGACTGCGGAACGATGCGCTGGCGCACCGCCAACCGCTTTGCCGCGCCGATGGTCGTGCGCATGCCGGGTGGCTTCTTCAAGTGCGGAGATCCGTGGCACAGCCAGTCGAACGAGGTGCAGTTCGCGCACGCGATCGGCTGGCGCGTCGCGATGCCCTCGAACGCCGAGGACGCGGTGGGGCTGCTGCGCTCGGCGCTGCGCGGCAACGACCCGACGATCTTCTTCGAGCATCGGGCGATGCTCGACGGGGCGTGGGCGCGCCGGCCGTACCCGGGCGACGAGTTCGTGATGCCGTTCGGCAAGGCCCGCGTCCTGCGCGACGGCGAGGCGCTGACCGTGGTCAGCTGGGGCGCGATGGTCGAACGCTGCGAGCAGGCGGTGACCGCGGCCGGAGTCGACGCCGAGCTCATCGACCTCAGGACGCTGTCGCCGTGGGACCGCGAGGCGGTGCTCGCCTCCGTGCGCAAGACGCGCCGCTGCCTGATCGTCCACGAGGACAACGGTACCGCGGGCTTCGGCGCCGAGATCGCCGCGGTGCTCGCCAAGGAGGCCTTCTTCGATCTCGACGCGCCGATCGAGCGCATGACGATGCCCGACGTGCCGAGCCCGCACAGCCCACTCCTGCTCGACGCGGTCGTGCCGAGCGTCGCCCGCCTCGCCGAGGCCATGCGCACGCTGGTCGCGGTCTAGCCGATGAGCGCCTGGACCGACGTGCGCGCGCCGGACGAGCACTCCGAGGGCACCCGCTCGCAGGTGTTGCGCTGGCTCAAGAAGATCGGCGAGCCGGTCGCGGCGAACGAGCCGCTGCTCGAGCTCGAGACCGACAAGGTCACCGTCGAGATCTCGTCGCCCGTGTCGGGCGTTCTGCGGGAGATCGCCAAGCGCGAGCAGGACCCGGTGACGCCGAGCGAGCTGCTCGGTCGCATCGAGCCGCAGGCGGCGGCGCCCGTCGCCGCGCCCGCGGAGCCGACGGGCGCCGCGCCCGGGCCCGTCGTCGCCGCGGCCCAGGCGCCACGCTTTCGCGGACTCAGCCCGTCGGTGCGCCGGCTGCTCGCCGAGCACGCGCTCGATCCTGCGGCGCTCGCCGGCAGCGGCCTCGGCGGTCGCATCACGGCCAACGACGTGCTGCGCCACGTCGGCGCGGCGGCGGGCGCGCAACCGGTGCGCGCCGCCGGGCCTGCCGCGAACGCGTCCGGCCGGCTCGTGCCGCACTCGCCGATGCGGCGCCGCATCGCCGAACGGATGGTCGAGAGTCTGCTGCACACCGCGCCGCACGTGACCACGGTGTTCGAGGCGGACCTCGGCGCCGTGCTCGCGCACCGCGCCCGGCACCGCGCAGACTTCGAGCGCCGCGGCGCGCCGCTGACGCTGACGGCCTATTTCCTCGCCGCGTGCGTCGATGCGGTGCGCGCCGTGCCCGAGGCGAACGCCCGCTGGACCGATGCGGCCGTGGAGCTGTACGACCGGCTCGACGCCGGCGTCGCCATTGCGCTCGGCGAGCGGGGCCTGATCGTGCCGGTGGTGCGGGACGTGGCGTCGCTCGATCTGTTCGGGATCGCGCGCGAGCTCGCCGACCTGACCGGCCGGGCCCGCGCCGACAGGCTGACGCCCGCCGATGTCCGCGGCGGCACGTTCACGATCTCGAACCACGGCGTGAGCGGCAGCCTGATCGCGACGCCGATCATCATCAACCAGCCGCAGTCCGCGATCCTCGGCGTCGGCAAGCTCGAGAAGCGCGTCGTCGTCGTCAGTCGCGACGGCGAGGACGTGATCGCGATCCGGCCGCGATGCTACGTCACACTGACGCTCGATCACCGGGTGATGGACGGCGAGCGCGCGAACCGCTTCCTCGACGTCTTCGTCACGCGTCTCGAGGGTTGGTCCGGCTAGCCGGCGCCGTTCGGCGGTCCCGGGCGGGCCCTACTGAGCCTGCTGCCGTTCGTACTCGCGGTGCTTCATTGCGAGGTAAGTCGCGCGATCCACCTCGTGCAGCTGGCGCGGGTAGCGCTCGGTCGCGCCGTACCATCGCTCGAGGCTCTGCTCGAAGCGCTGCGGCGGCGGCGTCGCGAGCGTCGCGAGATGGGCGTCGATCGCGAGGAAGTAACGCATCGTGTTGCGCTCGACGACGCCGCGCACGCCGCCGATGTAACGCTCCTCGTGGTCGTCCGGCGCGTCGATCCGCGTGAACCCGATCTTGCCGCTGCCGCCGGTCGCGAGGTACGCGTCCATTGCAAGGCGCGCTTCCAGCCCGAACTGGTACTGGTAGCGCAGGTGCACGAAGGACTTGCCGGCGGCGATGGCGATCGCCTCGAGCGTGAGCCGGTAGTTGGTCGTGCCGAACGGCCCCTTCGCGGACTCGAGATCGACCGCCACATAGTCGGGCGCCGTGGCGACGATCCGGTAGTCGAGCCCGAGCCGAAAGGCGTCCTGCAGAGGCTGGTCGTACTTGCGGCCGATCGCGACCGACAGCGCCGTACCGTGGTCGTGCGGCACCGGCCGGCAGTACTTGACGTTGAGGTGCAGGATCAACGCCTCGCACCAATGCGCGGGGCTCGTCACGCTCGTCGTCACCGCCGCCAGCGGGTAATCGACGACCGCCCAGATGTCGCCCCGCAGGGCGTGCGCCTCCTCGGCGGACTCGAGCAGCAGCCGCTGCTGGAGAGGGCTGTGTTCGATGCGTTCGGCGAGCGCGGCATAGCGGCCGCGCAACGCGGCCGCCGCGTCGCGGTCGGCAGGCGGCGCCGCGCCGGACCCGGCGACGCCGAGCAGCGTCGCCGCCGCGAGCAGTGCGACGACGAGCGACGGGAGGCGGGCGAGACGGTGCGTCATCGGGCATGCCACGCGGACGAGCGCCACGATCAGCCTGGGTGGGCCAGCAGGTGGCGCGCGATCGCGTGGTAGGCGGGCAGCGAGGTCGGGTCGAGGTTGACGTTGCTCGCAAGCGGGTGAGACGCGAAGCGCGCGATCACCATTTCCGCCTTCGGGTCGACGTAGATGGCCTGGCCGTGGATCCCCCGGGCCGTGTAGGCCCCGTGCTCGTTGTGCGACAGCCACCACTGGTGGTGGTAGCTCCAGCCGGGAAGCGTCGCGTAGCCGGCGCGCGCGAAAGCCTCGCGGCTGCCGCCGCGGCGCAGCTCCGCGACGACGCTCGCCGGCACGATCTGGCGGCCGCCGCTAGCGCCGTCGAGGCGCAGCATCTCGCCGAAACGCGCGAGGTCGCGCAGCCGGGCGTTGAGCGCGACCGCGACGAGCGGAGTGCCGATGGAGTCGACCTGCAGGTACGCGTCGTCCTCGGCGCCGAGCACGCTCCAGATCCGCTCGCGCAGCACCTCGTGCGGCGGCGACTGCGTCACGCGCGCGATGATCCAGCCGACGACGTCGGTGTTGATCGAGCGGTACGTGAACGCCGGGCCATGCTCGCCGGCCTTCGCGATGGTCGCCAGGTATTGGTACGTGGAGCGCGCCCCGGTGTAGCCGGGGCCGCGCGGCCCGAGGCCCGTCGCGCGCGCGTAGTCGGCGAAGTCCGACGTCGGGTCGCTGTACACCTCGGTGTGCCTGAGCCCCGTGGTCATGTCGAGTACCTGCGCCACGGTCGCGTCGCCGAAGCCGCTGCCGGCGAGCTCGGGGAGGTAGTGACGGACCGCAGCGGCGGCGTCGAGCGCCCCCTCGGCCACGAGAGTCGCGGCGATGATCCCGAAGAAGGACTTCGTCACGGAGAAGGCGATGTGCGGGCGCTCCGGCGTCAGCGCGCCGAAGTAGCGCTCGTAAACGATGCGGCCGCGATGCAGGACGACGATGCCGTCCGTGTAGTTCGCGCCGAGCGTTTCCGCCCAGCTCATCTGGCGCGTGCCGCCGAGCGGCGTGAGGCGCACCGCGTCGAGGTCGTCACGCTCGGCCCGCGGCAGCGGGGCCGCGGCGGTCGCGCCGCGCGGCACGTTGACCGTCGGCACCAGCTCGCGCCAGTGCGAGAAGCTCCAGCGCCACATCGGGAAGCGCAGGAAGCTGCCGTCGTCGTAGCGGACGATCCTGTCGGGCGGCGGCGGCGAGCCCACCATCCAGCCCATGGCCACCGGATCGCTCGCCCCGGCGTCGGCGAACGCGGGTTCGACACTCGGGGAGGCCGCCGGTGGGGTCGTCGTCATGGCCGCTGTCCGGGTCGTTGGGAGGTTCGACGCGCCGCCCCGCCGCCGTACCGGCGGGGTGGCCGGATCGAGCCTATGGTACGCGCGCGATCGCCGGCAAGCTGCCGGCGAGGACGGTCAGGCGCGCGGCAGGCCCGCGAAGCGCCGGTAGACCGCAGCTTCCGGGGCCGGCAGCGGGCCGTCGAGACGGGCTGCGACGTCCGACAGGTGCCGCTCGGCGGCGGGGAACAGCCGTTCGTAGAGCGTCCGGCAGACCTCGTAGGCCGTGTGGCCCGGCCAGTCGACCGGCAGTAGCGACGGGGGCAGCGACGGATCCCGCAGGTGGATCTTCCGGTACTCGTGGATCAGCAGCGTCCGCGCGAGGAACGCGCCGGCGGGCGCGAGCGGCTCCCGCACCTGCGGCAGGACGGGCTCGAAGTGACGGATGAAGCGGGCGTAGCGCGTCGCGAGCTCGCGCAGGTCCCACCCTTCGTGGACCAGCCGCTGGTCGGCGGCCGCGCCGGCCGAGCGCGACTCGAGGAGGATCGGCAGGTCCGCGAGGCCGCCGACGCCAAGGTGCTCGCGTGTCTCGCCCGGCGTGAGCGTCGGATGGGCGAGCAGGCCCGGCTCGAGTTCGCCGAAGCCTTCCCACCGCAGCGTCTCGCGGATCTGCCGACGCTGGGCCGCCGTCGCGCCCGGCATCAGCACGAGCGTCCAGCGTCCCGCCCATACCGGTGCCGGCCCCGCGTAGATGCGGCGCGTGGCCTCGATGAACCGCTGCCGGCCCGACGGCGACAGCCGGTATTCGCTCAGGCGGCCCAGCCGCCGGCTGGCGAGCCAGTCATCGGCCGCGAGCCGCGCGACCGACGTCCGGATCAGGCGCTCGGTTAGGCCGAACGGCGTCATCAGGCTGATCAGGGCGCCGAGCGTGATCGCGCCGCCGCGCGGCGCGATCGCGTCGCCAAACACCGTGATGATCAGTGAGCCGCCGCGCAGCGGGCGCTGCCGGCGGAAGCGCGCGACGAGGGCGGCGGTGGCATCCGTGCGGTCGTTCATGCGGCTGTGCATCAAACTTGCGTGCGAGGATTCTGACACAGAAATGATTGTCAGCTGCATTAACGCGTGTCAGAATCTTTGCGGCTCGGATCGCGGGAGAGGGTTCCATCATGTACACGCAGGGTCTGCTCGAGCCAGCTGGCAAGAGCGCGGTCACGGCGGCCGTCGAGGACGGCGAGCGTCTGCGTCGCTTCGAGGCGAAGATCGACGCCGAGGAGAAGATCGAGCCGAAGGACTGGATGCCGGATGCCTACCGCCAGACGCTGATCCGGCAGATCTCGCAGCACGCCCACTCCGAGATCGTCGGCATGCTGCCCGAGGGCAACTGGATCACGCGCGCCCCGACGCTGCTGCGCAAGTCGATCCTGATCGCCAAGGTGCAGGACGAGGGCGGCCACGGCGCCTACCTCTACAGCGCGGCGGAGACCCTCGGCATCTCGCGCGCCGAGATGATCGACCAGCTGCTCGCCGGCAAGGCGAAATACTCGAGCATCTTCAACTACCCGACGCTGAGCTGGGCCGACATCGGCGCCATCGGCTGGCTGGTCGACGGCGCGGCGATCATGAACCAGATCCCGCTGTGCCGCTGCTCGTACGGCCCGTACGCGCGCGCGATGATCCGCGTCTGCAAGGAAGAGAGCTTCCACCAGCGCCAGGGCTACGACATCATGCTCAAACTCGCGCGCGGCACGCCCGAGCAGCGGCGTATGGCGCAGGATGCCCTCGACCGCTGGTGGTGGCCGTCGCTGATGATGTTCGGACCGCCCGACGGGGCGTCCCAGCACACGGCGCTCTCGGTGCGCTGGAAGATCAAGCGCTTCACCAACGACGAGCTGCGGCAGAAGTTCGTCGACTTCACGGTGCCGCAGGCCAAGTTCCTCGGCCTCAGCATGCCGGACCCGGAGCTGCGCTGGGACGAGGCCGCGGGACGGCACCATTTTGGCGAGATCGACTGGACCGAGTTCCACGAGGTCCTCAAGGGCAACGGCCCGTGCAACCGCGAGCGCCTGACCGCGCGGCGCGAGGCGCACGACTCCGGCCGTTGGGTCCGCGAGGCCGCCGCCGCCCACGCCGCGAAGCGCGCCGCGCGCACCGCGGCCGCCGCCTGATCCCCGGGAGCTGACGCATGTCCGACGCACACGACTGGCCGCTGTACGAGATCTTCATCCGCGCCCGCGGCGGCCTCGACCACAAGCACGTCGGCAGCGTGCACGCCGTGGACGCCGCGATGGCGGTCGAGCACGCGCGCGACGTGTACACGCGGCGCCTGGAGGGCGTCAGCGTCTGGGTGGTGCGCTCGAGCGACATCGTCGCCTCGGACCCGGCCGACTCGGACGCGCTCTTCGAGCCGGCGCGCGACAAGATCTACCGGCATCCGACCTTCTACGACATCCCGAAAGAGGTCGAGACGCTGTGAGCGCCAAGGCCGGCAACTCCACGCAGGTTGCGAACGCGAGCCGCGTCCGCCACCTGCTGCGCATCGCCGACACGAGCCTCGTGCTCGCGCAGCGCCTTGGCGAGTGGGTCGGGCACGCGCCCGCGATCGAGGAGGACCTCGGGCTCGCCAATACGTCGCTCGACCTGCTCGGCCAGTCGCGCCTGCTGCTCGCTTACGCCGGTGAACTCGAGGGGCGGGGCCGCGACGAGGATGCGCTCGCGTTCCTGCGCGAGGAGCCGGACTTCCTGAACGCCACGCTCGCCGAGCAGCCGAACGGCGACTTCGGCGACACGATCGTGCGCCAGTTCCTGATCGACGCGTACCAGCTCGAGCTCTACGAGCGGCTCACGTCCTGCGCCGACCCGCGGCTCGCGGAGATCGCCGCCAAGTCCGTCAAGGAGACGCGCTACCACGTCCGTTTCAGTTCGGCGTGGCTCGTGCGGCTCGGCGACGGCACGGCCGAGAGTCACGCGCGGGTGCAGGCCTCGCTCGACCGGCTGTGGCCGTACACGCGCGAGCTCTTTGACGCCGACGAGCTTGATCTCGAGATCGCCGCGGCCGGCCTCGGCCCGGACCTCGCGGCGCTGCGCGGCGCCTGGCTCGACCGCGTCGATGCGGTGCTCGCCGAGGCCACGCTCAGGCGGCCGGCCGAGTCGCCCTACCACTGGTACGGCAAGCAGGGGCGGCACAGCGAGCACCTCGGCTACGTCCTCGCCGATCTCCAGCACCTGCAGCGCGCGCACCCCGGGGCATCCTGGTGAATGTGGTCGCGACACGCGGGGCGCCCAGCGCCGCCGGCGACCCGGTCGCGCGGGCGCGCGCGGTGCTCGCCGGCATTCCGGATCCCGAGATCCCCGTCCTGTCGCTCGTCGACCTCGGCATCATCCGCTCGGTTGATCATGGACCCGGCGGGACGATCAGCGTCGGCGTCTCGCCCACCTACTCGGGCTGCCCTGCGACCGCCGTCATCCGCGCCGATATCATCGCCGCGCTCGAGGCGGCGGGCTTCCCGCGCGTCCGGGTCCTCGACGTGCTGTCGCCACCGTGGACCAGCGACTGGATCAGCGACGACGGACGCCGCAAGCTCGAGGCCTACGGCATCGCGCCGCCGCCGGCACCGGTCGCGAGTGTCTGTGCGCTGACGATGACGGACGCGAGCCCGCGCTGTCCCCGTTGCGGCTCCGCGGACACGGAGCTGCTGAGCGAATTCGGTTCGACCCCGTGCAAGGCGCTGCACCGCTGCCGCGCCTGCCTCGAGCCCTTCGACCGCTTCAAGTGCATCTGACGGCCCTGACACCATGCTGACCTTTCATCCGCTCGAACTTCGTCGCCGCATGCCGATCGCCGAGGACGCCGTGTGCCTCGAATTCCGGCCGCCGCCGGCGCTCGCCGACGCCTACCGCTTCGAGGCGGGACAGCACCTGGCGGTGCGCGCCACGCTCGGCGGGCGCGAGTTGCGCCGCACGTACTCGATCGTGAGCCCGGCCGGCGGCGAGCTGCGCATCGGCGTGCGGGTGCAGGGCGAGATGTCCCGCTACCTCGCCGAGGGCCTGCGCGTCGGCGATACGCTCGAAGCGCTCGAGCCGAGCGGGCGCTTCCGGCCGGCGATCGAGCCGGGCCGTGCGAAATCCTACGTCGCGCTGGCCGCCGGCAGCGGCATAACGCCAGTACTGTCGATCGTCGCCACGCTGCTCGCGGCGGAGCCGAAGAGCCGGCTGCTGCTGATCTATGGCAACCGCGCGATCGGCCGCACGATGTTTCTGGACGAGGTGCTGGCACTCAAGGACCGCTACCTCGACCGTCTGACCGTGCACTGTCTCATGAGCCGGGAGCCGCAGGACGTCGAGCTCTTCAACGGCCGGCTCGACGCGGACCGCCTGCGCGAGTTCGCACGCACGGAGTTCGATCCGCGCCGGGTCGACGAATTCTTCCTGTGTGGTCCGGGGACGATGGTCAAGGAGCTCGCGGCCACGCTCAAGGAGCTCGGTGCCACCGGCAAGATCCACGTCGAGCGCTTCGCGGTCGACGGCGCCGCGAAGGCGGCAGCCGCGGCGCCTGCGACGGCGGCCGGGCGCGGCACCGGTGCCGAGGTCGCGGTGACGATCGACGGCCGCCAGCGAGCCTTTCGCATGGTTGCCGGTCGCACGATCCTCGAGTCCGCGGAGGCCGCCGGCCTCGCGCTGCCGTACTCCTGCAGGGCCGGCGTCTGCTCGACGTGCCGCACGAAGGTCGTCGCCGGCACGGTCGCAATGGACCGCAACCAGGCGCTCGAGGACTGGGAGGTGCAGGCCGGCTTCGTGCTGTGCTGCCAGGCGCGGCCGACGAGCGAGCGCGTCGAACTCAGCTACGACGAGAAGTAGGCCGGCATGAGCTACCAGTCGATCCTGTTCTCGGTCACGGACGGCGTCGCCCGCCTGACGTTCAACCGCCCCGACAAGCTCAACAGCTTCACGAGTGCGATGCACGGCGAGGTCCGCGACGCGCTCGGCCGGGTGCGTGCCGATGGCGCCCGCGTGCTGGTGCTGACCGGCGCGGGCCGCGGCTTCTGCGCCGGCCAGGATCTCAGTGACCGCGCCGTGGCGCCGGGCGGCAAGGGCGCCGATCTCGGCGAGTCGATCGAGCGCAACTACACGCCGCTGATCCTGTCGCTGCGCGCCCTGCCCGTGCCCGTGATCGCGGCGGTGAACGGCGTCGCGGCGGGCGCCGGTGCGAACATCGCGCTCGCGTGCGACCTCGTCATCGCGGCGCGCTCGGCGTCGTTCGTGCAGGCTTTCTGCAAGCTCGGTCTCGTGCCGGACTCCGGCGGCACCTGGTCGCTCCCGCGGCTGCTCGGCAACGCGCGCGCGATGGGGCTCGCGCTGCTCGGTGACAAGCTGCCGGCGCAGCAGGCGGCCGACTGGGGCCTGATCTGGCGCTGCGTCGAGGACGCCGAGCTCGCGGCAACCGTCGACGCACTTGCTGTGCAGCTCGCGGCCGCGCCGACGCTCGGCCTCGCGCGCACCAAGCAGGCGATCTACGGCAGCTGGGACCGGACCCTGGCGGAGCAGCTGGACGTGGAGCGCGACATGCAGCGCGAGCTCGGCTGGTCGCAGGACTACGCCGAGGGCGTGGCCGCTTTCATCGAGAAGCGTGCACCGCGCTTTCTCGGCCGCTGACCGGAGCGCGGCCGTGACGACGTCGGCTACGGACAGGCAGTTGCTCGCCGAGCGGGCCGCAAAGGCGCTCTACGACCCGGACCGGGCCTCCCAGGCGCTCGGCATGCGGATCACCTCGATCGCGCCGCTCGCGTGCAGCGTCACGATGGAGGTGCGGGCCGACATGACCAACGGCCACGCGATCTGCCACGGCGGCATCATCTTCACGCTCGCCGACAGCGCGTTCGCCTTCGCCTGCAATTCGGAAGGCGTGGCGACGGTCGCGGCCAGCGGGGCCATCGACTTCCTCGCCGCCGCGCGCGAGGGCGACGAGCTCACGGCGAGCGCCCGCGAGCTCTGGCGCGGTGGCCGCAGCGGGATTTACGAGGTGACAGTCACGAACCAGACCGGCGCGACAATCGCGCTGTTCCGCGGCCGCTCGCACCGGATCGCCAACGGCCCGTCGAACACGAAGGACTCCCCATGACCGAAGCGTTCATCTGTGACGCGATCCGCACGCCGATCGGTCGCTACGGCGGCGCCCTGTCGCCGGTGCGCACCGACGACCTCGCGGCCGTGCCGATCCGCGCCCTGATGCAACGCAGCCCATCGGTCGACTGGGCCGCCGTCGACGACGTCGTCTACGGCTGTGCCAATCAGGCGGGCGAGGACAACCGCAACGTCGCGCGCATGGCGGCGCTGCTCGCCGGCCTGCCGAGCACGGTGCCCGGGGCCACGCTCAACCGCCTGTGCGGCTCGGGCCTCGACGCGGTCGCGAGCGCGGCGCGCATGATCCGCACGGGCGAGGCAGAACTCGTGATCGCCGGCGGCGTCGAGAGCATGAGCCGCGCTCCGTACGTCGTGGCCAAGGCCGACAGCGCCTTCAGCCGCGACGTGCAGATGTACGACACGACCATCGGCTGGCGATTCGTCAACCCGCTGCTCAAGGAGAAATACGGCGTCGACTCGATGCCGGAGACGGGCGAGAACGTGGCCGCGGCATTCAAGGTCACGCGCGCGGACCAGGACGCGTTCGCGCTCCGCAGCCAGACGCGCACGCTTCGCGCCCAGGCGGACGGCACGCTCGCAACCGAAATCACTCCGGTTACCATCCTGGCACGCAAGGGGGAGCCAGTCGTCGTGTCGCGCGACGAGCACCCGCGCGAGACGTCGCTGGAGGCACTTGCCAGGCTCGGTACGCCATTCCGCGCAGGCGGCACCGTCACGGCCGGCAACGCGTCGGGTGTCAACGACGGTGCGTGCGCGCTCTTGCTCGCGAGCGAAGCGGCCGCCCGACGCTTCGGACTCACGCCGCGCGCGCGGGTCGTCGGCGCGGCGGTCGCCGGCGTCGAACCACGCATCATGGGCATCGGTCCCGCACCGGCGACGCAGAAGCTCCTCGCGCGGCTCGGCCTCAGGATCGGCGAGCTCGACGTCATCGAGCTCAACGAGGCGTTCGCCGCGCAGGCGCTTGCCGTGACGCGCCTGCTCGGGCTTCCGGACGACGCCGATCACGTCAATCCGCACGGTGGCGCGATCGCCCTCGGCCACCCGCTCGGCATGAGCGGCGCGCGGCTCGCGACGACGGCGACCTACCAGCTCGCGCGCATCGGCGGTCGCTACGCGCTCTGCACGATGTGCATCGGGGTCGGCCAGGGCATCGCCGCCGTCCTTGAGCGCGTCCGGTGACCGGAACGCGTCTTAGTCCGGTCTCGGTGTCGCGTCTCGGCGAAGTCGGCCTCATCGAGATCGAGAACCCGCCGGTCAACGCGCTCGCGCAACCGGTCCGCGCCGCGCTGCTCGCCGCCGTTGAGGCCCTCGACGCCGATCGCGGCGTCCAGGTGATCGTCGTGCATGGACGCGGCCGGCACTTCATCGCCGGCGCCGACGTCCACGAGTTCGACGCGCCGCCACTCCAGCCACTGCTCAACGACGTGTTGCTGCGGCTCGAGGCCTGCGGCAAGCCGGTCGTGGCCGCGCTGCACGGCACGACGCTCGGCGGCGGCGCGGAGCTAGCGCTCGCCAGCCACTACCGTTGCGCGACGGGCGACCTGTCCTTCGGACTGCCGGAGATCAAGCTGGGCCTGCTGCCGGGCTCCGGCGCAACCGTGCGGTTGCCGCGCGTGGTCGGCATCGAGAAGGCGCTCGGGATGATGACCGGTGGCGCACCGATCGGCCTCGAGGCCGCCCGGTCGCTCGGCATCATCGACCGCGAGCTCGTGGGCGACGTCCGGGACGGCGCCGTCGCCTTCGCCCGCGAGCTCGCGGCAGCCGGGGCGCCCGTGCGTCGCACCTGCGATCTCCCGCTCGCGGCCCCTCCGTCGCCGGACTTCTTCGCGGTCTACCACCGCTCGTTGCCGGCGGCGGCCGCGCGGATCCCCGCCACCGCGCGGATCGTCGAGGCGGTCGAGGCGGCGACGACTCAGCCGTTCAGAGTCGCGCTCGCGCGCGCCCGGGAACTGTTCGAGGCGTGCCGCGTCTCGACCGAGTCGCGGGCGCTCAGGCACCTGTTCTTCGCCGAGCGCGGCAGCGCGCCGCAAGGAGGCCGCGAGATCGGCCGCATCGGGGTCATCGGCGCAGGCACGATGGGCAGCGGCATCGCGATCAGCGCCGCGAGCGCCGGCTATCCGGTGACGCTGGTGGACACGAAGCCGATGGCGGTCGAGGCCGGCATTGCGCGCATCCGCGCGACCTTCGAGGAGGCTGCGCGCAAGGGGCGGCTCGCGCCCGACGCG
The DNA here is from genome assembly GCA_037443765.1 of Gammaproteobacteria bacterium. Classification (GTDB taxonomy): domain Bacteria; phylum Pseudomonadota; class Gammaproteobacteria; order Steroidobacterales; family Steroidobacteraceae; genus CAIKZZ01. Next base: position 15,237 of record JBBINS010000001.1, read on the forward strand.
GCCGCGGCGGCGGCGGCGCGGGTCGTGCCGGCCTCCGACCTCGCGGCGCTCGCAGACGCCGACCTCGTGATCGAGGCGGTGTTCGAGAACATGGCCGTGAAGCGCGAGGTGTTCGCACGCCTCGGCGCGGTCTGCCGCGCCGGGGCGGTGCTCGCGACCAATACCTCGACACTCGACGTCGATGCGATCGCGGCCGCGAGCGGACGCGCGAATGACGTCGTTGGCATGCACTTCTTCAGCCCGGCGAACGTCATGCGACTGCTTGAGGTCGTCCGAGGATGCACCTCCTCGCCCGAGGTCGTCGCCACCGCGCTTGCCGTCGGCCGCCGCCTCGGCAAGGTCGGGGTCGTGGTCGGCAACTGCTTTGGCTTCGTCGGCAACCGGATGCTCTATGCCTACGGACGGGAACGCGAACTCATGCTGCTCGAGGGTGCGCCGCCGGAGCAGATCGACCGGGCGCTCGAGGCGTTCGGGATGGCGATGGGCCCGAACGCGGTCGGGGACCTCGCCGGCCTCGACATCGGCTATCAGGTCCGCCGCGAGTGGCGCGACCGGCCGGACGACCCGCGCTTCTACCGGGTGTCCGACCTGCTGGTCGAGCACGGGCGACTCGGCCAGAAGAGCGGCCGCGGCTTCTACCGCTACCAGCCGAACGCTCGTCGCGGTACCGCCGACCCGGAGGTCGCGGCCCTGATCCGGGCCGAGGCCGCGCGGCTCGGGGTCACCCAACGGGCCATCGACGATGCCGAAATCGTCGAGCGGTGCATGCTCGCGCTCGTCAACGAGGGCGCGCGGATCCTCGACGAACGGATCGCCGCGCGCAGCGCCGATGTCGACGTGATCTGGTGCAACGGCTACGGTTACCCGCGTCACCGCGGCGGGCCCATGTTCTACGCCGATACGCTCGGGCTGGCGAACGTGCTCGCGCGCATCAACCACTACGCGGCAACGCTCGGCAGCCGGTATTGGCAGCCGGCGGACCTCCTCGAGCGCCTGGCGCGCTCCGGCGGCTCGTTCGGCGCATGGCTCGCTCCGGCGACGGGCGTCGGCCACGGCGAGGGTCGCGCATGAAGCTGGAGAGTTACGTGCTGGGCGCCTGGCGCGCGGGCAACGGCGAGGGCGTCGCCCTTCGCGATGCGACGACGGGCGAGGTGATCGTCCGCGCGACGGCGGAAGGCATCGAGCCTGCCGCGGTGCTCGCCCATGCGCGGGACGTCGGCGGCCCGGCGCTGCGCGCGCTGACTTTCCATGAGCGCGCCGCACTGCTGCGGACGCTCGGCAAGCGTCTGCTCGAGCTCAAGGACGAGTTCTACGAGCTGTCGTACCGGACCGGCGCGACCAAGGCGGACTCCTGGGTCGACATCGACGGTGGCATCGGCACGTTGCTCGTATTCGCCGGCAAAGGCGCCCGCGAGCTGCCAAACGCGCGAGTGCTGCTCGACGGCGACGTCGAGGGACTGTCGAAGCAGGGTACGTTCGTCGGGCAGCACATCTGCGTGCCGCTCGAGGGCGCGGCGCTGCACATCAACGCGTTCAACTTCCCGGTTTGGGGCATGCTCGAGAAGCTCGCGCCGGCCGTGCTCGCGGGCATGCCGGTGATCGTCAAGCCCGCGACGGCAACGGCCTACGTCACGGAACGGGTCGTCCGACGGATCGTCGAGGCCAACGTGTTGCCCGCCGGCGCGCTGCAGATGATCGCCGGCGGCGTCGGTGACCTCTTCGACCACCTCGGCTGCCAGGACGTCGTGTCGTTCACGGGCTCGGCGAGCACCGCGGCCCGGCTGCGCACCCATCCCGCGGTGATCCGCCACTCGGTGCGCTTCATCGCCGAGACCGACTCACTCAATTCCTCGATCCTCGGTCCTGACGCCGGGCCCGGCACCCCCGAATTCGACCTATATATAAGAGAGGTCGTCCGGGAGATGACGGCCAAGGCCGGCCAGAAATGCACCGCGATCCGCAAGGTGCTGGTGCCGGCCGCAAGCGCCGACGACGTCATCGCCGCGCTCGGTGCCGCGCTCGGAAAGATCGTCGTCGGTGACCCGCGCATCGAGAGCGTGCGCATGGGCCCGCTCGCGAGCCATGACCAACGCCGCGAAGTGCTCGCTCGGATCGACGAGCTGCGCCGCGACGCGGAACTCGTCAGCGGCGACCTCGAGGGCTTCGCGCTCTCGGGCGCCGATCGGGAACGCGGCGCCTTCGTGCCGCCGGTGCTGCTGCGCTGCCGTGACCCGGGCCGCGCGGCCGCGGTCCATTCGGTCGAGGCCTTCGGCCCGGTGGCCACGGTCCTCCCTTACCGGACGCTCGACGAGGCGATCGCGCTCGCGCGCCGCGGCGACGGCAGCCTCGCAGGCTCCGTGTTCACGGCCGACGACGACGTCGCGACCCGGCTGGTGCTCGGGCTCGCGCCGTTCCACGGCCGGGTGCTCGTCGTCAATCGTCATTGCGCGAAGGAATCGACCGGACACGGCTCGCCGCTTGCCCCGCTCGTGCACGGCGGCCCGGGCCGCGCCGGCGGCGGCGAGGAGATGGGCGGCATGCGCGGCGTGCTGCACTACATGCAGCGCAGCGCCGTGCAGGGATCGCCCGACACGCTCGCCGCGGTCGGCGGTCGCTGGATCCGCGGCGGCATGCTGCGCGACCCCGGCCGCCACCCCTTCCGCAAGCCCTTCCACGAGCTCGTGATCGGCGACACGCTGCAGTCGCAGGAGCGCGAGGTCACGGTGGCGGACATCGAGGCCTTTGCTGCGCTGACCGGCGATACCTTCTACGCCCACATGGACGACGCCGAGGCGGCGCGCAACCCGCTGTTCGGCAGCCGCGTTGCGCACGGCTATTTCCTGATCGCGGCCGCCGCCGGATTGTTTGTCGACCCGCCCTACGGCCCGGTGCTCGGCAACTACGGTCTCGACAGCCTGCGCTTCATCAAGCCCGTCAAGCCCGGCGACCGCATCAAGGTGCGGCTCACCTGCAAGCAGAAGTCGCTGCGCGCCGATAAGAGCTGGGGCGAGGTGCGTTGGGACACCGAGATCACGAACCAGACCGGCGAGACGGTCGCCTCCTATGACGTGCTGACGATGGTCAGTATCCACGCGGTTCCCGACCGGGTGGGGGGAGACGCATGAGCGCCGGAATCGAGCTCGACCGGTATCGCCGTGATTACCCAAGCCTCGAGTTCCTCGCACCCGAAGCCGGCGTGCTCGAGCTCGTGATCGCGAACGAGGGGCGGCTCAACGCCGCGACGGAGGCCATGCACCGTGACCTCGCGCTCGTCTGGCGCGCGATCGACTCCGACGACGCCATTCGCGCGGTGCTCGTGCGTGGCGCGGGCAAACATTTTTCGTCCGGCGGCGACTTCGCGATGATCGAGCGCATGATCGAGGACGAAGCGACGCTGGTGCGGGTCTGGAAGGAGGCGAGCGACCTCGTCTACAACCTGATCAACTGCTCAAAGCCCGTTGTGTCCGCGATCCGCGGCACCGCGGTCGGCGCCGGGCTCGCCGTCGCGCTGCTCGCCGACGTCGCCGTCGCGGCGCGCGATGCCCGGATCCTCGACGGTCACACGCGGCTCGGCGTCGCGGCCGGGGACCACGCGGTGATCATCTGGCCCCTGCTGTGCGGGCTCGCGAAGGCGCGCTACTACCTGCTGACGAACAAGCCGCTGTCCGGCGAGGAGGCCGAGCGGATCGGCCTCGTCGCGCTCGCAGTCGACGACGCGGAGGTGCGTGACACCGCCCTCGGCGTGGCGCGACAGCTCGCCGCCGGCAGCGCGACCGCCATGCGCTTCACCAAGCACGCGCTCAACAACTGGCTGCGGCTCGCGGGACCGAGCTTCGATGCCTCACTCGCGCTCGAGTTCCTGGGCTTCCGGCTCGGGGACGTCCGCGCCGGTCTCGAGGCGGTGCGCAGCCGGCGCAGCCGGGACCGCGGCCAGGGCGACTGATCGGCGTACCCGGTGCTGCCGCAGAGCGGCGCCGGCAAAGGGGGACGGGAGATGGGCTACATGAAGGGCGGCAAGGGGTCGCGCGGCCTCGACCGTATCGAGACCGCGAGCCGCGACGAGCTCGAGGGGCTGCAGCTCGAGCGGCTCAAGTGGTCGGTCGGACACGCGTACCGGAACGTCGAGCACTACCGCAAGGTCTTCGACGGCGCAGGCGTGCACCCCGACGACATCCGCGAGCTCTCGGACGTCGCGCGGTTCCCGTTCCTCAACAAGAGCGACCTGCGCGACCACTATCCGTTCGGGCTGTTCGCGGTGCCACGCCACAAGGTTGTTCGCATCCACGCCTCGAGCGGCACCACCGGCAAGCCCACCGTGGTCGGCTACACGCAGCGCGACATCGACACCTGGGCCGGACTGGTCGCGCGCTCGATCTATGCCTCCGGCGGCCGGCCGGGCGACATCGTCCACGTCGCCTACGGCTACGGACTCTTCACCGGCGGCCTCGGCGCCCACTACGGAGCCGAGCGGCTCGGCTGCAGCGTCGTGCCGATGTCGGGCGGGCAGACCGAGAAGCAGGTGCAGTTGATCCTGGACTTCCAGCCCGACGTGATCATGGTGACACCGTCCTACATGCTGACGATCGCCGAGGAGTTCGAGCGGCTCGGGCTGGACGCGCGCGGCTGCTCACTGCGGGTAGGGATCTTCGGCGCCGAACCGTGGACCGGCGCGATGCGCGAGGAAATCGAGCGGCGCATGGGGATCGACGCGGTCGACATCTACGGCCTGTCCGAGGTCATGGGACCGGGCGTCGCCAACGAGTGCGTCGAGACCAAGGACGGCCTGGTGATCTGGGAGGACCACTTCTACCCCGAAATCATCGATCCCGATACCGGCGCCGTGCTGCCCGACGGCGAGGAGGGGGAGCTCGTGCTCACCTCTCTCACCAAGGAGGCGCTGCCGGTCATCCGCTACCGCACGCGTGACCGGACGCGGCTCCTGCCGCCGACGGCGCGTTCGATGCGGCGCCTCGGACGGATCAACGGCCGCACCGACGACATGCTGATCATCCGCGGCGTCAATGTCTTCCCGAGCCAGATCGAGGAAATCATCCTCAACGAGCGCGTGTTCGCGCCGAACTACCTGCTCGAGGTCGACCGAGAGGGCCACCTCGACTCGCTGACGGTTCGCGTCGAATGGCCGACCGGTGGCAGCCCGGGCGAGGCGCCGCGGGCTGCGGCCGCCCGCGACCTCGCCCACCACGTCAAATCGAGGGTCGGTATCAGCGTCAAGGTCGAGGTCGTGGACCCCGGCCGGCTTGATCGGTCGGTCGGCAAGGCGCGCCGGGTCATCGATCGTCGCCGTCGCTAGCCGGTCGCGAAGCCCGTCGAGCGTTGACGAGGGGGTTCCGCACGATTACCGTTGATACAAATAATCATTCAACAACATTTGTCGGAAGCAAGGGGACTCGAAATGGTCAGGCATCAGCTGGGAGTCGCGACCGTGGGCCTGGTGCTCAGCACCACGACGCTCGCGCAGACGGCACCATCCGCCGCACTCGATGAGATCGTCGTCACCGCGCAGAAGCGCGTCGAGAACGTGCAGTCGGTTCCCCTGTCGATGACTACGTTCGGCGCCGTGGCGCTCGAGCAGAAGTCGATCGAGACATTCTTCGACTACGCGACCAAGGTCCCGAATCTCGCGTTCGCACCAACGGGCGACGGCGTCGGCACGGCCCGGACCGTCTCGATCCGCGGTATCGCCGGCGACAACGTCACCGGCTTCTACATCGACGATATGCCGCTGCCGGATTCGATCGATCCGCGGGTGCTCGACATCGACCACATCGAGGTGCTGCGCGGTCCGCAGGGGACGCTGTACGGCGCGCGCTCGATGGGTGGTACGGTGCGCATCATCACCAAGCAGCCGAATCTCAACGAGTTCAGTGCGACGGTCCATGCCGGTGCCTCGTCGACCGAGCGCACCGACCGGCCGAACTATACCGGCGACGTCATCGTCAATATTCCGCTGATCCAGGACAGGTTGGCGCTGCGCCTTTCGGGCTTCTACGACGAGGAAGCCGGCTTCTTCAAGCGCAGCTATTGCACCGACCCCGCTGCCGCCATCGCCGGCACGTGCACGCCCTTGTCGACGAGCGGCGTGACGACCGTGAAGAACGTCGGCGCGATCGACAGCTACGGTGGCGCGGCGAGCCTGACGATCAAGATCAGCGACGATCTGACGGTCACACCGCGCGTCATGACCCAGCGCGAGAGCTACAACGGATTTCCAATGTCCGACGTGCTCAGCGATCCGACCAATGGCTACGGCTACCCGGTGCCGTCCGGCCCGTACACGCTGCCGAAGCTCGTACCGACGAACTTCACTCAGGCACGGTTCTTCAATGTGCCGGAGGGTGGCTACGATACGTGGGACCTCTCCAGCCTGTCGATCAAGTGGCGGACCGGCGCGGGCGAGTTCGTATCGTCGACCGCGTACTTCGATCGCCGGGTGTTCGAGACCGAGGACGAGACGGACTTCGTCTACGCGGCGATCACGAGCGGCTGCAACGCCGCGGCCGTGACCGCCGGGAACTGCGCCGGTGTCGGCGCGCCGCAGCCGGGACCCATCAGTGAGCTCAAGGACTACCAGCGCTTCGCGCAGGAGGTCCGGTTCGCGTCCGATCTCAAGGGGCCAGTGCAGTACGTCGTCGGTGGTTTCTACTCAGACTTCCACGGCCGCGTGCCGTTCGCCGCGTACTACCCCTTCGCGCAGGTTCCGGGTCTCGACAACACGCTGAGCGGCGGCGCACCGCTGTCGTACGGATTTCCCGGCACGCCGTACGCGGCGAACGGCCCGACCGGCGGCTACCCGAACCTGATCTTCACTCAGGATTTCCACACCGAGATCAAGGAGCCCGCTGCGTTCGGCGAGCTTTCCTACCAGCCGATCGACGTCGTGAAGGTGACGGCCGGGCTTCGCTGGTACCAGGTGAAAACCACGTCCTCCGGCTACGAGGCGGGTCTGGCGACGGGCGGCGGGGCCGTCATCCCGAGCCCGGAGGTGACGACGACGGAGAGCGGCGTAAACCCGAAGGTGAGCGTCGACTACCACATCACCGGCGACCAGATGCTCTACGCGACCGCGTCCAAAGGCTTCCGGCCCGGCGGCCTTGTGCCGATCGTCCCGCCCGGGCAGCCTGGCACCGCCACGGACTGCGTGGCCGCGCTCGCGACCCAGTCGCCGGGCACCTCGATCGACAGCACGCGCAGCTACAAGTCCGATTCGCTCTGGAACTACGAGCTGGGCGCCAAGACGTCGTGGCTCGATCACCGGGTGACGGTGAACGCCGCGGCATTCGACATTCGCTGGAAGAACATCCAGCAGGCCGTGCTGCTCTCGTGTGGCTTCCAGTTCATCACGAACGCCGGCGCCGCGGAAAGCAAGGGCGGCGAACTCGAAGTGCATGCGCGGGCCGCCGAGCACCTGGACCTATCGCTCGGCCTCGGCTACCAGGACGCCAAGATCACCGAGCAAGGTGCGTCGCCGCAGCCGGTGGGCTCGCCCGTTCTGCAGGTCCCGGACTGGACCGGCAACGGCTCCGCGACCTACACCGCGACGCTCACGAGCAGTTGGAACCTGGTCAGTACCGTCGACTACTCGTACGTCGGCAGGAGCTACAGCGGCAACAACGATCCGAGCAACCCGCGCGAGCGTCCGTCGTACAACCTGCTCGACGCCCGCTTTGCGCTGGTGCACGGTGACCTGGAGTTTGCCCTGCTCGGCAAGAACCTGACGAACGAGGCCGCCAACCTCGGTGACAGCCGCTCGATCGCGGCTGAAGTTCCAGGCCGGCCGCGGCTGTTCGTCAACCAGCCGCGGACGATCGGCGTCGAGTTCCGCTCGCACTTCTGAGTGACTGGCGGGTCCCGCGGCCAACGCGGGACCCCTGCTCGGCGGCGGTCGCGGCTCGCCGGGCCCCGCGTCGGCCGAAGGCGGCCCCGGGCGCGGTGACCGCGACAATGGTCTAGGGCCGGGGCGCGAGGCGGGTCGCGATCGATCTCACGCGACGGCGCTCCCGGATCCCGTTCGGGGCCGCGAGGCCAGTAGCACCCGCGCGATGGTCGTGGCGAGCGCGCTCGCCGCAATCAGTATTGCAGCGGCACGCGGTGTCCCGTCGTGGAAGTAGCCAAACAGCAGCCCGATGGTCGCGCCGCCCAGCATCTGCAGGAATCCCAGTACCGAGGAGACGCGGCCGGCCAAATGCGGAAAGTAGGAGAGAGCGCCGGCCTGCGCGTGTGGCTGCACGATCGCCCAGCCCACGTTGTAAAGGCCGATGCCGGCGACGAACGCGGCGACCGGCGGCGACGGCACGGCAAGGAGCAGCAGGAGCGCCGCGCCGCTCGCGAGCAGCACCGCGGCGCCCGCCTTCAGCATCGTGTCGCTCGAGTGGCGGCGCAGGCTGCGCGCGCTCAGATACCCGCCGACCACGTAGGTGAGGACCGGAATCGCCCACCAGAGTCCAAAGCTCCCGGCCGGCTGATGGAAGTACCCCTGTAACAGGTGCGGCGCGCACGAGATCCACACCGCAAGACCCGAGTAGCCGCACATGCAGCACAGCATGTAGCCGAGGGCCTGTGGATGCCCGAGGACGCCGCGCAGCACCCGTCCGAGGTCGCCCGGCGATAACGCCCGCGGATCCGGGTTCTCGAGCGTCTCGCGGAACCACACCAGCGTCATCCACAGCACCGCGCCAAGGTACAGGACGCACACGACGAGCGTCGCGCGCCAGCCGAATGCGACGGCGACCTGTGCGTTGATCGCCGGAATGGCGAGCGGCACCGCGCCCATTCCCATGCCAAGGTAGCTCAGCACGCGCGCGCCCTCGATTCGACTGCAGAGGTCGCGGACGACCGCGCGCATGATGACCGGCCCGGCCGCGGCGCTCAGTCCCTGCAGGAAGCGGCACAGGAGCAGCGCCCTGAGCGACGGCGCGACCGCGACGCCGGCCGAGGCGAGCGCGAACATCCCGGTGGCCAGGATCAGGACGGGCCGCCGCCCGAAGCGGTCGGCAAGGACGCCGACGATCAGCTGCGCGACCGCGAAGCCGGCGAGCGTGACGCTGATGGTCAGCTGTCCGGAGGCGATCGACGCGCCGAACTCCGCCATCATCGGGCGCATGGCGGGCAGGAAGCCGTCGGTCGCGAGCGGCAGAAAAGCGCCGATCGACGACAGCAGCACGATCAGTCGGCCGCGCAACCCCGGCTACTCGACCGCGACCGGCACGGTGGCGAAGCCGCGGAACCGTGCGCGGCGATTGCGGACCGCACCGGCGAGCAGGCGCGCGTGCGGCAAGCGCCGCAGGAACTCCGCGATCGCGAGCTGGCCCTCGAGCCGCGCGACCGACATGCCGGCGCACGCGTGACCCCCGGCCGCGAACGCGAGGTGACGATTCGGCTCGCGCCCGATGTCGAACCGATCGGGGTCGGGGAACTCGGCCGGATCCCGGTTGGCGGCGCCGATGCAGAGTGTCAGGTACGTGCCGGGCTCGAAGCGCCGGCCGCCGACCTCGACCGGCGCAACGACCATGCGGTTGCCGAGCTGGTTCGGGCTCTCGTAGCGCAGGCACTCCTCGACGGCCCGATCGATGAGGGCAGGCTCCGAGGCAAGCCGTTCGCGCGCCTCCGTTGACGACAGCATCAGGACGAGGCCGTTCCCGATCAGATTGGTCGTCGTCTCGTGACCGGCATTCAGCAGGAAGATGCAGTTGTGCAGCAGCTCGTGCTCCGACAGGGGTTCGCCGCCCGTCTCGTCGCGGATCAGGCGGCTCAGCAGGTCGTCGTCACCACGCAGGTGGCGGCGCCGGTCGGCCACGAGCGCGCGGGTGAAGTCGAGGAATTCCGTGACGCTCCGGTGGCCGCGCTCGAGCGCATCGGGCGGCGGCGCGGGGTCGAGCGCGCCGAGGATCGCGAGCGACCAGCCGCGCAGCGCCCCGCGCTCGTCCCGCGGCACGCCGAGGAGGTTGCCGATGACCTCGATCGGGATCGCCGCCGCGAAGTCCTCGATCAGGTCGAACCGGCCGCGGTCGGCGGCGGCGTCGCACAGGTGGCCGATCAGTGCCGCGAGCCCCGGCACCATCGCCCGGATCGCGCCGGGCGACAGCGCGCCGACGATCTGCCGCCGGACCCGCGTGTGATACGGCGGGTCGCTGAAGACGAGGCTCGTCGTGTGGTGGGCGTAGAGCGGCGAGCCTTCGCCGAACTTCGGTCCGAAGACAGCCTTCTTGTCCGCGCTGAAATGGCCGCGGTCCCGGTAGATGGCGTCGAGGTCGGCGTAGCTGGTCAGGACGTAACTGCCGTCGGTACAGCGCAGCACCGGTGCGCGGCTGCGCAGCGCCGCGTAGGTCGGGTAGGGGTCCGCGAAGAACGCGTCCGGCAGGCGTTCCGGGTCGAACGCCCTCACGAGCGCGTCGGCGTGGTCCTGCTCCGGTTCAGGAGCTGATTGCATCGACGGCCGCCCCCCGGGGAGTCACCTCGCCGGTTGCCCGTGGCGGCGAGTCGCTCGATACACTACCACGCGCTCGCCGTGGTCCTGCCGGCGCGGGATCTCCGCCGCCACGGCGCCGTCCGCGACCTACCGGCTCCGGGGTCGCGCTGCTAGACTCTGGCGCAAACCCGCGTTGTCCACGGGTCCGTCGCGGCGCTGCCGGACGGTAATGCGACGGGAGCCACATGACAGCAACAACTCGGTCGCGCCCGGCGACTTGGCGCGGACGCCGGGTCCTCGCGCCACTCGTCGCGGCGCTGGCGCTCACGGCCGCCGCGGTGACCGCGGCGCGGGCCGACCTGCCGGCCGACGTCGGCAGCGACGCACCGCCGTCTGCGAGTCTGCCGACGCCGCCGGGAAAGCACTGGGTCTGGGTGAACGACTTCGTCTTTCCGCACATGTCGGACGGAATGGCCTACCTCGTCGACGGCGACAGCGGACGGTACCTCGGCACGCTCAGCACCGGCTTCGGCTTCGCGCGGCTGGTGCTGCCGCACGACGGCAAGCTCATCTACTCACCCGAGACCTATTTCTCGCGCGGCACGCGCGGCACGCGTACCGACGTCGTCACGATCTACGACGCGGTGACTCTGAAGCCCCAGGGGGAGATCCCGATACCGGCCAAGCGCGCATCCAACATCCCGAACATCGGCAACTCCGAGCTTACCGACGACGACCGCTTCCTGCTGGTCTACAACTTCAACCCGGCGCAGTCGATCAGCGTCGTCGATATGGCGAGCAGGAGCTTCGTCGGCGAGATCGAGACGCCGGGCTGCGCGCTCGCGTATCCGACCGGCCCTCGCAGCTTCTTCAGCGTCTGCGCCGACGGGAGCCTGCTTTCGGTGCGGCTCGACGACTCGGGCAAGGTCGCGAAGCAGAGCCGGACCGAGCCGCTGTTCGACGTCGCGCACGACCCGGTCACCGAGAAGCCGGTTCGTGGCGGCGATACCTGGTACTTCGTGTCATTCGCCGGCAAGGTGCACACGGTTCGCACGGGTCCGAACGGCCCCGAGGCCGGCGACAGCTGGTGGCTGTCGACGAAGGACGAGCGCGCGAAGGGCTGGCGTCCGGGCGGCGTGCAGCAGCTCGCCTTCCATGCCGGACAGAAGCGCCTGTACGCCATCATGCATCAGGGGCCGCTCGAGACGCACAAGGATCCGGGCAAGAGCATCTGGGTCGCCGACGTCGTCACGCACAAGGTCGTCTCGCGGATCGCGACGAGCCGCCTGTCGAGCGCGATCCAGCTGTCGAAGGACGACCGGCCGCTGCTCTTCAGCGCGTTCATCGAAGCCAATGTCCTCGATGTCTACGATCCGGCCTCGGGCAAACTGTTGCGCTCGGTGCCGGAAATCGGCACCTCGCCGACCCTGCTGCTGACCCCGTGAGTACCGCCATGCTCGACCCCGGAATCGGCTACGTGCTCGTGGGCGCCTTCGCGCTGCTGTTCGCGCACGCCGCGCTCGGCAAGTGGCGCAGCGTCGCCGAGTTCAAAGCCGTACTCGCGAACTATCGGCTGTTTCCCCGGCCGCTCATCGGTGCGCTCGCGGTCCTCGTGCCTGCGCTCGAGGCAGCCATCGCGCTCGCGCTGCCTGGCGCCGCGACGCGGCCCGCAGCGGCGGTCGCCGGCGCCGCGCTGCTCCTCGCGTATGCCGCGGCGATCGGCGTGAACCTGCGCCGCGGTCGTTATGACCTCGACTGCGGCTGCGCCGGCCCGGGCAACCGCCGGCCGATCGCGCCGTGGATGCTGGGACGCAACGTGCTGTTCGCCTTCGCGCTCGCGACGCTCGTGCCGCCGTGGTCGTCGCGGCCCCTCGGCTGGATCGACGTCGTCACGGTCGCCGGCGGCCTCGCCGTGCTCGTGCTGCTCTACGCGGCGGCCGATCGGCTGCTCGGTCAGGTGATGCCGCGGACGGCGTCGCTGCGAGGCGCGCGATGACGGCGCTGATCGTCTCGAACGTGGTGCTCTGGGTGCTGGTGATCGGCCTGTCGCTCGTCGTGCTCGCGCTCGTCCGGCAACTCGGCGTGCTGCACGAGCGGATCTCGCCCGTCGGCGCACTGATGCTGGCGAAGGGCCTCAAGGTAGGCGAGCTCGCGCCCGCGCTGCCGGTGTCGGACCTCGAAGGCCAGCCGCTGACGATCGGCGGCACGCGTGCCGACGGCCGGACGCAGCTCGTGATGTTCGTCTCGCCGACCTGCCCGGTCTGCAAGGCGCTGCTGCCGGTGCTGAAGTCGAGCCGCAAGGCCGAGCAGGGCTCGCTCGACATCGTGCTCGCGAGCGACGGCGAGATCACTGAGCAGCAGGCGTTCGTGCGGGAGCACGGGCTCGGCGTGTTCCGCTACGTCGTCTCGGCGCCGCTCGGGATCAGCTATCAGGTGAGCCGCCTGCCGTATGCGGTGCTGATCGACGCCGCCGGCGTGCTGCGCGCGCGCGGCATCATCAACTCGCGCGAACACCTTGAGAGCCTGTTCGAGGCGCAGCGACTCGGGGTCGCCTCGCTGCAGGACTACCTCGAGGAGCGCGCGCGGCACCAGGCGGCGTGACGGCACGGATCGAATGACAGCGAGGCAATGCCGATGAAGTGGCTCGACAGGATGGCCGAGGGTTCGGGCCGGGCGCTCGCGCGCCGCACGTCGCGACGGAGCCTGCTGGCGGGCATCGGGACGCTGCTGCTGGGCGCGGCGGCGATGCCGCTCCTGCCGGTGGCGCGCGGCGCTGAGACGAAGCCGCCGACGGGCAAGAAGCCCGTGGCGGGCACAGCCGCGGATCCGGGCGATCCCGCAAGCTGTGACTACTGGCGGCACTGCGCGATCGACGGCTTCCTGTGCAGCTGCTGCGGCGGCTCGCAGACCAAGTGCCCGCCGGGCACGGAGATGTCGGCAATCACGTGGATAGGCACCTGCCACAACCCGGCCGACGGCAAGGACTACGTGATTTCCTACAACGACTGCTGCGGCAAGAGCTCGTGCGGCCGCTGCTTCTGCAACCGGAACGAGCGCGACACGCCGCTCTACCAGCCGGGGCAGTCGAACGACTACAACTGGTGCTCGGGCAGCACGCAGGCGAACATACCCTACCACTGCTCGACGGCTCGGATCGTCGGCACCGCCGAGTAGCCGAATGCGCTCCGCACCGTGGATCCTGGCCGCGGCATTCGCATTCGGTGCCGTGCCGCCCGCGCAGGCGTATCAGCCCCGCGTCAACTTCCAGCTGCAGTGCATGGGCTGTCACCACGCCGATGGTGCCGGCGAGGAGGGCCGCGTCCCGTCGGTGCGACGCACGCTGGTTCCGTTCTCGTCTTCCGCCGAGGGGCGTGACTTCGTGATGCGAGTCCCGGGCGTCGCGCAGGCGCCGCTGTCGGACGCCGACATCGCGGCGCTCCTGAACTGGATGGTTCGGAACCTGAGCGACGTGCCGCTGCCCGCGGCCTTCGCCGACTACACCGCCGACGAGGTCGGCCGCGCCCGGCATCGCCCGCTTCCCGCGGTGCGCGACACCCGCGCGATGCTGCTGAGCCGCATCTCCGAGTAGCGTCCCCGGGGCACGACCAGAGGCGAGAGCCCGATGGGCACGTACGAGTACCGCCCCTATCCTTACGTGAAGCCGCCGGAGCTCGCCGGCAGGGCCGGGCCGCGCCGGCCCGTGATCATCGTCGGCGCGGGACCGGTGGGACTCGCGGCCGCGATCGACCTTGCGCAGCACGGCGTCGCCTCGGTCATCCTCGACGACAACGACGTCGTCTCGGTCGGCAGCCGCGCGATCTGCTGGGCGAAGCGGACGCTCGAGATCTTCGACCGGCTCGGCGTCGCGCGGCGGATGGTCGACAAGGGCGTGACGTGGCAGGTCGGCCGCGTCTACCACCGCGACACCGAGCTCTACCGCTTCAACCTCCTGCCGGAGGGCGGGCACCAGATGCCGGCCTTCATCAACCTGCAGCAGTACTACGTCGAGGAATACCTGGTCGACCGCGCGCTCGAGTTTCCCGGTCTGATCGACGTGCGCTGGAAGAACGCGGTGACGGGCGTGCGCCCGTCCGCGGAAGGGGTCGCGGTGACCGTGCAGACGCCGGATGGCGCGTACCCGCTCGAGGCCGAATGGCTGATCGCGGCCGACGGAGCCAAGAGCACCGTGCGCACGCTGCTCGGTCTGCCGTTCGAGGGCCGCACCTTCGAGGAGAAGTTTCTGATCGTCGACGTCCGGATGGACGCTGACTATCCGAGCGACCGGCGCTTCTGGTTCCAGCCGACGTTCGATCCGGGCCAGAGCGTCCTGATCCACCGGCAGCCGGACAATGTCTTCCGCATCGACTTCCAGCTCGGCTGGGATGCGGACGCCGAGGTCGAGCGCCAGCCCGAGCGCGCGATGGCACGCGTGCGCCGCGTCGTGGGGCCCGCAGTGGACTGCGACTACGAGTGGTGCTCGGTCTACACATTCCGCTGCGCACGGCTCGAACGCTTCGTGCACGGGCGGGTCGTGTTTGCCGGCGACTCCGCTCACGTCGTCAGCCCGTTCGGCGCCCGTGGTGGCAACGGCGGGCTCCAGGACGTCGACAACCTGTGCTGGAAGCTCGCGTGCGTGCTGCGCGGCGAGGCGCCGGCGGGGCTGATCGACAGCTACGACCGGGAGCGCGCGCACGGCGCGGATGAGAACATCCTGAACTCGGGCCGCACCACCACGTTCATGACGCCGAAGACCGCGGTGGAGCGCCAGCTGCGCGACGGCGTGCTCGCGCTCGCGCCGTACTTCCCGTTCGCACGCGCCCTCGTCAACTCCGGCCGGCTGTCGAAGCCCTGCCACCTGCAGGGCTTCCGCGGCTTCGCGCCGGACGACGACCGGATCGGCGGCGAGATGCGCCCCGGCACGCCCTGTGACGACGCGCCCGTGGTCGGCGGCGACGGCAGGTCCGGGTGGCTCCTCAGTCACCTCGGGGGCCGTCCCACGGCGCTCGTGTTCGTCGCCGACCGGCGTGACGCGACCTACATCGCCGGTACCGCCGCCGACGCCTGCATCCCCGACCTCGCGGTCCTCGCGGTCACCGAGCGCCGCCACGGCGACCTGCCGCTGCCGGAGCTCGTGGACCGCGACGGCCTCGTGCGGGGGCGCTATGGCGGTGCGACGGGCGTGACGTACCTCATCCGCCCGGACCAGCACGTGCTCGCTCGCTGGTGCGGCTGGGACCCGGCGGCGCTCGGCGCCGCATGGCGAAACTGCCTCAGGAGTGGCAAGGCATGACACACTTGCGGCGCGACGACGGCTTCGCCGGCCGGGGCGACGCGTTCTACGAGCAGCTCGTTGCGGCCCACCGGGGCCTGAGCGACGCCGACAGCGGCGCGCTCAACGCCCGGCTGGTGCTGCTGCTCGCCAATCATGTCGGCGATCCCGCCGTCGTCGCCGAGGCGATCGCCGCCGCGCGACGCGGCCTCGGCGAGGACGTGAAGGGGACGCAGGAGGATCGCTGAATGAAGAAGACCTTTGCATCGCAGGCCGATCTCGCCGAGAAGGTGGTCAGCTTCGACCGCCTGTCCGAGAACGCGTATGCGTACACGGCGCAAGGCGACCCCAACACCGGCATCGTGATCGGCGACGACGCGGTGCTGGTCGTCGACACGCAGGCGACGCCGGTGATGGCCGAGGACGTGATCCGGCGCATCCGCGCGGTGACCGACAAGCCCATCCGCTACGTCGTGTTGTCGCACTACCACGCCGTGCGCGTGCTCGGGGCGACGGCGTACCGGCCGGAGCAGGTCATCGCGAGCCGCGACACCTACGACCTCATCGTCGAGCGTGGCGAGGCGGACATGAAGAGCGAGATCGAGCGCTTTCCGCGCCTGTTTCGCGCGGTCGAGTCGGTGCCGGGGCTGACGTGGCCGACGCTCGTGTTCGAGCGGTCCCTGACGCTGTGGCTCGGCAAGCTTGAGGTCCGGATCCTGCAGCTCGGCCGCGGCCACACCAAGGGCGACACGGTCGTCTGGCTGCCCAAGGACCGGATCCTGTTCTCGGGCGACCTCGTCGAATACGACGCGACGCCGTACGCCGGCGATTGTTACTTCGAGGACTGGCCCGCGACACTGGACGCGGTGGCGGCGCTCAAGCCCGCGAAACTCGTGCCGGGGCGCGGCGCCGCGCTTCAGACGCCGCAGGACGTGGCCCGCGGGCTCGCGGGCACCAGGGCGTTCGTCGCCGAGCTCTACGCCGCGGTCAAGCGGGGTGTCGCGGCCGGCAAGGACCTGAGCGCGATCTACCGCGAGGTGACGGCGGAGCTGCGGCCGCGCTACGGGCACTGGGTGATCTTCGACCACTGCCTGCCGTTCGACGTCTCGCGCGCCTACGACGAGGCGACCTCGTTCCGCGACCCGCGAATCTGGACGGCGGAGCGCGACAAGCAGCTGTGGACGGCGCTCGAGGCTTGAGCCGCAGGCCGGGGCCGAACGAGTGACCGCCGGCGCGCGTTGCTTCCTCCTCCTGCACGGCCTCGGCGCGACCGGCGCCGCGTGGGGCCCGGTCGCGGCGCTGCTCGCGGCGCGCGGTGCCGGACGCAGCATCGCGCCCGACCTCCCCGGCCACGGCGGCGCGCCGTGGGCGCCGAGCTACAGCGTCGGTGCGGCCGCAGCGGAAGTCGCGGCGGCAGTGACCGGCGAGGCCGAGCTGTACGTGGTCGGCCACTCCTTCGGCGGCTATGTCGCGCTTGAGCTCGCGAGCGGCCGGTACGGCGCACGGGTCCGTGGCGTGCTGACGGTCGGGACCAAGCTGAGTTTCAGCGACGAGGAGAGGGCTCGCGCCGCCGAGCTCGCCCGACGGCCGACGCGCCTCTTTGCCGCGCACCCGGAGGCCATCGAGCGCTACCGAAAGGTGTCGGGGCTCGACACGAGGATCGCGCCCGGCGAGGCGCTGCTGGCGCGCGCCACGCTGCGCGACGCCGGCGGCTTCCGTCTCGCCGCGGACCCCGCGACGCTCGGCGTCGAGGTGCCGCCGTTCACGGCGCTGCTGGCGGCCGCCCGATGCCCGGTGCTCGCGGCTCGCGGCGAGCACGACCCGCTCGTGTCGAGCGCGGAGCTGCGCGCCGCCGCCGCCGGCGCGATCGACGTGCCGGGCCTCGGCCACAACCTGCACGTCGAGGATCCGCCGGCGCTCGTGGCGCTCGTCGACCGGCTGCTCGCAGTCCGATGACGGCCGGCCGGGGCAGCCCGTGAACAGGACCATGCCCGGGACGCACGCATGAAGAACGACGGCGGACTGATCGAGCGGCTGGGACGGGAACGGAATCGCTACGGCCCCGCCAGTGCGTCCCTGAAGCTCGAGCTCGTCGCCGCGCTCGCGAAGGCGCGACTCCGGCGTCCGCGCGATCTCGGCGAACTCCACGGCCAGCTGCTGTTCCTCCGGGCATTCCCCGATGACGCGCGCGTGCGGCTCGCGGCGGCGCAGGCACTGAAGGCGTTCGCGCGACGTTCGCGCGACATCCCCGGCCGTGCGCTCGCGGCCCTCGACGACAGCGGACTCGTGCGCACGACGAGCCGTCACACCTTCGAGGCGCCGATCGCGGCCTGGCTCGCCGGTCGATTCGGCGCCGCCGCGGAGATCGACTGGCGGGAAATCGCCGACTCGAGCGGGATCGACTTCCTGCTCGGACTCGTGACCGGCCGCGCCGAGCAGGATGGGCTCGAGAGCGACCGCCTGACGACGCGGCAGTGGCTCGGGCGCGCGAAGGGCGCGGAATCGATCACCGATCTCGCGTGGCTGCTGCGCGAGCTCCGGCGCCACCGCGCGACGCGACGGATCTGGCAGCCGCTCTACGACCAGGCAGCCATTCCGGTGGCGTGGCGGCTCGGCGACGGCGCCGGAGCGGCCGCGCACAACGAGCTGCCGCCGCCGGTCGTGCACTTTCGGCATCGCGGCCTCAGGCGGCTGCCGCCGGATCCGCGGCGCCTGATCGCGACGCCGCTCGAAGGCATCGAGTTGCTCGACGCGAAGCGCGCAGAGGCCGTCATCGACGTGACGCGCGCGGCACTGACGGCGCGATGCCGCGAGGTCTACGCGATCTCCTACGCGAATCCGGAGGAAGTCTATCTCGCGGACCTCGGCGAGGGCACGGCCCTCGCGTTGATCGGCGTGCTGCCCGGACGCCGGCTGAGCCTCGAGTCGAACTACGGCTATCTGCTGCTCTCGAACGGCGTCCCGGTCGGCTACGCGGGCGTCACGCCGCTCTACCGGCAGGCCAATACCGGCATCAACATCTTCGAGCCGTTCCGCGGCAGCGAGGCTGCGTTCCTGTGCGCGCAGACGCTGCGGGCGTTCCGCACGCTGTTCGGCGTCGATCGCTTCGTCCTCAATCCGTACCAGATCGGCGCCGGCAACCGCGAAGCGATCGAGAGCGGCGCGTTCTGGTTCTACTACCGCCTCGGCTTCCGGCCCGTCGCCGCTGACCTCGCCGCGCTCGCCGCCACCGAGCACGACCGGCAACTCGCCGGCCCGCGCCGCCGCACCGACCGGGAGACTCTGCGCCGCCTCGCGCAATCGGACGTCGAGCTCGCCCTGCCCGGCGCACGGCGCCGCGACCGGTTCGTCGAGACGTGGCTCGCGGACCTGAGCGTGCTCGCCAGCGAGGCGCTCGCGCGCCACGGCCGGGGCGGCCGCGAACTCGACGCCGCGGGGCTGGGGGCGCGCGTTGCACGCGCGCTCGGCGTCCGCACGATGGCGCGCTGGCCCGGACCCGAGCGCGACGCGTTCGTCTCGCTCGCGCCGCTCGTCTCGCTGCTCGATCTGGCGAGGCTCGATTCCGCGGCGTGTGCCGCGCTCGTCCGCGTGATGCGCGCCAAGGGCGCCGCGTGCGAGGCGCCTTACGTACGGGCCGCGGCGGCCGACCCGAACCTGCTGCCCGGGCTGATGGCCGTCGCACGCCGCTCCGGACCCTTAAGGGGAGCGAGGCAGGCGACATAATCCCGGCCGGGAATGCCGGGGCTTGCCCATTTCGGTCGCCTTGCGACGCATTGGGGCAGGGGATCATTGCGCGGCGGATTCCGGGCGGGCATAGTCGGCCCGTGCAAATGGCAAACCCGTCGAAAGGCGGGGACGCAAAGCCTCCGGTCGTCGGAACCTAAAGTTCAACGATAGCGGGGTTGCCACAGTCCGCCCGCCGAGTCCGATCGCCGTTCTGGCGCGACTCCGCGAGGCGCGGGCCGGGCCCTCTCAACGGAAGAGGCCCGACCCGCCATCTGGCAACTCCCCCGCGACCGGAGATCGACTGGCGACACGGGCGTTGGGAGCTAGACATGAAAGGCAGGATTGAACCGGCCGCCGCTTCGCCGCATTCGGCGGACGCGTCCGACATTGGCTGGGCGGGTGCCGAGGCGAATCCGCAGGCGCTGCACGTCATCACCCTGGTGTCCTCGACGGCGCCGTTGCCGCTGCAGGCGCCGAAGGCTCCCGAGCTGGCGGGGCTTGCCGTGTTCCGCTCACGCCGCGTCGAGGATGGGCGCGAGCGCTTCCGGCTGCACATCGGCTATTTCCCGTCGGCCGCGGCCGCAGAGCAACTCCTGCCGGTGGTCCGCACGCTGTACCCGGCAGCGTTCGTGGCGCTCGCGCCGCAGAGCAACCTCGGCTCGCTCGACGACACGGCGGTCGCACGCTTCAGCATTCTCAAACCGATTGAGGGCGCCGCCGTCGAACCGGTGGAGGCACCCGGGCCCGCGCCCGTCGCGGCAGCAGCGCCCGAGCCGGCGGTGCAGGCTCCGCCGGCCCTGCCGCCGGTGCTGACCGCCGAGGTCGTGGCGGCCGCCCCGATGACTGCGGTGCCACGGCTCGAGCCGGCCAAGGCAGAGCCGCCGCAGCCCGTCGCGGAACCGCGGGCGACGCAGCGCTATGCGGTGCAGCTCGTCTGGTCGAAAGCGTCGATCGATCTCGCGAAGATTCCGAGCCTCGCCATCTTCGGCGGCTACCTGCTGTACGCGGTCGAGACCGAGCCTGGCGGACGGCGGATGTACGGCGTGCGGCTCGGCTTCTACGAGGACGCGCTGTCGGCGCGGCTCGTCGCGCAGTACATCCGCTCCGAGTTCAAGGGCGTCGCCGTCGTCCCGGTCAGCGAACGGGAGGTGGCGCGTGCCACCGGCGCCGCGATCCGCCTGCCGGCCGGGCGCAGCCTGCGCGGCAGCTCGGGTGCGCGCGTCCGCTGGCCCGCCCAGGCCGTCACCGTCGCATTCGCGCCGGGCACGCAGAGCGAGGCCCTGGCGTCCCTGTAGGACGCGAGCGGGCCCGCGCCGTGCGCGCGGATCAGCCGAGGCGCGACTTGATGCTGCGAACGTCCCGCGACGAGACCGCGCCGACCAGGTGCTCGTCGGCGTCGACGATCGGCAGGGCGCGGAAGTCGTAGCGATTGAAGAGCTCGGTCGCCTCGCGCAGCGAGGCGTCCGCGCGGAGCGAGATGACGTGCTCCGTCATCAGCTCGCCGAGCGTCTGCTGCGGCTCGGCAGCGACGAGCTCCCGCAGGTCGACGACACCCTTCAGCACGTCGGCCTCGTCCACGACGTAGACGTACATGATGACGTCCTTGGATTTCGCGAGCTCGCGATAGTCGCGCAGCACGTCGCCCGCACGCGTTGTGGCCGGCAGCTCGATCAGGTTGCGCGTCGCGTAGTTGCCGATCTGCTCGTCGTGCTCGCTGATGATCTGCTCGACGTGCGTGGACGTGTCGCGGTCGAGCAGCGTCAGCAGCTGCTCGGCCTCGGTCTTCGGCAGGATCGCCAGCAGGTCGGCGGCCTGCGCCGGGGTCATCTCGTTGATCAGCCGCGCCGCACGGTCCCGCGGCAGCGCCCCGATCAGCTCGCGCTGCACGCGCGGCTCGACCTCCTCCAGCGTCTCGGAAGCCTGCTCGGGCTCGAGCTCGTTGAACAGCGCGACGCGCTGTGGCCGGTCGAGCTCCTCGAGGATGTCGGCGAGGTCGACCGGATGGATGTCCGCGAGCCCTTCCTTGGAGACTTTGAGCTTGACGTTGCCGGTGAAGCTGTCGACCGTCCCGTTGAGCGGCTGGACATAAAGCCACGAGACCCGTGCCTCGGCGTTGCGGTCGGTGAGGATGCGCGCCAGCCACTTCAGGCCCATGCGCCTCAGCGCCCGGTAATGGCTGAAGTCGACCTCCGACGCGTACAGCGTGCCGTGCTGGAACACGAGCCGTACGTCGTAGGCGACCTCGACCTCGTGGTCGTCCATGTCGAGGATCTTCTTGTCGAGGATATGGTCCTTGAGCAGCACGACCGCGTCGGGCGGGGGCCGCTCGAAAGCCGCGGAGGTCTCGGCGCCGAGGTCGATGACCACCTCGGTATTGGAGATCATCAGGACCTTCTCCCACGGCACCGTCAGCGACGGGTAGCCGTAGGGGCGCTTGACGATGAGGTGGCTGACGGCCGGCAGGCGGCCGGTTTCGATGATGCCGAGGTCGCCGAGCCGGCCAATGCGCTGCTGGCGCAGGAACACCTCACGGCCGAGGATCTCGCTCAGGAAGAAGTCTGCCTCGAGGACGCTGACCATGACCGGCCCTCAGCTGATGAGCGTGACGAAGCGGAACACCATGAGCCCTACGAGCAGCAGCAGGTAGACGCGCAGCGCCATCAACGACAGGCGCACGGCCGGCGACATGTTGATGCGCGGCGTCTGGTAGCGGCGGTTGATTTCCGCGATCGTCGCTCGCAGCCGGCGAAGGGTGTTCACGGCGGCACCTACTGGAACAGATTCGGAAACATGACGCTGACGCCGTAGAGCGTCGACAGCACGACGATCGAGATCACGATGAAGCCGCCGATCAGGTTCTGCTGCACGGTATTGCAGTACTCGCCCATCGTCGCCTTGTCATTGAGCAGCAGGATCAGGAACACGAGCGCCGCCGGCAGCAGTGTCACGGCGACGACCTGCACGAACAGCGTGATCAGCACGAGCGGCGCGTTGGGGATCAGCACGACCGCGCCGGCGGTGATCAGGGTCAGGAAGTAGCTCGCGTAGAACCAGGGCGCCTCGCGGATCTTGGTGTTGAGCGAGTGCGCCCAGCCGAAGATCTCGCCGAACGCCCACGAGCTCGCGAGCGAGATGCAGATCGCGCCGAGGAGCCCCGCGTCGAACAGCCCGATCGCTAGGAACGTGCCCACGTAGCGGTCGGTCTTCATCAGCTGTTCCGCGGCCTGCGCCGCGCTGTCGATGTCGACGCCGGGGAGCACGGTGCCCGTGACGATCACGATGAAGACCGCGACCACCACCGTCAGCACCGAGCCCAGCATCGTGTCGAAGCGGCCCCAGGGGATGTCCTTCTCGAGCATGCCCTTGTCGACCACGGCGCTCTGCTGGAAGAACAGCATCCACGGCGCGATGGTCGTGCCGATGTTGGCCATCAGGTAGAAGAAGAGCTGACCGTTGAAGCCGCCGGCGAAGTTCGGGATCAGCCCGGTGCGCAGGATGTCGTGCACCGACGGGTGCACCATGAAGGCACTCGGGATGTAGATCAGGTTGAGCGCGCAGAACAGGAGCGCGATCTTCTCCCAGGTCCAGTACCGGCCGTTGAGGACGATGACCGCCATCAGCGCGATCACTGCGGCGACCGTGAGCCACGGCGGCACGCCGAAGATCGCGAGCGCCGCCGTCATGCCGATGAACTCGGTGACCAGTGTCAGCCAGTCGACGATCATCAGGTCGAGCAGCGAGAACCAGCCCCAGAACGCCCCGAAGCTGTCGAAGATGGCCTCGGCGTGCCCGCGTTTCGTGACGGCCCCGAGCCGGACCGTCATCTCCTGCACGTAGTAGGCGACCGGGATCAGGATCAGCAGGAACCAGATCAGCGCGTACTGGTACTTGGCGCCCGTCGCGGCGTAGGTCGTGATGCCGCCGGCGTCGTTGTCGGCGACCATGACGACGATCCCCGGTCCCGCGATCACGAGATAGAGCCGGACCGCCTTCCAGGCCTTGCTCAGCGAGTAGTAGATGCGGGCGAAGACATTCATGGCGGGGGCTGGGCTCGTGTCGGCCAGCCCGCGACCCGGGGCGGCGCCGGCAGGGTAACCGTTCCTGCCGCGGCCCGCACGCCCGGTGTCTACGTACCGGGACGCCCGGTCATCGCCGGTCGCGGCCGCGCCCGATGCGCGTGACCCGGTCGAGGATCACGGCGAGCAGCACGATCGCGAGCCCGGCCTCGAAGCCCGTGCCGACCTGCACGGTGTTGAGGGCCCGGACCACGGGGACCCCGAGGCCGCCCGCACCGACGAGTGCCGCGATCACCACCATCGACAGGCTCAGCATGATGCACTGGGTGACGCCGGCGAGAATGAGCGGCGCCGCGCTCGGCAGCTCGACCTTGTAGAGCAGCTGCCAGCGCGAGGCCCCGAAGGCCTCGCCCGCCTCGACCAGGGCCCGCGGCACGCCCGTGATGCCGAGGTGGGTCAGCCGGATCGGCGAGGGCAGCGCGAAGATGACCGTCGAGACCAGCGCCGGGACGACACCGAGGCCGAACAGCACCAGCGTCGGGATCAGGTAGACGAAGGTCGGCAGCGTCTGCATGAGGTCCAGCACCGGCCGCAGCGCCGCGTGCAGCCGCGGCCGTCGCGCGGTCGCAATGCCGAGCGGCACGCCGATCAGGGCCGCGACCAGCGCGGCCACCAGCACGAGTGTCAGCGTCTCGAGCGTCTGCTGCCAGTAGCCCTGGTTCAGGATGAAGAGCAGTGCCGCCGCGACGAAGGCGGCGAGCGGCAGCGAACGCTGCAGCAGCCACGTCAGCGCCGCCGCCGCGAGAATCAGCAGTGGTGCCGGGACGGCCCCGAGCATGCGGTTGGAGGCGCCGATCACGGCGTTCGCGGCGGTCGTGATCGCGGCGAATAGTGGCGCGCCGTGCCACTTGATCCAGTCGATTCCGCTGGCGATGGCGTCGCCCATCGGGATCTTGCGGGCCTCGAGCTGCCTCTCGAAGGCATGCCCCGGCCGTACCGGCGCGGCGCCCGCGGCACCGCCGGCAGGGCGCCCGTCGAAGGTCGTGACGCCCTCGAGCCACCGCGTCAGCGGCTCGGGGTGCGCCGCGAGCCAGGCGCTCGCGGCGGCGTCCGGGGTCGCATGGCTCTCGACCATCGCCTGCATGATCTCGCTCTCGCCGCGCGGCGTGAATTCGAGGTTCCGGAGCAGGCGACCGAGGTTCGGGCACGCGGCCAGCAGCCCGGCGCGCGCCAGCGTCAGCACCGTCGCGCCGCCGAAGTTGGGTCCGAACGTCGCATCGCCGCCCGTCAGGTACCTCAGGTCGAAGCGCATGTTCATCGGATGCGGATCCCAGGCGAGGAACACGATCGGCTCATGCGCCGCGGTCGCCCGCGCGACCTCGGCGAGCATGCCCTGCTCGCTGGACTCTACGAGGCGGAACGCGCCGAGGCCGAAGTCGTTCCTCTGGATCATCGTCAGGATGTGGTGGTTGCCGTCGTTGCCCGCTTCGATGCCGTAGATCTGGTGCTTGAGCGCGGCGCCGAAGCGCTGGATGTCGGCGAAGTCCCTGAGTCCCGCCTCGTAGGCGTAGGCCGGCACCGCAAGCGTGTACTTGGCGCCCACCAGGTTCGTCCGCATCACCTCGATGGAGCCGTCGGCGAGGTACGGCCGGCGGTCGTTCGTCTGCGCCGGCATCCAGTTGCCGAGGAAGACGTCGATGTTGCGGGCCTTCATCGCCGCGAAGGTCACGGGGACCGACAGCAGCGTCGTCTGCGGCCGGTAGCCGAGGTCGGCCAGCACGTGCGAGAGCACCGCGGTCGTCGCCGTGACGTCCGTCCAGCCGACGTCCGCCATCCGCACGGCGCGACACGACGCGGGCTCTGCCGCCGCGGTCGCGAGGCCCGGGAGGAGGATCAGCAGCGCGGCGAATGCGGCGCGGGCGTCAGCCCAGCCGCGGAAAGCGCGCCATGGCCTCCAGATCGTTGAGTTCCTGGTCATTGCGGATGTAGAGACGGCTGGCATCCCGGATCGGCTGATGGTCCCACGGCTGGTAGCGGCCCTGGCGGAGCGCGGCATAAACGAAGTGCCGGCGCCGCTGGCTCGCGAGCACCGCCTCGTGCAGTTCCGGCAGCGCCCAGCGCCGCCCGACCTCGGCCCGCAATTCCGCGACCCGTGCGGCGTGCTCGGGGCGCGCCGCGAGGTTCGCGCGCTCGTCCGGATCCGCGGCGAGGTCGTACAGCTGGTCGGGGTCGGCCGGCGTGTGGACGAACTTGTAGCGGTCGCGGCGGATCATGACGATCGGCGCGATCGCGCCCTCGCCGAGGTACTCGCCGATCACCTCGCCCGGGGCGGCGGCGCCCTCGAGCGCCGGCACGAGGCTGCGGCCGCCGTGCGGCGCCGCGTACACCGGCGCGCCGGCCGAGCCGAGCTCGGCGAACGTGGGCAGCAGGTCGAGGAGCGACGCCGACTGCGGCACGCGGCGCGGCTTGAAGCGGCCCGGCGCGTGCACGATGAGCGGGATGCGGCAGGCGGGCTCGAAGAAGTTCATCTTGTACCACAGGCCACGCTCACCGAGCATGTCGCCGTGGTCGGCGATCACGACGATCACGGTATTGCGGTCGAGCCGGGCGTCCTTGAGCGTCGCGACCAGCGAGCCCATCTGGTCGTCGACGTAGGAGATTGCGCCGTAGTAGGCGCGCCGCGCCGCGCGAACCTGCGCCTCGGTCGGGGTCTGCAGGCCGAGGCCGATCACGTGGCGCACGCGGCGCGAGTGTGGATCCTGCTCCGCCTCCGGGATCGACACGCGCGGCAGCTCGATGTCCTCGTCGCGGTAGCGGTTCCAGTACCGCTCCGGCACGACGTAGGGGTCGTGCGGGTGGGTCATCGAGACGACGAGGCAGAACGGGCGGCGATCGTTGCCGCGCGCGATGTCGAAGAGCTTCTGGCGGGAGGCGTAGACGACCTCGTCGTCGAAGTCGATCTGGTTGGTCCGCGTGCAGGGGCCCGCCTGCGTGACCGAGTCCATCGTGTGGTACCACCCGGGGCGGTCCCCGAAGCGCGTCCAGTCCGGCGTCCAGCCGAAGTCCGCCGGGTAGATGTCGGTCGTCAGCCGCTCCTCGAAGCCGTGCAGCTGGTCCGGGCCGCAGAAGTGCATCTTGCCCGCGAGAGCCGTCTGGTAGCCGGCGCCGCGCAGGTAGTGGGCGAAGGTCGGGACGTCCGCGGGGAACTCCGCGGCGTTGTCGTAGCTGCCGATGCGTGATGGCAGCTGGCCCGCCATGAACGAGAACCGCGACGGGGCGCAGAGCGGGCTGTTGCAGTAGAAGGACTCGAACACGACGCCGTCGGCCGCGAGCCGGTCGATGTGCGGGGTCTTCGCGACCCGGCCGCCATAGGCGGCAAGCGCCCCAGCCGTCAGCTGGTCGGCCATCAGGACGAGGATGTTCGGTCGGTCTGCCATGGCGGTCTCGGCGGCGAACGGGCGGCTGGGTCGGAATCCTCTCACGAATCCGGCGCGCGGCGAGGCATCCGCGGGACCGGTTCCCGAGCCTCTATAATCCCTCGCCCGGATTCGAAAGAGGTTCCGAAATGACGCGAGCACCCGAGCGAACGGCCCTGATCACCGGGGCCGGCAGCCCGACGGGTATCGGCTTCGCCGCCGCCGAGGCGCTCGGTCGCGCCGGATACCGCCTCGCCGTGACCTCGACGACCGAGCGGATCCACGACCGTGTCGCGGCGCTCGACGCGGCCGGCTGTGTCGCGAGCGGCCACGTGGCGGACCTGACCGACCCCGGCCAGGTCGCGCGCCTGGTCGCCGCCGTCGGTCGAGTCGACGTGCTCGTCAACAACGCCGGGATGGCGGTGCTCGGGGCGATCGACGCGCAGGTCCCGCTCAAGGACCTGCCCCTCGACCTGTGGCGCACGGTGCTCGAGCGCAATCTCACAACCGCGTTCCTCGTCACCCGTGCCTGCCTGCCGGCGATGATCGCGGCGGGCTGGGGCCGCATCGTCAACGTGTCCTCGACGACCGGTGCCGTGGCCGGCGTCGCCGGGGACAGTGCGTACGCCGCCGCCAAGGCCGCGATGCTCGGCATGACCCGGTCGCTGTGCCTCGAGGTCGCCCGTCAGGGCATCACGGTCAATGCCGTCGCC
Source organism: Gammaproteobacteria bacterium (assembly GCA_037443765.1). Lineage (GTDB taxonomy): Bacteria > Pseudomonadota > Gammaproteobacteria > Steroidobacterales > Steroidobacteraceae > CAIKZZ01. The sequence goes on from JBBINS010000001.1 coordinate 42,803, forward strand.
CCCGGCTGGATCGCGACCGGGTCGCAGACCGACGAGGAACGGCGCGCCGGGGTCGCGAGCCCGCTCGGGCGATCCGGGACCCCCGCCGAGGTGGCGGCGGCGATCGCTTTCCTGTGCTCGGAGGGGGCGTCCTACGTCACCGGGCAGCTCGTCGTCGTCGACGGCGGTAACAGCATCATCGAGAGCAAGGCATGACGGCGCCCGGCAAGGTCGTGCTCGTCACCGGCGCGGGCGGCGGCATCGGCGGAGCGGTCGCACGCCGCTTCGCCGCGGCCGGCTGGCGGCCGGTCCTGACGGACCTGGGCGCCGCCACGCTCGCGGCAGTCGCCGCCGAGGCGGGCGGCGCGCCGTTTCGCGCGGCCGACCTGCGTCGGCGCGCCGCGTGCATCGAGGTCGTCGCCTGGGCCGTCGACCGGATGGGCCGCCTCGACGGGCTCGTGAACGCGGCCGGCGTGTGGCGGGAGGGACCGACCGCCGAAACCAGCGAGGAGGACTTCGACGTCGTCTTCGACGTCAACGTGAAGGGGCTCTACTTCATGACCGCCGCGGCGATCCCGCACCTCAAGGCGAGCGAGGGATTCGTCGTCAACCTGTCGAGCGATGCCGGCCTGCAGGGCAACACCGGCGCAGCCGCGTACTGCGCCTCGAAGGGCGCGGTCGCGCTTTTCACCAAGGCGCTCGCGCTCGAGCTCGCTCCGGACGGCGTGCGCGTCAACGCCGTGTGTCCCGGCGACGTCGCGAGCCCGATGCTGGAGTTCCAGGCGAACACCTACGGCGGCGGTGACGCGGCCGGCTACCTCGCGCGACTGCTCGCCGGTTATCCGCAGGGGCCGAAGCGGGCGCGCTTCATCAAGCCGGACGAGATCGCCGCGCTCGTCGAGTACCTGTCGCGGCCGGAGGCCCTGCCGATCACCGGAACGACCCTGTCGATCGACTTCGGGTATTCCGCGGGGAAGTGAGCGATGCCCGGCCCGCACGGGCCGACGAGGAGGACTGCCGATGCCGACCCTGATCCCGGTTCCGACCGTCATCGCGGCCGCCGGCACGAAGCCCAAGCGGATCGAGGAGTTCGTCGGCCGCGTCAACAGCGGCACGAACGCCGTCAGCCTCGCCCGCATGCGCAGCCCGCCGGGATGGCGCGAGCCGGGCCAGCGGCCGGCGTTCGACGAATACACGCTCGTGCTCCACGGGCTCCTGCACGTCCAGTCGGAGGACGGCACGGAGCTCGAGGTCCTCGCCGGGCAGGCGGTCGCGACGCGCGCAGGCGAGTGGGTGCGGTACTCGACGCCCGGGCCCGAAGGCGCGGACTACGTCGCCGTCTGCCTGCCGGCATTCTCACCTGCCACTGTGCACCGGGATCCCGCATGAACACGACGACGAACGCTCTCGACCGGACGACGATCCCGGCGGCCCGCCGGCGCCGGCTGCGCGTATGGCTCATCGCCGCCGCGTCGCTCGCACTCCTCGTCCCGGGATTCGCGGCCGCTTACATCGGCGCGGTCGCGTCGCCCGACCGTTACGGCGCGGACACGGCCGAAGAAATGCTGAAGGCAGGCGGCAACGCGGTGGACGCGGCGGTCGCCGTTGCATTCACGCTCGCCGTGACCTACCCCGAGGCCGGCAACCTCGGCGGCGGCGGCTTCGCGACGGTCTACTTCCGGGGAAAGCCGTACTTCCTCGACTATCGCGAGCGCGCGCCCGCGGCGGCGTCGGCCGCGATGTACCTCGACGCGAAGGGGGAGGTCGTTCCCGGCGCGAGCACCATCGGCGCCCGGGCGGTGGCGGTCCCCGGGACCGTCATGGGCCTCTGGCAGCTGCACCACCGCTTCGGCGTGCTGCCGTGGAAAAAACTCGTAGAGCCCGCCATCCGTTATGCGCGCGATGGATTCGTCGCGAGCGAGCAGCTCGGCGAGCGCAAGACCGACACGATCAAGGCGCTCGCCGGCCGGACCAATTTTTCGACGTATTTCGGCGCGATCACGCCGGGCTCCGCGCTCCGGCAGCCGGAACTGGCCGCGACCCTCGCGCGGATCGCCCGCGGCGGGGCGGGTGCATTCTACGGCGGCGAAACGGCACGCCTGATCGTCGCGCAGATGGCCCGCGACCATGGCCTCGTGACGTCGCGCGATCTCGCCGCCTACCGGGCCGCGTGGCGCGCGCCGCTCGAGGCGGACTGGTCGGGCTATCGCATCATCACCGCGCCGCCGCCGAGTTCCGGCGGCGTCGCGCTCGTCTCGCTGCTCAAGATGAAGGCGACGATCGCGCCGCTGTTCGCCGGCGTGGCCCTCAACTCGCCGCAGTACGTGCACCTGCTGGCCGAGCTCGAGAAGCCGGTGTTCGCGGATCGCGCCGAATACCTGGGCGACCCCGACTTCTATCCCGTCCCGGTGGCGCGCCTCCTCGACGATGCCTACCTCGCGGCCCGTGCGCGGCAGGTGAGCCCGGAGCGGCCGACGCCGACGGCGGCGGTCAGGCCGGGCCTCGCGGAGCACCACAATACGACGCACTTCTCGGTCGTGGACCGCTGGGGCAATGCGGTCTCGAACACCTACACGCTCAACGATGACTTCGGCAGCACCGTCGTCGTCGCGGGTGCGGGCTTCCTGCTCAACAACGAGATGGACGACTTCTCGGTCAAGCCCGGCGCGCCGAACCTCTACGGCGTCGTCGGCGGTGACGCGAACGCGATCGCGCCGGGCAAGACGCCGCTGTCGTCGATGGCGCCGACGATCCTGACGCGCGACGGCAAGGTCGCGCTGGTGATCGGCACGCCAGGCGGGTCGCGGATCTTCACGTCCGTGTTCCAGGTCATCAACGACTGGCACGACTTCGGCTTGCCGCTCGGCGAGGCCGTCGCGGCCACGCGGGTGCACCACCAGCTGCTGCCGCCGGACACGATATTCGAGGAGCCCTATCGCGGGCTCGATGCACCGGTCCGGCAGGCGCTCGAGGCGCGCGGCTACCGGTTCGAGAACCAGGGGTTCAACGGTGACATCCAGGTGGTCGAGGTGACCGCGCAGGGAGCCACCGCCGCCGCCGACCCGCGCGGCATCGGCGTCGGCCGCGTGATCAACTAGCGCCGCGGCGGCGGCGCGTGGCTCACTGCTCGACCGATCCGCTGACGCCCCAGGTGTCGTTCAGCACGTAGCCCTGCGGGTACGGGTCGTCCGGGTCGAGCAGGTACTGGTGGAAGCCGGTGATCCAGCCGCGGCCCGTGATCGACGGCAGGATCGCCGCCCGGCCGGCAACCTGCGTGTCGCCGAGGATGCGGCCGCGGAACGTCGAGCCGATCAGCGAGGCGTGGGTCATCGAGTCGCCGGCCTGCATCAGACCGCGGGCGCGCAGTACCGCCATCCGGGCGGCCGTTCCGGTGCCGGTCGGGCTGCGGTCCGAGCGGCCGGGAGCGACGATGCAGGTGTTGGCAGTGACCTCGCCGACGCCGGCGAACGGCCGGTTCAGCTGCACGATCGAGACGCCCCGGATCGCGGGATTCTCCGGGTGCACGACGTCGAGCTGCTCGCGCGCCGCGCGCCGGATCTTCTCGCCGGCGATCGCGAGCTCGCGCGCCTCGTCGGCCGCCACCCGAAAGCCGAGGGTCGTGGCGTCGACGATCGCGTAGAACATGCCGCCATAGGCAATGTCGGCGACGACGGTGCCGAGACCGGCGACCTCCAGGGTCGCATCGAGCCGGTCGACGAACGCCGGCACGTTCTCGATCTCGACGGATGCGCACTTGCCGCCGATGCATCTGGCGCGTGCGCGGACCGGGCCGCCCGGGACCTCGATCCGCACGAGGGTCTCGGGTTCCTGCATCGGAACGATGCCGGTCTCGAGCAGCACTGTCGCGATGCAGATCAGGTTCGAACCGGAGCTCGGCACATACTCGGTGGGTTCCATGATGATCGCACCGACCTGGCAGTCCGCCCGGACCGCGGGCACCAGCAGGTTGACGTGCCGCGCCACGCTGCCCCGCGGCTCGCAGAGCAGCAGCCGGCGGACGTCGTCATGGTCGCGGCGCATGCACTCCATCTGCTCGTACAGCGTCGCGCCCGCCGGTGGCAGAACGCCGCCGACGATGACGTCGCCGATCTCGCCCTCGGCGTGGCAACCGACGACCGATATGACGCGACGTGCCCGCATCGGAATGTCCCCTTGGCGCGGCCGGGGCCGCCGGATTCCCCCGTGGCCGAGGGTAGACGCTGACGGCGGCGCGGTCGAGGGCACCGGGGCGGCGTTTGGCGGAAACGCGCGCGTGGACTAAGGTTGCCGACGCGGAACGCCCGGCCGGGCGCCGCGCCATCGCCAGTGACCGGAGGGAACGCCATGCAGATCGCCGTCGACATCAGCCTGTACCCGCTCACGAGCGACTACATTCCGCCGATCAAGGGCTTCATCGAGCGGATCGGCCGGCGACCGGGGCTCGCGATCGAGTACAACTCGCTGAGCACCCAGGTCCGCGGCGACTTCGACGCGGTGTTCGACGCCCTCAAGGCCGAGGTGCGCGAGACCTTCGCCGGGCCGAACCGCGCCGTGCTCGTGCTCAAGGTGATCGGCGGGCCGACGCCCGGCGTCACGGTCTTTTAGGCGGACTCCGTCGCCGAGCGGCCGCGGGTTCAGTAAGGCGCACGCAGCAGGAACAGCAGCGTTCGTACGCCATCGACGTAGTGGCCGATCCGCAGGTTCTCGTCGAACGTGTGCTGGTTGTTGTCGGGGTTGACGAGCGGCACGATCACGAAGGGTGCCGCCAGCGCCTCGACGAGGCTGTCGGTCGGCACGCTCCCGCCCATCATCCGGATGCGCACCGGCGTCACGCCCGGCGCCGTGGCGGCCAAGGCGCCGAACGCCCACGCGCCGAGCGGCGAGTCGATCGGCGTGCGCATCGCACGGCCGCCGCCGGTGAGCGTCAGCGAGGCGAGCCGGTCGTAGCTCGCCCGTTCGGCGTCGCTCGGCTCGCCGATCACGAGGTGGTAGCCCTGGGCGCGGACGTGCGCCTCGAGCAGGCCGAACAGGTACTCCGGCGGAGTCTCGGGGGTCGTCCGCAGGTCGAGCTCGGCGATGGCGAGGTGCGGCACGATGTTGGCGGCTTTGTCGCCGACCGATGCCGCCGCGAGCCCGCGCACGTTCAGCGACGGGTACTGCAGCGCCTCCTGGTAGTTCGCGCCAACCGCCTCGGCACGCGCGATGCCGGTGCGCCGCCGGATCGCGGCCTCGTCGTCGCCGGCCTCGGCGAGGATCCGACGCTCGGCCGCCGTCAGCCGGATGCGGTCGTAGTAGCCTTTGACGAGCACGCGGCCGCGATCGTCCTTCATCGACGCGAGCAGCTGCGCGAGGCGCATCGCCGGATTCGGCACGTAGTTGCCGAAGTGGCCGCTGTGCAGCGGCGCGCGCGGCCCGAACACCTTGAGCGTGACCTCGGCGGCGCCGCGGTTGCCGAACACGAGCGTCGGCCGGTTGCTCGCATGGCGCGGGCCGTCGTGGATCACGATCGCATCGGCGCGCAGGAGCTCCCGGTTGGCGCCTGCCACGCGCGCCATACCGGGCGAGCCACGCTCCTCCTCGGAGTCGAGCAGCACTTTGACGTTGTAGGCCGGCGTGACGCCCGCGGCACCGAGCGCATCGAACGCGGCGAGCATCATCATGATCGGCGCCTTGTCGTCCGCCGCACAGCGCCCGAAGACGCGCAGTTCCGGGTCGAGCGGCGCGGCGGAGAGGCGCTCGGCGGCGACGCCCCGCCACTCGCCCGCGGCGTTCCGCTGCTTGACGACGGGCAGCCAGGGATCCGGCTGCGACCACTCCGACGGCACCACGGGCTGGCCGTCGAAGTGCATGTAGAAGAGGACCGTGCGCGCCCCGGCCGGCGCCCGCAGGAACTCGGCGTAGACCAGCGGCTTGCCCTCGTTGGCGAGTTGCCGCGTGGCGAAGCCGCGCCTCGCGAACGCCCGCTCGATGAAGTCGGCGTTCCTGCGGATGTCGGCGGCGACGATCGAGTCGCTCGGCAGGGCCAGGAACGCGAGGTACTCCGGGAACGTCGCGCGCGCGGCAGTCTCGGCCGTCGCGAGGGCGTCGAGATCCGCCGCCGCGGCCGGGCCGCCTGCGGTCAGCGCGAACAATGCGAGGCACAGCGCACGGGCGATGGCCATGGGCGGGCTCCGGCGACGGCGAGCGGGATGCTGGGCGAAAACCTGCGGCGGAGGCTTGCCGTCAGAACTCAAGTTCGAGCGAGGCGCACAGCCAGTCGAGCATCGGCCGCATTAGCCGGAAGCGCTGCATCAGGATCCTGACGAGATCCGGCCGCAGCAGGTCGGCGTCGGACAGATCCGCACTCGCGATGAAGTCCTTGCGCTTGAGGTCCGTGATGAGTTCGTGCGCCGGATCGTAGCCGCGCGGCGGGCGCGACAGCGTCTCGCCGCCGAGCTCGAACACGCGCCTGAAGGCAGGGCTGCGCGTCGCCTTCTTCCAGCTGCGCGGGTTGTCGATCAGGAAGTCCCGCAGGCGCTTCAGGGTGTCCGGCTGCGGGTGCCAGATGCCGCCGCCGGTGAAGCAGGACCCCGGCTCGAGGTGCAGGTAGAGCACCGGCGCGTCGAGGCGCCCGAGCGCCGCAGTGCCGAGGCTGCCGCGCGCGACCGCCTTCGTGGCCGCGTGGTAGAAGCTCATGCCGACGTGCGTCTTGTACGGGCTCTTGTCGGACGCGAAGCGCGTGTCGCGGTGGATCCTGAACAGTGAGCCGCCGACGGCCCGCGGGCTTGCGACCAGCTGCGGACTGATCCGGCGCAGCGGCTCGCCGATATCCGTGATCAGTCGGAGCGCGGGCACCTTGACGTGCTCGTCGTACGCGTCCTTGTGCCCGTGGAACCATTCGCGCCGATTGTTGCGCTTGAGCGAGCGCAGGAACCGGAACGTCGCCGGCGTGAAGTAGGGATGTGGGCGGGCGGGCATGGGCACTCCGTGCGGTTGACCGGCGGAGCGTCAGGCGGCCATCGGCTCCACGGCGCCCATTGTCGGTCGGTTCTCGGCGCGAGGCCAGCGCGCGGCAGCGGCCCGGCTTCAGATCCGGGGCCAGCGCTCGTTGCCGGGCCGCATGAGTTCCGCCGGCAGGCGGATGTCGTACCGGGAGCGCAGCTCGGCATCGATCCCGGCCGCCACATGGGCTGGGTAGTGGCTGCCCATGATCTCGCGGACCTTCCGGGCGGCGAGCGCCAGGAGGTCGGGCGAACCGCGGAATTCCCAGTCCGACAGCGACGAGCGGTCACCGAGCTTCGGGTAGAGGTACTCGGTCTGCATCAGCGACAGGGTCTGCTCCGCGCCGAGGAAGTGATTCGGTCCGAGCACCGTCCGCTCGATGACGTCGTACGACAGCGTCTCGTCGTTGACCTCGATGCCGCGCAGCGAGCGCTGCACCGCGCCGATCAGGTCGTTGTCCATGACCATCGACTCGAGCGAACAGCCCATGAGGCTGCCCATCATGCCGGCGCACTCGCAGATCATGTTGCTGCCGGACAGCGCCGACAGCGCGATGGACATGCCCTTCTCGTAGCCCGCCTGGTAGTCCGGCCGCTTGGAGTCGGTCATGCCCGCGGCGACGATGCCGGGCAGCCCGAAGTGCCGCGCCACCTGGCCGGCCGCGGCCTGCAGCACGGCCTCTTCGCCGCTGCCGCCGCTGAAGGCGCCGGTGCGCAGGTCCGAGACGAAGGTCCACGGCCCGAAGTCGACCGGGCCACCGGGGTTGATCAGGTTGACGAGCACGACGATCGCGAGCGCCTCGGCGGTGCACTGCGCGAGCGCGCCGGCGAGCGCCGCCGGGGCCGTCGCGCCTGCCTGTGGCGCGGTGCAGGCGCTGACCGGGAGCCCGCGCCGGGCCGCCTCGCAGAGCACCGCGGACGTGTCCGCGCCGAACCGCAGCGGCGACACGACCGGGCAGACGCCGATCGCGGCGAACGGGGCGCGCCGGAATTCGCCGGCGCCACCGAGCACGGTGTCCCAGAGCGCCTCGACGTCGCGGACCGTGGCCGGATCCGCCAGCGAGATGCTGAACGGCTTGCTGCATGCCGCGGCGCCGGCGTAGGCGACGTTGATCGCGTGCAGGCGCGCGTCCTCGCAGATGTCGGTCGCGACGACCTGCTGGCCGCAGAAGTCGATGTGCTCGAGGAAGTCCCCCATCCGGAAGAAGTCGTAGAGGTCGAGCAGCGTCGACGGGCGGTACTTGCCCGTGCCCGGCTCGACGAAGCGCACCGCCTCGCCGGAGGTCGCGAAGTACACGCGGTTTCCGCCGGAGCGGATGGTCCGCTCGGGGTCGCGGCCGTGGTAGACGATCTCCGGCGCGGCTTTCGCGAGCAGGTCCTCAACCAGCGCCCGCGGGAAGCACAGCCGGCCGTGCGCATTGAAGTCGGCACCCTTGGCAAGCGCGTAGTCGCGGATCTCGTCGGTGACCGCGCTGAAGCCGATGTTGGCGAGGATGGCAAAAGCGGTGTCGGCGATGCGCGCGAGGTCGCGCTCCGACAGCGGCTTGTAGACGCCGCCGGGGAGGCCGGGGCGCACGGCCTCGGAGCGCCGGATCGCGCGACGTTCGGCGACGCGGGCGGCGCGGTTGCGGGAGCTCCTGCCTGTTGCCGGAACCGGGGTCGTCATTGCAAAGCCTCCCGAAGCGGCCGCCCGAGGGGTCGGCAGCAGCGGAGCATGGCCCGTACCCGACGCCACGTCAAGAAGCTTTTGAATGAACATTCATTCATTGAAGTTGACTAGATCTCTGTTATCTCGTATCTTTTCTTTTCATTCGAAGATGCTCAGGAAGGCCAATGACTGAGGCACTCGCGGTGCCACATCCTGCCGCGCGCCGCGACGTTCGCCGCGAGCGTCGGGAAGCGCAGCTCGTGGACGCCGCGCTCGAGTGCATCGGCACGCTCGGCCTCAGGGACACCACCGTCCAGGACGTCGCGGCACGCGCCGGCATGGCCGTAGGCTCGATCAGCCAGTACTTCGAGAGCAAGGAGCTGCTGTTCACGGCGGTTCTGGAGAGTCTCTCGGAGCAGTTCGAGTCCGCCTGGCGACGCGGGCTCGGTGAGGCGGGCGAAGACCCTGCGGCGCGCCTCAGGCGCTTCGTCGAGTGCTACTTCGAGCCCGGCATCTGCCAGCGCAAGAACATCGCCGTCTGGTTCGCGTTCTGGGGCGAGGTCAAGGCCCGGCCGAAGTATCGCGCCGTATGCGCCGGCTACGACCGGGTGCATGACGAGTCGCTCGAGGAGCTCTGCCGCGCGCTGATCGCGGCGGGCGGCTACGCCGGGCTCGAGCCGCGCGCGGCGGCAAAGATCATCGCCTCGGTGTGCCACGGCCTGTGGCTCGAACTCTTGACCGGCGTCGACGGTCTCAAGCGCGCGGAGCTCGCGATGCTCGCGAGGCGGAGTCTCGCGGCGCTCTTTCCGCGCCACGCGGACGTCCTCGAAGCGGCAGGGACCGCGAGTCCGCCCTAGGGCTCGCCGCGGATCGCGCGACGCGGCTTCGCTTCGATGGCGGTCCCGGCGGCCGCGTCATCCGGCACCGCTGCCGCGCCTCGCGACACCGGCCGGCGTCCCGTGCCATCCGATCACGACGGCGGCCGACCGCGCGTTCGCTGCCCGTTGCCGCCGTCCGTCGCGGGCGTCGGAGCGGGGGCGCGGCGTCGCCGCGTTCCCCGCCCGTGGACGTTCAGACACCGTTCGAGGCGACCTGCGCCGCGCCAGTCGCGCGAACGTGCAGCGCCGTCAGCTTGCCGTTGTCGACGCTCGCCACCGCGTGGTCGAGGGCGGCCATCGCACACTTCTGGTCGACGACGTCCCGGAACGAGTCGAACTGGCAGACATCGTTCGCCGCGTGGCGCAGCCGCGCGTACAGATGCGCGACGCCGGCGTCGCTCGACAGGTTGAGGTCGTCGTAGCGGACGCGCGCGCTCGGCGCCTCGCCGGTGGTGGCGGCGACGGCGCCGCCGGCGATCGAGAGCGTCGCGACGGCGGCCGCGATCAGGGACAGGGTCTTCGCTTTCATGTTCATGCTCCGTGAGTGGCAGAAGGGATGCGGCGAGGGCACGTGGATAGGATGCGTCGGCCGCGGGCCCAGTTGCGGCGCCTCGTCGCGCGCGACCCTCGTCTGGTCGCGCCGCTCCGGCTACACTGCGGTGCGGGTGCCGACGGGCGGCCGCCCAGCGGCTCGCGGAGCAGACGACCGACGTGAAGATCATTGCGGTCACGAACATCAAAGGCGGCGTCGGCAAGACCACGACCGCGGTGAACCTTGCATATCTGTCCGCGGCGGGCGGCGCCCGCACGCTGCTGTGGGATCTCGACGCGCAGGGCGCAGCGACGTACACGCTGCAGGTGGAGGCTGGCGAGAGGATTTCCGCGAAGAAGCTGGTCGCGGGTCGCCGCGAGTTGCCGGAGGCGATCGTCGCGTCCGCGTATGAGCGGCTGCACGTCCTGCCGGCCGACCTGTCGTACCGGAACTTCGACGTGCAGCTCGCGGCGCGCAAGCGACCGACCGAGCGCCTGCTCAAGATGAGCCGGACGCTGCGGGACGACTACGACACGTTGTTCCTCGATTGCCCGCCGGGCATCTCGCTGCTGACGGAGAACGTGCTCCGCGCGGCCGACGCCCTCGTCGTGCCGCTACTGCCGACGCCACTGTCGCTGCGCATGCTCGAACAGCTGCGTGACTTCGTCGCCGCCGAGGGTTGGAACGATCTGAGGCTGCTGCCGTTCTTCTCGATGGTCGACCGGCGCCGGTCGCTGCACCGCGACCTCATCGGGAGCACGCGCGCGGAATTCTCCGACGTGCTGGCCACCGAGGTCCCGTACTGGAGCGAGATCGAGCGGGTCAGCGTCCGGCGCGCGCCGATGGCCGTGATCGCGCCGCAGGGCGATGCGACCCGCGTGTACGCGACGCTGTGGGCGGAGATCGAGACGCGCCTCGGCAGCGCGCGTGAGTCCGGTGCGAACGACGCGCCGGCGGCGCGCGCCGTCCCGGACCCGGAGTGGCGCCTGCGTGCCGCGCCGCCAGCCACCGCCCCCGCGCCGGCTGCGCCGGACGATCCCGCACCGTCCGGCGCCGAGCGCAGCGTGCACTGAAGGTCGAGCGCTCCGGTACCGGCGTCGACTCGGGTTCAGCTCGCACCATCCCGCACTTCCGGCGCGATCACGCGGAAGCCGAATACCGGTCCGGCCGCCGAGCCCGCCTCCGGCTCGATGCGGACGGCGACGCGCGTCTTTCCTGCGGTCAGCGTTTCGGGCACCGGATACTCGACGTCGAAGAAGCGCCCAGGCTGGTCGCTGCCGAGGCGCTGCGTCGCCAACGGCACGCCGTCGACCTGGATGACGAAGGACCTCGGCCGCTCCTCGCCCCAGTACGTCAGTAGCAGTGCAAGCGGGCCCGGGCGGACCGCGACCTCGAACGCGACGAATCCGCCGTTGCGTGCGTCGCGGCCGCGCCGGCCGCGATAGATCACCGGGTAAGAAATCGCTGAATCGAGCCGGTGCTCGCCCTCCGAGCGCTCGTCGCCGAGGCGTACGACGTCTACCGAGCGGGCGTCGAGCGCCGCGCGGACCTCCGACTCGAGCGCGGCGACGCGCTCGGCGTCCTGCCACTCGACCTCGCTGGCGCGGCGGAAGTAGACGGCGCTGCGCCGCCGGTGCTGGTCGAGGAACGGTACGAGGTCGACGTCGCGCGGCCGTGCCAGCGAGGCGCTCCGGTACCGGCTGCGCGCCGGATCCAGCGCCCGCACGTGCGCGAGCGGATCGCCGGCAACGAGCGTCGGCGCGCCCCCGTCGAACGGCGCGTCGGCGGGACCGAGGTCCGCGGCGAGCACCAGCGGTCCGCGCAGCAGCGCGACCGTGCGCGGGTCCTCAGGCGTCGCCTCGAGCCTCAGCCCGAGCGCGAGCTCGAGCGTCACGACGTCACCGGCGTGCCAGCGGCGCCGCACGACCAGGTATCCCGACTCGGCGTGCGCGTGCACCGGCCGGCCGTTCACGGCGACGCGCGCGTGCGGGCTCCAGCCGGGCTGTCGCCAGGCCACCGCCAGAGTCTGCGGCGCGGCGAGCGCCTCGAAGCGCAGCTGCACGGTGCCGTCGTGCGGATAACTCGTCTCGAGCGCGAGCGTCGCGTCGCGCTCGCGCCAGCGCGCGGTCGACGGGATGAACAGGTTGACGAACAGCGTGTCGCCGGCGTGCCAGAAGATCGAGTCACCGTGCTTGGCGTGGCTCTCCATGCCTGTGCCGACGCAGCACCAGAACGAGTCGAAGGGCTCGGAGTACTCGCGCGCGGCGCCGGACATCAGCGGCATCATGTAGGTGAAGGCGCCGGTCGCAGGATCCTGCTGGGCGAGCACGTGGTTCAGGTGAGCCCGCTCGTAGTAGTCGAAAAGCGCGCCGTCCGGCGCAGCCGCGTAAAGCTGCCGCGTCAGCTTCAGCATGTTGTACGTGTTGCAGCCCTCGCAGGTCTGCTCGGTCAGGTAGCGCGAGGTCGAGCCGCCGGCCTGGAAGTACTCGCGGTCGGAGTTGCCGCCGATCACGTAGCTGTGGTCGCGCGTGACCGCTTCCCAGAAGAACCGTGCCGCGGTCCCGTAGGCCGCCTGGCCGGTGAGCTCGTGAAGCCGCGCGAGTCCGATCAGCTTCGGAATCTGTGTGTTGGCATGCAGGCCCGCGAGCTCGTCGCGCCGCTCCGTCAGTGGCTCGAGGACGCGGCGGTGGTAGAAGCGTTCGGCGAGCGCCAGCCAGCGCGACTCGCCGGTCCGCGCGTAGAGGTCCGCGAAGCTCTCGTTGATCCCGCCGTGCTCGCAGGCGAGCAGCCGCTGCACCTGGTCCGCGTCGAGCGGCGCGAGCACCTGCTCGACGTACGCCCCGAGCGCCCGCGCGATCTCGACCGCCGCGGCGGCCCCGCACAGGCGGTCCGCATCGCGCAGCCCCGCCAGCAGCTTGTGGAAGTTGTAGAACGGGACCCAGCAGCCGTTGAGGTCGAACGGCGCGCTGCGGATCTCGCCGCGCCGAATCTCCGCGAAGATCTCCTTGCCGTCGGCGATCGTCCCGTCGGCCCGCTTGCGGGTGAAGCCGGCGACGTAGCCGTCGCCGTGCGCGCGCTGGCACTCGGCGAGTTCTTCGACGACGTAGCCGGTGCGGCGCGCGGGTTCCGGGTCGCCGGTCTGCGCATGCAGCAGCGAGAGCGCGCTCAGCCAGTGGCCGAGCGTGTGCCCGGCGATGGTCTCCGCTTCCCAGCCGCCGTACGCGGGCGCCTTCGGCGGCAGCCCGGCGCTCGCGCGGAAGTTGTGCAGCAACCGGTCCGCGTCGAGGCTGAGCACGTATCGGCCGTTGGCTTCGAGGGCTTCGCGATAGCGCGACGGACCGAGACGCACGTCGGCCAGCGGAAACGGCGCCGCCCGCGACGGCAGGAGTCCCGGTACCGCGGACCACGCACCGGACGCGCGGGGCAGGAGGCCGGTCAGCGCGCCCGCGGCCGCGCCGGCCAGCAGGTCGCGCCGTCCGAGCAGCGGTGCGATGGCCGGTGTCGGGCCTGGTCGCGACGTCATGCGCTTCCCCTGGTGACGCGGCCGCTAGTGCGCGGCATCCGGACGGCGAACCTGAGCGGCGCCGGCGGTCCGGCGCGGTGCGCGTCCGCTGATGTCCTCCTCAAGCTGCGGCACCGCGCCGCCGCGAGCGTAGCTGAGGCCGTAGCCGACCGGGAACAACGCGGGGGCGGCGACGCCGGCGAACGGCGCCGCCGTCGCGGAACTCGGCCAGCGGAACGGCAGCCGGCCCTGGAAGTCAATGCGTGGCCGTCCGGCCGCGTCGCCGATCAGAACGTCGGCGATTCCCGCGCCCTCGCTTCCCGGGATCCACGCGGCGACGAATGCGTTGCTCGCGTTGATCTCCGGATTCACCCACAGCGGCCGGCCGGAGAGGAACACCGCGACGGTCGGGATGCCCAGCCGGCGCAGCTGCTGCAGCTCCGTGAGCGGCAGGCGCGCGTTGTAGAGCGGTAGCTTCAGGTCGCCGATGCCCTCCGCGTACGGACCTTCGCCGAACACGACGATCGCGACGTCGGGCTTCGTGACCGAGGCGTCCTCGGCGCTGTCGACGATCACGCCGCCGCCCTCGTAGATCGTCTGCCTGAGACCGTCCTCGATCGACGTGGCCTGCGGCAGATCGGCGGCGATCGTGTCGGCACCCTGCCACGAGATGGTCCAGCCCCCGGTCTGCGCGCGCAGGTCGTGCGCGGCGGGACCGATGATCAGCACGCGCGAGCGGGCGCGGATCGGCAGCGTGCCGTCGTTCTTGAGCAGCACCAGCGACTCGCGGACCGCCTCGCGCGCAAGCGCGCGCTGCTCGCCGGAATCGAGCAGGTCGAACCGGCCTTCGAAAGGCCGCGACGCGTCGAACAGTCCGAGGCGGACCTTCACACGCAGGATCCGGCGCACGGCGTCGTCGAGCCGGGCCTGCGGGATCTCGCCGGTACGAACCGAGTTCAGCGTGGAGTTGTAGAGCCCGCGCCAGCCGGAGGCCGCCATGAACATGTCGACGCCGGCGTTGAACGCCGCCGCGCACTGCCGCTTGGCGCAACCCGGCACCTGTGAGTGGGCGTTCCAGTCGCCGATGACAAACCCGTCGAATCCCATGCGCCCCTTCAGAACGTCGGTCAGCAACGCGCGGTTGCCGTGCGTCTTCTCGCCCTGCCAGCTCGAGAAGGACGCCATCACCGTCAGCACGCCGGCGTTGATGGCGGCCGGGTACCCCTGTGCGTGCACCCGGATCAGCTCGCTTTCGCTGACCGGCGAATCGCCCTGGTCGATGCCGTATTGCGTGCCGCCGTCGGCGATGAAGTGCTTCGCCGTGGCCGCGATGCGACCGGCCTGGATCTTGTCGGCGAGACCCGGCGGGCCCTGCAGGCCCTCGATGATCGCCGCTGCGTAGGCGCGCACGACGGCGGGATCCTCCGAATAGCCCTCGTAGCTCCGGCCCCAGCGAGCGTCCTGCGGCACGGTGAGGGTCGGAGCGAACGTCCAGTCGATGCCGGTCGCGGCGACCTGCTCGGCCGTCGCCGCACCGATGCGCCGCACGAGCTCCGGATCGCGTGCCGCGCCGAGTCCCACGTTGTGCGGAAAGAGCACGGCGCCGACGACGTTGTTGTGTCCGTGGACGGCGTCGATGCCGAACAGCACCGGGATCGGTACGTGTCCGGGGCGGTGCTCGGTGGACACGGCGCGGAACTCGCGGGCGAGCGCCAGCCACTTCTCCGGGCTCGCGCGCTCGTCGCCGTCCGGCCCCGAGTCGCCACCGGCGAGCACGGCGCCGATCGGGAACCGGCGCAGGTCCTCGGGATCGACGCCGCCGATGTCGGTCTGAATGACCTGGCCGACCTTCTCCTCGAGGCTCATCGTCGCGAGCAGGGCCGTGATCCACTCCTCGGTCCCGGGGTCGACGATCCCGGCACTGCGGGCGGACGGCCATCGCTCGGGGTGGACGACGGGTTCGGAGACCGCGACCCGCGCCGTCACCAGGGCGGCGACGACGGCGATCGTGGCCGCGAGCGCGGTCCGCGGTGTCGCCGGAGGGAAGCGGGGTCTGTCGGGCGTTCGCGGATCGCGCATCGTCGGTCTCGGTCCCGGAGCGGGGCTCCTTGATCTCACAGTTCATGGATGGGGCGCAACGATCCGGACCCCGGTGCCACCGATCCGTTGCGCCGGCCGGCTCATTACCTCCAGACTCCTCGCACCGCCGGCCGGCCACGTGCGCCGACGCAGGAGACCCGATGTCTGGACGCCATGCCCTCGTCGCCATTGCCGCCCTCGCGACGGCGACCGTCGCCGCAACCGCAACCGCGGCCGCGCCGGACCGGGACTGGCCGTTCTACGGTGGCGACCCGGGCGGGACGAAGTACTCGCCGCTCGCCGACGTCAATACCGGCAACGTCGCGGGCCTCCGGCTCGCGTGGCAGTGGCAGACCGGGGAGCAACCGCTCCCGGCCTACGGCACCGCGCCCGGCATGTTCGAGGCGACGCCGGTCGTGGCGGAAGGGGTCATGTACCTGTCCACGCCCTACAACCGCGTCGTCGCGCTCGACGCCGCCTCGGGACGCGAGCTGTGGGCCTACGACCCGGAGGCCTATCGCGACGGCCAGGTGCCGAACGGCACCGGCTTCGTCCACCGCGGTGTCGCGTTGTGGCGCGACGCGAGAAGCGGGGCTCTCAGGGTCCTGATGAATTCGCGCTACCGCCTGATCGAGCTCGATGCCCGAAGCGGCCGGCCGGTGCCGGGCTTCGGTGACGGCGGGGTCGTGAACCTGCTCGACGGGCTGCAATGGCCAGTCAATCCCAGGCACTACACCAACACATCGCCGCCGCTCGTCTACCGCGACCTCGTCATCGTCGGCAATGGCGTTGCCGACAAGCTGATCTACCGGCGCGACCCGCCGGGCGACGTGCGCGCCTACGACGCGCGCAGCGGGCGGCTCGTATGGAGCTTCCACACCGTGCCGCGCGACGGTGAGCCGGGCGCCGAAACCTGGGGCGGCGGGTCGAACCACACGACCGGGCACACCAACGTCTGGGCGCCGATGACCGTCGACCCGAAGCGCGGGCTGCTCTACCTGCCGGTCAGCACGCCGAGTAACGACTACTTCGGCGGCAACCGGCCCGGCGCGAACGTGTTTGCCGACTCGCTCGTCTGCCTCGACGCGAACACCGGCGTCCGCCGCTGGCACTACCAGCTGGTGCACCACGGGCTCTGGGACTACGACATGCCGGCGCCGCCGTCGCTGGTGAGCTTCCGGCTGCGCGGCCGGACGGTCGATGCGGTCGTGCAGCTCACCAAGCAGGGATACGTCTTCGTATTCGACCGCGTTACCGGCAAGCCGCTCTATCCGATCGAGGAGCGCGCCGTGCCCGCGAGCGACGTGCCGGGCGAGCAGGCCTGGCCCACGCAGCCCGTCTCGACCGGCCTGCCGGCACTCGGGCCGCAGGGGGTATCGCTCGACGACGCGACCGACCTGACGCCCGCGCTTCACGACGAGGCCGTCGCGGTGCTGAAGCGCCTGCGGCTCGGTCCGCTGTTCACGCCGCCGAGCATCCAGGGGACGCTGATGCGTCCGGGCGTGCTGGGCGGCGCCGACTGGGGCGGCGGTGCCTTCGATCCGGAGACCGGCGTGCTCTACGTCAAGGTCAACGACGATCCGACGCTGATCTATCCGGACCTGACGGACGAGAATGGCAGCGCACCCGAGGTCGGGCCGAACGATTCGGGCGACGTGTCGCTGTTCCTGCGCCACCGCATCCCGGTCCTGAAGCCGCCGTACGCGTACCTCGACGCGCTCGATCTGGGCGCCGGCCGGATGCGCTGGCAGGTGCCGTTCGGCGACAACGAGGCGCTGCGGCACCACGCGGCGCTCAAGGACGCTCGGTTGCCGGCGCGCTTCGGCGCGGTGGGCACCGCTGGCGTCATCGTCACGCGCGGCGGGCTCCTGTTCGCCGGTGGCGGCGACGAGGCGTTCCATGCGCTCGACAAGCGGACCGGCGAGGACCTGTGGAGCTACGCGACCGGGGGCCTCCGGACCACCGGCACTCCGATGACGTACCGGGTCGGTGGGCGTCAGTACGTCGTCATCGCCGTCGGCGGCCCGGGCAGCGGCGCGACGCTGCTCGCCTTCGCGCTCTGAGCGACGCATGCGCGGATCGCGTCGTGTCCGCGGCGGATGGCTGTTGGCGCTCGCCGCGCTCGGGCCGCTCGCGGCCCAAGGCCAGCTGCCGCCGGCGCTGCCCGACGGCGCCGGACGCGAGATCGTCGAGCGCACCTGCAGCCAGTGCCACTCGCTCGAGACCGTGCTGCGATCGCGCCTCGGCCGCAGGCAGTGGGAGGCGCGGATCGACGAGATGATCGCCAAAGGCGCGAAGCTCTCCGACGAGGACATCGACGTCGTCGCCGACTACCTCGCCAGCCACTTCGGTCCTGCGCCGCCGTAGCGGAGCGGCCGGCTCCCTGGCCCGCGCCACGCCGGGTCGCAACGGGCTGCGGCGATCGTGCAGAATCGCCACCGACGACCTTGATCCGTCACCTCGTCCACGCTGCCAGGGAGGATCCACGCATGCACCGACGACTGCGCTTCCGTTGTGCGACGCCGAGGACGCTCACCGTGGGCGCCCGCCGCGGGGCGCTCGCCCGGGGCTCGACGGCGATCATGACGCTCGTCCTCGCGTCATTGCCCGCGGCGCGCGCCGCGGCCGCCACGCCCGCACCCATTCCCATCGACGACAAGTCCTTCGGTTGCATCAGCCTGCTGAAGCCCGTGCGCGGGTTCTTCGTCGGCAATCTGCTCGGCGGTGTCGCGGCGACGCTCAAGGTCGCGCAATCGCCGACCGGCGGCGTCTACCCGCCCGGCTCGGTCGTGCAGCTCGTTCCGACCGAGGTGATGGTCAAGCAGCGGCCGGGGTTCAACGCCGCGACGCGGGACTGGGAGTTCTTCGAGCTCGACGTGTCCAAGCAGAGCAGCACGATCCGCAAGCGCGGCTTGGTCGAGGTCGTCAACCGGTTCGGCGGCAACTGCTTCGCGTGCCACGTCAAGGCTCGGCCCGAGTGGGACTTCGTCTGCGAGACCGGCCACGGCTGCGACCCGATCCCCCTGACCCCCGCGATGATCGGCGCGCTGCAGCGCACCGATCCGCGCTGCAAGGGCGCCGATCAGGTGAGCGAGGCGGACGCCGCGGCGCTCAAGCAGCTCGGCGAGATCATGCAGAAGAAGCCCGCGGCTCCCGGCACCGGCTGAGGCCCCGGCGGCGGCTGCCGCGCCGCGGTGTTCGCCCGAGGCGAGCGGCTAGGGCTTGCCGGCGAGGAACCGGTTGACCACGGCGGCGACCGCGGCGGGGTCTTCCCAAAACGGGTTGTGGCCAAGCTGCGGGAAGAGCTTGACCTCGGCCTCCGGCAGCGACGTGCGCAGCGAGCATCGGTCCTGTGCGCCGAAGATCGGGTCCTTCTCGCCCCAGATGAGCAGCGTCGGCGCCTTCAGGCGCGGCAGCGTCGCCTGCAGGGCGGGTCCGGCCATGCCCTGGTCGAGCACCGCGAGCCACACGCGCAGCGGGATCGCCGCCGCGTCGACCCGTTGTCGGTGCAGGAACTCGTCGTCCACCGGCGTCGGCGAGCTCCACCACTCGACCATGAACTTGGAGTCGGGATCGATCGGCTCCTTGAGCTTCAGGATCTCGCCGCGGTAGTCCATCGCCTTGGCCGCCGGCTCGCCCGCCGGCTCGCCCGCCGGCGCCGCGCAGCTCGCGAGCGGACCGCCGGAGGAGGAGATGAGCACGACCCGCCGCGTGCGCTCGGGCCAGTACTCGGCGAAGGTCTGCGCGATGTAGCTGCCGAGCGAATGGCCGACGATGTCCGCGCGCTCGACGTGGAGCGCGTCGAGCAGCAGCCGCACGTCGTACGCAAAGTCGAGGCGACCGTAGCAGCACTCCGGCTTGCTGGTGCCCCCGTGGCCGCGGATGTCGACCAGGATGAGCCGCAGCGACCTGTCGAGTTCCGGAACCAGCGGCACCCAGTCGCGGGCCGTGTCGGTGAAGCCGTGGATCAGGACGACCGGCTGGCCGTGCGGGTCGCCGGCCTCGATGTACGCCATGGTCATCCCGTTCGGCAGCGCGACCGTCTTGCGGGAGTGGTCGAACGCGTCGAGGTTCAGCTTGAGCGGCGTTGCCGCTGCGGCCGCCGCCTCGCCCGGGGCGCCGAGCAGTGCGGCAACGACGAGCGCCGTCGCGCAGGCGGCGCGGCGCAGGACGAACGGTTGCATCGGACTCGTCGAATCAGGCATGTGTGCTCCACTCGGTATCCGGTCGCGGAACGACCCGGCGCCCGCGTGCGTCTCGGCCGCGATGCGGGCGAGCGCGGGATAGTACCTGCTTCTGCGGCCGCCGCCGCGTCCGCTGGCCGGGCCTAGGCGCGGATCCGCGCACCCGAAGGGTCGTACAGCGGTCGCAGCGACGCGGTCGCCGGGATGCGCCGGTTGCCGATCAGCACCTCGTACCGGCCGGCGGCGATGAACGCGTCGCTGACGCCACCGGGATCGCCGACGTAGCCGAGGCCGGTCGCGCCACCCAGCGTGTGGCCGTACATCGCCGAGGTGATGATGCCGACGCGTTCACCGTCGCGCAGGATCGGCTCGTAGTGGTAGAGCATCGGCTCGGGATCCTGGAGCAGGAACTGCACCAGCCGGCGCTTCCGCGGCGCGCCCCGCGCCGCGAGGAGCGCCTCGCGGCCGATGAAGCCGCCGGGCTTGTCCCACGCGCACGTGAACGCGAGCCCCGCGTCCAGCGGCGTGTCGTCGGGTCCGACGTCGTGCGACCAGTCGCGGTAGGCCTTCTCGATCCGGAGCGAGTTCAGCGTGTGGTAGCCGCAGTGGCGCAGGCCGAGCGGGCGCCCGGCCTCGACGAGCGCGTCGTAGACGCCGAGCGCGAACGGCACGGGGACGTAGAGCTCCCAGCCGAGCTCGCCGACATAGGTCAGCCTGAGCGCCAGCGCATTCTGGTAGCCGATCTGCACCTCGCGCGCCGTGCCGAACGGGAATGCCGCGTTCGACCAGTCGCCGGAGGCGACCGCGGACAGGAGCTCGCGCGCGCGCGGCCCCTGCACGTTCAGCATGCACCAGCCGTCGGAGACGTCCGTGACGACGCAGTGCAGCGCCGGATCGACGTGGTCGGCGAGCCAGGCCTTGACGTGCGTCGCGGTGAAGGCGGCCGTCACGACCAGGAAGCGGTCGTCGGCGAGGCGCGTGACGCTGAGATCGGCCTCGATGCCGCCGCGATCGTTGAGGAACTGCGTGTAGACGATCTTGCCCACGGGGACGCGGCAGTCGGCGGTGGCGATGCGGTTCAGCGCCCGCTCCGCGTCCCGCCCCTGCACGAGCAGTTTCGCGAACGAGGACTGTTCGAAGATGCCGACGCGCTCGCGCACCGCAAGGTGTTCCTCGGCGTTGTTCGCGAACCAGTTCTGCCGGCCCCAGCTGTACTCGTAGGCAGGCGTCTGGCCGGGCTGCGCGTACCAGTTCGGGCGTTCCCAGCCGGCCGATTCGCCGAAGCAGGCACCCGCCGCGGCGAGGCGGTCGTGGAGGATGCCGCGCTTCACGCCGCGAGCCGTCTCCCACTGCCGGAAAGGCCAGTGGTCCTGGTAGCCGATGCCGAGGGACTCGACGACGCGGTCCGCGAGGTAGCGCGGATTGTTCTGCCAGGCATGGGCGCGGCGGATGTTGACCGACCAGACGTCCATCGGCGCGTGGCCGTGCACGATCCAGTGCGCCATCACGAGCCCCACGCCGCCGCCCGACAGGATGCCGAGCGAGTTGAAGCCGGCGGCGACGAAGAAGCCCTTCAGGTTCGGCGCCTCGCCCATCAGGTAGTTGTGGTCGGCGGTGAACGACTCCGGGCCGCAGAACAGCACCTTGATCCCGGTGCTGGCGAGGATCGGCACGCGCTCGATCGCGCGCTCGAGGTACGGCTGCATCCGGTCCCAGTCGGGCGGGATCTCGCCGAAGGTGAAGTCGGCCGGGATGCCGGCGACGTTCCAGGGCTTGGCGACCGCCTCGAAGATCCCGACCATGATCTTGCCGGCCTCCTCGCGGATGTAGGCCGACCGCCCGGGGTCGCGCAGGATCGGCAGCTTCGGGTGCACGCCCGCGACCGGCTCGGAGATCAGGTAATAGTGCTCGGCCGCCTGCAGCGGGACATCGACGCCGGCGAGCAGGCCGACCTCGCGTGCCCACATCCCGGCGCAGTTGACGACGACATGGGCCGCGATGCGCCCGAGCGCGGTGTGCACCGCGGCGACCCGGCCGCCGTCGCGCTCGATCGCCGTTACCGGGCAGTTCTCGAAGATGCGCACGCCGCCGTTGCGCGCGCCCTTGGCGAGTGCGCGTGTGATGTCAGTCGGGTTCGCGCGCCCGTCCTTCGGGAAGTAGAACGCCGCTTCGACGTCGCCGACGTGCGCGAGCGGCCAGAGCCGCTGGACGTCGGCAGGGCCGATTTCCTCGCACTCGATGCCGAAGCTCTGCGCGGCGCGGAATCCGCGGCGCATCTCCTCGGCCTTGGCAGGCGTCAGCGCGAGCTGGATCGAGCCGCACTCGATCAGGCCGGTGGCCTGGCCGGTCTCTGCCTCGAGCCGCCGGTAGAGCTCCTGCGTGTAGGACGCGAGCCGCGTCTGCGTCTCGGTGTCGCGCAGCGTCGTGAGGAGCCCGGCCGCGTGCCAGGTCGTGCCGGAGGTGAGCTGGGCTCGCTCCAGGAGGACCACGTCGCTGCAGCCGAGCTGCGCGAGGTGGTACGCGATCGAGCAGCCCGTGACGCCGCCGCCGATGATCACGACGCGCGCGTGCGCGGGCAGGGCCTTGTCTGTCGCCGTGGTCACCGGGGAACTCCGTCAGCCTGGCCGAGCCGCCATTGTGAACGACGCGCCGCGCGCGATCGAGTTGTGCGATCCCGAACCCGGCCTAGTCGCGCCCGGCGGCCGGACTCTCGATCACGTCGACCTCCGCGGCCGCGATGTCGGCACGGTTGCGCGGGCCGTCGCGTCCACCGCGGCCGCCGGTGTAGAGCGCGAAGTGCTCGAGGTAGGACATGTTGAAGCCGTCGGCGATCTCGACCCTGCAGGGCTTTCCGCGGCGGGCGTCGAACACGAACGCGGTCGACTCGCCGAGCCTCCCCGCTGGCAGCTGCGGCATCACCAGTACGCCGTTCTGCGGCGGGCGCCCCGAGCCGCACTGCACGGACACGCGCTTGACCGCGGCCGTGATGCCGGTGTTCACGGGCCCGCTCGCGTTGCGGTAGCGCAGCGTCAGCCGCTGCAGGCCCGTCGCGACCGGCGCGTAGCGAAGCGACAGGCGCTCCGCGGGCGCTCCCCAGTCCGCGTACAGCGTCTCGCCGCGGTCGGTCGCGAGCGGATGGCCGTCGGGCGAGGCGAGCGCGCCGCCGGCGGCCGCGAACGTGCGGTGGCTGTCGGCGCCGTCCAGGCAGAGGGCGGGGCTTGGCAGTGACTCGAGTTTGCCGGCGGGTGCGTCGGCGGTCGCGACGTAGCAGACGGTGCGATGACGGTCGGCGACGCGGTCGCGAAACACCTCGCCAGCGCCGCCGCTCGCCCGCGGGGCACCGTCGCGAAACACGTGCCAGCGGCCGCCGGGCACGACGCCCGTGACGCTGATCTGCACCGAGCCGCCGGCGCGCCAGGCGGCGCCGAGCGCGGGCGTCGGTGGCGCGACGAAAGTCTCGCGTTCGGCTGCGGTCGGCGCGTGCGGATCGGCCGCGGCGAGGACCGGCGCGCGCGACGGGTGCGCGGGACGCGCGACGAGGTCGACGACGACGTCGAGGACCTGTGCCCCCGACTCCGGGAGCCGCGTGCCCGTCACGGGTTCCCCATTGACGCTGAGCCCGGCGGCCTCGAGCAGGTCGGCGTCAGTCCAGCCGCCGTTGAGCCGCAGCCGGATGTTGAGGGTGTGGCCGCGGACGACGAGATGCTCGAGCGCGAGCTCTCGGCGGCCGGCGAACAGGCGGGTCGCGAAAGGCCCCGGCAGCGTCGGCGCGACCTCGATCCCGTCCGGCGCGAGCGTCACGCCGAACAGCGAGTGGACGATCGCCCCGGTGAAGCCGGCGACCGACCACAGCTGGCGCGGGGAATTGATCACCGGACCGGACGACGGGCCGTCCTCGAACGCCGTCTGCAACGTGAGGAACTCGAAGTTCTCCATGTTCGAGAGCGCGAGCGCGGCGCCGCGGATCAGTGACTCCGCGAATGCGGTCATCTGCGCCGGATCGCGCGTCCGCCGCGCGGCTTCGAGTGCGTAGGCGGTGACGAACGGCCACACCGCACGGTTGTGGTAGATCGCGGCGCCGGGTTGTTCCGGCCACACGACCGGGGGGCCCGCCGGGGTGCCGGGGTAGCGGGCGAGGATCGACCGCGCGCGCGACGCGTCGGCGACGCCGTGGATCACGGCGAGCGAGAGGCCGAGCAGGTCGTGAGCCGCCGCGGGCGCGAGGTCGGCGCCGAGGTAGCTCGCATAGAGCCCGGCGTCGGCTCGCCAGAAGCGCTGGTTGATCCGCCGGCGCAGCTCGTCCGCCTGCCGGTCGACGGTGTCGGCGTGACCGTCACCGGCGCGGCGCTCGAGCGTTGCCAGGTCCTTGAGCGCGACGTAGTGCAGGACATTCGTCGAAAGTGCGAACGATCCGGCGATGTAGCGCGTGTCGTCGCGCGTCCATGCGGGGTACGTCTGCTCGCGCCAGTCGAGGAACGATGTCTCGCCGCGGTAGAGTCCGGCGCGCTCGTCGAAGGCGTACTCGCGGTCCTGCTCGAGCGTGTCACGCGCGATGCGCCGCAGGACCGGCTCGAATGCTAGAGCGTCGGCGGGCGGCAGCGCGGCGAGCACGTCCGTCGCGCCGTGGATCCAGACGACGCGATCGGTACTGACCGGCCAGCTGCCGCCACTGCCCGTGTCCTGGGCGACGAGCAGCGGTGCGTCCGGCGCCGCGCCGCCGTCGGTGCGACGCGGGCCCGACTGCTTGAACAGCAGTGAGTTCAGTGCGCGCGTGGCGTCGAGGTAAGCGAGGCTGAGGTCGACGGAGTATGAGATGTCGCGCGTCCAGACGTAATGCCACTTCGCGCCGGTTTCGAAGCAACGGCAGGGAATCGGTCGCCCGTCGTTGAACTGGGCATCGGTGATTTCGGCAACACTGTCCTCGGCGGCCTCCACGATCGCGAGCGCGAAGAGGCCGTCGAACAACGCGTTGCCGGTGCGCACCCGAGGCTGGCTCGGTTGTTCCAGGACGGTGCGCTCGCGCGCCGGGCCGCCCGGACCGCCGGCGCTGAATCGGTAGCCCGCGAGCCCGCCCGTGGCCGCGGCCTGCTCGACCGTCGCCCAGCGATCGCGAAACGAAATGCCTCGCTGCCAGTCCGACGGCTCCGCCGCGATGGCGCCAGGCGCGAACAGGCACCACAGGCAGGCGGCCGCGCCGCAGCGCAGCACCGCGGCAGTGCCGCGAAGTCCTCGCCTCATCGAGATCCTCCCCATCCGGCGCCGGTCGGTTGTCCCGGTCGTCGCGGTGCGTCGGCGGGATGATCCGCTGCCGTCGGCAGCGCGACAACCTGCCGGGCGCGGCCCGGCCGAGCCGGCGCGTCGATTGCGGGCCTCGGGTGGAGCGTGCGACAGTGCGGCGCCATATGAACCCCGCGCGCCGCCGCGCCCGCATCGCGGGCCTCGTCCTCGTCCTCGGCTCCGCGCTCGCGGCGGCGCTGCCGCCCGTCGGCCCGCTGCCGGGACTCGATGCCCTGCGCTGGCGGCTGATCGGGCCGTTCCGCGGCGGCCGCGTGCTCGCGGTCGCCGGAGTGCCGGGGGAGCGCGAGCACTTCTTTTTCGGCTCCGTGAATGGTGGGGTGTGGGAGAGCCGCGATGCCGGGCGCACCTGGCAACCGCGCTTCGACGACGCGCCGGTCGGCTCGATCGGGGCGCTCGCGATCGCCCCGAGCGCCCCGCGCGTGATCTACGTCGGAACCGGCGAAGCGGACATGCGCTCCAGCATCGCGCACGGCGACGGCATGTACCGTTCCGACGACGGCGGGACGAGCTGGCAGCACATCGGCCTCGACCGGACGTTCCAGATCGGCCGGATCCTCGTCGATCCCACGGACGCCAGCATTGTGTACGTCGCCGCGCTGGGCCACGCCTACGGCCCGAATCCCGAGCGCGGCGTGTTCCGCTCGCGCGATGGCGGCCGCCACTGGACGCGAGTGCTGTTCCGCGACGCCGACACCGGCGCGATCGATCTCGCCTTCAGGCCGGGCGACCCGCGCGTGATCTACGCGGCGCTGTGGCAGACTCGGCGGCCGCCGTGGAGCGTCTACCCGCCGTCGAACGGACCGGGCGGCGGCCTGTACCGGTCGACGGATGGCGGCGACACATGGACGCCGCTCGCCGGCCACGGGCTGCCGGAGAAACCCGGCCGCATCGGGCTCGCGGTCGCGCCGTCGCGCCCCGATCGCGTCTACGCGCTCGTCGATGCGGCACAGGGCGGCCTGTTCCGTTCGGATGACGCCGGCGCAAGCTGGCAGCGCGTGTCCCCGGATACGCGCATCTGGCAGCGCGGCTGGTACTTCGGCGGCGTCACCGTCGATCCCCGCAACGCGGACGTCGTCTACGTCTGCAACACCGCGGTCTACCGTTCCAACGATGCCGGCGCGACCTTCGCGCCGATCAAGGGCGCGCCGGGCGGCGATGACTACCACGTGCTCTGGATCGATCCGGCCGACCCCGACCGCCGCATGCTCGGCGTCGATCAAGGCGCGCTCGTCTCGGTCAACGGCGGCGCGACCTGGAGTTCGTGGTTCAACCAGCCGACCGGGCAGTTCTACCACGTCGTCACCGACCACCGTTTCCCGTACTGGGTCTACGGCGCGCAGCAGGACTCCGGCGCCGCGGCGGTACCGAGTCGCACGGACTCGATCGACGGCATCAACCTCACCCAGTTCACGGAGCTGGTCGCGGGCGGGGAGAGCGACAGCATCGCGCCGGATCCGCTGGATCCCGAGGTCGTCTATGGCGGCCGCGTCGACCGCCTCGATCGCCGGACGCAGCAGACCCGCAGCGTCGATCCGACCCTCGCGTACCCGGACTTCTACCGCCACACGTGGACGCTGCCGCTCGTATTCTCGCGGCGCGATCCGCGCGTGCTGTACTTCGCGAACCAGCACCTGTTCCGCACCGACGACGGCGGCAACCACTGGCGCATCATCAGCCCCGACCTCAGCCGGCAAACGCTGGCGGTGCCGGCGAACCTCGATCCCGCGACGGCCGCCGACGACGCCGGTGTCGGCGACCGTCGCGGCGTGATCTATTCGATCGGCCCGTCGCCGCTGCGCGACGGCCTGCTGTGGGCCGGGACCGACGACGGCCTCGTCTGGCGCACGGACGACGAGGGCGGCCATTGGCGCGACGTCACGCCGAGGGACGTGACGGCCTGGTCGAAGATCGGCGTCGTCGAGCCGTCGCATTTCGATGCCGCTCGCGTGTTCGTCGCCGTCGACCGGCGCCGGCTCGAGGACGATCGTCCGTACGTGTACGCCAGCAGCGACGGCGGTGCCAGCTGGGCGCTGCGCGTCGATGGCATTCCGGCCGAGCAGTCGGTCAACGTCGTGCGTGAGGATCCCGTCCGACCGGGCCTTCTGTATGCGGGCACCGAGCGCGGCGTGTACGTCAGCTTCGACGAAGGCGGCCACTGGCAGCCCCTGCGCGCCGGGCTGCCGGCGACGTCGGTGCGCGATATCGAGGTGCACGGCGACGATCTCGTCATCGCGACGCACGGGCGGGCGTTCTGGGTACTCGATGATGTCTCGCCACTCCGGCAGCTGAGCGCCGCGGCCCTCGCGGCGCCCGCGTGGCTCGCGCGGCCGGCGGATGCGGTGCGCTTCCGGCCGAGCGAGTTCACCGGGTCGCCGATGCAGCACGACGAACCGATGGCGCCGAACCCGGAGCCCGGCGCGGTCTTCTATTACAACCTGCGCGGCGCGGCGGCGACGCCCGTGAACCTCACGATCGAGGACAGCGACGGCCATGCGGTGCGCCGCTACTCGAGCGCCGACGTCGCCCCGGTCGTCCCGACGGAGAAGGTCGAGACTGCGCCGGAGTGGAGCGCGGCGTTCGCAGTGCCCGGCCGCACCGCGGGCCTGCACCGCTTCGTCTGGGACCTGCACTACCCGCCGTCCGCCGGGCGCCGGGCCGAAGACCCGAAGGCCGAAGGCGTCTGGGCTGCGCCCGGCCGCTACGCGGTCGTGCTCGAGGCGGGTGGCCAGCGCCTGCGCTCGACCTTCGAGCTCCGGCCGGACCCGCGGGCCACGCGGCCGGCGTCGGACGACGCGCTAGCGTTCGCGAGCGCCGCGTCGGTGGAAGCGATGCGCGGGCGAATCGCGGACGCGACGCGCGAGGCGCAGACGCTGCACGCGGCACTTCTGTCGGCGACGACGGGCGTCGACGCGCAGCTCGCGGGCGACCTGCGCGCCGCGGCGGACGGACTGCAGCGCATCGCGGACGTCGATCTCGACAAGGGGGACCGTCCGACCGTCCGTCCCGAGCCCGCGAACCTCGCCGGACTGCGGTTTCTCGCGGCCGAGGGTGCGCGCCTCGCGAGGGCCGTCGACGGCGCTGACGGGGCGCCGACGGCCGACGCGGCGACGGGACTGGCGCACTTCCTCGCCACCGGCGATCAGTCGCTCGCGGCGTGGCAGTCGTTCACGACCGTGGTCGTCCCGCCGCTCAATGCGCGGCTCGTGGCGGCCGGCCGGCAGCCGGTCATTCTGGCGCGCTGATGGTTTGCGCGAGGCACCCCGCATGAGGACCCGCGCCGCGCTGCTGACGACGATGAGTGCCGCGCGCCCGTACGCGCGTTCGCGGCCGCTCGTGGTCGACGAAGTCACGCTCGATCCGCCGGGCCCCGGCGAGGTGCTGATCGCCGTGCGCGCCGCGGGCCTCTGCCACTCGGATCTCTCGGTGATCGACGGCAACCGCCCGCGGCCGTTGCCGATGGTGCTCGGGCACGAGTGCGCGGGCGTCGTCGAAGCACTAGGGCCCGGTGTCGCGGACCTGCGCGTCGGCGACCACGTCGTCGCCGCGTTCGTGCCGAGCTGCCGGCGCTGCGATCCCTGCACGCACGGGCGCCCCGCGCTCTGCGAGCCCGGCGCAGCGAGCAACACCGCCGGCACGCTGCTGGGCGGCGCCCGCCGGCTGCATCGCGGCGAGCAGGCGCTCAACCACCACCTCGGCGTGTCGGCGTTCGCCGATCACGCCGTCTTGTCGCGCCGGTCGCTCGTGCGCGTCGACCCGACTCTGCCGTTCGACCAGGCGGCGCTGTTCGGCTGCGCCGTCACCACAGGAGTCGGTGCGGTCGTCAACACGGTGCACCTGGAGCCCGGTGCCAGCGTCGCGGTGGTCGGCCTCGGCGGGGTCGGCCTCGCGGCCTTGCTCGGCGCGCGCGCTGCGGGCGCAGGAGTGCGCGTCGCCGTCGATCTGTCGCAGGACAAGCTCGCGCTCGCGCTTGAGCTCGGCGCGACGCACACCTGCGACGCGGCGGATCCGCGCGCCGTCGAGATGGTTCGCGAGCTGACGGGTGGCGGCGTCGAGTTCGCCTTCGAGATGGCAGGCTCCACGCGGGCCCTCGAGTTCGCCTATCGGGTCACGCGCCGCGGCGGCACGACGGTGACCGCCGGGCTGGCGCACCCGCAGTCGATGCTGTCGATACCGCACGTCAGCCTCGTCGCCGAGGAGCGCACGCTGAAGGGCAGCTACCTCGGCAGCGCGGATCCTGAGCGCGACATCCCGCGGTTCATCGAGTGGTTCCAGGGGGGTCGGCTGCCCGTCGATCGCTTGCTGTCGGCGCGGCTCGCGCTCGAGGACATCAACCAGGCGTTCGACACGCTCGCCGACGGGCTCGCGGTCCGTCAGGTCATCGTGTTCTGAGCGAGGCGTCACGCTCGGCGAGCCCGCGCTTGAGGGCCGGGGGTCGCGAGCGTACGGTAGCCACCGGCGGAACGCGGGCGTCGTGCCCGGCCGCGTGGATGAAATCACCGGAGTGAGCGAGCCCGTGCAGCCCAACCCCCTTCCCGATGGCCCGTTGCCGAAGATCGCGGCGCTCGGCCTGATCATGGCCGGGCTCGGTCTCGTGGGGATGACGGCCGGCGACCTGCCGGGAATTGCCGAGCAGCTCGCAGCCCCGCGCTGGCTGATGGGCGTGCTCGGCGCGGTGATCTTCGGCTCCGGCTGGCAGGCCGGTCACGAGACCCGTACCGGGATGCCGTCGCGCCGCGCGCCGCAGTGGGTCGAGCTCGTCGCGTTCGGCGCGGCGGGAATAGTGCTTGCCAAGCTCAGCGACCTCACGCGCGCGGACCCGGGCACCGGCCCTGCGCTGCAGAGCGGACTCGCGATCAACTCCGCGGCCCGGGTGCTGTTCGGCATCGGCATCGGGATCATCATCGGCTGGGTCGCCTACGAGGGTTCGCGCGGCCGGCGTGCCGGCCACTAGCCTGTCGCCGCGCACCGACGCTTTTGGCGGTGACGACGGGACCCCGCCGCCGTACTGTCGGACCCCCAAGTCCGTAGACACCCAGGGGGTCCACATGGCGTTCTTCAAAGACACGGTGGGTTCGACCCGAGACCCGGTTCCGCCGGCGCGTGACGCGCTGCAACGCGAACCTGAACGACCGGCCGTCCCCGAGATCCCGCGTCGCGTCGTCGAGGCGCCCGAGCCGCGGCCGGCAGCGCGCGTCGAGGCCAAGGAGTCCCTCATCGCCGCCGACCTGACGATCGAAGGCAAGATCGAGGGCGCCGGCCACGTCCGCATCGCGGGTCGCTTCAAGGGCGACGTCCAGGTGCAGGGCAACCTGACGATCGAGAATGGCGCGCACCTCGCGGGCCAGGTCCGCGCGAAGCAGGTCACCGTCGCCGGCGAGCTGCACGGCAATATCGATGGCGCCGGCCGTGTCGAGGTACTTGAGACAGGCGTGCTGGTCGGTGACGTCAAGGCGGGGTCCGTCAGTATCGCCGCCGGGTCGCGGATGCGCGGCCAGATCGAGTTCGGCTGGGGTGACAAGGGCGCGCCGAAGCCCGAGGTCCCGAGAGGCAGCGGACCGACCGCATGAGCACGGCCCGCCCGCCGGCCGCGGGCAGGACACGGGCCTGTCCGCACTGCAAGGCGACGATTCTCGAGAGCGCGGCGGTCTGCCCCGCCTGCCGGCACCACCTGCGGTTCAATCCCGCCGGGCAGGCGGCGAGCGCGCCGGCGCAATCGGTGTTCCGCGTCGAGGGCGTGATCGAGAACCCGGAGGCCGCGCACTGCGAGTACGCCGTGGTCGTTGCGATCTCCGACGAGCGCGGCACCGAGCTCGCGCGCAAGGTGGTCAACGTCGGCGCGCTCGCGCCCGGCGAGCGGCGGGCGTGCGTCGTGTCGGTCGACCTGTACAAGCCGGCCGGCACGTGAGCCGGGGGGGCGAGGCTCAGATGCCGAGGCGGTCGCGGATCCGGCCCCAGGTGACACCGGCCGCCACGCCGATGCGCCAGAAGCGGTGGAAGCGCAGTTGCGGCACCGGCGTCACCGGCAACGCCAGCGTATCGAGCGGTTCACCCGCGGCCGCGGCCGCGAGCTGTGCGCCTATCGCCGCGCCGAAAGCCACGCCGCGACCGCTGTAGCCGAGCCCGACGTACACGTTCGGCGCCGGCGCGTGGAAGCGCGGATAGAAGTCGGGCGTGAGCGCAAACTGTCCGTTCCACCAGTGGGTCCACTCGACGGTCGCGAGCCCCGGCCAGAGCCGCTCGGCATAGCGCACCAGGTGCTCGTAGTGCGAGCGCCGGGCGTCGCTGCGTTGCCGGCCGCGGCCGCCCATCAGCAGCCGGCCGTCGGCGTCGCGCCGGTAATAGACGGTGATGTTGCCGGCCTCGTAGACGACCGACCCGCCCGGCACGACGGTCTCGCGCAGCGGTGACGGCAGCGGCGCGGTGGCGATGATCGAGCTGTAGATCGGCACCACGCTCGTGCGCAGTCCCGGCCAGAGATCGTCGCTGTAACCGTCGGTCGCGAGCACCACCTTGTCGGCGCGCACGGCCCCGTCCGGCGTCGCGACGCGCCAGCCCGCCCCGGCGCGCTCGAGTCGCAGCGCGCGCGTGCCGCCGTGAATCGTGGCGCCCTGCCGCTGCGCCGCGCCGGCGAGGCCGCGCGCGAGACTCAGCGGATTCACCGCGCCGCCACGGGCGTCGAAGGTCGCCGCGACGTAGCGGTCCGTGCCCGTCGCGGCCGCGACCCGCGCCGCGTCGCAGAACTCGATGCGCGCGCCGCGGCGCGACCACTGTTGGGCGGAGGCACGCAGTGCGGCAACGTGCTGCGGCTGGTACGCCGCGCGCAGCGTGCCCGTGCGTCGCGCCTCGCACTCGATCCGGTGACGCGCGATGAGGTCGAACAGGAAATCGGGGGCGCCGCCGGCGAGGCGCACGAGCCGCGGGCCGTAGGTGGGGCCGAGCGAGCGCTCGACGTCGTCGGGTTCGTGCTTGAGGCCGGCGTTGACCTGGCCGCCGTTGCGCCCCGCGGCGCCCCAGCCCGCTTCATGAGCCTCGAGCAGCGCGACGCGCCGGCCGCGCTCGGCGAGATGCAGCGCCGCCGACAGTCCCGTGTAGCCGCCGCCGATGACGACGACCTCGACGTCGAGATCGCCGGCTAGCGGCGGGGCCGGCACCGGCGGCGTGGCCGTCGCCGCGTACAGGCATCCGGGAGCGTCGCGCTGGAGCGGAGTGGGCACGACGCGTCAGGTCCCGCGGCTGCGGACCGCGAGGGTCGACAGCACCGCTGCGACCACCGCGCTCCCGACGAGCAGCGCGAGCGTGCGGACGTAATTGCCGGTCAGGTCGAACACCCATCCGGCAGCGACGCCCGACAAGCCGAGTGTCACGAGCTCGATGCAGTACCAGACGCTGTAGGTGTGGTCGACGTTGACGTGCGGGAAGCGCGCGCGCATCAGCTTCACGAAGAAGATATCGGAGCCGCCGATCATGAGCCCGAAGCACGCCGCATAGGCGACCAGCGCGACGATCGACGGAGCGCTATTTACGCTCAGCATCGCGAGCGCGCCGGCGAGGAGCAGGCCGTGCATCAGTACGCCGACCCGTCCGAGCGGCCAACGGTCCACCATCCAGCCGGTTGCGAGGCCGCCGAGCGCTGCGAATCCCGCGGTCGAGCCGAGCACGATCGAGGCGAATCCGCCGCTATAGCCCGCGGCGTTGACGATCGCGCCCTGGTGCGCGAGCACGCCGCCGTAGGTCGTGTAGAAGAAGAGCGTCGCGGACGCGATCAGCCAGAACAGCGGCGACCCGAGCAGGTCGCCGAGCGTGCCCTCGGGCTCCGCGACCGCGGCCGCGACGGGCGCGCCGGCTGCCGGCGACGGGCGCGCGTCGACCAGCGGGTCGCCGTCGAGGCCGAGGCCAAGCGCGGCGGGTGAGCGGACGCGCTGCACCCAGAGGATTGGCCCGAGCGCGAAGGCGAGCAGCGCGGCGCCGAGCGCGACGCAGGCGCCGCGCCAGCCGAAGCTGCGGATGATCGCCTCGGTGACCGGTGCAAGCACCATGCCGCCGACGTGCCAGCCGGCCCATGCGACACCGAGCGCGAGGCCGTAGCACCGCGAGAACCAGCGCGCCAGCGTGACCGGAATCGTGACGGCGAACATGATCTTGCCGAAGCCCATCGCGCCTCGCAGCAGGTACATCTCCGGCAGCGTCGACACGGTCGCGAGCATCAGCACGCAAAGCGCCTCGACGACGATGCCGATCACGAGCAGACGCGTCACGCCGAAGCGCCGCATCGCGAGGCCGCCCACGACCAGCAGCGGCGCGCTCATCCAGAACGCCGAGACGATGCCGCCCGTCGCCGCGCGGCTCCAGCCGAACTCCTCGGTGAGCGGCGTCACGAACAGTACGAAGCAGTAGAGCCCGCCGCCGTAGACGAAGAAGCCGGCCAGGAAGAGCGCGGCGAGGACCTTCCAGCCGTAATAGAGACCGGTTGCGGCCGAATCGATGTTCGATTTCATGTCGCCATCGAGTATCGCGTGCCCTTCGTTGGCGGTCCATCGGGCCCGGCGCCGGGCGTGCGACGGCGCATCGCGAGCGGTGCGCGACCGGGCGCGCGGCGACCCCGTGGTGCCATCGGCAGGCCGGCTGTGGCACACTGGAACCGGACTGCGATCGGGGAGGGGGAGCAATTCTATGTGGCCGAGAGCAACGGGCGCCTGTCTTGCGCTGCTGACGGCATTGGCCGCCGGCGCCGCCGTGCCGCCGCCACTCCCTCCGGAGCACCTCGGGCTTGCGAAGCTGGGTCCCGCCTCGCCCCACTGGGTGTGGGTCTTCGACGAGTCGAACAACAACGAAACGGACATGCGGCTGTATCTGTACGACGGCGACGCGCATCGCCAGCTCGGGCAGATCGACACCGGGTTCTGGCCAGGCGTCGCGACGTCGCCGGACGGCCGCACGACCGCGGTCGCGACGACGTACTTCTCGCGCGGCAGCCACGGCACGCGGACCGACGTGCTGGAACTCACGGACAACTCGACGCTCGCGATCACGGGCGAGATCGTGCTGCCCTCCCGGCACGCTCAAACGATCCCGCTGCACAACATCGCCTACAGCGGCGACGGCCGCCTCGTCTACGTGACGAACCTGTCGCCCGCCACGTCCTACTCGGTCGTCGATCTGTCGACGAAAGCCGTCGTCGGCGAGGTGGACACCGACGGGTGCGTGCTCGTGCTTCCGTCGGGCCCGCGGCGCGTGTCCTCGCTGTGCGAGAACGGCCGCCTGCTGACGGTCACGCTCGACGAAACCGGGCACGAGGCCTCGCGCAAGGTGTCGGCGCCGTTCTTCAACGTCGACAAGGACCCGATCTTCATCCAGGGCGAGCCGACGGCGAACGGCATCCTGTTCCTGTCATTCCTGGGCGACGTCTACGGCGTGGACCTGTCGGGTGCCGAGCCCGCATTCGCGCCGGTGTGGTCGACGATGACGGCGGCGGAACGCGGCAAGTGGCGCCCCGGCGGCGCGCAGGTCGTCGCGCTGCATCGCAAGTCCGGCAGGCTTTACCTGCAGGTGCACAAGGGCGGCGATGGCACGCACAAGGTGACCGGCGACGAGGTCTGGGTCTACGACACCGCCTCGCACAAGCGCCTTGCCCGCTGGCCGATCGACGTCAAGGCGCACGGCGGCGTCCAGGCGGTCAAGGTCTCGCAGGACGACAAGCCGCTCCTGTTCCTGCTGACGGAAGCGTCGGACCTCCTGGTCCTCGACGCCATGACGGGACGATCGTTGCATGCGGAACCCAAACTGGGGCAGTCATCGTGGTACCTGTTGAACCCATAACGATGCAGCAGCGGCTCGACCACTGGGCCGAGCGCGTTTCACGTGGCATCGCCCGGCGCACTTCGCGCCGCGGCTTCCTGTCCGCGTTCGGTCGCACGCTGACGGGCGTCGCGCTGCTGCCGCTGCTGCCGGTGATGCGCGGCTCGCAGGCCCTCGCGGCGGAACCGGCGTCGAAGGCCGCGACCACCGACCCCAACGCATGCGAATACTGGAAGTACTGCGCGATCGACGGCTTCCTCTGCGGCTGTTGCGGCGGCAGTTCCTCGACGTGCCCGCCCGGTACACAGCAGTCGCCGATCACCTGGATCGGGACCTGCCACAACCCGGCCGACGGACGCGACTACATCATGTCGTACAACGACTGCTGCGGTAAGACGAGCTGCGGCAGCTGCTTCTGCAACCGTAACGAGGGCGAGCGGCCGATGTACCGGATGTCGCTCAACAACGACGTCAACTGGTGCATGGCGAACGACAACCCGAACTACCACTGCTCGGTGTCGGTCGTCCTGGGTGTCGCCGGGAAGTGAGCGTGCGCGGTTGGCCGACGGCGCGCCTCGCGGCGGTCGCGACCGCCGCTGCGCTGGTTGCCGCCCCCGGCCTTGCCGCTGACGGCCCGCGGTTCCCCGACGGAGCGGCGACGTTTCAGGCGAACTGCGCGGTCTGCCACCGCGCCAACGGTGCGGGTACGCCGGGGCTTGCGCCGCCGGTCACGGAATTCCCGCCGCGCTTCGTCGCGACCCCGGAGGGCCGCCGGCAACTCGCGCTGACGGTGCTGTTCGGCATGTTCGGCGACATCGTCGTCGGCGAGCGTCACTACAACTTCAAGATGCCGGAGTTCACCCGATTCGACGACGCGACGCTCGCGGCGGCGCTCAACTTCGTCGTGTTCGACCTCGGGCATGCGCCCGCGGATGCGGCGCCGCTCACCGCAGCGGAGCTGGCCGCCGAGCGGCCGCGGGCACTGGACGGCAGCGCGGTCCACGAGCACCGCGTCGAGGTCGTCAGCAAGCTGGCGCCGTGACCGTGCAGCGCGCCGCCTCCGCCGTGCTCGGCTTCGCGCTGCTCGCGGCGGCACCCGTCGCGGGCGCCATCGAGCGCCCGGAATCCTCGAACGTCGAGCAGAACTACGTACTGTTCTGTGGCGGGTGCCACGGCGTTGCCGGCAACGGCGTCCCGCACCGCGTGCCCGCACTCAACGTCACGGTCGGCCGGTTCCTGCGCGCCGACGGGGGCCGCGAGCTCTTGCTGCGGTTCCCCGGAGTCGCCAACTCGCAGCTCTCGGACGCGGCGCTCGCCGAGGTCATGAACCTGTGCGTCGCTCGGTTCGGGGGTGCCGAGCGGCCGGCGAATCTGCGTCCCTACACGGCGGCGGAGGTCCACGCTGCGCGCCAGAGCCCGGCGCTCAACATCCGCGCCAGCCGCGCCGCGCTGATGCGCCGGCTCGGCCTGCCGGCCGACGAAGCGGCCGACTACTGAGCCGAAGCGACGCCCGCTCGAGTCGTCACGCCGCGCCCTGCGGGATCAGGCCGTGCTCGCGGGCCTCGCGCTCGAGTCCTTCGCGAAAGTCGGGATGCGCGAGCGCGATCATGGCCTTGGCTCGTTCGTGTACCGACTTGCCCTTCAGGTTGGCGATCCCGAACTCGGTGACGACGTACATCATGTCCGAGCGCGGAGTCGTCACAATGCTCCCGGGCGTGAGGTTGAGCACGATGCGGCTCTTGCGCGCACCGCGTCGCTCGTAGGTGGACGACAGGCAGATGAACGACTTGCCGCCCTCCGACGCGTAGGCACCGCGCACGAACTGCAGCTGACCGCCGGTCCCGCTGATGTGGCGGTGGCCCGCGGACTCGGACGAGGCCTGGCCCTGCAGATCCATCTCGGTCGTGTTGTTGATCGCGACGACCCGCGGGTTGCGCATGATGATGTGCGGCAGGTTCGTGTATTCGACCGGGCAGCAGAGGAAGTCGGCGTTGCGGTCGATCGTGCGGTAGAGCTCGCTCGACCCGAGCGCGAAGCTGCAGACGATCTTGCCGGGGTCGAGCGTCTTGGCGGACCCCGTGACGACTCCGGCCTTGTAGAGGTCGATGAGGCCGTCGGTCAGCATCTCGCTGTGGATGCCGAGATTGCGGACGCCGGCCTCGAGCAGCAGCGAGCACACGGCGTTCGGCATCGCGCCGATGCCGACCTGCACGCAGGCGCCGTCGCCGATCTCGCCCGCGATCAGTGCCGCCACGGCGCGATCGGCGTCACAGGGGGGCAGTGACGGGAGCTCGGCCGGTGGCGTGGCATCACCCGCGATGACGTAGTCGACCTCGCTGATGTGCAGGCCGTTGTCGGCGCCGTACAGGTACGGCAGCCCCTCGCTGACCTCGACGACCACGATCCGGGCGCGCGACGCGATGGCGCGGTGCCAGAGGTTGGACGCACTCAGGTTGAAGAATCCGTTCCCGTCGATCGCGCAGGTCTTGAGCACCAGGACGTCCGGCGGATCGATGAAGCGCCGGTAGTAGTCGGAGATCTCGCCGAGGTTGCACGAGATGTAGTTGCAGATGCCCGTGTCGTGCATGCGGCGGTCGTAGCCGCTGAAGTGCCAGTTGTACCAGTGGAAGTGCCGGCGTTCGGGGTCGGCCTCGAGCACGGCGCGCGGCCGCGTGCTGAGGCACGCGCGGATCTTGACGTCCCGGAGTTCGGCCTTGCGGGCGGCGAGCGCCCGGTCGAAGGCGTCGGGCTGGACGATGCTCGCGCCGTAGTCGACCCAGTCGCCGGACTTGACGAGTCCGGCGGCCTCGGCGGCCGTGATCGGCCGCGCCGACCTCGCGTGCATCGTTGGCGTCATGAAATGTCCGGAGCCGGTTCGTTCTTATTTGTAACGCGGTGCCGCCGTGCCGCGCGGGCTGCCGTTCGCCCGCGAGACAGTGCCGTGCCGAACGCAAAGATGCAACCGCCGTCGCGGTCCGGCGCGGCGCCGGCCCGCCGGCCCGCCGGCCGCCGACCGCGGTGTTAGCATGTCGCCAGGGGTACCGCCATGCCGACGGAGCGAAGGTTCCGAGCCTGCCCGCTTTGCGAGGCGATCTGCGGCCTCGAGTTCCGGGTGACCGATGGCCGCCCGACCGCGATCCGTGGCGACGACGGCGACCCGTTCAGCCACGGGCACATCTGCCCGAAAGGCAACGCGATCCTCGACCTCGAGGCGGACCCGGACCGGGTGCGCAGGCCACTGCGCCGGCGCGGCACCGCGTGGGAGGAGATCGGCTGGGACGAGGCGTTTGCCGAGGCCGGCGAGCGTCTCGCGGGCGTGCAGCGGGCGCACGGCGCGGACGCGCTCGCGGCGTATCTCGGCAACCCCATCGTCCATCACTTCGGGCACTTCGCCTACCTGCCGGCGCTGCTCCGGCAGATCCGCACGCGCAACCTGTATTCGGCCTCGTCGGTCGACCAGTGGCCGCACCAGCTCGTGTCGTGGGCGATGTACGGCCACCAGCAGCTGATCCCCGTGCCGGACGTCGACCGCACCGACTGGATGCTGATGCTCGGTGCAAACCCGGTCGCCTCGAACGGCAGCCTGATGACGGCGCCGGGCATCGCGCGACGGCTCGAGGCGCTGGCGCGCCGCGGGCGGTTCGTGGTCGTCGATCCGCGGCGGACCGAAACCGCCGAGATCGCGAGCGAGCACGTGCCGATCCGGCCGGGCACCGACGTCTGGTTCCTGCTCGCGCTGTTCGACGCTGTGCGGGCGCTCGGCGCCGCCCGCCTCGACGCCTACGCCGGCCGGCTCGCGGGCCTCGACCGCGCGCTCGCCGCGCTCGCGGGCGTCTCGTCCGCCGAGGGCGAGGCGCGCACCGGCGTGCCCGCCGCGACGATCGAGCGGCTGGCGCGCGAGCTGCACGCCGCACCGCGGGCATGCGTGTACGGACGCATGGGCCTGTCGACGCAGGCGCACGGCTCGGTGTGCCAGTGGATCGTCCAGCTGCTCAATCTCTATACGGGTCACCTCGACCGGCCCGGCGGCATGCTGCCCAACGATCCCGCGATGCCGGTGACGGGCCCAGGGACGTCGAAAGGGCATCGCGGCCGCTGGCAGAGCCGCGTGCGCGGCCTGCCGGAGTTCGGCGGCGAGCTGCCGGTCGCGGCGCTCGTCGAGGAGATCGCGACGCCGGGCGACGGGCGCATCCGGGCGCTGCTGACGTGCGCCGGCAACCCGGTGCTGTCGACGCCTTCTGGCGCCGCGCTCGATGCCGCGCTCGCGACGCTCGACTACTTCGTCGCGATCGACATCTACGTCAACGAGACGACGCGTCACGCGAACCTGATCCTGCCGCCGGCGTCGCCGCTCACGCAGTACCACTACGACACCGTCTTCAACGCCTTCGCGGTGCGGCGCGTCGCGCGCCTCAATGTGCCGCTGCGCGAGCGTGCCGGCGACGAGCGCGCGGACTGGGAGATCGTCAACGGCCTCGGCGCCGCCTACGCGACGGCCGCCGGCAAGGCGTGGAGCGCGCTCCCGGAGCCGCGCGCGCTGATCGCCGCGGGCCTCGCGCGCGGCGGCAGCGGCGTCGATCTCGCCGCGCTCGAGGGCGCGCCGCACGGGCTCGACCTCGGGCCGCTCGAGCCCTCGCTGCTGCGACGGCTCGAGACCGCGAGCGGCGCGATCGAGTGCGCACCGGATTTCCTGCTCGCCGATTTCGACCGTCTGCGGCGGGCGCCGCCCGCACCGCTGGCGCCGGGACAGCTGTCGCTGATCGGTCGGCGCCATGTCCGCAGCAACAACTCGTGGATGCACAACGCACCGCGCCTCGTGAAGGGCAAGCCCCGCCATCAGCTGCACGTTCACCCGAGCGACCTGGCCGAGCGCGGGCTCGCCGACGGCGACGTCGCGCGCGTGCGTTCGCGAACCGGCTCGGTCGAGGTCGAGGTCCGCGCGAGCGACGCGGTGCTGCGCGGCGTCGTGTGCCTGCCGCACGGGTTCGGGCACGGCCGTGCCGGCAGCAGGATGGCCCGCGCCGGCGCCGTCAGCGGCGTGAGCTACAACGACCTGACCGACCCATTGCGGATCGACGTGCCGAGCGGCAACGCCGCTCTCAACGGCACGCCCGTCAGCCTCGAAGCGCTGCACGGCTGAGCGACCGGCGCGGCGGCGAGGCTACGCGCGGTCTGCCGGGGTCAGCCGATAGCACGGCTCGATCACGCCGGTGGGCGCGTAGAACTCGTGGTGCGTGTAGCGGAAGCCGAGGGAAACGAGTGCCCGGCGCGAGGCTTCGTTGTCGGGATGATGGCCGGCATAGAGTGCCGCGGCGCCGAGAGCGTCGAAGGCGTCGGCGATGACCACCGGTGCCGCCTCGCGCACGTAGCCGCGGCGCCAGTGCGCCCGCCGCAGGTGGAAGCCGAACTGGTACACCGGGCCGTCCGCGAAGTGCGGCGTGACGCCGCAGCAGCCGACGTGCTCGCCGGTGTCGAGCAGGAACAGCGGCCAGTACTGCAGGCCATGACGCGCGTAGGTGTCGATTTCGTGCGCCAGGCGCTCCGCCACCTGGGTGCGCGAGAACGGGCCGCCCATGAATCGCGCGACCTCCGGGTCGCCCCAGAGACCGACGGCGAGCTCGAGATCCTCGGCCGTCCAGACGCCGACGCCGAGCCGGGCGGATCGCAGGCGGTACGGTCGCATCACGGGACTCAATGCACGGACCGTCGTCTAGGCCAGCAGCGGAAAGCGCGGCGGCGTCCGCGCGTTGCCCGCGCGCTCGAAGGCGCCGGCGACCTGCAGCAGCAGGCCCTCGCG
This sequence comes from Gammaproteobacteria bacterium, assembly GCA_037443765.1. Lineage (GTDB taxonomy): Bacteria > Pseudomonadota > Gammaproteobacteria > Steroidobacterales > Steroidobacteraceae > CAIKZZ01. Next base: position 83,475 of record JBBINS010000001.1, read on the forward strand.
CTCGCGCGCGCCGACCAGCACGATGCCGACCGGCAGGCCGCGGACGAGGCCTGCCGGCACCGTCAGGCTCGGGTAGCCGGCGATCGCCGCCGCATTGGCGATCGACGGCCAGCCGCCGCCGTCGCTGCGATCGCCCCAGACCGTGTCGATGCGCTCGGCCGGCCCGTTGCCCGGCGCCAGCAACACCTCGACGTCCTGCTGGCCGAGCAGCACCGCGAGGCCATCGGTGTCCGCGCCGCGCCGGAGCTTGGCGAGCGCCTCGAGGTAGCTCGCACCGGTCAGCGGACCGCGGGCCTCGGCGAGCTCGAACAGCTCCTGGCCGAAGAGCGCGAGCTCCGTCGCGGCCTCGCGGCGGTTGAATGCGATCAGGTCCGCGAGGCTGCGAGTCGGCACGCGCAGCGGGTCGAGCCGTGCGAGGTAGCGGTCGATCGCATCCTTGAACTCGGTCAGCAGCGACTCGAGCTCCGCACCCTCGAGCTCGTCGAGGACGGCGGGCGCCGCGAGATCGACGACGGTCGCCCCCTCGCGCGCGAAGACCTCGCGGGCGCCGGCGTACAGCGCCGCGACTTCCGGATGCGCCGACGAGGGGACCGGCAGCGCGCCGATCCGCAGGCCTCGCAGGCGGAACGCGTCGAGGTCGGGGTCGTGGCGCCCGTAGCCGAGCGGGCGCTCGGCGACGACCGTCGCCATGAGCGCCGCGTCCGCCACCGTGCGCGCCAGCGGTCCCGCGACGTCCTGGCGCGGCGAGATCGGCACGATGCCCTCGCCGCTGACGAGGCCGGGCGCGGGCTTGAGCCCGACGACGCCGTTCAGCGAGGCGGGCGCCAGGATCGAGCCGTTGGTCTCCGAGCCGATCGCGGCGGCGCAAAAGCTCGCCGCCGCGGCGACCGCCGAGCCTGCGCTCGAACCCGACGGACTGCGGTCGGGCGCGTAGGCGTTGCGCGTCTGGCCACCGACGGCGCTCCAGCCGCTCGTCGAGTGCGTCGAGCGGAAGTTCGCCCACTCGCTCAGGTTGCTCTTGCCGAGTACGATCGCGCCGGCCGCGCGCAGGCGGGCGACGAGCGGCGCGTCGACGTCGTGGAAGGAGCCCCGCAGCGCCCTCGAGCCGGCCGTCGTCGGCAGCGGATCGCGCGTCTCGATGTTGTCCTTGATCAGGACCGGGATGCCGTGCAACGGCCCGCGGACGTTGCCGCGGCGGCGCTCGGCATCGAGGGTCCGCGCCACGCGCAGAGCCACCGGGCTCAGCGCCAGCACCGAGCGCAGTTCGGGGCCGGCGCGATCGAGCCTCGCGATCCGGGCGACGTAGGCCGCGGTGAGCGCGGCGGCCGTCAGATCGCCGCCGGTCATCGCGCGCTGCAGGGCGGCGATGGACTGCTCGGTCGGGTCGAAGTCGCGGGCGCGGGCGCGTTCCGCGGCGGACGCGCGCTCGAGCACCACTTCGGCGACCGCCGTGCCGAGCGGCCACGCACCCAACGCGCCGATGAACTTGCGTCGATTCACGGTCACCTCGCGGCAGCGCGCCAGCGGACCGGCGTCCACCCGGCGATGCCTCAGGTGCGCAGGTAGCTCGCGCCGTTGACGTCGATCACGCTGCCCGTCATCGCCGCCGGCGCGTCGAGCGCACAGTAGACGACGGCGCTGGCGACCTCGTCGGCGCGGTTGACGCGGCCCAGCGGGTGCTGGGCGATGATCGCGGGGCCATCCGGGCCGGCGAGATGGGCCGTCGCCATCTCGGTCTCCACCCAGCCGGGCGCGATGCAGTAGACGTACACGCCGCGGGCCGCGACGGCCTTGGCGAGCGACTGGCTGAGCGCGTTGAGCCCCGCCTTGCTCGCGCCGTACGCGGGCGCGTCCGGCTCGCCGCGGAACGCCCCGCGCGAGGACACGTTGACGATGCGGCCGCGGCCGAAGTCTGGCGCGACCGGCGCGGCGCGCGCCGCCATCGACTGCGAGGCGAGCAGCGCGAGATTCGCCGGGCCGACGAGGTTGGTCGCGAGCGTGCGCTGCCAGGCGGTCTGCCACGCCTCGTAGTGGGTCGTCAGCGGCGGGTGATCGAGGAACACACCGGCGTTGTTGACGACGATGTCGGCCGGGCCGAGCCGCCCCGCCACCTCGTCCCACAGCGCGAACGTCGTCGCAGGATCCGCGAGATCGGCCCGAAAGAGTCCATGGCCGGTACCGGGCAGGTGCGCGAGCGCCGCCTCGGCCGCGGCCTGGTTCGTGTGGTAGTGCAGCGCGACGCGCGCGCCGCGGCCGGCCAGTGCGACCGCGATGGCGGCGCCGATGCCGCGGGAGGCTCCGGTGACGAGGGCGACGAGCGGGCGTGGAGCGGAAGACATCGGGAATCGACCTTGCGGGCGGCGCGGCGCGGCTAGCGTACCACTCCGAATCGATGCCCCGGCGCCGCGGAGGCGCGCGCCGCTCCATGCTAGTCTGCCGGACCGAAGCGCGCCCGGTGCCTGGCGCCGGGTTGCTGCACGACGGCAATCGGGCCGGGATCGCGGCGAACCGATGCGACAGGAGCGCCCGACGTTGGCTGATCTTCGGGAGGCGTACCCGGTGCTCGACCATCCCCGCCCGGCGTTGCGACCGTGAGCAATCCGGCGGCGCGCGCCGCGCCGGCTGACGATGCCGTCGCCACGGCGCGCCTCCTGCGCTCCCGCCAGATCGCGACCGTCGCGTTGCTGTTCGTCGGCTACGCGGCGTACTACTTCTGCCGCGCCGACCTGTCCGCCGCGATGCCGATGCTGGCCGAGGAGCTCACCGGGCAGGGCCTGTCGGCGGGGGAGGCAGTGGTCCGCCTCGGCACGCTCTACTCGGCCGGCGTGCTCGCGTACGCCCTCGGCAAGCTCTTCCTGACGGGCCTCGGGGACCTCTGGGGCGGCCGCCGCAGCTTCCTGTTCGGCCTCGGCGGCGCCGCCGCGTTCACGCTCCTGTTCGCGGCCGGCGGCGGGCTGCCGGTATTCACGCTGGCGTGGGTCGGCAACCGGCTGACGCAGTCGATCGGCTGGGCGGGCGCGCTCAAGGTCTGTTCGAAGTGGTTCGACTTCTCGTCGTACGGCACCGTCATCGGCATCCTGAGCCTCAGCTACCTCGTCGGCGACGCCGTCGCGCGGCCGCTGATGGGGGCGCTGATCCGGCACGGCGTCGGCTGGCGCGGGGTGTTCGTCGCCGCGGCCGCGGTCGCCGGCGCACTGTGGCTCGCGAACCTGCTGTTCCTGCGGGAGTCGCGCGTCGACACGGGTCACGCCGAGGCACGTGCCAACCCCCGCAACCTGCACGCGGGCACGGACGTCGCGCCGCGCAACCTGCTCGAGCTGACGAGGCCCCTGTTCCGGAGCCGGGCCTTCGTCCTGGTGTGCCTCCTGTCCTTCGGCTGCACGATCATCCGTGAGACGTTCAACATCTGGACGCCGGTCTACCTGCGCGACGCGATCGGTTACGGGCCGGACAGCGCGGCGAGCCTGAGCGCGGTCTTCCCCGCGGTGGGCGCGGTATCGGTCGTCGGCACGGGCTGGCTCAGCGACCGGCTCGGGGCAAACGGCCGGCCGCTGCTCCTCTTCGGCGGGCTCGGCGCAACCGCCGTGGCGCTCCTCTTTCTGACCGCGTCGCGGGGCAGCGCAACGCCGCCGCTGCTGTCGGTCCTCATGATCGGGATCGTGGCCTTCTGCCTGCTCGGGCCGTACTCCTACCTCGGCGGGGCGTTCGCCCTCGACTTCGGCGGCCAGCGGGCGGGTGCGGCCGCCTCGGGCATCATCGACGGCATCGGCTACCTCGGTGGCGCGCTCGCCGGAGGCGGCGTCGCGAAAGTCTCGGTACTCTTCGGCTGGCGCGGCGTGTTTGTCTCGCTCGCCGCGATCAGCGCGGCGTCGGCGCTCGCCGCCGGCTACCTCTACATCCACGAGCGGCGTTCCTGACGCGGAGGCATTGGACTGGCATGGCTATGGCGAGCGTTCTCAGACGGTACTCCTGGACCCCCGACGCCCTCGAGGTCGAGTGGCAAGACGGCGAGCGGACGGAATTCGCGAGCCTGTGGTTGCGCGACAACTGCGCCGCCGACCGCGACCCGGTGAGTGGCCAGCGGCTCGTCGACATCGCCGACGTGCCGCCCGATGCACGACTGCGGTCGGTCGCGCTGTCGGGCGACGCATTCGAAGTCGCGTGGGAGGGCGAGACGCGCACGGCGACGTTCGCGGTCGGCTGGCTCGGGGCGCATGCCGCCGGGCGCGAGCGCCGTCGCCCGGAGTTCACGGTGCGACGCTGGCTCGACGGCGCGGCGCTCGACCCCCGCCGGGATTTCGCGTTTCGTGCGCTCGCGGAGCTCGACGGCGACGTGGCCGCGCGACTCGACTGGCTGACCCGCCTCGCGCAGGACGGGCTGGCCTTCGTCAGCGGCGTTCCGTCGCAGGATGGCGCGATCCTCGGTGCCGCCGCGCTCATCGGCCACGTCGCCGAGACGAACTACGGCAGGGTCTTCGACGTGCGCTCGGTCGCGGCGCCGGAGAACCTCGCGTACTCGGACCTGGGGCTCGGCCTGCACACCGACAACCCGTACCGCGATCCCGTCCCGGGCTTCCAGGCGCTGCACGTGCTGGTCGCGTCCCCGGATGGCGGCGACAGCCTGTTCGCCGACGGCTTCGCGCTCGCGGAGTACCTGCGCGAGACGAAGCCGGACGCGTTTGACCGGCTCAGCCGCACGCCGGTGCCGTTCCTGTATCGCTCGAAGGACGCCGAGCTCTACGCCGAGACGCCGCTGATCCGGTTGTCGGCCACGGGCGCGGTGCAGGCGGTGCACTACAACAACCGCTCGATCGCGCCGCTCGCACTCCCGGCCGGGGACCTGCGGGCGTTCTACGCTGCGTATCGGCAGTTCGCGCTGCTGCTGCGCGAGCCGCGGTTCCAGATGCGTACCCGGCTCGCCGACGGTGACCTCGTCGTGTTCGACAACCAGCGGACGCTGCATGGACGGACGGCGTTCTCGTCAGCGCGGTTTCCGCGGCACCTGCAGGGCTGCTACCTGACGCGCGACAGCGTGCTCAGCCGGGTGGCGCTCCTTCGGCGCCAGGTCCCAGCGGAGGCCGGCCGATGAGCCTGACGGCGGAGATTGCGGCGCTGTTCGAGCGGCGCGGTGCGGGGTCGTACTTCGGCGAACGCGTCTCGATGCTGGAGCACGCGTTGCAGGCCGCGCACTTCGCCCGCACCGAGGAGGCACCGTCCGCGCTCGTCGTGGCGGCGCTGCTCCACGACATCGGCCACCTGCTCGAGGACGTGCCGGCCGACATCGGTGACTGGCACGTGGACGCCCAGCACGAGGCCGTCGGCGGCGCCTGGCTCGCACGGCACTTCGGCCCGGAGGTCTGGGAGCCGGTCGCGCTGCACGTCGCCGCGAAGCGCTACCTGTGCGCGATTGATCCGGCGTATCGCGGCCGGCTGAGCGAGGCATCGGTCATCACGCTGCGCCTGCAGGGCGGGCCGATGCAGGCGGAGGAGATCGCGGACTTCGAGCGCCGCCGCTTCCACCGGGAAGCGGTGCGCCTGCGACACTGGGACGACCAGGGCAAGATCGGCGGCTGGAATGCGCCGGGCCTCGAGCAGTACCTCGAGCTGATCGAGACGGTGCGGCTGCCTGCCGCGGACGGTCGCTGATCACCGGCGACCGGCGCGCGCGGCGGCGCGCCGCAATCCCAGCTCCTGGACGAGCGCATAGATTGCCGGCACGACGATCAGCGTCAGCACCGTCGCGGACAGCATGCCTCCGACCATCGGTGCGGCGATGCGGCGCATCACCTCGGAGCCGGTGCCGGTCCCGAACATGATCGGCAAGAGGCCCGCCACGATCGCCGACACCGTCATGATCTTCGGGCGGACCCGCAGGACCGCGCCCTCGAGGACCGCGTCGTAGAGATCCTGGCTCGAAGGCGCCCGGCCGCCGGCCGCGCAGCGCGCCCGTACGGCGTCCCAGGCCTGGTCGAGGTAGACGAGCATGACGACCGCGGTCTCGGCGGCGACCCCGAGCAGTGCGATGAAGCCGACGACCGCGGCGACGCTCAGGTTGTAGCCGAGCAGGTACAGCAGCCAGATGCCTCCGACCAGCGCGAACGGCGCCGACAGCATGACGATCAGCGTCTCGGCGAGCCGGCCGAAGTTGAGGTAGAGCAGCACGAAGATCAGGAGCAGCGTGACGGGCACGACCACCTTCAGCTTCGTGATCGCGTGCTGCAGATACTCGAACTGGCCGCTCCACGTGACGAAGTAGCCCGGCGGGAACCTGACGTGTTCGGCGACCGCCCGCTGGGCGGCCGCGACGTAGCCGCCGATGTCGCGGCCGCGGATGTCGACGAAGACGTAGGCCGAGAGCAGCGCGTTCTCGGTGCGGATGCTGGGCGGCCCCTGCACGATCTCGATCCGGGCGAGCTCGCCGAGCGGCACCATCGCGCCACCGCTGACGGGTACCAGCACGTTGCGCGCGATCGCGTCGGGCCCGTCACGCAGCTCGCGCGGATACCGGACCGTGACGTCGTAGCGCTCGCGACCCTCGACCGTGGTCGTCAGCCGCTCCGCACCCAGTGCGCTCGCGACCACGTCGTGGACGTCGTTGATCGTCAGACCGTAGCGCGCCATGGCGTCGCCGTTCGGCACGACGTCGATGTAGTACCCGCCCGTCAGGCGCTCGGCGTACGCGCTGGTCGTTCCGGGCACCGTCCGGACCACCTGCTCGATCTGCTTGGCGAGCCGCTCGATCTCGCCGAGGTTGTTGCCGAACACCTTGATCCCGACGGGCGTCCGGATGCCGGTCGACAGCATGTCGATGCGCGACTTGATCGGCATCGTCCAGGCGTTGCTGATTCCGGGCAGCCGCACCGCCTCGTCCATCTCCGCAACCAGCGCGTCCAGCGTCATCCCCGGGCGCCAGTCGGACTCGGGCCTGAGACTGATGACGGTCTCGAACATTTCGAGCGGCGCGGGATCGGTGGCGCTGTTCGCGCGCCCGGCCTTGCCGAACACCGAGGCCACCTCCGGAAAGCTCCTCAGGATGCGGTCCTGCGTCTGCAGCGCGTGCGCCGCCTGCGTCACGGACATGCCTGGCAGGCTCGATGGCATGAACAGCAGCGAGCCCTCGTTGAGCGTCGGCATGAATTCGACGCCGAGGCGCATCGCCGGCACGGCCGCCGCCGCGAGCGCGAGCACGGCGAGCGCGATCGTGGTGCGCTTCCAGCGCATCACCGCCGCGATCACCGGCCGGTAGGCACGGATCATCAGCCGGACGACCGGGTTGGCCCGCTCCGGCGGGATCCGGCCGCGGACGAACAGGGTCATCAGCGCCGGGACCAGGGTCACCGACAGCAGCGCCGCACCCGCCATCGCGAACGTCTTGGTGAAGGCCAGCGGGCGGAACATGCGCCCTTCCTGTGCCTCGAGCGTGAACACCGGCAGGAACGAAACCGTGACGACGAGCAGGCTGAAGAACAGCGCCGGGCCGACCTCGCGGCAGGCCGCGATCACGGCCGCCGTGCGCGACCCGCCCGGCTCCAGGCGCTCGAGGTGCTTGTGCGAGTTCTCGATCATGACGATCGCGGCATCCACCATCGCGCCGATCGCGATCGCGATGCCGCCGAGGCTCATGAGGTTGGACGTGAAACCGAGCGCGTGCATCGCCACGAACGCGACCAGGACGCCGAGCGGCAGCATCACGATCGCGACCAGCGCGCTGCGGACGTGCAGCAGGAACACGAGGCAGACGAGCGCGACGATCGCGCTCTCCTCGAGCAGCGTCGTCCGCAGGTTGCGGATCGCGCGGTAGATGAGTTCGGAGCGGTCGTAGACGGTGCTCAGCGTGACGCCTGCCGGCAGGCCGGCAACGATGTCCTCCATCCTCGCCTTGACGTTGCGCACGACCTCGAGGGCGTTCTCGCCGTAGCGCGCGATGGCGATGCCGGCGACGACCTCGCCCTCGCCGTCGAGCTCCGTCATGCCGCGGCGCTCGTCTGGCGCGAGCTCCACCCGCGCGACGTCGCGCACGTACACGGGCGTGCCCGCCGAGGCCTTCAGCACGATGTTGCCGACGTCCTCGAGGCCGCGCAGGTAGCCACGGCCGCGGATCATGTACTCGCGTTCCGCGAGTTCGACCGACCGGCCGCCGACGTCGTGGTTGCTCATGCGGATTGCGTCGGTGACCTCGCGCAGCGAGATCCGGTAGGCCTGCAGGCGCCGCGGGTCGACCGTGACCTGGTACGTGCGCACGAAGCCGCCGACGCTCGCGACCTCGGCGACGCCGGCAGCCTTCGTCAGCTGGTAGCGGACGAACCAGTCCTGGATCGAGCGCAGCTCGTCCAGCGAGCGCTGGCCGCCACGAACCACGTACTCGTAGACCCAGCCGACCGCGCTCGCGTCCGGTCCCAGTGTCGGCGTGACGCCGGCGGGGAGGCGGCCCGAGGCGGCGTTCAGGTACTCGAGTACGCGGGCGCGAGCCCAGTAGATATCCGTGCCGTCCTCGAAGATCAGGTAGACGAAGGAGACGCCGAAGTTCGAGAAGCCGCGCACGACCTTGGCGCGCGGCACCGCGAGCAGCGCCGTGCTGAGCGGGTAGGTGACCTGGTCCTCGACGACCTGCGGGACCTGCCCCGGAAACTCGGTGTAGACGATGACCTGCACGTCCGACAGGTCGGGCAGGGCATCCACCGGCGTGTGCAGCACGGCGTAAGCGCCGCTCGCCGCGAGCACGAGCGCGCCAAACAGCACGACGGCGACGTGCCGGGCAGACCAGTCGATGATCCTCGCCAGCATGGTCAGCGCTCCGTCGCGGGCCGCGGCGGCGACGCGGACGCGGCGCCCGGACCCGCCGCCGGGGCGGCGCGGGGCTGCCGGACGCTCGCGCCAATCGCTGCCCGCAGGTTGCTCTCGGCATCGATGAGGAAGTTGCCGTTCACGACCACGGGGTCGCCGTCCGCGAGCCCCTCCAGCACCTCGACGTAGCCGTCGCCCCGGGCGCCGGCGCGGATCTCGCGCGGCTCGAAATTGCCGCCGCCGCGGTCGATCAGCACGATCTGCCGCGTGCCGGTGTCCAGGATCGCCGCGTCTGGCACGGCCAGGCACGCATCCTTGCGGCCGGTCGGCAGCTCGACCGAGCCGAACATCGCTGGCTTGAGGAGCCCGTCGCGGTTCGCAAGCTCGATCCGCACCTGCGCGGTGCGCGTCTCGGGCTGCAGTACCGGCGCGATGAACGTCACGGTGCCGGTGAACGTGCGGCCCGGATAGGCCGCTGTCGTAGCCGTGGCACGCTGCCCGGTCCGGACGAGCGCAAGATCCTGCTCCGGGACACTGCCGATCAGCCACAGCGACGACAGGTCCGCGAGCTGGTACAGCGCCTCGCCCGCAGTGAAGCGCATGCCGGCGCGCGCGGTCTTCTCGAGCACGACTCCGTCGCGTTCGGCACGTAGAGCGAGGCTGTGGCGCGACAGCGCTCCCTGTCTCAGCGGCGGCAGGTCTGCGGCGGCGATGCCGAAGTTCCGCAGGCGCTCGGCGCTGCTCTGCACGAGTTGCTCCGCACCCTCGCGCGCCTCGCGGTCCGCCGCCTGCAGGGACGCGAGCGCGGCGACCGCGACCCGGTAGTCCTCCTCGGCGCCGACTAGGTCGGGGCTGTAGACCTCGAGCAGCACGTCGCCGCGGCGGACCGTCGCGCCGGTCGTGGCGACGCGCAGCTCGGTGATCCAGCCCTCGAACTTCGGGCTCACCGTCCACTGGCGACGCTCGTCGACCTGCAGCGTGCCGACGATGTGCAGCGTCCGCGACAGCATGTGACGACCCGCCGGCTCGGTGCGGACGCCGAGCTTTTGCAGCTTGTCAGGCGCGACCCGCACGCGGCCGGCCTCCGCCTGCTCGTCGGCGTAGACCGGCACGTAGTCCATGCCCATCTCGTCCTTCTTCGGTACGGGCGAGATGTCGGGCAGACCCATGGGGTTGCGGTAGTAGAGAATCCGTCGACCGCGCGCGGCCGGGGCGGCACCGGTAGCGCGCGTGGCGGTCCCGCTGCCCGGCGCCGGCGGGCCCCGGTCGTCGCCGCAGGCGGCGGCCGTCAACGCGACGAGGATCATCAGCGCTCCGCGCAGGTTCATGGCAGTACTCCGTCGGCCGCGCCGCCGGTGAGGAAGTCGATCTCGGCGATCGCCTTGTTGTGGGCGGCGATCGCCTCGGCCTCGGCGAGCAGGGTCGCGTACTCGCGCGACTGCGCGTCGAGCAGCGTCAGGAAGTCCACGCGGCCGAGCTGGTAAGCGCGAAGCGCCGATTCCGCCGTTGCCCGCACCTGTGGCAGCAGCGTCGTGCGGTACAACGCCACGCTCTCGCGCGTCGCGCGCTCGACGGCAAGCTGCTGCACGAGCCCGGTGCGCGTCTCGAGCCGCTGGGCTTCGGCAAGGGAGGAGGCCTGCGCGCGCAGGGCACGGGCCTCCGCGACCCGCGGTTCGAGCCTGCTCTTGCGCCAGATCGGAAGATTGACGGCGACGGTCATCGTGACCATGTCGTCGCGCGGCGTGCCGCCCAGCGTTCGGTCCCGCTGCCCGTAGCCGAGCCTGAGCTCGAAGTCCGGGTAGTACTCGCGGCGCGCCAAATCGATCTCCCGGTCGCCCTTCTCGACGAGCGCGTCGAGCGCGCGCAGCTGCGGGCGCCGCTCGGCGGCGCGCCGGGTCAGCGTCTCGGCATCGGCCGCGAGCGGCAGCAGCGTCGCCGGCGTCGGCACGATCCCGCCGTCGGGCGCCCCTCGTCCGAGCAGGCGCTCGAGGTCGTTCGCACGGACCGCCTTGTCGGAACCGATCCGGAGCAGCTCCTGCTGGGTGCGCACGACTTCGCTCTGCGCCTTGAGCACGTCGCTCTGGGTGCCGCGGCCGAGCGCGTACTGCGCCTCGGTGACGGACACGAGCTGCCGCAGCAGGTCGCGGTTGGCGCGCGCGATCCGCTCCGAGGCCGTGGCGAACCGCAGCTCCTCATACGCGACGCGCAGGTCGCGCTGCACGCGGTTGACGGTCTCCTCGACGGCGTGTTCGACGCTCGCCGAATCCGCGGCGGCCACGGCCTCGCGCAGGCTGCGTTTGCCCGGGTACGGCAGTTTCTGCGTCAGCCCGAGCATCTTCATCGTCATGTCGTCGCGGTGCAGGCTGACCGGCAGCGGCGCGTTGACGACGCCCATCTCGAGCGTCGGGTCCTCGAGTGCGCCCGCCGCACCGGCCCGGTGCGTCGCGGCCTCCTGCTCGTGACGCGCGGCGAGGATCTCGGGGTTGTGGGTCAGTGCCTCGGCGACCAGCGTCTCGACGGGCACGGTCCCGTCGGGCGCGTCGATGGCAGCGACCGGCGGGGCCGGCAGCCATGCGACGACGGCCGCGAGCACGACGAGCCGGGCCGGAATCCGGCGACGGCCACCCCCCGCGAACTGCGCGGCGACCGGTGGCGCGAAGTCCGCCGGGCGTGGGGATTGCTCGCACAGCCGGCCGCGCGTGCGGACACGCGATGCCGGCGCGATTTGTCTGTCCATTTGACCTCCGCCAACGGCCGGCATTGGCCGGCGCGCGCGGGAATGAAATCGGACTCCGCGTCGGCGCGAGCCGGCGGGGAGTGCATCAGAGGTCAGAACGGATTCAGATCGGGGGGCGGAAGAAGTCCGCGACGCGCGTATCGGCGGCGGGCGTCGCCCGAAGCGGGGCGGGCGGGCCGGGTGGCGCCGCCGCGCCGAATTCGACGGATGGCATCGCGAGGGCCGGCGGCTGCACGCAATGGCAGGCGGCGCCGTGGTCCTTGCAGCAGTCGGGGGAGGATGGCGTGGGGTTCGTGTCCGGCTGGCTCGCCTGGTCGCCGCCGCCGTGGTGGTGCTGCGTGCAGTGCGCAGTCGGCGCCGCGGTCGCCTGCGCGGCATCGACGTGCGGCACGGGGCGCGCGACGGCGGCGTTCAGCTGCCACAACAGCAGCAATGCGAGGGCGAGGCGGGACCAGCGACGTAATGGCATATGAGCGGGCAACGCTATGCGTCCGCGGCGAGCTTAGCACCGTGGACTTTGCGTACTGCGCCGCGCATCACATTCAACGGCTTAGGCAGGCCGGGTGCCGCCCTCGGCGGCGAGCGTGACCCGCGCGCGACGTGAGCCCCAGGCGCCTGGCGCCGCGCCGAACACGCCGGCGCAGGTCGCGCCGCAGCTGCTGCAACGTCCGTCCGGCGCAAGGCCCCAATGGCCGATGTCGTAACCGTCGCGAGCGATGAGCTCGGCCCCGCATGCGTGGCACCAGGTGCTGCCGCCCTCGGGGTCGCGCACATTGCCGGTGTAGACGTAACGCAGGCCGTGCCGGCGCGCGATCTGGCGCGCGCGGACCAGCGTCGCGAATGGCGTCGCCGGAACGTCGCGCATCTTCCAGTCCGGGTGGAACGCCGTGAAGTGCAGCGGCACGTCCGGCCCGAGGTGCTCTGCGTACCAGCCGCACATCGCCTCGAGCTCGGAGTCCGAGTCGTTGAGGCCGGGAATCAGCAGTGTGGTCACCTCGAGCCATACGCGGGTCTCGTCGTGGACGTAGCGCAGCGTGTCGAGCACGGCGCCCAGCTCCGCACCGCAGACCTTCCGGTAGAAATCCTCGGTGAAGCCCTTGAGGTCGACGTTGGCCGCGTCCATGTGGCTGAAGAAGTCCGCGCGCGGTTCCGGGCAGATGTAGCCGGCGGTGACCGCGACGCTCCTGATGCCGCGCTCCCGGGCCGCTGCGGCGACGTCCATCGCGTACTCCATGAACACGGTCGGGTCGTTGTAGGTGTAGGCGATGCTCGAGCAGCCGAGGCGTTCGGCGGCGACCGCGAGGTCCGCGGGGCTCGCGCGATCGGCGAGCGTGTCCATCTCGCGCGACTTGCTCATGTCCCAGTTCTGGCAGAACTTGCAGGCGAGGTTGCAGCCCGCGGTGCCGAACGACAGAACGGCGCTGCCGGGCAGGAAATGATTGAGGGGCTTCTTCTCGACCGGATCGACGCAGAAGCCGCTCGAGCGGCCGTAGCTGTAGAACTTGACGCGCCCGTCCTCGACGCCGCGCACGAAGCAGAGCCCCCGCTGGCCATCGTGCATGCGGCAGGCACGCGGGCACACGTCGCATTGCACGCGGCCTTCGCCCACGCTATGCCAGTAGCGGGTGTCCACTACTCCGGCCGGGGGAACGACACTGTGTTCACTCACGATGGCTGCCGGCTCTGGTGGCGCTATAGTTAAAAACAGTGTTGAAGGCTTTCCTTCAGGACCCATCATTGGGGGGATTTTCCAGCCTTTCAATCCGAGCCGTTCCATGCCCTTTTCGGCCTCAACACCCGGCGTCCGGGCCCCAGCGGTCGCGGGGCTCTTCTACCCGGAAAGCCCCGCCGAGCTCGGCGTGACGCTCGACGCCCTGCTCGCCGGTCCCGCCCCCAAGGCCGGCGTGCCGAAGGCGCTGATCGTGCCCCATGCGGGCTACGTCTATTCGGGGTTGGTCGCGGCGCACGCGTTCCGGTCGCTGCGGGCACTCGGCGGCGTCGTGACCCGCGTCATCCTCCTGGGCCCGAGCCACCGTGAGTGGTTCCGCGGCCTCGCCGTGCCGCGCGCGCGCGCCTTCGCGACGCCGCTCGGTCTCGCGCCCGTCGATGCCGCGACGGTGGCCCAGCTTGCGGGCCGGCCGACGGTGCTGGTCGCGGACGCCCCCCACGCGCGCGAGCACAGCCTCGAGGTGCAGCTGCCGTTCCTGCAGCGGCTGCTGCCGCAGGCGCAGTTCGTGCCGATCGTCGTCGGCGAGGCCACCGCCGCAGAGGTCGAGTCCGTGATCGATGCGCTGTGGGGGGGGCCGGAGACGCTGATCGTCGTCAGCTCCGATCTCAGCCACTACCATCCGTACGACGAGGCGCGCACGCTCGACAACGCGACGGCCGGCGCGATCCTCGCGGCGCGGGCCGACCTGACCGGCGAAGACGCCTGCGGCTGCCTCGCGATCAATGGCCTGTTGCGGGCCGCGCGCCGCCGCGGCATGAGGGTCGAGCTGATCGACCTGCAGAATTCGGGCGACACGGCCGGGGACCGCGACCGCGTCGTCGGCTACGGGGCCTTCGGGGTCTACGATGCTTGAGTCGGTCGATCGCCGGCGTCTGATCGACGCGGCACGCGAGTCGATCGCGCGCGGCTATGGCCGCGCGCGTCCGGAGTCGCTGCCCGCGGGCCCCTGGTCGGAGGCGCTGAGCACGCCCGGTTCGGCATTCACGACGCTGCTGCTCGGCGGCGAACTGCGGGGCTGTCGCGGCACGATCGAGCCGCGTCGCGCGCTGATCGAAGACGTCTGGGACAACGCCTGGTCGAGCGCCTATGACGATCCGCGGTTTCCGCCGGTGACGGTCGACGAGGTCCCGCGTCTCGCGATCTCGATCAGCGTACTCTCGCCGCTCGAGCCGATCGCCGCGTTGAGCGAGGCCGAGCTGATCGAGACGCTCGAGCCCGGCGTCGATGGCCTCGTCCTCAGCCACGGTGCCGCGCGCGCGACGTTCTTGCCCTCGGTCTGGCGTCAGCTGCCCGAGGCGCGCCATTTCGTCCGGGAGCTCAAGCACAAGGCCGGCTGGCCGGACTCGTTCTGGTCCCCGGACCTGAAGGCGTACCGCTACCGGACCGAGACCTTCCACGCGCACTAGCGGCGTGCCGGCGTCCCGGCCCGCAGTCGCCGGTCGCGAGCAGCGGATCGAGAGCCCGAAGCCCGGCACGCCATTCCCCGGGATCCTGACGGTGCGTGGCCCGCGAATCGCCGTTCGAGGCACGCACCCGCCGCGTCGCCTTCGCCGCGCGGCCCGCTGCGCTGCGGCGCACACCACCTTTTCCATTGGCATATGCTCGCCGGACGATGGCGCCGCGCGACGAGGGGTCGGGCTGGCGCCGTGCGGAGGTACGCGAATGCCGGTCGCATTGTTTTCCTATGGATTCAGGCCGTTCTTCCTCGCGGTCGGCGTGGCGGGGCTCGTGCTGGTGCCGTGGTGGGCCGGCAGCTTCACCTTCGGCATCGCGCTCGGCAGCGGCTGGCCGCCGACGCTCTGGCACGCGCATGAAATGCTGTTTGGGTTCGTGGTCGCCGCGATCGCCGGCTTCCTGCTGACGGCCGTACCGAGCTGGACCGGCCAGCGGGGCTTCGCCGGCGTGCCGCTGATGCTGCTGGCGGGCCTCTGGACGCTCGGCCGGGTCCTCGTCTGCAGTTCGGCGCTGTGGCCGCCGACGCTCGTGGCCATCGTCGATCTCGCGTTCCTGCCGGCGCTCGCGGCGTTCGTCGCCGTGCCGCTCGTGCGGGCGCGCAACCGAAACACCCCGTTGCTTGCCGTGCTCGGGTTGCTGTGGGCGTGCGATGCCGCATTCTACTGGGCGCTCGCGGCCCTCGATGCGACGCGCGCCGCGCTCGCGCTGCGGATCGGCATAGACATCGTGCTCGTGCTCGTCACGGTGATCGGCGGACGGATCGTGCCGGCGTTCACGGGCTCGGGCCTCAAGGTGCGCGGTGACCCGGTGACCCTGCGCGCCTGGCGCGGCCTGACGCCGATCGTCGTGGCGCTGATGGTCGCGGTGGCGGCGGTAGACGTCATCCGTCCGGACGGGGTCCTCGCGGGCTGGGTCGCACTTGCCGCGGCGCTCGCCCAGGGCGTCCGCCTGCTGCAGTGGCGCACGCTGCACACGCTGCGGATGCCGATCGTGTGGGTACTTCACCTCGGCTACGCCTGGCTGGTGGTCGGCCTCGCGCTCAAGGCGCTGGCCCTCCTGAACGGCAACGTGGTCGCCGCCTTCTGGGTGCACGCGCTGACGGTTGGCGCGCTCGCCACGATGATCCTCGGCGTGATGACGCGCGCTACGCTCGGCCACACGGGCCGGCCGCTCGTCGCATCGCCGGCGATCACGCTCGCTTACCTTCTGCTCACGGCCGCGGCAATCGTGCGCGTCTTCGGCCTGCTGTGGTGGCGCCACAGCTATCCGGCCGTGATCGTGGTGAGCGGCCTGCTCTGGACAGGCGCGTTCGCCGTGTTCGTCGCGGTGTATGCGCCGATGCTCTGGTCGCCGCGCGTCGACGGCAGGGCCGGGTAGTCGGCCCGAGGTGCGCGGACGGGCGGCGCCGTCAGGCGTCGGTCGGGCGCGCCGCGCCGCGACGCCCCGTCGAGCGTCGTGTGGTCGCGTTCGGCGATGCGCCGGATGCGCGGTCGAGCAGCCCCTTCAGCTGTGCGCGGGCGCCGTTCGAGATCGCGCCGAGGCGCGCTTCGATGATCTCCGCGTCCGGGCGTGTCCCCGGTGTGTGCTGCTCGAGCGCCCTGCGCATCGCGCGCAGGTGGTCGGGCGTCGTGCCGCAGCAGCCGCCGATGATGCGCGCGCCGGCGTCGAAGGCGAGACAGGCATAGGTTCCCATCAGCTCCGGAGTGCCGTCGTAGCGAATCGCGCCGTCGACGTACTGCGGCAGCCCGCAGTTCGACTTCGCGACCAGCACCGCCGAGGGCTCGGAAGCAGTGGCGAGATTCACGATCGAGGCGACGAGCTCGGAGGGGCCGACGCCGCAGTTGCTGCCGCAGGCCAGCAGCCCGTGGGTGCGGTGGATCGCGGCGAGTTCGTTCGGCGTCAGCGACATCATCGTGCGGCCATTCGTGTCGAAGCTGAGCGTGCTCACGATCGGAAGCCCCGTCGTGCGCGCACCGGCGATCGCCGCCTCGACCTCCTCCTTGGACGACATCGTCTCGATCCAGAGGACGTCTGCGCCGCCCTCGGCGAGCGCCGCCGCCTGCTCGGCGAACGCCTCGCGCGCGGCGTCGACCGTCAGCGGGCCGAGCGGCTCGAGGATCTCGCCCGTCGGGCCGATGCTGCCGGCGACCACGACCTCGCGGCCGCTCGCGTCGGCCTCGGCGCGCGCGATCCGGGCCGCGGCGACGTTGAGCTCGCGGACGCGGCCCTCGGCGTGGTGGAGCTTGAGCCGGTAGCGCGTGCCGCCGAAGCTGTTGGTGAGCACGATGTCGGCCCCGGCTTCGACGAAGCCGCGGTGCAGCGCCGCGATGCGCTCGGGATGGTCGGTGTTCCACAGCTCCGGCGCATCACCGGACATGAGGCCCATCGCGAACAGGTTGGTGCCCGTCGCGCCGTCGGCGAGGACCCAGCGGCGCGTCTCGAGGAGCTTGGATAGCCTGTCCGACATTACGACCCCAATGCGTCCCGCCCCGTCGACCGACGCCCGTGTCGCGGGCGGGGGCGGCATGGGTCCCGGGGTGTCCCGGGACGGCGATCCTAACCCGAACGCCGGCCGTCGTGGTGCGGCGCGGCAGCAGGGCGGGGTCGGGGCCGCGGGTCGGTCAGGCGCGCACGCCGTGCGATGCGAGCCATTGCCGCAGCTGCGCGAGCGCCATGGCGCCGCTGTGGCGCGCGACCTCGCGGTCGCCCTGGAACAGGGCTACGGTCGGGATGCTGCGGATGCCGAACCTTCCGGCGAGCGCCTGGGCGACATCGGTGTTGACCTTCGCGACCACGAGCGCGGGCGAGTACTCCGCCGCCGCCTGCGCGAGCACCGGCGCGAAGCTCCGGCACGGCCCGCACCAGGGAGCCCAGAAGTCGACCAGCACCGGCACGCCGCTGCGGCTGACGTAAGGGGCGAAGGACGCCTCGTCGAGGTCGAGCGGGACCCCGGGGAAGAGCTCGACCTTGCAGGCCGGGCAGCGAGGGCCATCGCCGACGCGCGCCGCGGGCACGCGGACCTGCCGCTGGCACCGGGGGCACGCCGCGTTGACGATGCGGTCCTGTACAGGGGAATCGTTCACTTCAGCCCCTCCATCGGCCATCACGGGCCCGCACGGCATTGATGGCGACGCCGCCGCCCGCGTTCAAGAGGGCCGCCGGGTCAGACCAGGCCGAGATCCGTGGGCTCGGTCGACGGGAACACCCGCTCGAGCGGCGAGGGCGACAGGCCCCACAGGCGCCGGAACAGTCCTGCGAGCACCGCGCGATAGTCGTTGAGGACGGGGTAGTCCCGGTCCTGGAACAGCGTCGCCGCGGTCACGCGCTGCTGCGCTCCCGCGACGCGGCCGCCCTTGAGGCTGCCGCCGAGCACCCAGTAGACCGAGCCGTGGCCGTGGTCGGTGCCGGCGTTGCCGTTCTCGCGGAACGTGCGGCCGAATTCCGAAACGACGACCACGACGGTGTTCTTCCACTCGGCACCGAGCGTGTCGGCGAAGGTGCGCAGGCCGCGGCCCAGATTCTCGAGGTTGGTCGCGAGCGGACCCTGGGCGCCGCCCTCGTTCACGTGGGTGTCCCAGCCGCCGACGTCGACGAAGCCGAGGTTGTACTGCTCGCGCATCAGGTGCCCGATCCGCGCCGCCTCGAGCTCGAAGCCCTTGGTGGTGACCGCGCCGCGGTTCGCGGCCAGCATCTCGTCTTCCATCGTGCGCGCGACCTCCTGGCGGAGCTCGAGCCCGTCGGCGACGGCGGCGCGCAGGTGGTGGCCGGCGTACATCGCCTGCAGGATGTCCGCCTGCCGCGCGTCGAAGGCCGGCTTGCCGAGCGCCTTGAGCGAGATGTTGGGGATCTCGGTGTTGCCGCGAAAGACCAGCGGCAGCGAGTCGGTGAATGCGATCGGCGCGGCGCCGTTCAGCACGGCCGCGAGGCGCGAGAGGAACCCGGAACGGAAGTCGCGGGCGCCGGCGATCGGCTGGCCGAGCTCTAGGCTGTCCTGCGTCTCGAAGTGGCTGCGCGACACGTCGTCGGTGCCGGCGAAGGGGATGAACGCCGCCTCGCCGCGCTCGTAGAGCGGGCCGATGGATTCGCGCACCGCGGCGGCGAGCGCCCAGTCGGCGTCGAGCGCGACCGCACCCGAGGCCGAGCCGGCCTGGGGCCGCGCGATCGCGATGCGCGGCCGAGCCTCGTAGTAGTACGGGCTCGAGTAGGGGACGAGCAGGTTGACGCAGTCGTATCCGCCGCGCAGGAACACGAGCAGGAAACGCGCCGGCGACCGCGGCGCGGCGATGAGGCGTCCGGCGCAGGTCAGCGCCGGCAGCGCGGCGGCGAAGGCGAGCAGCTCGCGGCGGTTCATTCCGGTGCCTCGCTAGCGGTAGTTGAACTCTGGCGACGCCAGCAGGAAGGTGTTCCACTCGACCTGCGAGGTCGCACGCTCGAGCGCCTGGCGCGTCGGCGCCGACAGGCGCGGCTCGAAGGCGTCGTAGTAGACGCGGCTCGCGAGCTGCGGGAACCCGCCGGCCGCGCCACCGCTGCCGTCCTCGGGCTCAAACAGTCCCGCGCTGCCGTTGGCGATCGCCTTGGCGATCTCGAAGCGCCGGCTGATCTGTCCGGAGCTCGCCCAGCCGGCCTCGGTCAGCGGATAGCCGTCCGGCGTCTGCCGGCCCCACAGCGGTTCGCCGAGCGCGTTCAGCCAGTTGACGATCGGGTGCGTGTTGACGATCGTGCGTCCGTCGTAGGCGAGGCGCAGTGACGCCACGACGTAGTGCGTCGGGTCCTTGAACTTGGCGCCGAGCGAGGCCTCGAACTCCGGCGAGGACAGCATCGTCCGGAGCACCGCGCCAATATCGCCGTCGGTCGCCTGGAAGGTCTTCGCCATTCTCTCGACCAGCTGCGGCGGCGGATCGTCGGATACGAAGTAGAGGGCGATGCGCCGCGACACGAAGCGTGCGCAGGCCGGCTGGTGGACGAGCAGCTCGACCGCGCGCTCGACTTCCGCATAGCCGCGTCCCTCGAAGGTCTGGCCGAGGAAGCGCTTCTCGCCGAAGTCGTGGCGCGCCGGATTGAACTCGAAGGCGCCGGCGCGGCGGTAGAGCGGCTGCCACTCGGCCTTGAGCTTGGGCGCCGCCCCGGCGTTGATGCCGACGCCCGTCAGAATGCGCGCGAGGGCCTGGACGTCGGCCTGCGTGTAGCCGCCGTCGACGCCGAGCGTATGCAGCTCCATCAGCTCGCGCGCGTAGTTCTCGTTGACGTGGCCGCCGGCGTTCTGGGCGTTGTCCAGGTATTGCAGCATCGCGGGGTGGGTCAGCGTCGCCATGAGGAGCTCGCGGAAGCGACCGAACACGTGCGGGCGGATCGCGTGCTCGTCGTAGTCTGCGACCAGCCAGCGCACGTTCGCCTTGTACAGGTGGACGCTGAAGTGGTTGAGCCAGAACCAGTCCATCTGCTCGCGCAGCTGCGCCGGCGAGTAGATCGCCCGCAGCAGGTGCCGCCGCGCCGCCTCGTAGGCGAGCCGGTTCCCCCGTTCGTTCAGAGCCTTGCGGGCCTGCTCCTTGTCGGGCCCGTCGGGCATCGCGTTGATGCGCTTGTACTCGGCGTTCACGTCCTCGAGCAGCCTGGCGGGCTCGGCGCGGGTGATCTCGAGGCCGTCGATCTGGCGCTCGACGGCCTCCGGCAGCGGCGCTGGCCGGTCGGCGAGCTGGGCGTCGAGGTACGCGGCCCGGCCGAGCCGCTGGTACTCGGCGAGGGTCGAGGAATTGAGCCCGTAGGTCAGCCGCTCGAGCCACGGTGCGGCGACGGCGGTCGTCGCCGCGGCCGGCCGGACGGCTTGCGGCGCGCAGGCGGCGAGTGCGGTCGCCGCGACGATCGTCAGCGCGACGAGCAGGTGCCGCGGGGCGCTCGGCGTGATTTGCGGCTCGATCGGCACACGGGCCTCGCTGGCGGGTCGGTTGCGGCTGAAAGTAGCGCGCTCGCCCGTTGTGAAACGCCGCACGCCGTGCCGCGCCGACCCATCTTAAGGCAACTTAATCGACCGGCAGCCCGCCGCGGCAAGCGCAGGTCGCCAGCGGGCGGCCCGTTCCGGCACCCATGGTCTAGAGTGTGGCCGGCAGGCCACCCGCCGCGGCAGCGGTCAATTCGAGGCGACGATCGTGAAACTCTTGGTCGAAATCACCGGCTGGGCCGGGGCGCTGCTGGTTTTGGGCGCGTACGGGCTCCTGACGATCAAGCGGGTGACGCCCGTCTCGAAGAGCTACCGGTGGCTCAACGTCGCAGGCTCAGCCGGGCTCGTCGTCAACGCGATCTGGAACGGCGCCCTGCCGGCGGCTTTCCTCAATGTCGTCTGGCTCGCGGTCACGCTCTACGCGCTGGCCAGGGCGGCGCGGGCCACGTAGCGCCGCGGGGCGGGACCGTCCGCGCGCCCGGCCCGCAGGCGCGGCGCGCGCCGCGGTCCGAACCGGTACGTCAGGTCGACGCCGTAGGTCCGCGGCTCGCTGCTACGAGCGGTCGGTGGACGCGTGGAGTCCCTCGGCCGAGAGCAGCACGCCGGCCGCGCGGTGCGCGCGTGCCGGATCCCTACGCTAAAATCGTTTATCGATGAAGTGATATCGCGTACGGATTGACTGTATTCCGCAGCGTGCGGATTCGTCAAACGGTCCGAGGGCGACGGGAGTCGGGCCGCCGGCGCGCGCGCGACGGCGCGCGCGGTTCAGCCGCGGCGCAGCGCGGCGACGCTGCCGGAGGCGGCGCGCGCGGTCTCGAGGAGCAGCGGCGCGAGCCGACTGCGCAGGTCCGCGAGTGTCCACCGGCTCGTCGGGCCAGAGAGGTTCACGGCGGCCACCGGCCGGCCGTCCGTGCCGAGAATCGGCGCGCCGAGGGTCAGGTCGCCCCGGTAGCATTCCTCGCTCGCCCATGCGTAGCCGAGCTCGCGCGCGGCGTCGACGATTTCGAGAATTCGGGGGATGTCGGTCAGCGTGTGCGGCGTGAACGGGCGCAGCGACGAGCGCTGCAGGATCTCGCGTACCTCGTCGCGCGGCAGCGCCGAGAGATAGGCACGGCCGGAGGAGGTGCAGTACATCGGCAGCCGGCGGCCGATCGGCATGTGGATGAAGAAGCGCTTGTGGCTTGGAAATCTGGCGATGTAGACCATCTCGACGCCATCCGGCTCCGACAGGCTCACCGACTCCCCGCAGGCCTGGTTCAGGTCCACGAGGTGCGTCGTCGCCTGCTCGATGACCGGATGGCCGGCTAGGTACGGGTAGCCGAGGGCCAGCGTCTGCGCCGTCAGCACCCAGCGCCGGAGCTGCTCGTCGCGGCGCACGTAGCCGAGGCGCACCAGCGTGTGCACGCAGCGCTGCGCCGAGCTCGTCGTCATCCGGGCGGCTGATGCGACCTCGGCAAGGTTGAGGGCACGTCGCTCGCCGCCGAAAGCGGCGAGCACGGCGAACGCCTTCTCGACCGATTGGTTGTAGAGCGGATCGCGGCCGGCCGCGGCCGGCGCCCCGGCGGAGCGGAGTTTCGGCCGGGCGCGCGAGGCGGGGAGCGATGTGAGTCGCTTTACGATAGTAATTGCTCGATTAGCGATAACGGACGCCGGAACGGTACTCAGCCGGGCCGGAGCGTGTCAAGCGGCGGGGCGGCGCTGGGCTGCGCCGCCGGTAGCAATCAGTCGCGCCGCGGTTGCGGCGTGGCGTGCCGGAACTCGAGGCCCTCGGCGTGCCGGCGCTGGAATCCCTTCCAGACCGTGATGCCGTCCGCGCCCGGGCTGTATTCGTCCCAGCGCGCCTGGCGGTCCGCAGGCCAGACGCCGGCGGCGGAGTCAGGCACGAGGCCATCGATGTAGGCGGATCGCGTCGCGTCGCCCTTGACGTACAGGTCGAGGAGCGCCGTGATCATGTGCAGGTTGATGGCGACGATCCGGTCCTTGCGCCACACGGGATCCTCGAACCAGTCGACGTCCCAGAGCCGCTGGCGCATCGCGTCCGGCAGCGGTGCGAGCCCGAGATTGTGGCCGCCGTTCCTGAAGGTCAGCAGGTAGCGCTGGGTGCCGGTCGCGCTCTCGAAGAAGGCGCGCGCGCCGGTCGCGTAGTCGACCGTGCGGTCGCAATCGCCGGCGATCAGCAGC
This sequence comes from Gammaproteobacteria bacterium, assembly GCA_037443765.1. Lineage (GTDB taxonomy): Bacteria > Pseudomonadota > Gammaproteobacteria > Steroidobacterales > Steroidobacteraceae > CAIKZZ01. The sequence goes on from JBBINS010000001.1 coordinate 106,296, forward strand.
AGCGGCGCCGAGATCTCGCGCAACCCGTCGCCACCCCACGCGCCCCACGCGCCCCCGGCGGGCGAGATCGCGACCACGGCCCGGAGTCCGCGGACGAGGATCGAGTCGCGCGCCGCTCCGCCGCGCGCGTACGGCAGCAGGAGCCCGCCGGGCACGAACTTCATGCCGGGCCCCGCCGGGTCGAGCGCGGCGCCCGCGCTCGCGAGTACGCCGTAGCCGCCCATCGAGTAGCCGACCAGCGCGGTGCGCTGCGGATCGACGAGTCCCTCCGCGGCGAGCGAGCCCTGCAGTGTGCCCGCGACGAAAGCGATGTCGATCGGGCGCATGAGCAGCGGTTCGGCGAACTTGCTGCGATCGGTGATCGGCGGATCCTCATGGCGGATCGCGGCGACGACGTAGCCTTTCGAGGCGAGGTTCTCGGTCAGCCAGCTCATGGCGACGGTTGCGTTGCTGTAGCCGTGCGACACGACGACCAGCGGTCGCCGGCCGGCGATCGGCGTCGCGTCGCGGATGGCGAGTCCCGGGATCGAGAACCGCGCGGGGGGATCCGGCGCCTCGGAGGGCAGGGTGGCCGAGTAGGTCTCGGCGACGGCTCCGGGGCGCGCGAGCGCCGGATACCAGATGTCGACGGTCAGGGTGCGGTCGCGGTGCGAGACGGTGCCGGTCTGCGGGTCGAACGCCAGCACGTCGGGCTGGTCGTGGTGCACGAGCGTCACGGTTCGGACGCCGACCGCGAATTCGCCGAGGCGCGCGAGCTCGGGGGCGTCGACCCCGGGCCGGCTCGGCGGCTCCGCGGCGACGGCGGCCGGGGCGATGGCCCAGGCGATCAACAGGGCAGACAGCAGGGCTCTGTGCATCGATGTCTCCGGGGCGGCGAGTGTCGGCGGGCGCGCAGCGCGCTACCGGGGCCGGCATTCTCGCACGCCGCCGGGCCGCGTTCGGGGCGCGCGGCGGCACCCGCCCGCTGCGATTGCGCCCGATGTCGGCGCCGGCGTCGAGCAGGTACGCTTGCCGGGTTGCGACGGGGAGGGTTCTGTCGATGGCCAGCCACTACGACGCGATCATCATCGGCTCCGGCCACAATGGGCTGGTCTGCGGCGCCTACCTCGCGAAGGCGGGCCTCAAGACGCTGGTGCTCGAGCGTCGCGGCATCGTCGGCGGCGCCGCCGTGACCGAGGAATTCAGCCCCGGCTTCCGGGCCTCGCGCTTCTCCTACGTGATGAGCCTGCTGCACCCGCGGATCATTCGCGACCTCGAGCTGCGCGCGTTCGGCCTCGAGGTGCTGCCGGCGAACGATCTGTTCTGCCCGCTCGGCGGCCACGACTACATCGTGTTCAGCGACGACGTCAAGAAGACGCAGGCGGAGTTCGCCCGCTTCTCGCGCCGCGACGCGGAGGCGTACCCCGAATTCGCCCGCCAGCTCGAGGAGTCGGCGAAGCTGGTGCGCCGGTTGCTGTTCGAAACGCCCGTCGACCCGATGCGCCGCAGCTGGCGCGACTTCCGCGAGACGGCGTCGCTGCTGTGGCGCCACCGCACCGTGGGGGACCAGGCGTACCGCCTCGTCGACCTCCTCAGCCAGAGCGCGTACGACTACCTGTCCGTCTGGTTCGAGAGCGACATCGTCAAGTCTGTGCTCGCCTACTACGCGTCGATCGGCACCTTCGCGGGTCCGCGCTCGCCGGGCACCGCCTACGTGATCATGCATCACGTGATGGGCGAGCATCAGGGCGCTGGAGGCTGGGGCTTCGTGCGCGGCGGCATGGGCGCGATCACGGCCTCGATCGCGCGCTCCGGCGCGCGTTTCGGGATGGAGGTCCTCACCGACGCGGCGGTTGCGGAGGTGCTGGTCAGCGACGGCCGTGCGACGGGCGTACGTACCGAGGACGGGCGCGAGTTCCGGGCGCGGCTGGTCGCCTCGAACGCGACCGCGAAGACCCTGTTCCGCAAGCTGGTTGCGCCGCAGCATCTGCCGGCCGACCTGCTCGCCGAGATCGACTCGTTCCGGACATTCTCGACCGCGTTCAAACTCAACATCGCGGCAGACGCGCCGCCGCGCTACCGCGCGTTCGATCCGGCCAGGACGGGCTTCGCCTACCCGACCTACGTGCACATTGGCCCCGGCATCGAGTACCTCGAGCGCGCCTACGACGACGCGAAGTATGGCGGGTACTCGGCGAAGCCGTTCCTGACGCCGGTCGTGCCGACGATCGTCGACGATTCGCTGGCGCCGCCCGGCAAGCACATCGTCAACGCATTCGGCGGCCACGCTCCCTACACGCTCAAGGGCGCGCGCTGGGAGGACGAGAAGCCGCGTCTGACGCGCGCGGCGCTCGACGTGCTCGATGAAATGGCGCCCGGGTTCTCGGACCAGATCATCGACGTCGAGACGCTGGTGCCGCCTGACCTCGAGCAGATCGTGGGGCTGCCGCAGGGACACATCTTCCACGGCGAGCTCAGCCTCGACCAGCTGTTCTTCCAGCGGCCGGCGCCGCACTGCGCGGACTATCGCACGCCGATCACCGCTCTCTACCAGTGCGCTTCGTCGAGTCATCCCGGCGGCGGCGTGTCGGGCATCCCGGGTCACAACGCGGCGCGGGAGATCCTCAGGGACTGGAGGCGCCTCAGGTGAGCTTGGCCGCCTCGCGGACGCGGATGGCGGACATTCAGCCGCTGATCGCCGAGGCGGCGAAGCGGATCTACGGGCTCGTCCGCGAGACCCCGCTCGTTTCGATCGCGGATGCCCCTGGCGTCCCCGGTGGCATGCGGGCGTTCGCCAAGCTCGAGCAGCTCCAGCCGACGGGCTCCTTCAAGCTGCGGGGAGCGACCAACAAGCTGATGAGCCTTGAGCCCGCGCGCGCTGCCGCAGGCGTCGTCACGTCCTCGACCGGCAATCACGGCATCGGCGTCGCGGCGGCGGCGCGACATCTCGGTATCGACGCCGAGGTGTTTCTGTCCACGCAGGTGGCGGCCACGAAGCGCACCAAGATCACCGAATGGGGGGCGCGGTGGCGCGACGCAGGCGGCTCGCCCCTCGAGGCCGAGCTCGCGGCGCGCGCCGACGCGCGCCGTTCCGGCCGTACCTACATATCGCCGTACAACGATCCCCACGTCGTCGCCGGCCAGGGCACCGTCGCCGTCGAACTGGTCCGGCAGCTCCCGGACGTCGACGTCGTGTTCGTCGCGACGGGCGGCGGCGGACTCGTCTCCGGCATCGGCTGCCATCTGCGTGCCGCTTCGCCACGCACCGAGGTGATCGCCTGCTGGGCGGACCACTCGAAGGTCCTGTACGAGTCGTTGCGCGCGGGCCGGATCATCGCGGCGCCGGAGCTGCCGACGCTGAGCGAGAGCACCGCGGGCGGGGTCGAGGAGGGGTCGATCACCTTCGACCTGTGTCGCGAAGTCGTCGACCGTGCGGAGCTCGTCACGCAGCAGGAGATCCTCGCGGCGATGCGCTACGGGCACGCGCGCGGCTGGTCGATGGAAGGCGCCGGCGGCGTGGCTCTTGGCGCCTTCCTGAAGAACGCCGCCCGTTACGCCGGGAAGTCGGTTGCCGTCGTGATCTGCGGCGGCAACCCGTCGGCCGCCGTCCGGGAGCTCCTCGAGCAGCCGGGCGGCGGCTGACGGCAGGGCGGCCCGCCTGCGGGAGCGCGTGAGCCTGGCCCGCTCACGCGTCTCCCCGGGCGCGCGCGATCAGTTCGCGGCGGCCGCCGGCTTGGCCTGGTGTACGCCCAGCATGTACTTCGCCACCGCGAGCCGAAGTTCGGCGCTCAGGTGTCCCTGCGGCGGCATCGGCGGGAAGTCCTCGCGCTTCTTGGTCGGATTCGCGATGTAGTCGGCGATGCCCTGCGGGTTACCGGCATAGATCGCCTGGATGATCTGGGTCGGCGGACCGATCATGCGCACGTTGTAGGCGTGGCAACCGGCGCAGACCGACGAGTAGATCAGCTTGCCCCGGTCCTCGGCGTTGAGCACGCGCGGCGGCGCCGGCCTGTCGAGCAGGTAGGTCGTGACGTCGGCCGTGTTCGTGCGCGCGCAGCCGGACGCCCAGCTGCCGATGCCGAGCGTCTTGAGGCTGCCCTTGTCGAACACGCAGCTGCCGCTGCCGCCGCCGACCGCGACGAGATCGGGGCCTTCCCGCGTCAGGGACGCGACCATCAGCGCCTGGATCTCCTTGATCGGCTCGTAGCCGTTGTTCGCGAACAGGTTCCAGAGCACCGAGACGCGATCCGGGTTCGGGTCCGCCTCCGGGTCGGGCGTGATGTTGGCGAACGACTTGTGGTCGGCGACGATGATGCCGGCGTTCTTGTTGTCGCGGATGATGTTGTTCTCGATCACGACGTCGTCGGCCGCCATCACGATCACGCCGGTGCCGCTCGGCACTCCCGACACGATCGAGCCCGGCGCGCCGAAGTTCTTGTGGTTGTTCGAGACCACGAAGTTGTCGCGGATGATGACGTCGAACGTCGTCTTGATGGGCAGCCCCGGCGTGATGAACGTCAGAATGCCGCCGGCGTTGTCGTAGGCGAGATTGCGCTCGACGATCGCGTGGCGCGAATTCTCGATCTCGATGCCGGCGACGTTGCCGTAGACCTCGTTGTTCGACACGTGGATGTTGTCGGACATGCCGACGTAGATCGCGGCGTCCTGGATCCCCGTCAGGATGTTGTATTCGATCAGGCCGTTCTGCGCGAACTCCGGGAAGATGCCGTAGACGCCGGCGTTCGCGATCCAGTTGTGCCGGATCACGAAGTTGTTACCGGCCTGCCCCATGATCCCGTTGCCCTTGAAGTTCGTGATCTTCAGGTTCTCGACGCGGATCCCGTTGCCGGAGTACAGCACCGCGTCGTTGCGCTTGCCCTCGCCGTCGAGCGTCGGCCAGTCCGCGCCGTGGATGACGCCGACGAGCGCAACGTTGTCCTTATCGATGTACACGGTCTCGTGGTAGGTGCCGGGCAGGACCTGCACGGTGTCGCCGGGCTGGGCCCGCGCGACGGCACTCTGGATCGACTCGCCGGCCTTTACCGCGATGACGTTGCCGGCCGGCCGACCCGCATCGAGGACTGCCTTGGTGCTGGTGCCGGGGGCGCGGTGGGCCGCCGCCAGTTCCGCGTCCGCGGAGCGCGCAGCGGTCGCCGGCGCCTGCACGACGGTGCGGCGCGCGTAGAGGTAGCCGGAGGCCGCGGCGATCACCGCGACGACGACCAGGGTCACGAGGGCTTTCTTGTTCACGTCGCTCTCCGTCGGATGATTCAGTGCACCAGGGGCAGCCCGGACGGAACGACCGGGGGGGTCTCCGGCCGGAAGGATTCGTCGGTCAGCGCGCCGAGGAAATCGACGAGCCGGTCGACTTCCTGATCCGACAGCTTCGGCTCCCAGATGTGCCAGTGGATCCGCAGCTGCTCACCGGCCGGCACCGCGTGGCCGCGGCCGCCGGTATAGAACTTGACCGTCTCGCGCAGCGTCCGGAACTGTCCGGCGTGCCCGTAGGGCGCCGTCAGCGCAACGTTGCGCAAGCTCGGAATCTTGAAGCCGCCACGCAGCATCGGCTCGTTCGTCACGGCGCCGGCACCCGGGTCGAGCGGCCGCCCGTCGGGCTCCGGCATGCCGATCACCGCGATCTGCTGGTTGGTGAACAGCGGCGGCGTATGGCACTCGGCGCAGCGTGCGACGAACGAGCGGAAGACGTTCAGGCCCTCGAGCTCGCGGGGCGACAGAGCGTCGCTGACGCCGTGCGCGTAGAGGTCGTAGCGGCTGTTGAGCGAGACGAGCGAGGATTCGAAGGCCGCCAGGGCCCGGTACACGTGGTCGTTGCGGATCGCCCGTGCCGCGTCCGGGTATGCCTGCGCGAACAGCGACCGGTAGGCGGGAATGCCATTCAGCGTCGCCACCACGCGTGCCGGCGTCGTCCCCATCTCCGCCTCGCCATACAGCGGCCCCTGCACCTGCTCCTCGAGCGAGTGTGCTCGGCCGTCCCAGAAGAAGCGCTGCAGGAAGCCGACGTTCCACAAGCTCGGGGCGTTGCGCCGGACCTCGCGCCCACCGACGCCGACGCTGCGGCCCCGGCCATCGCTGAAGCCGTGTGCCGGGTCGTGGCAGGACGCGCAGGCGACCTTGCCGTTCGCCGACAGCGCCGGGTCGAAGAACAGGTAACGTCCGAGATCGATTTCCCGCGGGGTGAAGCCGTCGCGGAACGCCGGCAGGCCGGTCTTGAGTCCGCCAACCCCCGCGTCGCGCAGCGATTCGTACTGCGCGTACGCGGTCCACAGGCGGCAACGTCCGTCGCGCATCTCGAAGCTCGCCGGGCACTGCTCGCTCAGGGTGATCGCCGCGGCCGGCGTCGGTGCCCAGAGCGCCGACACCGCGACGACTGCCAGCAGTCGCGCGCCGCGGGGCATCAGGGCTTGAGGCTCGCCGCGTACGCGATGACGTCCTGCTCGGTGCGGGCGTCCGGGAGCATCGCCGTGATCGCGCGCATCTGCGCGCCGAGCCTGTCCCCGTTCTGCGCGCCACGCTGCCCGGACTTGAACGCCGCGAGTTGCCGCGCCAGGTAGGTGGCCGGGAGGCCGGCCAGCCGCGGCGCGCCGAGCGACTCGTTGCCGAAGCCGTTCGAGCCGTGGCAGGAACTGCAGATGGCGTTGAAGTAGTTTCGACCGTTATCCGTGACCGGCGATGGCGACACCGCGGCGCGCACGCGCGGCAGCGCTGCGACGTACGCCGCGACGGCCCTGCGATCGCCGTCCGACGCCAGCACCGCGGAGCCCGCCTTCATCGTCGCGCCGTACGTATCCCCGGGCGCGCTGCCACGCACGCCGCTCGCGAAATTCTTCAGCTGCCGTTCGACGTACCACGCCTCGGCGCCGGCGATGTTGGGCGCACCGGTGGCGACCATGCCCTCGCCGTGCGGACCGTGACAGGCGACGCAGGCCGTGAACAGCGACTTGCCGTCCGCGGCGTGCGCCGCCGCGCCTCCGAGGAGCGTGCCCGCCACGCAGGCGGCGGCGAGCAGCGTCCCCGGCCGGCGTTCCTCAGAACGCCGCATGCAGGTCGATGCCGTAACGCCGCGGCGGGTTGACGGAAGCGATCGGCGTGCCGAAGGTGGAAGCGGTGATGTTGTTGATGCCGGTCACGTAGCGCTTGTCGAAGAGGTTCGTGCCGTACAGCGACACGCCCCACTTGCCCGTCGTGCTGCGCCAGCCGATCCGCGCGTCGGTCTGGTTCTCCGCGACGCCGAGCGGGAATGACGCCTGCGGCAGGCAGACTCGCGTGGCGACCGATTCGCCGTTGCAGCGCGTTTCGCCGCGGTAGCTGTGCGAGACGAACACGTCCACCGATCCGCTGTCGAGGAGCGCGACGATGTAGTCGGCGCTCGCGGCGAACGACCACGTCGGCTCGCCCGTCGGCTGGCCCGCGAGATCCGCGCCGTTGGTCGGCGACACGTAACGCGTATACGTCGAGTCGATGTAGGCCGTGGTGAGGCCGAAGGTGAGCGACGAAATCGGCTGCCAGCGCGCATCGAGATCGACGCCGTAGGCCTTCTGGTCGCTCTCGGACACCGTGTACTGCGGGACGGTCGAGCCCGGCACCGGGGTCAGCACCAGCGACTGCTTGTTCTTGTACGCGTAGTAGTAGACCGCGCCGTTCAGCACGAGATGCGTCTCGGGGAATGCGGTCTTGAAGCCGAGCTCGTAGTTCCAGACGTCCTCGTTGTCGTACTTGCCGTTGATCTGTACCGCATCGAAGCCGCCGGGCGTGAAGCCCTTGGCGACGGACGCGTACACCATGGCATTCGGGTCGAGCTTGTAGTCGAGTACGACGCGCGGACTGACGTCGCTCCAGGATCCGGACGTTGCGTAGGCGTATGGATTGCCGATCGTCTGCCCGTACTGGAATATGAAGTTCTGCTGGTAGGTCTGGATCGGATACGGCCACTGCGTGAAGAACCCGGCCTGGTTGAGCGCGCCGAGCGCGGCATCCAGCGCCGGCGCGTTGCGCGGCGGCGCGAGCCAGGCGAAATCCTTCTCGTCGTGCGAGTAGCGCAGGCCGGTCGTCAGGTTGAGAGCGTCCGTCAGGTGCCAGATCACGTCGCCGAAGATGCCGAGCGACTTGAATCGCCCGTCGTCGATCATGTCCTCCTCCCACGGCAGGCCCATCAGGCTGATCGGGATGCCGTTCCCGGCGAGGAAGGCGCTGGTCGGGCCGAACAGGCCACCGGGCGCGCCGCCGACGTTGTTCAGCAGCGTGTCGAGGCCGTCGGTGTAGGCGTGCGTGGCGCTCGTCTGCTGCGCATGCTCGTACGAGTAGCTGATGCCCGCGACCCAGTCGACGAGCCGCGTCTTCCCGGAGAGCTTGAACTCCTGGTACCAGGCCGCGTTGTGCTCGATGTTGTCCGTGTCGAAGTACGTCGAGAGGCCGTCGGTGCCAGTCTCCGATTCGAGGTTGCTGGTGCGGAACTGACGCCAGTCGGTCGTCGAGACGAGCTGGACGTCGCCGAAGCGCTTCTCGAACGACAGCACGAAGTCGTCGAACTTCCGGTTCTCGGTGTTGCCGACCTCGTCGTTGTAGATCGGCGCCGTGATCGGGTTCAGGAACGTCGCTCCGGTCGCGTCGGGCGGGAACGGCGGCGTTCCCGCCGGCGGGGCCGTGAAGCCGCCGGCCGGCGCCGGAATCAGCCCTATGGCGACGCGCGCCAGCTGGTTCAGCGAGTCGTGGTTCCATGCGAGCAGCAGCTTCGTGTCCGCATCGATGTCCCAGCGGAACGCAGCGCGGCCGGCCCAGTTCTTCTCCGGGTTCAGCTTCTGCCCGGTGGCGGCGTCGGTCAGGAAGCCGTCGGACTTGTTGCTGACGGCGTTGAAGCGCAGCGCCATGCCATCGCCCAGCGGCACGTTGAGCATGCCCTCGTAGCGCTGCTTGCCCTCGTTCCCGTAGCGCACGTCGAGGCTGCCTTCGAGAACGTCGGTGGGCTTCTTCGTGACGATCGAGATGGCGCCGGCGGCACTGCTGCGCCCGAGCAGCGTGCCCTGCGGGCCCTTCAGCACCTCGATGCGCTCGATGTCGTTGAAGGCGAGGAACGAGGCGCCCGAGCGGGCCGCGTACACGCCGTCGACGTAGACCCCGACCGCCGGATCCGTACCGACGCCGAAGTCGCTCGCGCCGATGCCCCGCAACTGGTAGTGCGGCTGCGTCGGGCTGTCGCCCGACACGACGAGCCCCGGAACCCACTTGTCCATCTGCGCCATGTCGTCGGCGGCGTGCTTCTGTACCAGGTCGGTGGTCAGCACCTGGACCGCGATGGGGACGTCCTGCAGCTTTTGCTCGCGGCGCTGCGCCGTGACGACGATCTCGCCGAGGGACTCCACGGCGCCGGAGCCGGTGCTCGCGGTCTGGGCGAGGACGGGGCCCGCGGCCAGGCAGGTTCCGCCGGCAGCGAGCGACAGGATGAGCTTTCGAATTGCCAAGAGACCCCCTTCGCGGACGTCCGGGAGGCGTCCGTTTTGAACAGTGAGGCGTTGATGCCGGCCGGATGCCCCGGCCTGCGACCCCCCCGATACGACGCAACGGGCCGCGCTTAGCGGCGGCGCCATGCGCGCCCGTTATACTGGGTCGCTGCCCGCTTGTCACTCCAAACTCGGAGGTCACCGAGTTTGCGTCGGTGATTCCCCGAGCCTTTATGTAGCATCGCCGCAACGGGCTTGCGCCCCGCCGGCGGCCGGCTAGACTCGCGCGGGGAAACGGGGACCTCATGCGACGAAACGCGCTCCTGCCGCGGCCCGCGCCGGTACCACGCACGCAGCGTCGCGGTGACCGGCGCCGCGAGCGGCTGCTGAGCGCCGCCCGCGAACTGATCGCGCGCCTGCCGCTGGCGGGCGTGACATACGCGGGCGTGTGTGCCCGTGCGGGTGTGCCCGCGAGTTCCGCCCATCATTTCTATCCGGATCTCGACGCGGTCTATCGCGCCCTGCTCGAGGCACACCGCACGGAAATGGACGCGGCCCTGATGCGACCGCTGAGGGCGCGCGACACGCGCTCGTGGCAGGCGGTCGTCGGGTGCTTCGTCGATCGCGCCGCGCGCTACCACCGTGCGCACCCGGTCGGTGCCAAGCTTGCGATCGGTGGCGAGACACCGCCGCAGATCAAGCGCATCGACCGCGACGCGGACCGGGGCCGCGCCGGCTTCGCGATGGGCGTGATCGAGAAGTGCTTCGTCGTGCCACGGTTCGCCGACAAGAGGCGTGTCGCGTACGTGGCCACCGAGCTCGTAGACGCGGTCTTCACGACCGCGATGCTCGAGTCCGGGCGCCTCGGGCCGACCTACGTGAGGCTCGCGAAGCTCGCCGTGATCGGTTTCCTGTCACCGTACCTCGGCGACAGCCTGCCGCTTCGGCAGCCTGCCCGGCCGCGCGACTAGCGCGGCGGTCCGGCGGCGGTCACGGCGACCAGCCAGTCGTGCACGAGGCGCACGTGCGGCTCGCCGATCCGGCGGCTGTCGCAGCTGATCTGATAGGAATTCTGCGGGATCTCGACGTCCGCGACGGCGCGCAGCGCCCCACGGCGCAGGTAGGCATCGGCGGCCACCACGGAACCGAGCACCACGCCGAGCCCCGCGGCGGCCGCCTCGAGCGCGAGCGCGTGGTCCGAGAACGCGGGCCCGGCGTCGGCGTCTCGGGCTGGGACCCCGGCGCGTTCGAACCAGGCGCGCCACGTGACGGCGCCCTCGTCGTGCAGCAGCGGCCACTGCTGCAGCGCTGCCGGCGTCGCCGGCGCGCCGCCCCGTGCGGCGATCAGCGACGGCGCGGCGAGGGCCCGCCGGCAGTCTGGAAGCAGCAGGCGCGCGAGCGTGTGGGCCCCGGTGGCGCGCGTCTGCGCCGAGATCAGGATGTCGACTTCGTCGTAGTCGAAGTCGACGGCGCGCTCCGACGTGTCGAGCCACACGTCGATGTCCGGATGGGCCTCGCGAAGCGCGGTCAGCCGCGGGAGCAGGTAGCCACGCGCGAACGCCGAGCTCGTGTAGACGATCACCGAACGGGGTTTGCGGTACGGCGTGAGGCGCGCGACGCCGTCGTCGAGCGTGCGCAGCACGCGCGCAACCGTCTGCGCGAAGTCCTTGCCGGCGTCGGTGAGCACGACCGACCGGGCCACGCGGCGGAACAGCGGCTGGCCGAGTTCGTGCTCAAGCGTGCGGATCTGGTGGCTGATCGCCGAGTGCGTGAGGTGGAGCTCGTCCGCGGCGTCCGCGAAGCTGCCGAGGCGGGCCGCGGCCTCGAAGCCGCGCAACGTGCTGAGACTGGAGCTGAGGGGATTCGGCACCTTCATATGAAGACAAAATTTCATCGATACGTCAAGAAACAATCGCTTTTCTTTAGTAACGACCGATGATTGAATCGGCCGTGTTCGATCGTCGCTCGTGCAGCACCGCCTCTATTAATAGACAGCGACGGACCCCTGGGATGGAGGACGACCTTGGCAGCGCGGATTACGAATCGCATGCTCGATGAGGCGCGCCTCAAGCGCTGCCGCATGCCCGCCGAGTTCGAGCGGCATGCCGCCACGTGGATGGCGTGGCCGACGCGCCGTTCGATCTGGGCCGGGTACTTTACGGAGGTGAAGTCCGACTACGCGCGGCTCGCCCAGGCGATCGCGCGCTTCGAACCGGTGCGGATGGTGGCCGCGCCTGCGGACGCTGCCGAGGCCCGCATGCAGTGCGGCGCCGCCGTCACCGTGGTCGAGCTGCCGATCGACGATTCGTGGACGCGCGATTCCGGGCCGATCTTCCTCGTCGACCAGGACGGCGGGCTCGCCGCTTCGGCATGGCGCTTCACCGCGTGGGGCCACAAGTACCATCCGCACGATCAGGACGCGTTGCTCGGGCGCCGGATCGCCGCGCACCTCGACGTGCCGCTTGTCACATCCGATCTCGCGCTCGAGGGTGGCGCGATCCTCGTCGACGGCGAGGGCACGCTGGTCACGACCGAGACGTGCCTGCTCAACGAAAACCGAAATCCCGGGTTCAGCCGGGGCGAGATCGATGCGGAGCTGAAGCGGGTGTTCGGCGTCGAGAAGATCGTCTGGCTCCCGGGCGATCCGCTCGAGACCGAGACCAACGGCCACATCGACGGGCTGATGGCATTCTCGGCACCGGGTCGCGCGCTTTTCGAGGTCAACGCCGACACCGCCGATCCCCGCTTCGAAATCCTGCGCGAGAACCGCCGGGCGCTCGAGCTCGCGACCGACGCGCGGGGCCGCCGCATCGAGATCGTGCCGATCGAAGAGGCCGACCGGTCGACCGAGGTCGGGGACCGCTACTGCCGCTCGTACGTCAACTTCTACATCGTGAACGGCGCCGTGATCGCGCCGGCGTACCAGCGGCCATCGGACCAGCGTGTCGCGGCGGTCCTCGGCGCAGCGTTTCCCGACCGCGAGATCGTCATGCTGCCGATCGGGCGGATCGCAACCGGGGGCGGAGGCTTCCATTGCGTCACGCAGCAGCAGCCGGCGTGAGGGAACTCTGAGGTGGGGGCGGCACCGGGCACCGGCATCTCGTTTCGCGCGCCGACCGCGCCGGTTCTCCGGCCGGTACCGTCCGTGCAGGCACCGGCGCAGCAAGGCTATCGCATGCCGGCGGAATTCGAGCCGCACGCGCGCCTGTGGATGGCGTGGCCCGGCGACGCGACCCGGACGTGGGCGGACCCGTCGATCACGGCGACCGTGCGCGACCTCGCCCGGACGGCGCGCCGGTTCGAGCCGGTCGGGGTCCTCGTCCCGCCGCATCGTCGCCGGGAAGCCGCATCGCTGCTCGGCCCCGGCATCGACCTGGTCGATGCCGCCGTTGACGACATCTGGGTGCGCGATTCCGGGCCGACGTTCCTCGTGCGCCCCGACGGACGCCTCGCGGCCACGACCTGGAGCTTCAACGCCTGGGGCGACAAGTTCGACGGCTACGACGCCGACAAGGCGCTCGCGCCGCTCGTCGCGACGGCCCGCGGTGCACGCGCATTCACCGCGCCGATCATCACCGAAGGCGGAGCGCTGCACGTCGACGGGCAGGGCACGGTGGTCGTCACCGAAAGCGCACTCCTGAACCCGAACCGCAACCCGGGCCTGACCCGCGACGAGGTCGAGGCGGGGCTGAACGGCTGGCTCGGGACCGAGAAAGTCGTCTGGATCCCGGGCGAACGCTGGGATTCGATTACCGACGGTCACATCGATGGCCTGATGACGTTCGTGCGGCCCGGCGCGGCGCTGTTCGAAGTCTCGTCCGACCCCACCCATCCCCGCTACCATCTGCTGCGGGAGCAGGCGCACGCCCTCGAGCTCGCGACGGACGCGCGGGGCCGTCGGATCGAGGTGAGCCGGCTCGGGGGCCCGCGCGAGCTGCCGAGCGAGTCGCGCCACTTCTGCGGAATCTACGTGAACTGCCTGATCCTCAACGACGCCGTCCTGATCCCCGCCTTCGGCGATCGCGCCGCGGACGCGGCCGCGCTCGCGACGTTCCAGGACGCGTTCAAGGACCGAGAAATCGTGTCGCTGCGGGTCGATGCGATCTGCGCCGGCGGCGGCGGCATCCACTGTGTGACCCAGCAGGAACCCGCGGCGGTTCCGGCGGCCGCGTCTTGACTACCGGAGAGGGACCAGCATGCGCAACGTAACTTTGGCCGCGACGCAGTTTGCCTGTACCTGGGATCGCGCCCGAAACGTGGCCACCGCCGAACGCCTCGTGCGGCAGGCCGCCGCACAGGGCGCGAACGTCGTGCTGCTGCAGGAGCTGTTCGAGACGCCTTACTTCTGCGCGGTGCAGAAGCGGGCGTTCTACGAACTCGCCTCGCCGGTGGCGAACCACCCGACGGTCGAGCATTTCCGCCGCATTGCGGCCGCACTCCATGTCGTCATTCCGGTGTCGATCTACGAGCGGGCCGGCGAGGCACTGTTCAACTCGGTCGTCGTCGTCGACGCCGACGGCGGCATCGCCGGCCATTACCGCAAGAGCCACATCCCGCAGTTCCCGGGGTACGAGGAGAAGTACTACTTCTCGCCGGGTGACACCGGGTTCCACCGGATCCCGACGGCGTTCGGCTCGATGGGCATCGCGATCTGCTGGGACCAGTGGTTCCCGGAGGCGGCCCGCGCACTCGTGCTGGGTGGCGCCGAGTTCCTCCTCTACCCGACCGCGATCGGCAGCGAGCCGAGCGACCCGTCGCTCGACTCGATGGAGCACTGGCGTATGGTCATGCGCGGTCATGCCGCGGCGAACATGGTCCCGGTCGTGGCCTCGAACCGCATCGGCGAGGAGACGACGGACGGCGTGTCGATGACCTTCTACGGGTCGTCATTCATCGCCGGTCCGACGGGCGCCCTCGCGGCGGAGGCCGACCGGCAAAGCGAGGGCGTGCTGACCGCGACCTTCGATCTCGACCGCTGCCGCTCTGAGCGCACCAACTGGGGGACGTTCCGGGACCGGCGCCCGGACCTCTACGCCCCATTGCTGTCGCTCGACGGGCAGCCGCGCGCCGCGGTTCCCGCGAAGCTGTCGGCCTGACGGGAGTGGCGAGACCCGCGCGAGGGATGCTCCGCCAGCTGGCGCGGGTCCTGGCGTTCGCCGGCGCCGTGCTCGCGACCAGCGCCCGCGCCGAGCCGTCGCGTGTCGTCAACATCTACTCGTGGGCGGAGTATTTTCCGCCGTCGATCCTGAAGAAGTTCGAGGCCGAGACCGGGATCAAGGTCAATTACTCGGTGATGGACTCGAACGACGTCATGGAGACCACGCTGTCGGCCGGCCACTCCGGCTTCGATCTGGTGACCGTCAACGCGTCGCCGCACCTTGGGCGCGAGATCCCGAAGCACCTCTGGCAGAAGCTCGACAAATCCCGATTGAAGAACCTCGCCAATGCCGACCCGTCGGTCATGAAGGCACTGCGCCGCGTGGACCCGGAGAACGCGTACGCGCTCCCTTGGATGTGGGGCACCCTCGGCGTCATGTACAACCCCGACCTCGTGCGGCCGCGCCTCCCGCCGGGCCCGACCCGGGCGATCGACATGGTCTTCAAGCCCGACGTCGTCGCGCGCTTCAAGGACTGCGGCGTGACGGTGCTCGACGCGTGGGTCGACATGCTGCCGATGCTGTCCGCCTGGCTCGGCCAGCCGGAGCTGTCGGCGGACCCGCAGTCGCTGGCGGCGCTCGCCGCGGCGTACAAGGCAATCCGTCCGTCGATCCGCCGGGTCACGACCTCCGGCTACTACCAGCAGCTCGCGGAGGGCGAGAGCTGCGTCGCCATCGGCTACTCCGGCGACGCGATGGTTGCGCGCAGGCTGGCGGCCGAAGCCGGCAGCGGCGTCAACGTCGAGTACGCATACCCGGAAGGCACCGTCGGCATCTTCGTCGACAGCTTCGCCATTCCCGCGGACGCGCCGCACCCGGACGCCGCGCACGTGTTCATTGACTTCGCGATGCGCCCGGAGATTGCCGCCGAGGCGGCCGCCTACATCGGCTTTGCGAGCGGCAACGCGGCCGCGATCCCGTTGCTCGATGAGAGCATGCGCGACAATCCCGCTATCTACCCGCCGGCGGCGGTCCGCGAGCGCTTCTCGATGGGGCGCCCGTACACGCTGGACGAGGAGCGGGCGTTCGCGCGGGCGTGGCTGCGCATGAAAACCGGACACTGAACGGGGAAATGAGTGGCCACATCCGGCGCAGATGGCAAGCAGGCGAGGGACGTCGGGGGGCCGGCGGCCGCGGGCGTCGCGGTCAGAGGCGTGTCGAAGGCCTTCGACGGGTCGCCGGTGCTGCGCGACGTGTCGCTGACGATCGAGCGGGGCGAGTTCCTGGCGCTGCTCGGCGGCTCGGGCTGCGGCAAGTCGACGCTCCTCAGGATCATCGCCGGGCTCGAGAGCGCCGATGCCGGCGCGGTGCTGATCGGCGGCGTCGACGTTACCGCGGCGCCGCCCTACGAGCGGCCGGTGAACATGATGTTCCAGAGCTACGCCCTGTTTCCGCACCTGACGGTGGCCGACAACGTCGAGTACGGCCTGCGCGCCGCGGGCGTGCCGCGGGCCGAGCGCGCGCCGCTGGTGGAGTGGGCGCTGCGACTCGTGCGCCTCGAGGGCCTCGGCGCCCGCAAGCCCGATCAGCTCTCCGGCGGGCAGCGCCAGCGCGTCGCGCTCGCCCGCTGCCTCGTCAAGAAGCCGACCGTGCTGCTGCTCGATGAACCGATGGCGGCACTCGATCGCGGCCTGCGCGACGAGATGCAGCGCGAGCTCGTCCGGATTCAGCGCGACATCGGCACGACCTTCGTGCTCGTGACGCACGACCAGGACGAGGCGATGTCGATGGCGGACCGGATCGCCGTGATGGACGCCGGCCGGATCGTCCAGTGCGGCCCGCCGCGGGAGATCTACGACCATCCCGCGACCCGCTTCGTCGCCCGCTTCGTCGGTCGCGTCAACCTGTTCGAGGGGCGTATCGCCCGGCAGCAGGCGGGCGTGACCGAGGTCGGGACCGACGACGGCCTCGTGATCCGCGTCCGCGGCGCGCAGGCGGGCAGCGCGGGGTCCGCGTGCACGGCCGCGGTGCGGCCCGAGCAGGTCGTGGTGTCGCCCGCGGACACCGGACTCGCGAACGAGTATCCGGGCACGATCGAGGACCTCGCCTATTTCGGCGACGTGACGCGCGCGACGATCCGGCTCGCCGGCGGGCGCCTGATCGAGGCCACCGCCTTGAACCTCGACCGTGCCGCGGGCGGTGCGATCAGCGAGGGCGACGCGGTGCACGTCGGCTTCGCCGACGGTGCACCGGTCGTGTTGACCTCGTGACGCGCCGCAATCCGCCCGGCCTGCGGCGCCTCGCCGTCGCGATCCCGCTCGGCTGGCTCGTGGTGTGCGTTGCACTGCCGATGCTGCTCGTGCTCGGCCTCGCCTTCGGCGAGGTCGCCGACCGTGTCCCGCCGATCGAGCCGCTGCTCAGCCTCGCAGGCGGGCGGCTGACTGCGCACCTGACGCTACACAACCTGGTGGGGGTCGCCGCGGATCCGCTCTACGCCTCGGCATTCGGCAATGCCCTCCTGAACGCGGTCGAGACGACGGCGCTGTGCGTGCTGATCGGCTACCCGATCGCATACGCGATCGCTCTGGCGCCCGGACGGCAGAGACGACTGTACCTGCTGCTCGCGGTGCTGCCGTTCTGGACCTCGTTCCTGATGCGGACCTACGCGTGGATGGGGCTGATCCGCGACTCCGGCCCGCTGAACCACCTGCTGCTGGCCCTCGGCCTCGTCGACAGGCCGCTGCCGGTCCTGTACTCGCCCGCGGCCGTGCTGCTGGTGATGGTCTATTCGTACGTGCCGTTCTTCATCCTGCCGATGTACTCGGTGCTTGAGCGGCTGCCGCGCGACCTGCTGGAGGCGGGCTCCGACCTCGGTGCCCGGCCGGCGTACGCGTTCCGGACCATTACGTTGCCGCTGTCGATGCCGGGCTTGCTGGCCGGGTCGGTGCTGGTGTTCGTGCCTGCGGTCGGCGAGTACATCATCCCCGACCTCGTCGGCAACACCGACACGATCATGATCGGCGGCGTGCTCTGGACGGAGTTCTTCCAGAATCGCGACTGGCCGGCGGCGGCCTCGATCGCGTTCCTGACGATGGCCGTGCTCGTGGTGCCGTTCCTGCTGCTGCGCAGGTTCCTGCCGGCGTCCCGCGGCCGGCGGCCGGCATGAGCCGTCGTTCGCAGCCGCTGTGGCGGTCGCTCGCGTTGTGGCTAGGCCTCGGCTTCCTTTACGTGCCAATCGCCTGGATTGTCGTGTATTCGTTCAGCGCCTCCACCGTTGCGGGGGTCTGGAAAGGCTTCTCGCTGCGCTGGTACCAGGCGCTGGTGGAGAACGAGGGCCTGCGGCTCGCGGCCGGGCGTTCGCTGCTGCTCGCGACGCTGGCGGCGACGGCCGCGACCGTCTTGGGCACGATCGCCGGCTACGCGCTCGCGCGCCTGCCGCGCTTCCGCGGCCGCTCGGCGCTGACCGGGCTGCTCGCGATCCCGCTGTTCGTGCCGGAGATCCTGATCGGCTTCGCGCTGCTGATGCTGTTCGTCGCCCTCGAGACGCTGACCGGACTGCGGGTCAGCAAGGGGCTCGTGCCACTGATCGCGGGCCACGCGACACTCGGCATGCCCGTCGTCGCCTCGGTGGTGTTCGCGCGGCTCGCCGGTCTCGACCGATCCTTCGAGGAGGCAGCGCTCGACCTCGGCGCCAGGCCGCTGCGCGCGTTCCTGACGGTGACGCTGCCGCTGGCGGCGCCCGCGCTCGCGTCCGGATGGCTGCTCGCGTTCACGCTGTCGTTCGACGACGTGATCACGTCGAGCTTCCTGGCGGGACCGGCGAACACGACCCTGCCGATGCTCGTCTACTCGACGGTGCGGGTCGGAGTGAACCCGCAGATCAACGTCATCGGCACGCTGATCATTACGGGCGTCGCGCTGATCGTCACGGCGACGATGTTCCGCGGCCAGGCCGGCGTCCTGCCGGTCGATCGCACGCCGGGGAGTGCCGCGGACTCTCGGTAGCGCGACCGCGACGGCGGTGGCGAGCGCGGGGCCTGCGTGACACCTCGAACGTCCCCCGGCTCGCGCGACGACGTCGCGGCGCAGCGCGGCCCCGTCCGGGCGGCCGGTCAGCGCGCGAACAGCCGCGCTCGTTCCGTCACGCGCCGCACCACCTCATCGAGGCCCTCGCCCGTCTTGAGGTTCGTGAACACGAACGGACGGTCGGGGCGCATCTTGCGCGCGTCGCGGTCCATGACCTCGAGCGAGGCGCCGACGTGCGGTGCCAGGTCGATCTTGTTGATCACCAGCAGGTCCGACTTCGTGATGCCGGGGCCGCCCTTGCGCGGGATCTTGTCGCCGGCGGCGACGTCGATGACGTAGATCGTGTAGTCGGAAAGCTCCGGACTGAAGGTCGCCGCCAGGTTGTCGCCGCCGCTCTCGACGAACACGACGTCGAGATCGGGAAACCGGCGCGTCAGCCGGTCGACGGCCTCGAGGTTGATCGAGGCGTCCTCGCGGATGGCAGTGTGCGGGCACCCGCCCGTCTCGACGCCGAGGATGCGCTCGGGCGCGAGCGCCTCGTTGCGCACGAGGAACTGCGCATCCTCCTCGGTGTAGATGTCGTTGGTCACCACGCCGAGCTGCCAGTCCGTGCGCAGCGCGCGGCACAGCGACAGCGTGAGCGCCGTCTTTCCGGAGCCGACCGGGCCGCCGATGCCGACGCGCAGCGGCCCGAGCGGCCGCGAATCAGGAGCGGAAGAGCCTGGTGTACTGGGTTTCATGGTGCATCGAGGCGAGAGCGAATGCGGGTAGCAGGTTACTGCAGTGATCGACCGGCCGCGCGGCCGCCGCCGCGGCGAGCGCTTCGAGCCGGCCGCCGAGGCGCGTCAGCAGTCGCTGTCCGGCGCGCTGGCCGAGCGGCACGGTCTTGAGCGCCGCGAGCACGGAGTTCTCGAGCCAGCTCCACAGGTATCCGACCAGCGCGTCCTCGACGGCGATGCCACGGGCGACGGCGGCGGCGGACCAGGCGGTGGGAAACGCGAGGCCGCCGCCGGCGTCGAGCGCCTCCAGGTCATGCAGTGCGGCGGGCGCCAGCGCGCCGCCGTCGCGCAGCAGCTCGAGCAGCGAGCGGCCGGTCTGGGCGGTCTCGGCCCGGAGCTCGCGCGTCTCGCGGCCGGCGAGGAACCGCTCGTTGAGTTCGGCGATCTCCTCGCGCGCGCCGCGCGCGGCGGCACGCATCAGCGCGGCGACCCAGGGCGCGTCCCAAGCGGCAACTCCGTGCTCGAGGACGGCCTCGATCCACGCGCCGGCGCTCGTCTCGTCGCGTACCGCCCCCGATCCGACCGCCCATTCGAGGCCTTGCGAGTAGCTGTAGGCGCCGACCGGGAGCGTGGCGCTCACGAGCTGCAGGAGACGCGGCAGCGCGGTGCGCGTCACGAGCGGCGGTACTCGTGGATCACCGGCGCCAGCCCGCGCGCGTCGCCGAGATGGGCGTGCGCGTGCCCGTAGGCGCCGCCCTCCGGGTTGAACGGCGCCTCGATCGCCACCGGCGCAAGCCCGAGGCCGCGCAGCATCCGCTCGAGCACCGCGTCGCTCGCCACCCGCAGGCCGTTTGGCAGCACCTCGACGGCGACATGACGGTTGCCGAGGTGGTACGCGGCGCGCGCCAGGAGCCCGGCATCCGCGACGTCGACGTGCAACAGAGCCTCCGGCGCGGCGCGCACCTCGACGACCCGACCGTCGCTGGCGCGCAGGCGATCGCCGTGCCGCAGCGCGGCGCCGCGCGGCAGCGCGATGGCGGCCTCCGCACCGCTGTCGAGGTGCACCGGCAGCCGGCCTCGCGTGCGCTCCTCGAACGTCAGGCTGACGCCGTCCGACGCGACCGTCGCGGCGCCGGCGAACGCCTCGATGCGCAGCGGAACCGGCGACGCGGTCGGCATCGGCACGGCCTCAGAACAGGAAATAGCGCTGCGTCAGCGGCAGCTCGGCCGCAGGCTCGCAGACCAGCAGCTCGCCGTCGGCCCGGACCTCGTAGGTCTCCGGGTCCACCTCGAGCCGCGGCGTCGCGTCGTTGCGGATCATGTGTCGCTTGCCCAGCTGGCGGGTCCCGCAGACCGCCACGAGCGGCTTGAGGAGGCCGAGCGCGCGAAGCGCCGTGCCGGCGATCGCCGCCTGGGACACGAACGTCACGGACGTCGCGCGCGCCCGCCCGAAGCTGCCGAACATCGGCCGGTAATGCACCGGCTGCGGGGTCGGGATCGACGCGTTCGGATCGCCCATCGGCGCGAGCGCGATCATGCCGCCCTTGATCACGAGGCTCGGCTTGACGCCGAAGAACGCCGGCGACCAGACGACGAGGTCGGCGAGCTTGCCGGCCTCGATCGAGCCGACGAGGTGCGCGATGCCGTGCGTGATTGCCGGGTTGATCGTGTACTTGGCGACGTAGCGCTTGACCCGCTCGTTGTCGCGCCGCGCGCCGTCGCCGGCGAGCGCGCCGCGCTGGGCCCGCATCTTGTGCGCCGTCTGCCACGTCCGGATCACGACCTCGCCGACGCGGCCCATGGCCTGCGAGTCCGACGACATCATCGAGAACACGCCGAGATCGTGGAGGATGTCCTCGGCGGCGATCGTCTCGCGCCGGATCCGTGACTCGGCGAAGGCGACGTCCTCGGCGATGGCCGGGCTGAGGTGGTGGCACACCATCAGCATGTCGAGGTGCTCGTCGATCGTGTTGATCGTGTACGGACGCGTCGGGTTGGTCGAGCTCGGCAGCACGTTGGGCTGGCCTGCCGCGCGGATGATGTCCGGAGCGTGGCCGCCGCCTGCGCCCTCGGTATGGAACGTGTGGATCGTGCGGTTGCCGATCGCGGCGAGCGTCGTCTCGACGAAGCCCGACTCGTTGAGAGTATCGGTGTGGATCGCGACCTGAACGTCGTGCTCGTCGGCGACCCGCAGACAGGTGTCGATCGCCTGCGGCGTCGTGCCCCAGTCCTCGTGCAGCTTGAGGCCGATCGCGCCGGCGAGCACCTGCTCGTGCAGCGGCAGGGGGTCGCTCGCGTTGCCCTTGCCGAAGAATCCGAGGTTGACGGCGAACGCGTCGGCCGCCTCGAGCATGCGGTGCAGATGCCACGGCCCCGGCGTGCAGGTGGTCGCGGCGGTGCCGGCTGCCGGCCCGGTGCCGCCGCCGAGCAGCGTCGTGACGCCGGAGGCGAGTGCGTCGTCGACCTGCTGCGGGCAGATGAAGTGAATGTGCGAGTCGATCCCGCCGGCGGTGACGATCCGGCCCTCGCCGGCGATGATCTCGGTCCCGGCGCCGATCGGGATGTCGACGCCCGGCTGGACGTCGGGATTGCCGGCCTTGCCGACCTTCCAGATGCGCCCGTCCTTGAGGCCGATATCGGCCTTGATGATGCCCCAGTGGTCGAGCACGATGGCGTTGGTGATGACGGTGTCGGCGACCGCGGCGCTCGGCAGCTGGCTCTGCCCCATGCCGTCGCGGATGACCTTGCCGCCGCCGAACTTGACCTCCTCGCCATAGAGCGTCAGGTCGCGCTCGATTTCCACCCACAGGTCCGTGTCCGCGAGCCGTACCCGGTCGCCGGTGGTCGGACCGTACATCTCGGCGTACGCGCGCCGGTCGATGAGAACAGCCATCAGAGGTGCCCCTGGATCCGGCCGCTGAAGCCGAACACCCGCCGCGCGCCGCCATAGGCGACGAGCTGCACGGTGCGGCTCTGGCCGGGCTCGAAGCGCACGGCGGTGCCGGCGGCGATGTCGAGGCGGAAGCCGCGCGTCGCCGCACGGTCGAAGCGCAGCGCCTCGTTGGTCTCGAAGAAGTGGTAGTGGGATCCGACCTGGATCGGGCGGTCGCCCGTGTTCTCGACGCGCACGGTCAGCGTCTGGCGGCCGGCGTTCAGTTCGATCGTGCCGGGCAGGATCTCGAATTCCCCTGGGCGCATGGTCGGCTCCTAGACGATCGGCGAGTGGACGGTCACCAGCTTGGTGCCGTCCGGGAACGTGGCTTCGACCTGGATCTCCGGGATCATGTCCGCGACGCCGTCCATGACGTCGGCGCGACCGAGCACGGTCTTGCCGAAGCTCATCAGCTCCGCGACCGTCCGGCCGTCGCGGGCACCTTCGAGGATCGCGGCGCTGATGAGCGCGACGGCTTCCGGATAGTTGAGCTTCAGGCCGCGCCCGCGGCGCCGTTCGGCGACCAGCGCCGCCGTGAAGATCAGCAGCTTGTCCTTCTCGCGCGGCGTCAGCTCCATCGTCGCCCCCTTGCTACACGAACCAGATCCGCGGCCGCACCGCTTCGCGCCCGGCGTACACCGGACGCAGCAGCGACCACAGCGCAGTGAACCACGCGAACGCCTCTTCCGTCGACGGACCGAGGTAGCGCGCGAGCAGCACTTCGGGCAGCTGCGTCACCGCTCCGCGGCCGGCGTTCTCGAGCGGCACCGCGCGGCACGCGTCGATGAGCCCGCGCGGCGCCTCGGGCCCGGCCGCCCACAGCGTTCCGAAAACCGGTTGTCCCGCGAAACCGGCGGCCGCTTGCAACAACGCCGAGCCGCCATCGAAGGCGCCGCGCTCCTCCCAGCAGAGCCGCCCGCCGCGCCTGAGCCGGGTCAGGAGTTGCAGCCGGCCGGACCGGAATGCCTCGCCAGACGCGGTGCGGCCGAGGCACCAGAGGTCCCAGCCAATGAGGCGCGCATTCGCACCGAGGTCCATCTCGAGCCGCACGTCGGCGCGTGCGCCGTCGAAGACGATCGCTTCGCGAGGCAGGTATTCGAGCACCGCGTCGTCCGCGACCCGGAGCTGCGTCGTGCTGGCCGCCGCCTCCCCGGTCGAGCGATACCACTTGGTCGCGCCGGGCGTTGTGAGCAGCACGCACGCCTGCGAGCCGACGCCGGCGGCGAGCGAGAGCCGGTCGCCGGCCGCGATGCCGGCCGGCGGGTGCAGCACGATCGCGTGGCACGGGTCGTCGCCCTCCGGGTGCAGGGTCTTCTGGATGAGGAGAGGCCCGGTATGCCGGTCGGACGCAAGCACGGTCCGCGCATCGCGCCGGTCGAACGAGAGCTCGAGCTCCGCACGCCACGCGCGTGCGGGCCGGGCGCTGGCGGTGGGCTGCAGGCCCGATGGCGGCGAGGCCCGCAGGGGCGCTCTGTTCGTCGAGTCCATCCAGATCGCCCGTCCGTGTAGTGCCCGCCGGCCCGGCCGAGTATGCCTCCGCCGGGATCGCCGGCGGAACTGGGAATCCACGGGCGGCCGCGCACCGGTTCGGTGCCTCCGGCAGCGCCGGGACCCGGCTCCGGACGTTGACCGGCGCCTGCCCGCCCGGGTCCAGGTCCCGGGGGGTCCGGATCGGTCCGGGTTTCGCCTTCAGGACCGGCGCGGCCCGCCGAAGACCCGGGAGGGCCCACGGCCGAGGCAGGACCCGACGCGTGGCGCTCCTCCGGCGCGTGCACGGAGCTGCTGCTAGGCTGCGGACCGCGCCTCCCCGCCTCACGGACGCCGCATGGACGAGCCCTTGGACTCCAGCCGGTCTGACACGAGCGCGTCGAGTCGGTCTGCCCGGCCGCACCGATGGCTGACCGGCCCGGTCGTGATCTTCGTGCTCTACGTCGCCACGGGCTGGATCGGAGTCCTGCTCCTGCGCCGGCTCATGGATCCGACGATCGTCGCCGTTGCGCCGTCGGTGGCCATGCCCTGGCTGCCGGTCGGAATCGGCGTCGCCGGACTCGTGCGGTACGGCCGGGGTGCCTGGCCGGGGATCTTCCTCGGCTCGCTCGCGGTGTGGGGCGTGATCCAGGGCGACCCGTGGCAGTCGGTGCTGCCCGACGCCGTCGGCGAGACGCTCAGCATCGTCGCGATCGCGACGATGCTCCGCTCGTGGGGCTTTCGACCGACTCTCGACCGATACGACGATTCGCTGCTGCTGCTCGGCGCGCTGGCGATCGGCAGGCTGATCGCCGTCGTCGTCGACGCCGTCAACATCCCGCTGATGGCGCTGCTGACGGGCAGCGCCGGATTCGAGACGGCGCTGCAGGCGTTCGGCGTCACGCAGACCGGCAGCCACCTCGTCATTAACCTCGGCGTGCTGACGTTCATGGGGCGCTGGTGGGCGAACTCGGTCGCGGGCGGCGTCCTCGTCGTGCCGCTGCTCGCGCTGCTGGCGAGCGATCCGGCTTCGCGGCGAAGGTGGATCATGGGCCTCCCGGGCCTGCTGGCGGTCGTCGCGCTTTGGATCCTGTTCGCGTTCAACGTATCCGGCGACGGCTGGCGACCGCCGCTGCTCGGCGCGGCGCTGCTGATCGTGGCGCTCGCCACGACCTCGTTCGGCGTCGGCGTGGCATCGGCCTCGACGCTCGTGCTGGCAATGGCGTCCGCGACCGGATTCGCGTTGCGGCTCGGCGTGTTTGCGCGCTTGAGCCCGGCCGCCCAGCTCGAGGTGGCGTGGGGGTTTCTCGCGCTCCTGTCCGGCACCGCGTTGTTCCTGACCGCACTGCTCGCGCAGCGGGAACGCGACCGGCGCGAGGTCACCGCCTCCGTCGACATATACCGCCGGCTCTTCGCGTGCAACCCGTTCCCGATGTGGGCGGAGGACCCGCTGGACGGCCAGATCCGGTTCGCCAACCCCGCGGCGCTGCGCGCCTACGGCTACGACGAGCCGCGATTCCTCGGGCTTTGCAGTGCGGATCTGAGGGCGGGTGCCGGCGCGTCCCGCGTGCTCCCGGACCGCACCGGCCAGCCGCTCGCCGTCGTCGAGCGCCATCGGATCTCGTCGGGCGCCGAGATTGACGTCGCGGTCACGCGCGTGCCCATCGAGTTCGACGACAGCCTGCTGCAGGCGTGCTTCGCCGAGCCATTGTCGGAACTGGTCGAATTGCGCGTCGCGACCCTGACGGCCGGCGACCTGGAGCGATTCCGGCTGGGCGGCGATCTGCGGCACCGCCTGAACCCGATCCTGGCTCGTGTCGCGGAGCGCGCCGAGGAGTTCTCCGCGCGTGCCTCGCGGGGCGAGCCGCTCGACGGGGAGCTGCTCGCGACCATCGGCGACAGCGTCAGCGCTGCGAGCGGTCTGTGCCGGCGACTGACGCGCGGCGCCTCGCCGCTGCAGGGCGCGGACGGGGACCTCGCCGAGGCGGTGCGCCAGCTGCCGTCGTCGTTCGTCGCTTCCGGACCTGAGATCCAGGTCTCGGTGCACGCGCGCACGTCGGTCGATCTGTCGATCGAGCTTCGCGACCACGTTTACCGGCTTGCCGAGGACGCCGTGCGGGCCGCCGTCGCGCATCCCGGCGCACGCAATGTCCGCGTGTCGCTCGACGTGAGCGCGGCGCGGTTGCGACTCGTCGTTGAAGACGATGGTGATCCGGTCGACGGCCGCCAGCCTGCCGCGAGCCTCGCGCTGCGCTCTATGGCATCGCGCGCGATGGCCGTCCACGGCCAGCTGCACATCGGGCGGGCGAGTGCCGGCGGCACGGCGGTCGTGTTCGAGTGTGCGCAACAGACGGCGGGCGGCGACCCGCCGGACGCGCTGGCGGCGGCGTCGGCCGAATGGCGCTCGCCGAACGCCGGCGCAACGGAACGCGACGCCGTCGTCGGCGCGGCGCCGCACCCGTCGGCGCGTGTACTGCTGGACGCCGCGCTGCTGGTCGCGACGTACGTCGCGGCCGGTGTCATCGGTCTGTGGCTGATCACGCGCTCGACGACCGCGCATCCGTCCTTCAATCCGGGGCTGGCGCTGCCCTGGATTGCCAATGGCATCGGCGTCACGGCGTTGCTGCTGCGAGGCGAGCGGCTGTGGCCCGCGCTGTTCCTCGCCTCGGTGGTCGTCTGGCGAGGGGTCGCGGCCGACCCCTGGATCACGGTGCTGTTCGATGGTTTCGGCGAGGCGGTCGCCGCGATCGCGACCGTTCGCCTGCTGAAGCGCTTCGGGTTTCACTTGGCCTGCGACCGGTTCCGCGACATCGCCGTCCTCGCCGGCGCCGCGGCGCTCGGGCGGACGATCGTATTCTTCGCCGACTCAGTCGGGGTCAACGCCGCGGCCGTGCTCACGCCGGTCGCGGTTACCGCCGAGATGCGCGAAGCGTTCGCGCCGGCGACGACGCTGTTCGGCATGACGCAGAGCGCACTCGAAGCCGGCGGTCGCTGGTGGCTGAACGGCGTCGCCGGCATTCTGCTCGCCGTTCCGGCGCTCGGGTCGTGGTCCGGCGCTCTGTGGGCGAGGCTCAGGGCCCACGCGTCCGAACTCGCAAGCTGGCTGGTCGCGCTGGCAGCGGCGGCGTTCGCGATCCTGGTGGTACCGCAGGCCGTTTGGCGGCTGCCGACCCTCGCGGTCGGGCTCGCGGTCGTGACCTGGAGCGCCGTGCGCTTCGGCGTGACTCTGGCCTCGGTCGCGACGCTGCTGCTGTCGCTCGCGGCGACCACGGGGTTCATCCTGCACGTCGGCCCGCTGGCACCGACGGGCCCGGGCGAGGGGATCGGCGTGCTCTGGGGCTACATCGCGCTGCTGGCCGCGACCGCGCAATTCCTCGCGACGACGCTGGCCGAGCACAACCAGGCGGCCGACAGCCTCGGGCGCCTCAATCGGCGTTATCAGGCCCTGTTCGACGCAGTGCCGCATCCGGTATTCGTGTTCGCAGGCGGCGGCGGGCGGATCCGGCTGGCGAACCACGCGACGACTCTCCGCTACGGTTACGCGTCCTCCGAACTCGCCCGCCTAGCGATCGCAGACCTCGATGCCGAAGCGCAGTGTCCGGAGGTGCCACTGCCCGGCACGGTCGAGCCCTCGAGGATCATGACGCGCCATCGCGCGCGTACGGGTGAGGTCTTCGACGTCGAGCTCGCACTCACGGCTCTGGAGATCGACGGCACGCCCGGTGCGCTGTGTTTCGCGATCGACGTCAGCGAACGGAACCGCCTGCGGACCCGCATGATGGAGGCCACTGACCGCGAGCGCCGCCAGCTCGCGCGCGACCTGCACGACGGGCTAGGCCAGGTCCTGACCGGCCTGCAGCTCGGCGTGTCGGCGATCCGACGGGCCGTTGAGCGGAACGAGCCCGTCGCAGCGACGGGTGTCGCGTTCGTCGCCGATGCCGCCCGCGAGGCACAACGTACCGCCGATCGGGTATTGCGCGGCATCTCGCCGCTGCAGGATACGAATGGAGATCTGCTGGAGGCGGTGCGTCGCCTCGCAGACCATCTGCCGCCCGGGTTCCGGGATCGGCTCGAGGTCGGCATCTCGGCGACGGCGCCCGTAACGCTGCCGCTCGACGCGCGCGAGCACCTCTATCAGATCGTTCGCGAGGCCGTCACGAACGCGCTGAAGCACGCGCGTGCCACCAGGATCGCCGTGGCGTTGTCGGTCACGGAAGCGGGCATCGAGGCGCGCGTCGAGGACGACGGTATCGGGATCGACTCAGCGGTCCGGTCGAGCGGCATCGGCCTCGAATCGCTGAACCTGCGCGCCGGTGCGCTCCACGGCCAGCTCGCCATGCAGCGGCGCGCCGGAGGCGGAACGATCGTCAGTTGCCGCTGCCCGCAGCCGCCGGTCGCGGCCTGAAGGTGCCGCGCCGTCGGTGCCGGCGGATGAGGTCCGCGCTTCAGCGCGCCCCGCGCACCGTCAGCAGCTCCTCGAGGAAGCCGCCGTAGCGGCGCTCGCGATCGACGAAGTGGATCTCGAGGATCCAGTGACGCGGTCGCCCGTCGTCGAATGGCGCGTGCAGCCGGATCGTATTGCCGCTGCGGATCGAGTAGCGTTCGCCGTGCGTCGGGCCGCGGTCGTGTGGAAAGCCGTCGATGATGTGGCCCGCCGTCGGTGCGCCGAACGACCAGCCGGCAGCGGTCGCGAGACCCGACACGTAATCGTAGAGCTCCCCGGCCGTGAGGTCCGGCCGCGCCTCGTACAGCGCCTGGCCCTGCAGGAAGGCGTCACCGATGTCGGCGACGAGCTTCGCCTTGCGCGGATCCGCGCCCAGCACATAGGTGCGGCCGAGGTCGGCCTCCCAACCCTCGAACACGGGGCCGAAGTCGAGGTAGACCACGTCGTCCGCCTCGAGTCGGCGGTCGGGGGGGTCGTCGTAGTACGTCATGACCGTGTTGGGGCCGCTGCGCACGACGCGGCGGTGCCAGTGGCGCGAGATGCCGAACCGCACGCGGGCGAGCACGCGGATCTGCTCGTTGAGCTCGGACTCGAGCACGCCGGGCTGAATGAGCCGCTGGTCGACGACCGCTGCGAACAGTGCCTCGGCGCGCAATTGCGCGGTCCACAGTGCCTGCTCGCGCGGCCCGAGCGCTGCGCCGGAGGACTCCGTCTCGCGCGCGGCCACACCGTCCACGTTCCGGCGCTCGTCGGCCGGCGGCATCGTCAGGCCCCCTCGAAGCCGGTCAGCACGTTGACGACGTTGATCCCGACCTCGGCGACCGCGTAGCCGCCCTCGAGGACGAACAGCGTCGGCACGCCGCACCTCGCGATCATGCTCCCGTAGGTCGCGAAGTCGCCCGTCTGCAGCCGGAAGAAGCTGATCGGGTCCCCGGCGAAGGTGTCGACACCGAGCGACACGACGATCGCGTCGGGCGCGAAGCCGCGGATCCTGTCGATGCCCGCGGCGAGCGCCTCGCGCCAGACAGCGAACTCCGTCGCGCGCGGCAGCGGCAGGTTGAGGTTGAATCCCGCGCCGGCTCCGGCTCCGGTCTCGTCCGCGTAGCCGGAGAAATACGGGAAGGCCTCCGCCGGATCGCCGTGCAACGAGACGAACAGCACGTCGTCGCGCTCGTAGAAGATGTCCTGCGTGCCGTTGCCGTGGTGGAAGTCGACATCGAGGACGGCGACCCGCGTGGCGCCGTGGTCGCGCAGGTGTTGCGCCGCGATGGCGGCGTTGTTGAGGAAGCAGTAGCCGCCGTAGAGGTCGCGCGCCGCGTGGTGCCCCGGAGGCCGGCAGAGAGCGAAGGCGCTGCGGCCACCGCCCCGCAGCACTTCGGCGCCGGTGACCGCGGCGTCCGCCGCGGCGCTCGCTGCCTCCCAGGTGCCGGGCGTGATCGACGTTTCCCCGGCCATCGCGTAATACCCGAGCTTGCCGGTGATGTTGCTCGGGCGCCGCTGCGTCATGCGGCGCGCGGGCCAGCAGTCCGGGATCGCCTCGCCGCGGTTGCCGGCCGCCGCCCACTCGCGTGCCGCGCTGCCGAGGAACTCGACGAACTCCCGGTCGTGGACCCGCAGTACCGGGTCGAGGCCGAAGCGCGTGGGCGCGACGACGTCGCCGAGGCCGACGGCGCGCACCCGGTCGAGGACGAATTGTGCGCGCTCCGGGCACTCGTGCGGCGGCACGAGCTGGCCGCCGTGCAGTTCGGTACGCGCGTTCCGCAGGCGGTGCTCTTCGGCGAATACGGTGATCATGCGCAGCTCCCGGACGACACGCCGGGCTCCAGCGCGTGGCGGGACCGGTCCGTTTCCATGAGTCTAGCATCGGCGCCGCGGCGCGGCCGCCGGCGGCCCGTGCCTCGCTCAGCGGAAAGCGACGGTGACCAGCAGGTAGGCGGTCCGGCCGGGATCGGGCTCGAAGTAGCGGCCGTTCGATTCGTTGACGATGACCGAGTCGACGTAGTGCCGATTGGCGAGGTTGTCGATTCGCAGCGTTTCGGAAAGTTTGCAGCCTTCACTGCGCTGCTCGAATCCGGCGTGGGCGTTCGAGGTCCAGTACGCCGCGGCCGCGTCGCTGTTGCGGTCGTCGACGTAGATCTTCGCGCGGCCGATGGTCTCGACGGTCGCCGAGAATCCCGTCGCGGCCGCCCGCCACGTGAGTCCGGCGTAGAGCGAGTTGGCGGGAACGGCGGGCAGGCGGCTGCCTGCCGGAATGGTGACGGCCGCGCACGGCAGGCCGGCGCACGAGGCGTAAGGCGCGGCGGTGACGGCCCGGATGTAGCTGTATGCGAGCCGAGCGTCGAGGCCGTTGGCCCAACCCGTCGCCAGGGAGAACTCGGCACCCCGGCGCCGCGTCTCGTCGATGTTCTCGTAAACGGAGCGGCCGCCCGCGTTCGCCTCGACCGCGAGCTCGTGGCGGGTGTCGATGTAGAACGCCGCGACGTCGGCTCGCAGGCGTCCGACGGCCGCCTTGATGCCGGCCTCGTAGTTGTCGCTACGGGCGGGAACGAGGCCGACGTTGAGCCCCGGCAGCGAGCCATCGGTCGAGCGGTAGGCCAGGTCGTTCAGCGTCGGCGTCTCGAAGCCGCGGCCGTAGGAGGCATAAACGTTGATCGCCGGACTGGCATGGAAGGTGACGCCGGCCACCGGGTTCGCGGCGGAATACCGGATCTCGCTCGGCGGCAGCAAGCCCTGCCGATCGTGCGACGACACCCGGATGTCGCTGTGGCGCAGCCCCGCGATCGCGCGCCAGCGGTCGGCCGGCGCCCATTCGAGCTGCAGATACTCGTCGGCGGCGTCGACGCGGTTGCGGTCGTCCCGGCGGAGCGCGCCGACGACGCCGAGGTCCGCGCCGGCGTAGTTGAGAAACCCGCGACGGATCTCCTGCAGCGCGTCGTAGGAGACGCCGGCCGTGATCGTGAGCGCCGTGCCGCCAGGCTGGCGCCGGTCGGTGACGTGCAGGTCACCCCCCTGATATTCGCGGCCGAGATCGATCACGCCGCCGGGGTGGAGCGGGTTCGCCTCGGCCGTCCGCAGGATGGCCTGGAACTGCGTCGTGCTACGACGACCTCCGTAGAGCAGCGCGGTCAGCTCGTCCGCGTCCGTCAGCGCCGACGTCAGCGTGGCGCCGACCTGCTCCTGCTGCAGACTCTTGCGGGTGTCGTAGGCCAGCGCATTCGTTCCCGCCTGCAGAGGGTCCGTCGCGAGCTGCGCCCGCGTCAGCCCGAGGGGGTCCTGCACGTCCGGCGTCTCGATCGCGTTTGCGACGAGCGTCAGCGTCGAGCGGGCGTCCAGCGCGACGCGGATTTTGAGATTTGCCGTGTTGCGCTCAGCGCGGCTGTGGTCACGGTAGCCGTCGGTCTCGAAGTGCGCCGCGCTCGCGACGTAGTCGGCGGAACCGGAAGCGTCGGACGCTTTGAGTGCGTAGCGCTGCGTGCCGAGGTTGCCGGTCAGAGCCGTGGCGACGATGCCGGCTCCGGCCTGGCCGTTCTCCGTGAAGATCGAGATCACTCCGCCCGAGGAGTTCCCGTATAGCGCCGAGAAGGGCCCGCGCAATACCTCGATGTGGTCGGCGGAGCCAAGATCGAAATGCGAGAACTGACCCTGGCCGTCCGGCATCGTTCCGGGGATGCCGTCGGCGTAAAGCCTCACGCCGCGTACGCCGAAGCTCGACCGGGCGCCGAAGCCTCGCACCGACAGCTGCAGGTCCTGCGCGTAGTTCTGGCGGTTCTCTACCGACACGCCCGGGACGGTGGCGAGCGACTCGGACAGGTTGACCTGGAGCTGTCCGTCTCTCAGAGCGCGCGCGTCGACGCGGTCGATCGAGACCGGCAGGTCGAAGCTGCGCTCGGGCGCGCGCGTGGCGCTGACGACGACATCGTCGAGACCGTCCGCCGTCGTGGCGTCGTCCGCCTTGCCGACAGCTGCCCGGGCGGCGAATGGCATGGCGGCGGCGAGGCATCCGAGGCCAGCCAGCACGGCGGAGCCGATTCGCGGCCCGGGCGCCGGGGCGCGGTTTGGCGAGCGCAAGGAGTGTCAACCTGCCTGTTGTCGTGTGCGCGCGAATTGTAGCGCGCCCGGCCCTCGGCCCGGGACCCCCGCGCCACCGTGCCATCCGCGAATGCCACGGTGGCCGTCGGCGCCCACGGTGCCGCGGGAACTCCGCCGGGCCGGCATGAGCGGCAGGCAGGGTGGTGCCCGGTCGCCACGTCCCGGGCCGATGCTCCGAACGCGGCCGGACGCCATCCCTGCATTCCGCCTCAATCGTATCGGCGACCCGGCCGAGTTCTTGAGATCGGCGGGCGCGGCTTGCGGCGGCCGGCTCCGTGACTCGGTGCCGAGGCGAAGCGTTACCTGCGCCGCGTGGCGGGCCGTCGATGTTGTGGCAGCGAGGCCCTACACGAGCGCTCGGTCCCGCGCCGGATCCCGGGTCTGGAGCTGGCCGAGCTCGCGCGCGGCCTTGTGTCCGGCGTAGACCGCATTTGCGATCGGCGCTGGCTGGCGGCAATCCCCGATGCGCTGGATACCCGGGCCGGGCCCGACGTCGTCGTCACCGACGAGCGCCTGGTAGAGCGCGTCGTCGGGCTCGCGCGAGGTCACCAGCACCAGCGTGGACGCCGGTACCGACCGCGTGCGGCCGGAGTACGCGCACGCGAGCGACGCCGCGTCGCCGTCGAATCCGTCGACGATCGTATTGACGATGATCGCGACGCCCGCCGCGAGCATCTGCTGCTGTGCACACGCCTGTTCGCCGGTGTAGCGACTCCAGTCGCCAGCGGTGCCCGCGGATGTCACGTAGGTCACGGTTGCGCCGCTCTGCGCGAGCAGGACGCTGAGAACGGGCCCCATGTAGTAGTGGTCGTCGTCGAACACCGTGACCTGGCCGGTCGGCCGGGCACCGCGCATCAGGTCGTCCGGCGTCAGCACCGCCGTCGCGTTGAGCTTGCGGATCGGTGTCACGTGCGAGCGCCCGAGGCCGTCGCGTCGCCAGTGAGCACCGGTCGCAATCATGATGTGCTCCGCACCAAAGTCCCGGACGTCGCCGGCGGAGAGCCGGCTGCCCAGGTAGAGCGTGACATTTGGCATCCGCTTGATCTGACCGAGGCGGTAGTCGCGCACGCGCACCCATTCGGCGAGGCCCGGCAGGCGGCTCTCGAGCGTCACGCGGCCGCCGGCTTCGAGGGCGGAGTCGGCGAGCGCCACGGTATAGCCGCGCTTGCCGAGGATGTGGGCGGCCTCGAGGCCGGCCGGCCCGGCGCCGACCACGAGCACGGACCCGCCGTCGCCCGGTGGCACCTTCTCCGGGTGCCAGCCGTTGCGCCATTCCTCGCCCATCGTCGGGTTCTGCGTGCAGCGCAACGCCGCGGCACGGTAGTTGTGCGCATAGCAGACATTGCAACCGATGCACTCACGGATGTCCTCGAGACGGTCCTCCCGGATCTTGGTCGGCAGGAATGGGTCCGCGATCGAGGGCCGCGCCGCGCCGACGAAATCGAGCACGCCGCTGCGGACCTGCCGCAGCATCAGGTCCGGCGACGTGAACCGCCCGACGCTCACGACGGGCTTTCCGGTCAGGCTCTTGACGTAGCCGATCTTGCTCTCCAGCGCGCCTTCCTTGACGAAGCGCGACGTCGCCATCTCCTCGCCGTAGTAGTCGGACACGACGACATCCCACAGGTCCGGCAGCTGGCCAAGCATGCCGATCACGTCGCGCGCCTCCTCGGCGCTCAGGTGGTCCTCGCCATGTCCGTCC
Organism: Gammaproteobacteria bacterium; assembly: GCA_037443765.1. Classification (GTDB taxonomy): domain Bacteria; phylum Pseudomonadota; class Gammaproteobacteria; order Steroidobacterales; family Steroidobacteraceae; genus CAIKZZ01. The sequence goes on from JBBINS010000001.1 coordinate 140,205, forward strand.
GCAGAGAAGCGGACCGCCACGGCGCAGCGATCGCCGACGGCATCGCGTGTCTCCTCGATCAGCTCGCGCATCAGCCGTGCCCGATTCTCCAGCGAGCCGCCGTATTCGTCGGTACGGTCATTGAGCGCTCGCGACAGGAACTCCGACACGAGGTAACCGTGCGTCGGATAGACGTAGACGATGTCGAACCCGGCCTGTTTCGCGCGCTGTGCGGCGGCGAGGTGCCAGCTGCGGAACGCCCGGATGTCGCGCCTGTCCATGCGCTGCGACTGGATCGGATCGGTCCGGCCGAGCATCGATCGAACGCCGATCGTCGGCATGCGGCTGGCGAGGTTCGCGACGTAGCTGCCGCCGTGCCACAGCTCTACGCCGGCCAGCGCTCCGTGCGCGTGCACCTGGTCCGCCATGGAGGCGAGGTTGCGCACGTCCTCTTCGTCCCACAGGGACGCGAACGGATGCGGCTGGTCGTCCGAGGTCGGGTGAATGGAGCAGTACTCCGTGCACACGACGCCCCAGCCGCCCTCGGCCTTCATGCCACGCATCGCCGCCAGTGTCTTCGGCAGCGCGTGTCCCATGCCGGTGCAGTGCGGCACCTGGTAGAAGCGGTTCCTGGCGGTGACCGGCCCGATCCGCACCGGCTCGAAGAGCCGTTCGTAGCGCGATTCGATTCTCATTGTCGTCCCTGTCGCGGCGCCGTGGCCGATGGTGGAGCGAACCCGGTATGCTGGCGGGGTATTGAAAGATCGTACAACAAGCGCGTGCCGGGGGGACTGCCGCGATGGAACGTGGAGCACGGACGACGAGGAGACCGCGCCGGCCGGGCGGCGAACAGAAGGTGATCGACGCCGGACTCCACCACGGTCCGACGGCGCCTTACGAGCCGTTGTCCGCGGCGCTGGCGCAGGAGCTGATCGACGGCGCGCTCGCGCTGATGCGCGACTCCGGGGTCGCCTTCGAGACGGGCTCGGAGGCCATCACTCTGCTGCGCGGAGCGGGATGCGAGGTATCGGCGGACGGCGTCGTTCGCTTCCCGTCCGGACTCGTGCGCGATGCGCTGTCGACGGCCGAGAAGAGCGCGAAGCTGTGGGACCGCACGGGCGAGCGCTTCATCGAGCTCGACTGCCGCCACACGTGGTTCATGCCCGGCATGACCTGCATCAAGGTCTTCGATCTCGACACCGGCCAGCCGCGCGACAGCACGGCGGCAGACCTCGCGATGGTGACGCGCGTGGCGGACGCGCTGTCGAACATCGACGCCGTCTGCATCGCCTGCAAGAACGTGTCGCGCTCGGACATCCATGGCGAGATCGAGGAATTCGCGATCCTCGCGGCGAACACGACCAAGCCGCTCGAGTACCTGTGCGAGCACGCCGCGTCGCTCGGTGTCGTGATCGAGATGGCGGCCGCGATCCGTGGCGGGCGGAAGCAGCTGTTCGAGAAGCCGTACTTCCTGCAGATCGTGACGCCGCTGCCGCTCAATTACCATAGCGCGCATACGGAGCAGATCATCGCCGCCGTTCGCGCCGGCGTGCCGCTCAGCGTCGGGACACTGCCCATCGGCGGCGCATCGACACCGATCACGACCGCCGGCTCGATCGTCAACAGCCTCGCGACCGATTTCGCCGCGATGGTGCTCGCCCAGGTCGTGCGGCCGGGCTCGTTCTGCGTCGGTAGCTCGGACGTGTGCTTCATGGAGCCGGCGACCGGCGGCATCGGCAACTTCGCCCAGACCTCCCTCGCCGACATGGTGATGTGCCAGGTGCGGCGCAGCCTCGATCTGCCGTCGTTCACGGGGGCCGCGGGATACTCGAACGCGCGGCGCTTCGACCAGGATGCGGTCGTCGAGTTGGCGGCGAGCCTGATGCAGATGTTCTACAGCCGCCCGGCGACGATCGACTACCTCGGGTCGCTCGACCAGGGCCTGACCTACTCGCTGCACGCGCTGCTGCTGTGCGACGACCTCGCCGGCCTCCTGCGCACGCTCTGGCAGGGCGTGCGGATCGACGCCGAGATGCTGGCGCTCGAGCTCGCGCGCGACGTCGGCCCGCGCGGCAACTACCTGGCCCACCGCCACACGGTCAGCCACTGCCGGGAGCAGCTGTGGAACAGCCGCTACTTCGGGGCGAGCCTGCCGCTCAGCACCGACGTCCGGCCCGACAGGGACCTGCACGAGCGCATCGACGCCGACCTGCGTCGCCTGGTCACCCAGCACGCGCCGCAGCCACTGGCGCCGGAGCTGGACGCGCAGCTGCGCGGGATACGCGAGCGCTTCGTGGCGGCGCGCGGCGGCTGAGGCGCGCCGCTCAGCTCAGGCCGAATCGCCGGTGGAACCAGGTTTTCATCACGTGCGTCAGCACGAGATAGACCGCGAGCATCGCCGCCAGCGCCGGCCAGTACTGCGCCGGTAGCGGCGTGAACCCGAAGGCGGGCGCGAACGGCGAGACCGGCAACCACAGCCCGACAGCGCAGATCGCGAGGCTGGTCATGATCAGCGGCGTGCTGGCCCGGCTGTCGACGAACGGGATGCCCCGCGTGCGGATCACGTGGATGATCAGCGTCTGGGATAGCAGCGACTCGACGAACCAGCCGGTCTGGAAGAGCGCCGCGCGCGCGGGCGTCGTCGCGGCGAAGCCGAAGTACATCAGGCAGTAGGTCGCGTAGTCGAACAGCGAGCTGATGGGGCCGATGAATAGCATGTACCGGCCGATGTTGCCGATCTCCCACCGACGCGGCTTGAGGACGTACTCCGCGTCGACGTTGTCGGTCGGGATCGCGGTCTGCGAGAAGTCGTAGAGCAGGTTGTTCGTCAGTACCTGCACGGGTGCCATCGGCAGGAACGGGAGCCACGCGCTCGCGCCGATCACGCTGAACATGTTCCCGAAATTAGAGCTGGCTCCCATCCGAATGTACTTGACGATGTTGCCGAAGACCTTGCGGCCCTCGGTGACGCCCTCATCGAGCACCCGCAGGCTCTTCTCCAGAAGGATAATGTCGGCCGTCTCCTTGGCGATGTCGACCGCCGAATCGACGGAGACCCCGACGTCGGCCGCCTTCAGCGCCGGGCCGTCGTTGATGCCGTCGCCAAGAAAGCCGACCACGTGGCGGCGGGCCTGCAGCCCGTGAATAACGTCGGCCTTCTGAGACGGCGACAGCTTGGCGAAGACCGCGACCGCCTCGGCGACGCGGCCGATCTCCTCCGGCGACAGGCCCTCGAGTTCCGAGCCGAGCACGATCCGATCCACTGGCAGCCCGACGTCTCGGCAGATCTTCCGCGTCACGATCTCGTTGTCTCCGGTCAGAATCTTGACCTCGACGCCGTGGGCCCTCAGCTCGGCGATGGCTTCGCGGGCGGTCTCCTTGGGCGGGTCCAGAAAGGCCACGTAGCCGAGGAGCGTCAGCCCGTGCTCGTCGGCGACCGAACAAGTGGCCTGGTCCGGCGGCAGTTCGCGGCAGGCGACCGCGATGACCCTGAATCCGTCCGCGTTCAGGCGGGCGCTGGTCTCGCGCAGCGTGGTGAGGTGTGAATCGTCGAGTTCGAAAGTCTCCGCACCGGTGCGGCCGTGGCGCGAGGCCGCAAACACTTCCTCGACGGCGCCCTTGCAGATCAGGAGCCGACGGTCGCCAAGTGCAACCGCCACCGACATCCGCCGGCGCTCGAAGTCGAATGGAATCTCGTCGAATTTCGTGTAGCCGTTCGCGTGGCCTGCGAGGTGCTGGCAGTCGGGATGCTGCAGGATCGCGACATCGAGCAGGTTCTTGAGTCCGGACTGGTGGTGGCTGTTCAGGTAGGCGTAGAGCAGCACGTCGTCACTGTCGTTACCCAGCAGGTCGACGTGCTTCTCGAGGATAATCCGGTCCTGAGTCAGCGTCCCGGTCTTGTCGGTGCACAGAACGTCCATCGCACCGAAGTTCTGGATCGAATTCAGACGCTTGACGATGACCCGCTTTCGGGACATCGCGAGCGCGCCCTTGCCCAGGTTGACCGTGACGATCATCGGCAGCATTTCGGGCGTGAGGCCGACCGCGACGGCGACGGCGAACAGCAACGCTTCCACCCAGTCGCCCTTCGTCAAACCGTTGATCAGGAAGACGAGCGGCGCCATCACGATGATGAATCGGATCATCAGCCACGCAAAACGGCTGACCCCCTTGTCGAAGTCGGTCATCGCGCGGGCGCCTGCGATCAGGTTGGCGAGGCCACCGAAGTAGGCGCGCGCCCCGGTCAGCACGACGATCGCCGTTGCCGTGCCGCTGACGACGCTGGTGCCCATGAAGCAGACGTTCGCAAGCGGGCTCGACGCCGGCGCATCGGCCGGCAGCGCGGTGCAGGACTTCTCGACGGGCAGCGCCTCGCCGGTCAGCGTCGCCTCGCTGACATGAAGGTCCTTCGCGTCGAGCAGGCGCACGTCGGCCGGAACGAGATCACCCGCCGACAGGTGGACGACATCGCCCGGCACGAGTTCATGGATCGGTACTTCAGTCCATGACGGCGCCGCCTCGCCGGCGGCGCCGGGGAGGCCGGTGGGCGTGCGCCGACGCACCGTCGCGGTCGTGTGCACCATCGCCCGCAGCTTGGCCGCCGCGTGGCTCGAGCGGTGCTCCTGGAGGAACGCCAGCGACACGCTCAGGTTCACCATGGCGACGATGATCAGGGCCGACTCGCGGTCGCCGACGACCATCGACGTCGCCGCGAGCAGCAGTAGCAGCACATTGAGCGGGTTGGCGAAGCGCGCGAGCACCTGCATGGCGATGCTCTGCTCGCCCTCGCGGGCAATCTGGTTGGGCCCGAAGCGCGTCCGGCGCGCCTCGACGTCCGTTACCGGCAACCCCGCGGGGTCGGCGTCCAGCCGCGCCAGCACGCCGGCCGCGTCGAGCCGCGCCAGCTCGAGCAGCTCCGGCGGAACGGAGGAACGGGCCGGTCGGCCGGGTGCGGCCGTCGCGGCAGCCGGCCACCAGCGGAAGACGTGATGCAGGAAACGTCGGTCGCCGATTTGAGGCTCCCATCACCGAAATCCGGACCCCTTCGCCTTCGACGAGCGGCCCGGCGGCCTTCCGGGGGGGCTTGCCGGCCCCGCGGGTTGCAGGGTCAATCTTCTATGCAGCGTCGTCAATGGTAGCGAATTCAACTGGCAGGACTGCGCCGGTCGGACCCGTGCCCTGGGGGAATCCCGCACGACCACGACCGAGTTCACAGGCTCGCGCCCGGCGACGGACAGGATCGGTCGAATCATCCGTTTACCTATTCAAGCGGGCTGCTCGCGAGCCGTTATTACTCGCAATAGGGAAGTGGACGCATTCGCTCTCGGCGCACGGCACCAGGGACCGATGGCCGGTCGTGCGGGCCCCGTCCGGCGCGGGCGGCCTCCGCCGCCGGGCCTGCCGCACGGCGGACGTCGCGGTTCCTGGGACTCGTGCTGCCGGGCTGGTGGCGGCCTGCGCACGGACCCGAAGAAATATTGAGGTGACCGGATGTTGAAGAATCTCACGATCATGGGGCGCCTCGGCGCCGGTTTCGGCCTGCTGCTCGTTCTGCTGGTCGCGTGCGCCGGGGTCGGCGTCTTCGGCCTCAGCATGCTCTATTCGACCGCGCATCACGCGGTCGCGAACGACGTGCAAATCGCGCAGCACGCCTCGACGATAGACGTGCTGGTACTCAACGAGCGGCGCTTCGAGAAGGACGCGTTCATCAATCTCGCCGATGCCGACAAGCTCGCGTCCTACAAGCAAAAGTGGGATGCCTCCAGGGTCGCGCTGATCGACGAGCTCGCCGCCGTCCGCAAGCTCGAGCTCACGGCCGAGGATACGAAGTCGGTCGACCAGCTCGGCGACGGCTTCAAAGCCTACGCCGACGGCTTCACGAAGACGTTCGAGCGAATCCGCTCGGGCCAGCTCAGGACGACCCAGGACGCCAACGCCGAGTTCAACGCATTCAAGGCCGCGGTTCACGGCATGGAGGACGCGAGCGAAGCGCTCAACAAGTCGGCGCTCGCGCGTGTCAACAGCGCCGCCGAATCGCTGTCCGCAACGCGCACGCGCTCGTCGACGCTGCAGATCGGCATCGCGCTGCTCTGCCTGTTGCTCGGTGCCGTCATGTGCGTCGTTTCGACGCGCTCGATCACGCTGCCACTCGGCCGCGCGATCGCGATAGCGCGCGCGGTCGCGGCCGGAAAGCTCGACAACGAGATCGATGACAGTGGCCACGACGAGACCGCGCAGATGCTGGCGGCTCTCAAGACGATGCAGGAGGCTCTGCTCGAGAACGAGCTCAACGCCAAGGGCCAGATCTCCGCGATCAACAAGGCGCAGGCGGTCGTCGAGTACGACCTCGACGGTACGGTCCGCGTCGCCAACGACAACTTCCTGAAACTGTTCGGCTACACGCTGGACGAGGTCAGGGGTCAGCACGACAGCATGTTCGTCGACGCCGCCGGCCGCGCCAGCGCGGAGTACCGGGCGCTCTGGGACAAGCTGCGCCGCGGCGAGTTCGACGCGGGCCTGCACAAGCGACTCGCCAAGGGCGGTCGCGAGGTGTTCGTGCAGGCGACCTACAGCCCGATCATGGATCTGGCGGGCCGGCCCTACAAGATCGTCGAGTACGCGGCCGACGTGACCGAGCAGGTCAGGATGAAGGAGGCGCTCGATGCGGCGGTGACGGAGACCCGCGGTGTCGTGCAGCGCGCGATAGAGGGCCAGTTGACCGGCCGAATCCACACGGCTGGCAAGAGTGGCCAGATCGAGGCGCTGTCGGTCAGCGTCAATGAGCTCCTCGACAGCATGATGACGCTGGTCGCCGAGATCAAAGCCGCGGCCACCGAGGTGCAGGGCGGAGCTCAGGAGATCTCGAAGGGCAACCTCAACCTCAGCCAGCGCACGGAGGAGTCTGCCTCGAGCCTCGAGGAGACCGCCTCGAGCATGGAGGAGATGACCAGCACCGTGAAGATGACGGCCGACAACGCCGCACAGGCGAGGCAGCTCGCGCTCGCCGCGCGCCAGCAGGCGGAGAAGGGCAGCGCGGTGGTCGGCTCGGCGGTGGCGGCGATGAGCGAGATCAACCAGTCGAGCCGCAAGATCGCCGACATCATCAGCGTCATCGATGAGATCGCGTTCCAGACGAACCTCCTCGCGCTCAACGCCGCGGTCGAGGCCGCGCGCGCCGGCGAGCAGGGCAGGGGATTTGCGGTGGTCGCTAGCGAAGTGCGCAACCTCGCCGGACGCAGCGCCACCGCCGCCAAGGAGATCAAGGCGCTTATCATGGACAGCGTCAGCAAGGTCGAGGAGGGTGGCAGGCTCGTCGATCAGTCAGGCAAGTCGCTCGACGACATCGGCGCGGCGGTCAAGCGCGTCACCGACGTGGTCGCCGAGATCGCCGAGGCGAGCCAGGAACAGGCGAGCGGCATCGAGCAGGTCAACAAGGCCGTGATGCAGATGGACGAAATGACGCAGCAGAACGCGGCGCTCGTCGAGGAGGCATCGGCCGCGAGCGAGGCCATCCTCGGCCAGGCGACGCATCTGGCTCATAGCGTCGCGCACTACGTGGTCGCGGAGGGCACGACGGCGGCCGCGGCGCGTTCCGTTCCGGCGGCCGCGATCGCCCGTCCGGCAGCGGTGAGCCCGCCGCGCGCCGGCACGGCGCAGCGTCCTGCATCCGCGCGCAAGGCGCCGCAGGCGGCCGTTGCCGCGCCGAAGGCCCGCAAGGTCGCGGGCGGCGGCGGCGAGGCGGACTGGGATGAGTTCTAGCCGGTCGGCCGCCGCGGCCCGTCCGGGCGGCGGATCGCGCCGCAATCGCGACCATTGCGAGGCGCGCGGCCCAGCCGAACCGCCGCGTGCCGCCGTCGTCGGCACCGCACTGCGCGGGCTGCGAGATCCGCTACGCAGGTGAGGTCGCGGCCGTAGTGGACGGCGACGATTCGCCCCTCCGCGAAGGCGCGTACAAGTCTCCGAGGGCCCGGTGCGCGCGCTCCGGCCGGCGCATCGGCCACGCGACTGAACGCGCCCGAGGAGACTTGCCATGAAGACGACCTACCGTATTGCGTCGGCAACAGCTGTCGCCGTTGCCGCCACCCTGTTCGCCGTCGGTACTGCCGCAGCCCCGAGCCTGACCGAAGTGACGGTGGAAGTACCGCGCGTCGTGAAGTCCGATCCGACGCGGCCCGGGACGCCGTTCGACGTGGTCCTGAAAGGGCACGTCAGCTATGCGGACCTCGACCTGTCCAAGACGGCCGACGTCGCGACGCTGGAACAGCGAATCAAGGACAAGGCACTCGCGATCTGCGAGCGGATCGGCCAGGACTATCCGGCGGCGACTCCATCGGCGACGGATTGCGCGAAGCTCGCCGCGGACCAGGCGATGGTGCAGGCGAAGAAAGTGATCGCCGCCGCTGCGAAGGGCGCGAAGTAGACCAGCGCCGGGCGGCTGCCCGGGGCTCGCGCCAGCAGAGCCCGGCCCGGCGTCTCGAACCGGCGGTCGCCCCGCCGGTCCGGCTCGGCACGCGGGCGGCGGCGTGGCGCAGGGCGCGGGCCGTCCTGCGCCACGCATCGCCGTCAGGCGGAGATCGGGAACGTCGGCCAGCGATCCGTGATCCTGCCGTCCTCGTAGACCAGCAGGTCGCCGAACTGCAGCAGCACGGCCTCGGACTGCGTCGGGCGGAAAAACACGTAGTCGTCCGCCTTGAGTGCGACCGATCGCGAACCGTTCAGCATCTCCTGGTTACTGGAACGGCCGAAGATCGGGTTGAACTCGAGGCCGGGGGGTGACTCCGGCTGGGCGAGCCAATGCCCGCCGTGGATGAAGAACGCCCGCTCCGAGTTCGCGTCGAGGAAGGTCATCACGCCGGCCAGCGACTCGAGGCCGGGGATCTGCGTGCGGTCTTGCGCCTTCAGCACCGGCGTGGCGATGAACGCCGCCGGGACGTGGTGGGTGAGGGTGCGGGTGTCGAAGTCGGTCGGCTTGACGAAGGCCGAGCCGACCGCGACCTCGGTCGCGATCGTGTCGCGCGCGTGCAGCGCGTAGGTCGGGCTGCCCGCCGTATTGAACGTCAGCGCCGAGGCGTCGGCGCCGACGCGCTCGCGCACGACCTCGACCGATTCGCCGTAACGCCGTAGCACGGCGTCGTAGGCCCGCTCCGGGCTCGGAGTCTTCGGGACATGCGGGTCGTATCCCATCAGGCCGCTGAACGCGAGGCTCGGCGATGCCTTGATGAGATCGAGCATCGCGGCGAGCTCCGCGCTGTCGCGGCAGCCGCCGCGGTGCAGGCCCACGTCTATTTCCACGCTGACCCGCAGCACCCGGTTACGGGCCTTGCCGATCGCGGCGTACTGCCGGACGCGCTCGGGCGTATCGACCAGCCACTGCGGGCCGGCGCCAGGCGCGTCGAGCACCGCGAGCGCGTCGCAGACCGACGCGACCTCGAGCGCCGCGAGGGGCTTGCCGAGCAGCAGGTCGGCGCGCGGTCGCCAGCGCACCGTCTCGAGGAGCATCGGCCCGTTGAACACCATGAAGCGGTCGGTGCCGACTCCCGTCGCCACTTCCTCGAGGAGCTGCCGCGAAGGCAGCGACTTGACGACGACTCGCGTCGCGAGCCTGGAACCCTCGAGCGTTTGGGTCAGCGCGCGCACGTTGGCGCGCAGGCGCGCGCGATCGATGACCAGGACCGGTCGTGCGATGCCCGCGGCGCGCAGGGCCTCGGACATCGCGAGGAAGTACGCGTCGTGGCGGCCGCCACGGTCGCCCTTGCGGACGGCGGCGACCGCCGCCACTGCGGCGATCGCCGTGCCCCCGAGGATGACGCGCCGGCGCGTCCAGCGACGGCGCGGGGCCAGTTCGTCAGCCATCGATGAAGAGCTCCCGCAGGTGGGCGTTCAGGAACCGGCCATCCGGGTCGAGCGTCCGGCGCACGTCCATGGCGTCCTTCCAGCGGGGGTAGAGCGCCGCGAGATCGCGCGCCTTCAGCGAGTGCAGCTTGCCCCAGTGGGGCCGGCCGCCATGCCGGCGCAGGATCGGCTCGACCGCGCCGAAAAGGCGGCGGTAGTCGTCCTTGTAGTAGGCGTGGATCGCGAGCGAGCCGGATTCCCGGCCATAGAACGGCGACAGCCACGCGTCGTCCGGAGCGATCGACCGCAGCTCCAGCGGGAAGAAGACGTCGTTGTGGTTCCGCTCGATCTCCCGCATCACCTCGCGCATCGCCGCCATCTGGGACTCGCGCGGCAGGTGGAACTCCATCTCGTTGAATCGCACCGGGCGCTCGTTCGACAGCAGCTTCCAGCTGTCGTCGACGGATTCCTCGGGTGGCATGTCCGCCATCAGCGCGTGCGTGATGCGCCGTCGCAGCCCGGGCAGCGGGCCGAGCAGGTCGCGCAAGCGCTTGAGGCTCAGCAGCGTGTCGGTGTCCTGGTCGGGTCCGCGCGGCTTCAGCGGCGACTCCGTCCGGTCGGTCGCGACCACGGCGGCGAGGCCGGAGAACGGGAATGCGAAGAACTCGACCTTGTCGTGGGCGTTCGACAGCGCCGGCCACTCGGCCGCCACCTGCTCGAGCGGTTCTAGGAAGACGCGCTTGTGAACCCGTGTCAGTGCGCGGTTCTGCAGCGTCACCTGCGTGATCACGCCGAAGGCGCTGACGCCGACGCGGGCCGCCGCGAAAACCTCGGGATTGCGTTCCGGGCTGCATTCCAGGATGTCGCCGCGGGCCGTGACCAGCCGAAATGCCTTCACGTTGGCGTGAATCGCCTGGTAGCCGGTGCCGGTACCGTGGGTGCCGGTGCCGATCGCGCCGCCGAGCGACTGCTTGTTGATGTCCGGCAGGCTCAGCATCTCCTGGCCGACAGCGACCAGCGCCGGGCCGAGGTCGCCGAGGCGTGTTCCCGCCCAGACGGTGGCCTGGTGCGCCGCCGCGTCATGGTCGGCGAGACCGTGCAAGGCGTCGAGTGACAGCAGCGTGCCGGACGTTGGCACGAGCGCGGTGAACGAGTGTCCCGCTCCGACCGGCCGGACCGGGGCGGGCGTCGTACGAATCAGTTCGGCGAGCGCGGCTTCCGATTCGGGGGCTGCCCGCGCCGCCGGGTAACTGCTCGCGATTCCGGACCAGTTCCGCCAGAGCACGCGTCCCCCGGCATCGGTGGCCGCGGGCGAGGGCGGCTCGCGATCCAATGACCGCTGCCGGACGGCCATGCCGCCGACGACTGCCGCGCCCGCCGCACCCACGCCAAGTCCGATCGCCGCACGTCGCGAGAAAGTCATCGGGCCTCCTCGTCGGCCATGAAACCGATTAACGCCTCATAGTCGTGCGGCGTGCACGTGAAGCACTGGCCGCCCGCCGGCATCCCGTTGAAGCCTGTCAGTACGCTCTGCAGGAGCGCGGGCTTGCCCTTCGCGAGGCGCGCCTTCCAGGCAGCGCGATCCCCGGCGAGTGGCGCATTCGCGCGCGGTTCCGCGTGGCAGGCCCTGCAGGAGCGCTCGTAAAGCTCCGCCAGGTGCGCGTCTCCGGGCCTCAGCGCCGCCGCCCGCGCGGCGATCTGTGCCGGTGACGGCGGCGGTGGCCCGCCACAGGCCGCGAGCAGCGCGATGAGGGCGCCGGCCGTGAACAGGCGGTGCAGGTCGTCGACGCGCATTGGGTCTCGATCCTCCCGGATACGTCCGCGCCGGAGTGGCCGGCGTCCGTCCGGCAGCGGAGCCGGACGCCGATCCTGCCGGTCACGCGCCGCGGCGGCTATTGGGGGATGAAGAAAACGGCCAGCTTGTTGCCGTCGAGATCGCGGAAGTAGCCGGCGTAGAAGTCGTCGCCGCGCGGCCCGGCAGGGCCCTCGTCCTTGCCGCCGAGCTCGATCGCCTTCTTGTAGACGGAGTCGACCTCAGCCTTGGAGCGGGCGGCCAGCGAGACCATCGTGCCGTTGCCGGGCTTGGCGGCCAACCCGTCGTAGGGCTTGATCACGAAGAGCATCGGGGCCGTCGGCGCGGTACCCCAGGCGACGTAGCGATCCGATTCCCAGGTGCGCTTGGCGCCGAAGCCCCCGAGCAGCGCATCGTAGAATTTCGCCGCCCGTTCCATGTCGTTGGTGCCCAGAGTTACATACCCGATCATGTCCGCTCCTTTGGTCCGTGTTGGTCCGGCGCCGGGGTATCCGCCGGCGTCGGTCGACACTGTAAAGGGACCGGGCCAAATCGTGAAACGGATTCGACGTCCGGCGGGGCGCCGCCGCCGTGGCGGGACCGGCGTGCCGGCCCGGAGCGACCGGGCGGCGCATGACGACTTCGCGATGCGCCGCCCGCGAGCGTTACCGAGGGCGGTGGTCGTCCATTGCGGCGCGGTAAGCGACGAGGCCACGGCAGCCTTCGAGTCGGCGACGGCCTGCGCCTTGAAGCCTCCGAAGTCGTTCGGTGCGCCCTCCAGGTCGTGAATCGCGTACTCAAGTTCATGGATCGCCCGTGCGATGCGGGGGTGCTGATGCCCCTCGTCGCGGACGCCTTCATCGGCGACCACTGCAACGGACATCAGCACACCACTGACGGCCAGCATTCCAAGAACACCGCGACGGCTGCTCAGTTTCATCTCCCGAGCTACGTGAAGTAGGTTATTCCGAAGCACCGCGCGCCGCCGCGGCGACGTTCCACGGGCGCGCCATCCGGTTGGTCCAGGGGCGCGGCGAGAGCAGGCGGCGGACTGCCGGCGGGCGGCGGAAGCTTCCGGTGCGACGTACGATCGCTCGGCGGTTGACGGCTGTCCCCTCGGGTGCGCACTATGACCTCGGGCGGTGCCGCCATGCCCGGGCGCACGCGCGTCCGTCGCCGGGCCGTCCACCAGCAACGCTTGCCGTCCGCGCCTTTACGAGGGGCTTACCACATGCCGGGATTCGAACCGTCGCCGCGCGTCGTCGAACTGCGCAAGCGCGTCACCGCCTTCATGGAACAGCACGTCTATCCGAACGAGGCGACGTGGGCCGCGCAGGTCAACGCCAACCGCTGGCAACCGACCGCGATCATCGAGGAACTGAAGAGACAGGCCCGCGCTGCCGGGTTGTGGAACCTGTTCCTGCCCGAGTCGGAGCGCGGTGCGGGGCTGACGAATCTCGAGTACGCGACGCTTTGTGAGGTGATGGGTCGGTCCCCGATCGGCGCGGAACCCTTCAACTGCTCGGCGCCCGACACCGGAAACATGGAGGTGCTGGAGCGATACGGAACCGAGGCGCAGAAGCGCGAGTGGCTCGAGCCACTGCTCGATGGCCGGATCCGCAGCGCTTTTGCTATGACCGAGCCCGCGGTTGCGAGCTCCGACGCCACCAACATCCAGGCCTCCATCGTCCGCGACGGCGACAGCTACGTCTGCGACGGCCGCAAGTGGTGGACGTCCGGCGCCGGCGACCCGCGCTGCAAGGTCGCGATCTTCATGGGCCGGTCCAACCCGGGCGCCCCGACCCATCTGCAGCAGTCGATGATCCTGGTCCCGATGGACGCGCCGGGAGTCAAGGTTGAACGCATGCTGACGGTGTTCGGCTACGACGACGCGCCGCACGGACATGGCGAAGTGAGCTTCACGAACGTGCGCGTGCCCGCCTCGAACCTGCTGCTCGGCGAAGGGCGCGGCTTCGAGATCGCGCAGGGGCGCCTGGGCCCGGGCCGGATTCATCACTGCATGCGGACGATCGGCGTGGCCGAGCGCGCCCTCGAGACGATGTGCCGGCGCGTTCGCAACCGCGTCGCCTTCGGCCGGACGCTGGCGGAGCAGGGCACGATCCGCCGCGACATCGCCGACTCGCGGATCGAGATTGACCAGGCCCGACTGCTGACCCTGCATGCGGCCCACATGATGGACACCGTCGGCAACAAGGCGGCCCGCTCCGAGATCGCGATGATCAAGGTCGTGGCCCCGAACGTGGCGCTGCGGGTACTCGATCGCGCCATTCAGGCCCACGGTGGCATGGGCGTCTGCCAGGACACGTTTCTCGCGTTCGCCTGGGCGAACGTCCGGACGCTGCGCCTGGCCGATGGCCCCGACGAGGTCCATCGCGAGAGCATCGCCAAAGGTGAGCTCAAGAAGCACGCGGCAAAGGCCTGACCTGATGCACGCCTGGCAGTGCGACGAGCCGACGGGTGTCACGGGGCTGCGCTGGGCCGAGGCGGCGACGCCGGCACCGGCGCCGGGGGAGGCACTCGTCGCGATCCGTGCGGCGAGCCTCAATTTTCCCGACCTGCTCGTCGTTCAGGGCAAGTACCAGTTCAAGCCGACACCTCCGTTCGTGCCCGGAGCGGAATTCTCCGGGGTCGTTGCCGCGCTCGGCGAGGGTGCGACGCATCTGGCCGTCGGCCAGCCCGTGATGTCCGTCGCGGTGACGGGTGCGTTCGCGACCCACGCGTGCGTGCCGGCGGCGCGACTCGTCCCGATGACGTCGGCCATGCCATTCGAGGACGCGGCCGCTTTCCTGATGGCATACGGCACGTCCCATCACGCGTTGATCGATCGTGCGGCGCTCCGCGCCGGCGAGACAGTGCTCGTGCTCGGAGCCGCCGGCGGCGTCGGCACGGCGGCAGTGCAGATCGCGAAGGCGGCGGGCGCACGCGTGATTGCGGCGGTATCGACCGACGAAAAGGCGGCGCTGTGCCGTTCGATCGGCGCGGATGAGACCATCAACTACTCGACGACGGGCTTGCGCGACGCCCTCAAGGCCCTCACGGCCGGCCGCGGTCCGGACGTGATCTATGACCCGGTCGGCGGCGACGTCGCCGAGCCCGCTTTCCGCTCGATCGCCTGGCGCGGCCGTTACCTCGTCGTGGGGTTCGCGCAGGGCGAGATCCCGAACCTGCCGCTCAACCTGCCGCTGCTCAAGGGCGCCTCGGTTGTCGGCGTCTTCTGGGGCGACTTCGTGCGACGCGAGCCACAGTCGTTCGGGCGGGGCCTCGCCGAGCTCGCCGGGTGGTACGCGAGCGGAAGGATCAAGCCGGTGCTCGACCGCATCCTGCCGATGAGCCGGCTGGCGGAGGCCTTCGCACGCATGGCGTCGCGGCAGGCGCTCGGCAAGATCGTGCTCCGCAACGATCCCGTGGGCGCCTGAAGCGGGGCGACGGGAAACCGCATGCGCGCCACCATCGACTTCCTGCTGTACGACTGGCTCCAGATCGAGACCCTGCTCAAGCGGCCGCGGTTCGCAGATCACTCGCGGGCTACGTTCACTGAGGTGCTCGACACCTGCGAGCGCATCGCGCGCGACAAGGTCGCGCCATTCAACCGCATCGCGGATGTCGAGGAACCGCGGCTCGAGGACGGTCGCGTCATCGTCCCGGCGTCGTCGGTCGAGGCGGCGCTCGCCTACGTCGAGTCGGGAATGCTGGCGGCGGCGCAGGATTACGAAATCGGCGGCATGCAGCTGCCGTGCGCCGTGGAGATGGCTGCCAACAGCTTCTACGCCAAAGCCGGCATTGGTGTGGGCGGCGGCATGATGCTGACCAGCGGAAATGCCAACCTGCTGATGGTGCACGGGAGCGCGATGCAGCGGACGGTGTTCGCGCGCAACGAGTTCTCGGGGCGCTGGTTCGGAACGATGTGCCTGTCCGAGCCACAGGCCGGCTCGAGCCTTTCCGACATCGCGACGCGGGCCGAGCCCGATGGCGCCGACCACGACGACGATCCGCTCGGGCCGCGGTACCGCTTGCGCGGCAACAAGATGTGGATCAGCAATGGTGACCACGAGATCACGGAAAACATCGTGCACCTCGTGCTCGCGAAGATCCCGGCTGCCGACGGCCGGCTGCCGCCGGGCGCGCGCGGCATCTCGCTGTTCATCGTGCCGAAACGGCTCGTCCACACGGATGGCCGGCTCACCGGTGAGCGCAACGACGTCGCGATCGCGGGACTCAACCACAAGCTCGGCTACCGCGGCATTCCGAACACGCTGCTCAATTTCGGCGAGGGGCGGTTCCCGGTCCGCGGTGCGGCCGGGGCGATCGGCTACCGAGTCGGCGCCGCCGGCGACGGCCTGCGCTGCATGTTCCACATGATGAACGAGGCGCGAATCGCGGTCGGGCTCGGCGCCGTCACGATCGGCTACGCCGGCTACGAGGCGAGCCTCGAGTACGCGCGCACGCGCACGCAGGGCCGCCCGATCGGCCCGGACGGCAAAGATCCGACGCGGCCGCCGGTGCGCATCATCGACCACGGCGACGTCAAGCGCATGCTGCTCGCGCAGAAAGCCTACGTCGAGGGTGGCCTCGCGCTCGAGTTGTACTGCGCCCGGCTGGTCGACGAGCAGCACACGGGCGACCCCGTCGTGGCCCGCGAGGCGGCAACGCTCCTCGAGGTACTGACGCCTATTGCGAAGAGCTGGCCGAGCGAATGGTGTCTTGAGGCAAACAGCCTCGCGATCCAGGTCCACGGGGGCTACGGCTACACGCGCGACTTCCCGGTCGAGCAGTACTGGCGCGACAACCGCCTCAACATGATTCACGAGGGCACGCACGGCATCCAGGCGCTGGACCTGCTCGGTCGCAAGGTGCTGATGGATTCGGGCGCGGGCCTCCGGCTGCTGGGCGAGCGCATCGCCGCGACGGCGGCCGCGGCCGCGGCGACGCCGCTTGCGAGCCACGCCGTGGCGCTCGGCGCCGCCGTGGAGCGTGTCGCCAGCGCCACGCGCGCGGCCTGGTCGACCAGCGTCCCGGAGGAGGCGCTCGCGAACGCGATGCCGTACCTGCAGGCGTTCGGCCACGTCGTGGTCGCCTGGATCTGGCTCGACCTCGCGCTCGCCGCGCGCCGCGCGCTCGAGCAGGGTGGCGGCGCGCAGGGCGAGGACTTCCATCGCGGCAAGCTGCAGGCGGCGCGCTATTTCGCCGAGTTCGAGCTCCCCAAGATCGACGCCTGGCTCGCCGTGGTCGCGAGCCGCAACCCGACCTGCCGTGAAATGCGCGAGGAGTGGTTCCAGACATGAGCACACCCGTGATGAAGCTGTTCGATCTCTCGGGGCGCACGGCGCTCGTGACCGGCGGGTCGCGTGGGCTCGGCCTGCAGGTCGCCGAGGCCCTTGGCGAGGCCGGAGCGCGGCTCGTGCTGACCGCCCGCAAGGCGAGCGAGCTCGCCGCCGCGGTAGAGCACCTGAAGGGTCGCGGCATCGAGGCGTCGTCCATTGACGGCGACGCGAGCAAGCCCGAGGAAGTGATTCGGGTTGCAGCCGAGGCGCTGAAGCGACTTGGCCACATCGACATTCTGGTCAACAACGCCGGTGCCACGTGGGGCGCGCCGGCCGAGGATCACCCGCTCGAGGCGTGGGACAAGGTGATGAACCTGAACCTGCGCAGCGTGTTCCTCTTCAGCCAGTACGTCGCGCGCCACAGCATGATCCCGCGTCGCGATGGGCGTATCATCATGATGGCCTCGATCGCAGGGTTGCGTGGCAATGGCGCCGGCCAGGAAATGGTGGCATACAACGCTTCCAAGGCCGGCGTCATCAACCTCGCGCGTGCGCTCGCCGGCGAATGGGGCGAGCATGGCATCACCGTCAACTCGATCGCCCCCGGCTTCTTCCCCAGCAAGCTGACCCGCGGCACGCTCGAGCGTATCGGAGTCGACCGCCTCGCCGCGCACGCGCCGCTGCGGCGGATCGGCGACGACGAGGACCTGAAGGGGGTGGCGGTGCTGTTCGCCTCGCGCGCCGGCAAGCACATCACCGGCCAGGTGCTGGCGGTCGACGGCGGTGTGTCGAGCATTCTCGTCTGACCTTCGGCCGGTGACGGCCGGCCCACCCCACCCTCCGGAGGCGAAACACGTGACGACTCTCACGAACAAGCAACTGCGGCTGGCATCGCGGCCCGCGGCCGAGCCGACCGTCGGGAACTTCCGGCTGGTCGAGGTGCCGGTGCCCGACCTCGCCGCCGGGCAGGTGCTGGTACGCCACCATTTCCTGAGCCTCGATCCGTACATGCGCGGCCGCATGAACGAGGGAAAGAGCTACGCGGCGCCTCAGCCTCTCGACGAAGTCATGATCGGCGGCACGGCGGGCGAGGTCGTGGCCACGAAGAGCGACCGCTTCGCGGTCGGCGACCGCGTCGTCGGCATGGGTGGCTGGCAGCAGTACCAGATCGTCGACGCGGCCCAGGCCGGGATGCTGCGTAAGGTCGACACGTCGACGGTGCCGTTGTCCGCATATCTCGGACCCGTCGGCATGCCGGGCGTGACCGCGTGGTATGGCCTCGTCCGGATCATCGCCCCGAAGGCGGGCGAGACAGTCGTCGTCAGTGCGGCCAGCGGTGCCGTCGGCGGCGTCGTCGGCCAGCTTGCGAGGCTGCGCGGCGCGCGTGCCGTCGGCATCGCCGGCGGGCCGGAGAAATGCCGCGCCGTCGTCGAGGAACTCGGGTTCGACCGCTGCATCGACTATCGCCAGCATCCGGACACGCGCTCGCTCGCCGCGGCGCTCAAGACCGCCTGCCCCGGCGGCATCGACGGCTACTTCGAGAACGTCGGCGGCGTCATTCTCGACTCCGTCATGCTGCGCATGAACGCGTTCGCGAGGATGGCGATGTGCGGCATGATCGCGGGCTACAACGGCGAGCCGATCCCGATGGCCGCGCCACAGCTGATCCTCGTCAACCGCATGAAGGTGGAGGGATTCATCGTCAGCGAGCACATGGACGCGTGGCCGGAGGCACTCACCGAGCTTGGCGGGCTGGTTGCCAGCGGTCGCCTCATGTACCGCGAGAGCGTGGCCCAGGGAATCGAGTCGGCGCCGGAAGCGTTTCTTGGCCTGCTCAAGGGCCGCAATTTCGGCAAACAGCTCGTCAAGCTGATCTGAGGAGAGCGCGATGCAGGTATTCGAGCGCCGCACGGCGGTCATCACCGGCGCGGCATCCGGCATCGGCCTCGAACTCGCGCGAACAGCCGCGGCGCTCGGGATGAAGGTTGTGCTTGCAGACATTCAGCCGGACGCCCTCGAAGCCGCCGCCGCCGAGCTCGCCGCGCGCGGCAGCGACGTCCTGCCGGTGCGCGTCGACACGTCCCGGCCGGAGCAGGTGGAGGCGCTGGCCAACGCGGTGCGCACGCGCTACGGCGCGCCGAATCTCGTCTTCAACAACGCAGGCGTCGGCTGCGGCGGCCTGGTGTGGGAGCAGAGCCTCAAGACCTGGGAATGGGTTGTCGGCGTCAACCTGCTCGGCGTTGCCCACGGCGTACGCCTGTTCGTGCCGATGATGCTCGAGGCGGCCGCTGCGGATCCCGGCTTCCAGGGCCACGTCATCAACACGGCCTCGATGGCCGGGCTGTTGAACGCTCCCAACATGGGGGCCTACAACGTGACCAAGCACGCGGTCGTCAGCCTCAGCGAGACGCTGTACCACGACCTCGCGCTCGTCACGGACCGCGTGCGGGCGCACGTGCTGTGCCCGTATTTCGTCCCGACCGGGATCAAGGACAGCGAGCGCAACCGGCCCGCGGAGCTGCGCGACGAGGGTCCGCGGACACGGAGCCAGGAGATTGCCAAGGCGATGGGCGACAAGGCCGTGAGCAGCGGGCATCTGAGCGCTGCGCAGGTGGCGGCGATGGTGTTCGGTGCGATTCGGGCCGACCGCTTCTACATCTACAGCCATCCGCACGCGCTCAGCTCGCTACGGACGCGCTTCGAGGACATCCTCGAAGGACGCAATCCCACCGATCCGTTCCAGGAGCGCCCCGACCTCACGGCGAAGCTGCGGGCGGCACTCGCTTCGCGCTCCTAAGCCGGCGGGGATCCGAGGCTGGCCGCCGGCGCCGCGGCTGGCCGGTCGACTACGGCAACCGCCAGCTGTGCCACGCAAACACGCTCGCCCGACCCACCACGGATCTCGACCTCCCACAGCTGGCTCCCGGACTTCACCCAAACGGGCCGGGCGCGCCCCGAGACGGGACCGCGCGCGATCGGTCCGGCGTGCTGCAAATGAAGCACCTGCCCAAGGCACGCCTGGCGCGAGGCATCAACGCACATCGTCGCGCCGACGCTCGCCAGCGTCTCGGCGAGCACGGCCAGCGCGCCGTGGTGCAGCGTGCCCTCGGCGGTGCGCGTCCGCTCGTCCAGGGGCACAGTGCCCTCAAGCCAGTCCTCGCCGACACCGGTGAACGTGATGCCGAGGCTCTCGGCGGCCGTGCGGCGACTGAACTCCACCATCTCGGCGGTACTGATCGGCGAGATCCAGATCGACATCCGGGCGACTCCAGCGGCCTTGGCCGCAACGATGGTCCGAGACTCAACCGGCCGCAGGCCGGCAATCGATGCGCTCGACGAACCGCCGCGATGCCTCGAGCACGGCCGCCGTCTGCTCGCGGTGCGGGGAGTGGCCGCATGCGGCGAGCACCAGCCGCTCGGTGCCCGGAACTGCGCGCGCGATGCTGTCGATCTGCTCGAGCGTCGCGTATTCGTCGTCGACTCCCTGGATCGCGAGCACCGGCGCCTCGATCGCGGGGAGCAGGTGCTCGATGTTCCAGTCGCGAAAATCGGGATTGAGCCAGGTGCGGTTCCAGCCCCAGAAGACGGCGTCCACATCGTCGTGATGGACGGCGAGCCGGCTGCGCAGCGGCGTGGTCTCGTACGCGGCTTTGGCGCGCGCGAGGCCCCCGATCGTGATGTCCTCGACCTTGACGTGTGGCGCGATGGCGACGACGCCGCGGACGTCGCGCGGGCTTTCGGCCGCGTGGATGAGAGCGATCGTCGCGCCGTCGCTGTGCCCATACAGCAGCGGTCGCTCGACCCCCAGCCCCTTGAGCAGCGCCGGCAGCCAGTGGCGGGATTCGTCGAAGTGATAGTCGGGAGTCCGCAGCTCGCCGGCCGGCGACGAGCGGCCGTGTCCGAGACGGGAGTAGACGAGTACGCGGCAGCCGGAGGCCTCCGCAAGGCGCTCGGGGAAGTCCCTCCACATCGAGACGCAGCCAAGCCCCTCGTGCAGCAGCACGATGTCGGTCGCCGAGGCGCCGCGGCCGGCGAACCGGTACTCGATGCGGCGTTCGTCTACGGTGAGGAACGTGGCCTTCGTCATCGGTGGGTCGCGCGCTCGTCGGGACGCGTCCCGGGTGGTTACCGTCCGACGCATCATGCCGGGACCGCGCGGGGCAGTCGACCCGGCGAGCGCCTGGGGCGCCCCGGGCCCACGGTAGCGCCGCGCGCTTGCGCCAGCCACCGCTCGCCGTCTATACCTGCTGCCTGCGGCAGCAAGCGCGGCGGCGACGGGATGCGCCGGGGTGGTACCGATGGTGGCATGGCCGCGGCACGATGCGTGGCCGCCTTGTCGCGGATTCCAGGTCGAGGTGCGCCGAGTCATGCGTTTCGAACAGTTAGTCGCGGGAGTGGTGCTTCGCGCGGGGCCGCGCCCCGTCACCGAGAACGAGATCGTCGAATTCGCGCGGCGCTACGACCCGCAGCCGTTTCACGTCGATCGGGAGCGAGCCGCGGCGGGTCGCTGGGGCGGCCTGATCGCGAGCGGCTGGATGACCTGCGGCATCGCAATGGAGCTCGCGGTCCGGAACTTCCTCGACGACTCGGGATCGATCGGCTCGCCGGGCCTCGACGAGCTGCGCTGGGAGAATCCGGTCCGGGCGGGCGATGCGCTGATGCTGACGCTGACGGTCCTGGAGTCGCGGGTGTCCGGTTCGGGCCGGACCGGCGTCGTGCGTTGGCGCTGGGAGCTTCACAACCAGAGCGGTGCGCGGGTACTGAGCCTCGTCGCCACCAGCCTGTTCGACGTCACGGACGCAGCTGGCACCTGCAGCTGAAGTGCCTCGGCAGGCGGGAGGGGTGCGCCGCGGAAGTTGCTGTGGCTCGCGTCGGTCCGTTCAGTGACCGGCGCAGCTGCCGGCGGTCGGCGACCGCCGGATCGCGCGACCGGCCGCGATGCCGGTCGCCGCGCCGCGATCGACCGCGAGGCGACCGTTGACCAGCAGCTCGACGACGCCTTCCGCCAGAACCCGCGGGTGCAGATAGTCGGCACGTGGCCGGAAACGGGCGGGATCGAGGACGACGACGTCGGCGAAGGCGCCGGCCCTCAGGTGGCCGCGGTCCGTGAGGCCGAACATGTCCGCAGTCCGTCCGGTGCTGCCGTTGATGAACTCGGCGACGGACAGCGTGTGCTTCTCGAGGACGTAGGTTGCGTACTTGCGGGGGTAGGTCGCGTACATCCGCGGGTGACCGGTACTGCCGTCGGTGCCGGTCACGACCCACGGCTGGCGCATGAACAGCTCGATATCGCGGTCGGCCATGTTGAAGGAGATCGCCGCCGTGTCATCGGTCTGCTCGCGCATGATCCGAATGGCGGCGGCGATCGGATCGAGGCCCCAACCGCTTGCGATGGCGGCGAGCCTCTCCCCGGACCATGGTCGTCCCGCGGCCACCGGCATCAGCTCCTCGGCGCCGCCGCGCCGCCTGAGGTTGTTGGCCATCTCTGCGGCGAGCCGTCCCGCGAGCGCCGGATCCGCCAGGCGCGCGAGCATCCGGTGGCGCCCGCCGGCGAAGGCCCATCGCGGCACGAGCGCCGCCTCGAGCGAAGTGCCGGAGGCATCCCACGGATACTGGTCGGCCGTCACGTCCTGGCCGCGCGCGCGCGCTGCCTCGATGAGTGTGATCACCTCGGGTGCTTTGCCGTGGACGTCGACTCCGAGTGCCTTGATGTGCGCGATGTGAACCGGCAGACCGGCGTCGCGGCCGATGCGTATCGCCTCCTCGACGGCACCGATCAGCCCGACCGTATACGAGGACTCGTCGCGCAGGTGCGAGTCATAGAGGCCGCCGCGGACCGCGGCCTCGCGGGCGAGGGCGACGACTTCCTCGGTCGTCGCGAAGCTCTGCGGGGGATAGAAGAGTCCGGTCGACAG
This sequence comes from Gammaproteobacteria bacterium, assembly GCA_037443765.1. Classification (GTDB taxonomy): domain Bacteria; phylum Pseudomonadota; class Gammaproteobacteria; order Steroidobacterales; family Steroidobacteraceae; genus CAIKZZ01. The sequence goes on from JBBINS010000001.1 coordinate 163,004, forward strand.
GCCGAGCGCGCCGTCGCACATTCCCCGGGCGACCAGCGCCTCCATGCGCTCGAGTTCCCGCGCCGTGGGGGCGCGGGCCTCCGCGTGCAGCACGCGCGCACGCACTGCGCCGAAGCCCACGTAAGTCGCAACGTTCACGCCCGCCGGCCGGCGCGCGAGGCTCCGGAGGAACCCCGCCACGTCGGTCGGGCTGACCGGTGGCCCAGCGCCGTCGACACCGACGAACACCGTCGTCACGCCCTGCATCAGCCACGGCAGGACGAGCCGGGAACGCGCGTCGTCCATGGGCGCGAGCCCTTCGGGGTGGCCGTGCGGATCGATGAACCCGGGCGCGACGATGAGTCCCCGAGCGTCCACAGTCCGGCGCGCGCGGTAGCGTTGCGCTCCGTCCGGTCCGACGTAGACGATCCGCTCGCCGCTGACGACGACGTCGGCGGCGACCGGGTCGGGCGCGGAGCCGTCGTAGACGTTGCCGCCGCGGATGACCAGATCGGCCCCGGCCGGCTCGGCTCGGGCGTGCGGGGCCGAGCCGATCGCGAGCAGCGCCACGGCCACAACGACGGCCGCTCGCCCGTCGCGGCTCGGCCGAAGGCGTCGCGCCGTCACTTGAGGCCGTAGGTGTCGCGGATCAGGAACTCCGCGAGCGATTGCGGCAGAAACGGCCGCGCGGCAACGAACGCGCGCTGCACGAACGTCGCGCGCGGATGCCGGAGCGCTGGCTGCCGGGTGGCCAGGATAAACCGAACCGCGTTCACGACGGGGGAGAGGTCGGCGTTCGCCTGCTCATCGCGTGCCATGCGCGCGATCGCCTGTGCGCACGGTGCGTAATACGGCGATGACGGCGTGCTGGACGCGGTCATGCGCCGGTTCGCAGTGAAGCCCGTCGCGAAGTCCCCGGGCTCGATCATCGACACGGCGATCCCGAACGGGCGCAGCTCCATCCGCAGCGCCTCGCTGTAGGCTTCGATCGCGAACTTGGTGGCGCTGTAGAAGCCCTGAAATGGCAGAGGCACGTGGCCGGCTAGCGAACTCATGTTGATAATGTGCCCCCGGCGTTGCGCCCGCAGGTGCGGTAGCACCGCGCGGCAGACGCGGTGCGTTCCGAAGAAGTTGGCTTCGAACTGCGCACGCGCCTCGTCGACCGTCGTGTCCTCGATCGCCCCGGCGATGCCCATGCCGGCGTTGTTGACGACCGCGTCGATCCGCCCGGCCACCCGGATCACCTCGTCGATGCCGGCGGCGACCGAGTCATCGTGCGTCACGTCGAGCCTGAGGGTCGTGAAGCCCTCTGCCGGGCCGGATCGCGGCGTGCGGACCGTGCCGAACACGCGATGGCCGTCGGCCGCGAGGCTCGTGGCGATTGCGAGGCCGAAACCGGAGCTCGCGCCCGTGACGAGCACGACGAGCGGTGCTGGCTTCATCATCGGTTCCCCTCGAATCTGCGGCGACGCCGTGCCGGACGGCCGTGAGCGGGCGAGGCCGGGCTGTGCGGCCGCGACGGCGCCGCGCTAAAGGTCCTTCACATCGCCGGACTCCCGGCGCAGCTGCCGAAGGAACTGGCGGAGCTCGTTGCTGCTGGCCGCGACCCGCGCGCGTCCCGCGGTCGACAGCACCCGTGGCGGCACTTTAGCGAGGTTGTCCTCGAGCATCTTCACCGCGGCCGGCCCGTCGGGATCGCCGCCATTGGGGTCGACGAGGCCGAAGATCCTCGCAACTCCGATCGCTCCGAGCCAGTCGAGCGCGTCCGCATCGTGCAGGTAGATCGCCTCCGGCCCGGTCGGGTCGCGGTCGAACATGTGCGTGCGGATGGCGCCACGGACGGCGTCGATCTTCGCCATCGGAAAGCCGGTGCCGGCCAGAACGGTGTCGACGATACGAGCCGCCTCGTCCGCGTGGTCGACGTCGGGCTTCTCGTAGGGCGCGAACGCCGCCATGTCGTGCAGATACGCCGCCGCGAACAGCACGTCATCGTCGAGCGCGACGCGGTCCTCGGCCGCCAGCCGGCGCGCCAGCTTGTAGTCGCGGACCGAGTGGGAGTAGCCCCAGGCCGGGTTCTTGAAGTGCTGCGCCGCGAACCGGCGCACGGTCTCGTGCCAGTCGGTCGCTTCCTGGCCGGACGCTGCCGCGCCGGCGAGCGTGAGGAACATCGCCAGCAGGGCGATCGATGCCGACGGGCGCCGACGAGCATTTACTGTCACGTGAACTCCAGGAGCCGATGGTACCCGCCGGCCATTGTGACGAGCGGCCGCGGCAGTGGCAATTTCACCGGGAGCGGCGCCGGTCACGCCGCCGGCGAAGCGGTCGAGGCGGCGTCGAAGGCGGCGAGCGCCGCCGCGAGGACCTCATCCGGGGCCTCGATCTGTGGATAGTGGCCGACGCCTTGCAGCTCGACGACCGTACCTGCCGGGACGAGCTGCCGGAACCGCGTCACCATGTGGCCACCGGAGATCGGGTCGTCGGTCCCGTCGATCAGCGTGAGTGGCACCGTGGTCCGCATGAGCGCGCCGACCCAGCGTTCGCGATGGGCGCGGCGCTCGTCGATGTAGCGGATGAGCCGCGGCATCGCTCGGCGACCATCGCCGGTCGCCAGCAGGGCCCAGAAGGCGTCGATCTCTGCATCGTCCGGGGGCGTCCGCGTGCCGCCGATCCGCCGCATCGTCGCGGCCAGGCGGTCCCGGGTCAGCAGGCGGGCCACGAGCGGGCCAAGCGGGGAGCGCAGCAGCCGTTGCGTGAGCACCGGCCGGTGAGTCTCGGGAAAGAGCCCGCCGTTGAGCAGCACCGCCGAGCGCAGCAGGACCGGGCAGCGCCCCTCGGCCGCCCGCGCCAGCAGTTCCTGCGCGACGGTGTCGCCGTAGTCGTGCGACAGCACGTGTGCCTGGTCGATCCCGGCTACGGCGAGCGCGGCCAGGCACAGATCCGCCTGCTCGGCGATACGGTAGTGATGCCCGGCCGGCTTCGCGGAGAAGCCGAAGCCGAGGAGATCCGGAGCGACGAGCGTGAAACGCCGCGAGAGTCCCGGCCACAGCTTGCACCAGTCCCAGCCAGCGGTGGGGAAGCCGTGGATCAGCAGGATGGCGGGGCCCTGGCCACCGACGCGCATGAAGACGTCGTGGTCATGGAAGCGGAACGTGGTTCCGGCGGCGCGCCATTCGGCCGGCAGGGGCAAAGGCATGCGAGCTTCCTGTCGTTCGTTCGTTCGTTCGCGCAGCCGCGCGCCGAGGACGCGACGTCGAGGGTGGCGGTCCACCGGGCGTGGTGCGCGCCGCGGCTCACGGTGCCCGGCTTGCCGTGCGTCCGCAAGCCTGCCAAGGTGGCGCGAACCCCATGGAGTAACGCAACGATGCGAATCACCCGGATCCGGGCCTACCAGGTCGACCTCCCTCTGCGCGAGGGCAGCTACCGCTGGTCCGGCGGGAATTCGGTCAGTGTCTTCGACTCGACCGTCGTGCAGATCGATACCGATGCCGGCCTCACGGGCCACGGCGAGATCTGCCCGCTCGGCCCGGCCTACCTGCCGGCGTACGCCGCCGGCGCACGCGCCGGCATCGCCGAACTCGCGCCGCACCTGATTGGCACGGATCCGCGCGACCTCGGTCGCCTGAACCACACGATGGACGCCGCGATGCGTGGCCATCCGTACGTGAAGTCCGCGATCGACATGGCGTGCTGGGACCTGCTAGGCAAGGCGGCGGCGCTGCCCGTCTGCACACTGCTCGGCGGCCGCTACGGCGAGGACTTCGCCCTGTACCGCGCGATCTCGCAGCAGTCACCCGCCGAGATGGCGCGCAGCGCGGCGGCCTACCGCGCCGAGGGCTACAGGAAGTTCCAACTCAAGGTCGGCGGCGAGCCGGACACCGACATCGAGCGCGTTCTGGCGGTGCGGGCGTGCCTGCAACGCGGCGACGTGCTGGTGGCGGATGCCAACACCGGCTGGCGGCAGCACGAGGCGGTGCGCGTTTGCCAGGCGCTGCGCGACGTGGACGTCTACATCGAGCAGCCATGCGCCACCTACGAGGAGTGCCTCGCGGTCCGGCGGCTGTGCGATCGGCCCTTTGTGCTCGACGAAGTGATCGACTCGCTCGCGGTCGTCGTGCGCGGAGTCTCGGACCGGGCGATGGACGTCGTGAACCTGAAGATCTCGAAGGTCGGTGGGCTCACTAAGGCGCGGCAGATCCGCGACCTGTGCGCGTCGCTCGGCATCGCAATGACGATCGAGGACACGTGGGGTGGCGACATCGTGACGGCGGCGATCGCCCACCTCGCCCACAGTACGCCGCCGGAGTACCTGTTCTCTTCGACCGACTTCAACAGCTACCTGACGGTCAGTATCGCCGACGGCGCACCCCAGCGCGTGGCCGGCAGGCTGGCGGCGTCGGCGGCGCCCGGTCTCGGGATCACGCCGAAGGCCGAGGTGCTCGGTTCGGCGGTGCTGGATATCCGTTGAGTCGACGGCCGGCGGGCTACCCGCCGGCGCCGGTGAACGCCTTCAGGATCTCCGCGAGCCGCGGCCCATGGTCCTCCTGGATGAAATGGCCACCCGCCGGCAGCAGCTGGTGCTGCTGGCCCCGGGCACCCGGGATCCGCTTCTGCATGAAGCGGTCGGCACCGGCCGTGATGTGGTCGCTGTCGCCGAAGACGGTCAGGAACGGCCGCGCGAACTTTTCAAGCGCCAGCCACGCGCCACGGTTGGCCTCAGTCTCCGGATCGGCCGGTGAGTTCGGCACGAGCAGCGGGAACTGCCGGGCCCCGGCACAGTAGCTCTCGTCCGGAAACGGCGCGTTGTAGGCGGCCTGCGCGGCCGCGTCGATGCCGTTGCAGGTGCCGCGGTGAACGATGATTCCGGCGTCGAATACCGGGACGCTCTGCGAATAGTCCCGCCAGCGCAGGAACGCCGCGGGCATCGCGGTGTCGCCGGTAGGCAGGGCCGTATTGGAGGCGACGACGCGCGCGAAGCGGGCCGGCGAGGCCGCGACGAGCCGGAGTCCGATGAGACCGCCCCAGTCCTGGCAGAAGAGCGTGATCCCGTCGAGGCCGAGTCGCTCGACGAACGTCTGCATCCAGCCGACGTGTGCGGCATAGGTGTAGGCGCTCCGCTCCGCCGGCTTGTCCGAGCGGCCGAAGCCGATGAGATCCGGCGCGACCACGCGGAGCCCCGCCGCGACCAGCGGCCCGATCATGGACCGGTACAGGTACGACCAGCTCGGCTCGCCATGCATCAGCAGGACCGGCGCGCCGGTGCGCGGGCCCTCGTCGATGTAGGCGAGCCGCAACTCGCGGTCGCCGCCGGCGCCGACGTCGAGATACCGGGGCGCGTACGGGAAGCCCGCGAGCGCGGCGAAGCGGGACTCGGGCGTGCGAAGCACTCTCATCTTTACGTCCCCTCAGCGAGCGACGTCGGCCGCACGTGCGGTACGGCCGATGGCGTCGCCGGCATTGTACGGATCGCCGCGGCTCGCGCCACCGCGTCCTCCCGTCCGCGCCCGACCGTTGCGGATGACTACCGCTTCCGGGCCGCTGGTGAGCCCCGGGCACCGGGCGCGACGCCGGCGGGTGCCATCTGCGCGGCGATCAGGCGAGCGCCGTCGTCCTCCAGGAATCTGCAGAACGCCCGGGCGGCAGGCAGCAACCGCTTGTCCGTCCTGTGGACGGCGTACCACTGGCGCACGACCGGCGTGTCCGTCACGCGCAGATGAATCAGGCGGCCCGTGCCGATTTCGAGGCCCGCGGTGTGTTCGGACAGGAATGCGATCCCCATCCCGGCCATCACCGCCTGCTTGATCGTCTCGTTGCTGCTCATCTCGAGGACCTGGCCGGGCCGGACGCGGTGCGTGCGCAGGAACCGCTCCATCGAGATTCGTGTTCCCGAGCCGGGCTCACGCACGATCAGCTGCTCGGAAGCGAGCCGCGCCGGCTCGACGCTGCGCAGGGCCGCGAGCCGGTGCTCCGGTGACGCCAGCCAGGCCAGGGGGTGTTCGGCGATGCGTCTCGCCTCGCACTCCAGGTGCTGTGGCGGCGTGCCCATGATGGCGAGGTCGACGTCATTGCGGACCAGCATCTGCACGACGTCGGAGCGGTTCGCGACGGCGAGCTTCAGCTCGATCGCCGGGTGCCGGCGGTGGAACTCGGCGAGCAGCCGCGGCGCAAAGTACTTGGCCGTGCTCACGACGCCGATCTCGATCCGGCCGCCGCGCAGCCCCCGCATGGCGTCGAGTGAGGCGTCCGCCTCGCGCAGCTGCTCCGCCAGGCGTCGCGCGTGGCGGGCGACCTCCTCGCCGGCATCCGTCAGTTGCAGGCCGCGCCCGATGCGCTCGGTGAGCGGCAGGCCAACGAGTGCCTCGAGCTGCTTGACCTGCATCGACACGGCGGGCTGCGTGAGATGAAGTTCCCGCGCGGCGGCGGACACGCCGCGCAGTCGCGCGACCGATTCGAAGATTCTTAGGCCGTGCAGCGTCGCCTTGCGAAGAGAGGATGCCATGTTGGACCCATAACATCAGAAGTTCTGATGTTAATGCCACGAAGCATTGATTGGTACTTATACGTGATCAACGCTACGGTCCCAGTCGAAGCCGGCGCGTGGGCGCCGCCCGCCAATGAGAAGGGGACTCATCAATGGACCAGTCTGGCCGCTACGTGGATTTTGGCGTTCGCGAGGAAGACTTAATCGCGCAGGGTGAGCATGTCCTGGCGGCGTACATCCTCAAGCCGAAGGACGGCCACGACTTCGTGGCGACGTGCGCGCATTTCGCCGCCGAGAGCTCGACGGGAACGAACGTCGAGGTGAGTACGACCGATACCTTCACGAAGTCGGTGGACGCTCTCGTGTACGCGGCGGAGCCGGCGACCGGGCTCATGAAGATTGCCTACCCGGTCGCGCTGTTCGACCGGAATATCACCGATGGTCGCGCAATGATCTGCTCGTTCCTGACACTGGCGGTCGGCAACAACCAGGGCATGGGCGACGTCGAGTACGCCAAGCTGCAAGACTTCTACGTGCCGCCCGCCTACCTGCAGCTGTTCGACGGCCCGAGTTCCGGAATCAGCGACCTGTGGCGTGCGCTCGGCCGACCGGTCGTGGACGGCGGGCTGATCGTCGGCACGATCATCAAACCCAAGCTCGGCTTGCGCCCGGAACCATTTGCGCGAGCGGCATACGACTTCTGGCTGGGCGGCGACTTCATCAAGAACGACGAGCCGCAGGGCAATCAGACCTTCGCGCCGCTGCGGGCGACGATTCCGCTGGTCGCCGATGCGATGCGGCGTGCCCAGGACGCGACGGGTCAGGCAAAGCTGCTTTCCGCCAATATCACCGCCGACGACCCCTTCGAGATCATCGCCCGGGGTGAGTTCATTCTCGAGACGTTTGCCGAGAACGCTCACCACGTCGCGTTCCTGGTCGATGGCTACGTTGCGGGCCCCGCGGCGATAACCGCCGCTCGCCGTCGTTTTCCAAGCCAGTTCCTCCATTACCACCGAGCCGGGCATGGTGCGGTCACGAGCCCCCAGAGCCGGCGCGGCTACACGTCGCTGGTGCTGTGCAAGATGGCCCGCCTGCAGGGCGCGTCCGGCATCCATACCGGCACGATGAGCTTTGGGAAGATGGAGGGCGAACGGGACGACCGCGCGATCGCCTACATGCTGGAAAGCGACCTGGCGGATGGCCCGTACTACCGCCAGCCATGGCTCGGCATGAAGCCGACGGCGCCCATCATCTCCGGCGGCATGAACGCGCTGCGGATGCCCGCGTTCTTCGCGAACCTCGGCCACGGCAACGTCATCCTGACTGCCGGTGGTGGCTGCTACGGCCACGCCGATGGTCCCGCGGCCGGCGCCCGCTCCCTCCGCCAAGCCTACGAATGCTGGAAGGAGGGCGCCGACCCCGTCGAGTGGGCCAAGAGTCACGGCGAGTTCGCCCGCGCGTTTGAGTCATTCCCGGAAGACGCCAAGGTGCTCTACCAGCAGCGCCGCAGCGCGGCCTGAGCGCAGGGCGACCACGCCTGAGCACGGAAACAGGGCATTCGGCGGGATGCCGGACCCGGAGGAGAGATTGCCATGCACCTCGGACGGACGACACTGTCGAAGTTCCTTATCCAGCAGCTGAGCGGCGATGCGGGCGCCAACGATCTCGGCGCGCTGCTCGTGGATGTGGCGGCGGCCGTGAAGGCGATTTCGGCGATGACCGCCAAAGGTGCGTTAGGCGCTGCGCTCGGCAACCTCGACGCCCGCAACGTGCACGGCGAGACACAGACGAAGCTTGATATGTTGGCGAACGATGTGTTGCTGCGCAGCTGCGAGTGGGGCGGGCTCGTCGCCGGCATGGCCTCCGAGGAACTCGACGAGCCGTACCCGGTGCCCGCGGTCTACACACGCGGCAAATACCTGCTCGTGTTCGATCCCTTGGATGGGTCGTCGAACGCCGACGTCAACGCGTCGGTGGGAACGATCTTCTCGGTACTTCGCCACGAGAGTCCCGAGCCGCCGGCCACGGCCGATTTCCTGAAGCCAGGCCGCGAGCAGGTGGCCGCCGGCTATGCCATCTACGGCCCGGCGACGATGCTGGTCCTGACCGTCGGCAAGGGCACTCACGGCTTCACGCTCGACCGGGAGATCGGCAACTTCATCCTGACGCACCCCAAACTACAGATTCCGTGCGACACGAGCGAGTTCGCGATCAACACGAGCAACGCGCGCTTCTGGGAGCCCCCGGTGCACCGTTACGTGGCGGAGTGCCAGGAGGGAAGGAGCGGCGAGCGCGGGCGCGACTTCAACATGCGCTGGATCGCATCGATGGTGGCCGAGGTGCACCGGATTCTGGTACGCGGCGGCGTGTTCATGTACCCGAGGGACACGAAGGACCCCGGCAAGCCGGGCCGGCTGCGTCTCATGTACGAGGCGAACCCGATCGCCTTTCTGGTCCACCAGGCGGGTGGCCTCGCGACGACCGGCCGGGTGCGCCTGCTCGATGTCGTCCCAACCTCCCTGCACCAGCGGATCCCGGTCATCCTCGGATCGCGCGGCGAGGTGGAGCGGCTCGAGCGATACCACGCCGAGTTCGACAGCGGGACCGACCGGCCATTCTCCTCGCCGCTCTTCAACGAGCGGTCCCTTTATCGGCCCGACGCCAGGAGCTGAGGTACACCATGTCGATCAAGCACCCCATCATTGCCGTGACCGGATCGTCAGGCGCAGGCACGACGACCGTGATGAAGAGCTTTGCGCACATCTTCCGGCGCGACGGCATCCAGACGCAGGTGATCGAAGGCGATTCGTTCCATCGCTACGACCGAGTCGAGATGCGCGAACGTGTCCGTGCCGCGGACCACGGGGAAGGCCCTCAGATCAGTCACTTCGGGCCGGAATCGAACCTGCTCGCCGACCTCGCGGCCACCTTCGCCGAGTACGGCGCGACCGGCCATGGCAAGGTGCGGCGCTACATCCACGACGAGTCGGAGGCGAAGGAACTCGGTGGCCCGCCGGGGACGTTCACCGCCTGGCAGCCGATGCTCGAGCACAGCGACCTCCTCTTTTATGAGGGCCTGCACGGTGGCTACGTCGGGCCCGACGCCGACGTGGCGCGCCACGTCGATCTGCTGGTGGGAGTCGTGCCGATCATCAACCTCGAGTGGATACAGAAGCTGCACCGCGACAAAACACTGCGCGGCTACAGCGAGCACGCCGTGATCGAGACGATCCTGCGCCGGATGCCCGACTACGTGCATCACATTTGCCCCCAGTTCAGCCGCACGCACGTCAACTTCCAGCGTGTCCCCACGGTCGATACGAGCAATCCGTTCGTCGCCAAGGACATCCCGATGGCCGACGAGTCGATGGTCGTCATCCGCTTCGCCGATCCGAAGGGGATCGACTTCCCCTATCTGCTGTCGATGCTGCACGACTCCTGGATGACGAGACCCAACAACATCGTCGTACCGGGCGGCAAGATGGGGCTCGCGATGCAGCTCATCTTCACGCCGATGATCCTGCGCCTGATCGATCAGAAGAAGCGTGCGATGCGCACGGCCGCGTGACACTGGATCCGGCCGCCGCGCAAGCAACGTCGCCGGATCGTCGCTCAACGTCCCAACAGGAAATGCCATGGCCCTCGTCGCCCTTCGCCAGCTGCTCGACCATGCAGCCGAATACAGATACGCCGTCCCGGCTTTCAATATCAATAACCTCGAGCAGGTGCACGCGATCATGCAGGCAGCGCAGGATACCCGCAGTCCCGTGATCCTGCAGGCCTCCGCCGGGGCGCGGAAGTACGCGGGCGAGCCCTATCTGCGCCACCTCGTGCTCGCAGCGGTCGAGGCGCACCCCGACATTCCGATCGCCCTGCATCAGGACCACGGCGCTTCGCCGACGGTGTGCCAGCAGTCGATTCGTTCGGGATTCACGAGCGTTATGATGGACGGCTCGCTCCGCGAGGACGCGAAGACTCCCGCTGACTACGACTACAACGTCGCGATTACGCGGCGGGTGTGCGAACTCGCGCATGCTGTCGGCGTTTCGGTCGAAGGTGAACTCGGATGTCTCGGCTCCCTGGAGACCGGCCGGGCCGGTGAGGAGGACGGCGTCGGTGCGGAGGGCGCTCTTGGCCGCGAGATGTTGTTGACCGACCCGCAGCAAGCGAGGGATTTCGTGTCGCAAACGGGAGTTGATGCCCTGGCCATCGCGATCGGCACGAGCCACGGAGCCTACAAGTTCACGCGCAGGCCGACCGGCGACATTCTGGCCATCGATCGCATCGCGGAGATTCACGCGGCCCTGCCGGACACCCACCTCGTGATGCATGGCTCGTCGAGCGTCCCGCAGGAGTGGCTCGCCGTGATTCGCGAGTACGGCGGCGACATCAAGGAGACGTATGGCGTGCCGGTCGAGGAGATCCGGCGCGGCATCGAGCGCGGCGTCAGAAAGGTCAATATCGACACGGATATTCGTCTGGTCATGACGGGAGCAATCCGAAAGGCCCTTGCCGAGAACCGGAGCGAGTTCGATCCCCGTAAGGCGCTGATCGCCGCGACGAAGGCGGCGCGAGCGCTGTGCAAACTTCGGTTTGAGGCCTTCGGGAGCGCCGGGAACGCAGACCGCATCAAGCCGGTCGCGCTGGAATCCATGGCGCTGCGTTATCACTGACGCCACCAGAACGACCGATCACGCGCCGGCGCCACGCCGAAGGAGGTCAGCGGACTCAGTGCGCCGGCTCTGTCGACCGCCCGTCGTGGTGCAAGCCCCGCCCATAGCCGGGGCGCGGGCTGCGGCGCGGAGCCCGTCGGTCGGGAGACCTGCTCGCGCTGACGGACGGACGGCGGATGAGGTTTTCGCGCGTCGGTCCGAGAGATTGCCGACCGCTCGCTCGCGGATCTCGGCGCAGCGGCGTCGAATGCGACGCATAGTTATCCGAACGGGGTCCGCCTTCACCTGCCGATGGAAGGCCGCTGCCGTGGACCAGCGACGCGGATCACGGCGCCCGAGTCCGAGGTGTCGCAGCAGCTCAGCCGCAAGCCAGGCTTACCACAGGTCGAGCGGTACCAAGTCATACAGTAGCGCGGACCGCAGGGCTCGAAGCTGCGAGCTACCCCTCCCAAGCAGGAAAAGTAGCGACGTCCCGAGGTCTGGCTGCACGCTGCCCAGCGCCGTACCGTGGGAGCTAGCGATTCCAGTAAATCAGCGCACCCCAGTGGCGTGTCGAAGCTGATATCGCGCCAGCTGCAGATCGTAGCGGGCATTGTCGCGGTTCGTGAGCGCGCCGATCCGGAGCGATTCCGCGTCCAGCACCTGAGTGTTGGTGCCCAACCCGCTCCCATAGAGCTCGCGAGCCATCCGCAGATTCTCCTCGGCCTCGGCAACGGCCTCGGCGGTCACCGCGATTCGAGCGGTTGCTTCTTCGAGATTCAGCGTCGCCGACTCGACCTCCAGCGCGATTAGGGACTTAGCATCTTCGAGTTGGCGCGCCGCGGCGCGGGCGCGATGCTTCAACGCACCGGCGCGTGCATCCGTCTGGCCGCTGTCGAACAATCTCCACTCAAAGCCGATGCCGACCATCGCGACGTTCTGCCGGTCAAGAATCTGGTTGTCGAAATGGTCGTACCCGGCGCGCAGCTGCAGCTGCGGCCAGCGCTCGGCGCGGACGGCTCCCGCAGCCTGCTCCAGCGACGTGCGCGTCGCCTCGAGCGCCTCCAGCTCGGGGCGGCGCTGTAGTGCCATGGCGGTCAGGCTGCCGGATTCGCGGCCGGCGGCGGCGCCTACTGGGCCCGGTTCGCCCGGCTCTTCCAGATCTGGCACCCGGTCAAGCGGCTGGCCGACGCGGCGATTATAAGCGGCCGTGGCCAGCCGCACCCGGTTCGCGGAGCGGAGTCGCTGCTGGTGGGCGTTGGCGAGCGCGACCTGGGCCGCCAGCAGGTCACTATGCGGAACGGCTTCCTTTTCGTACATCACGCGAACGGCGCCGGCGTGGGCCTCCAGTGACTTGGCATTGGACTCGGCCACCGCCAGCGCGCTTCGCGCGCGCAGAACGCCGAGATATGCTTCGACCACCGCCAGTTCCAGATCGGACCCGGCCCGCTGTGCTTGCGCGGCCGAGGCTCGCGCCTCGTCCGTCGCCGAGCCGATCGCACTGGACAATCGACCGGCGGTCCACAGCGGTACCGCGACTTCGGCGCTGGCCAGTCCCACGACATCGTTCTTCCAGATCTTCGGCGAGCGGAATTCTCCCGCCGGGGTCGCCATGTCCAGCGCCGGCGACTGGTCGAGCTGGCTGTAACTGCCGGTCACCTTCAGAACCGGCCAGCGCTGTCGTTCCGCCGCCAACTGCGCAGCGTCCGCCGCTGCGGATTCGCTCTGCGCGGCTGCCAGGGAGGAGTCCGCCTGTCGCGCCATGCGCCAAGCGTCCGCGATGTTCTCCGCGATCGCCCCCTTCGGCACGGCCGCGAAAATCAGTACGAAGAACGCTGAAATCAGGGACGCATGGCGCATGCTGGCACCTTTGCTTTCGCGATCAGTCAGTGGCCGGCTTTGTCCTTGAGGGACACGATGCCGAGAGCCTTCAGGACGTAGGTCTCGTACACGGGCGTCAACGACCCCGTCCTGACCTTGCGCATGAAGTACTTCTCGAACGCGATCTTCGCGATGTGCACCCACTTGCCCTGCTTAGACCAGGTGACATTGCGCGGCGGAATCTGTGGCAGCGCGACGAAGGCCGCTCCGGTGTCGCCGAAGTCGGCAAGGCAGATTGCGTTCCATGTCGCCTCTGCATCGGCGGGTCTGCCGGCGATCGCGGCAGCGATATTGTGGGCGGTCGCCGAAACCATCGACTCGATCATGTAACCGGTCTTCGGCGCGCCCGTCGGAACCGGGGTCGCCTCGACAGGGGGGATCGCTATGCAGACGCCGACGGAGAAAATGTTGCCGTACTTCGGGCTGCGCTGATGCTTGTCGACGATGACGAAGCCGCGCGGGTTGCAGAGTCCCGCCACTGCGGCGACGGCGTCGACGCCCTTGAACGCCGGAATGATCATGCTGAACGCAAACGGTAGTTTGTGCTCCTTCTTGAGCGCGCCGGCATCGTCGAGTTCCTGCACCGTCATTTCGTTCGAAGTGACGCCGGTAATCTTCGAATTGGCCACCCATTTGATGTGCCGTTCGCGTAGCTCCGACTCCATCAGGCCCTTGCTGTCGCCGACGCCGCCGAGACCCATGTGGCCGATGTACGGCTCGCTCGTGACATACGTCATCGGCACTCGATCGCGGATTTTGCGTTTGCGGAGATCGGCGTCGATGATCATCGCCGTCTCGTAGGCCGGCCCGAAGCAGCTCGCGCCCTGCGCAGCGCCAACGATGATCGGTCCCGGATTCTTGAGAAACTCCTGGTACCGCTCCCAGGCGCGCACCGCGTGTTCGTGGGTGCAGACCGACTGCGTCCCGCCGTCAGGGCCGAGGCCCGGAATCTCGTCGAAAGCGAGGCGGGGCCCCGTCGCGATGACCAGATAGTCATAACTAACGTCACGGCCACTAGTGAGCGTCAGAATCGACTTGTCAGCGTCAATGGTCTTCACGGGCTCCGAGACCCATTCGACGCCCTTTGTTTCGAGCGGATCCTTCATTTCGACTCGAGTCTGCTCGACGGTGCGCCAGCCGACGGCGACCCACGGGTTCGAAGGCGTGAATTCGAAATGAGGCCGGGCGCCGATCAGCGTGACGCGGTGGTCCTTGGATAGGAGCTTGCGAATCTCGAATGCGGCCGGGATACCCCCGAGTCCGGCGCCGACGACGACGACGTGAGCCATGTGAACCCCCTCTATGCGCCGGCCTGGGCGGCGCGTGTGCGTGTGATGTAGCCGTAATAGAGAACCGGAATCAGCAGCAGCGTAAGCACTGTCGACACGAGAATTCCGAAGATCAGCGAAATCGCGAGACCGTTGAAGATTGGATCATCGAGGATGAAGAAAGCCCCAGTCATGGCGGCGAGCGCCGTCAGCGCGATCGGCCGGGCGCGGATCGCCGCAGCGCCGACGACCGCGTCAGCGAGCGGGCGTTCCGCCGCGATCTCGCTGTTGATGAAATCCACCAGCAGGATGGAGTTTCGGACGATGATGCCGGCGAGGGCGATCATGCCGATCATGGACGTCGCCGTGAATTGGGCACCGAGGAGTGCGTGACCCGGCATCACGCCGATGATCGTCAGCGGGATCGGCGCCATGATGATGAGTGGCACAGCGTAGGACCGGAACTGGGCGACCACCAGCAGATAGATCAGCACGAGACCGACCGAGTAGGCGAGCCCCATGTCGCGGAAGGTCTCGTAGGTAATGGTCCATTCGCCGTCCCACTTGACGCTGAACTCATCCGGCCGATCGGGTGCGCCGACGAAACGCTGGGTGACGGGCATGCCGGCGGGCGGATGCCGGTTGATCTCGCCGACGATCCGGAACATGCCATAGAGCGGGCTGTCGAGGCGCCCGGCCATGTCGCCCGTGACGAACGTCACGGGTAGAAGGTCTTTGTGGTAGATCGTGCCGTCCCACGGGCGCCGGGTAACGCTCGTGACCTCGGAAATCGGGACGAGGGCACCACCCTCGGCGCGCACCGGCAAGGAGAGTGCCGGGTCGAGGGTTTCCTTGTCGGCCGGCGCGAGTTCGAGACGAACGCCGATTGGGTCGCGCTCGAGGCCCGTATGAACGAAAGTCGCCGTCTCGCCGCCGAGGCCGGCCGCGAGGGTCTCCGCAACGTCCGCCTGAGTGACCCCGAGTACGGCCGCCCGGCTGCGGTCCACCGCAATGACTTCGCGCGTCGCGCCCGGTGCCGTCAGGGTATCGTCGGTGTCGACGATGTCTTTGGTCGAATCGAACGTCGTCCGCAGGGATCGCGCTATTGCAATCTGACGGTCGCGCTGAGGTCCGTACACCTCGGCGACGAGCGGAGCCTGCACCGGTGGCCCCGGCGGCACCTCGACGACCTGAATCGACACCGCCCCGAGGCGCTTGCCTTCGGCGACCAGAGCCGGTCGTACCGCGAGGGCGATCTCATGGCTCTTGCGGCTGCGCGCATGCTTGTCGACCAGGTTGACCTGCAGGTCGCCCTGGTTTGGGTCGCCGCGCAGGTAGTACTGCCGAACGAGTCCATTGAAATTGATCGGTGCGGCCGTGCCGGCGTAGGCCTGCCAGTCGGTGACCTCGGGAATGCGGCGAACGATGTCGGCGAGACCGTTGAGCACTCGTGCCGTGCGCTCGACCGGCGTACCCTCAGGCATGTTGACGACGACCTGGAACTCAGACTTGTTGTCGAAAGGCAGCATCTTGAGTACGACGAGCTGCACGATGACGAGAAGCACCGCGACGCCGATCGCGCCAAGCGTCCACTTATAGAGCTTGTGTCGCTGGCGCTGACCATCAGCGCCCGCAAGATAGGGCGTCATCAGCCGCTTGAACAGGCGATGCAGCTTTCCTTCCGCCGCGACCTCTTCGACCTCAAAGTGCTGTCGACTGAAGAGTTTGCGGCAAAGCCACGGCGTGAAGATGAGCGCGACGCCGAGCGACAGCACCATGCCCATGCTGGCGTTGATAGGGATCGGGCTCATGTAGGGGCCCATCAGACCCGACACGAAGGCCATCGGCAGCAGCGCGGCAATCACTGTGAAGGTGGCGAGGATGGTCGGACCGCCGACCTCATCGACCGCCCGAGGGATGACCTCGCCGATCGGTGCCTTGTCGATCGACAGGTGGCGATGGACATTCTCGACGACGACGATGGCGTCGTCGACGAGGATGCCGATCGAGAAGATCAGCGCGAACAGTGAGACCCGGTTGATCGTAAAGCCCCAGGCCCACGACGCGAACAGCGTGGCGGCCAGCGTTACGAATACGGCTGCGCCGACGACGATGGCTTCGCGGCGGCCAACCGTCAGCAGCACGAGGATGACGACGGACGTCGTCGCAAACAGAAGCTTCTCAATGAGCTTCTTGGCCTTGTCGTTGGCAGTGACGCCGTAGTTGCGCGTGACGGTGACCTCGACCCCGGCCGGGATGGTCACGCCCTTGAGACTGTCGATGCGCCGGATCAGGTCGGTCGCGACGTCGATTGCATTGCTGCCGGGCTTCTTCGAGACAGCCAGCGTGACGGCGGGCGCCTGGTCCACTGCCGGCAAGCCGCGCTCGCTCGCCTTGGGGCCGGTACCGAACCACGCATAGCGCGTCGGAGCCCGAGGGGCGTCCGTTACTGTGGCGACGTCATCAAGGTAGACGGGCTTCCCGTCGCGCGCGGCGATGATGAGCCCGCCGACGTCGTCGCGACTGGCGAGGAACGAGCCGGCGTCGACGGGTTCGAGCCGGTCGCCGCCGATCACAGTGCCCGCCTGTCGCACGAGATTCGCCGCCTGCAGCGAGTGGGCGACCTCGGCGACGGTGAGCCCGGCCCCGGTGAGGCGCGCGGGATTCAGCTCGACGTGGATCATCGGTTCCGTGTCACCGACGATGTCGATGTTGCGCGTTCCCGGGACGCGCTTGATCTCGCTCTGGATGGCGCGCGCCACTTTTCCGAGCTCGTGCCCGCCGAGCTTGCCGTCGCGACTCCAGAGCGTCAGCGTAACGACCGGCACGTCGTCAATGCCCTTGGGCTTTACGAGAGGCTGCAGGATCCCGGAACCCGGCGGGCGCCAGTCCTGGTTCGAGTAGACGGCGTTGTAGAGCCGCACGATCGCGTCGTTGCGCGGTACGCCCACCTGGTACTGAACGGTGACGACCGCGAGCCCCGGTCGCGACACGGAATAGATGTGTTTGACGCCGGCGATCTCGCCGAGCACCTTCTCCATCGGCGTCGAGACCTGGTTCTCGACCTGCTCGGCGCTCGCCCCCGGGAACGGGATCAGGATGTTGGCGAAAGTGACGTCGATCTGGGGCTCTTCCTCCCGCGGCGTAATGAGCACGGCGAAGGCGCCCGCCAGGAGTGCGGTCAGCGCGAGCAGGGGAGTCAGCTGGTTCTCGAGGAAGAACCGCGCGACCCGGCCGCTGAAGCCGAGCGGCTGGCTCATGGCTTCGAGTCCGGAGCGCCACGCCGTGCGCTGGCAGCCACCGGATCGGTTGCGACGCGCTCCCCGGGCGACAGTCCGGAGAGGATCTCGATCCGGTCGCCGAACAGATGGCCAGTGCGGACGTATCGCAGCTCCGTCGTGTTCTGCGCACCCACGACGTAGACCGCGGTCACTTCGCTGCGCTCGACCAGTGCGCTGCGCGGCACCAGCAGCCGCTCCGTGTCACCGACGACCAGCCCGACCTTCACATACATCCCCGGTGAAAGGTCCGCGGCGTTGGGAGGGAGATCGATGCGCGCCCGAAATGTACTTGATGGCGCGGCGGCCTCGGGGAAGATGGTGATGTGCGAGGCCTCGACGCGCTTGCCGCCATCGTAGACGGCGGCCTTGCCAATCCGCCGCACTGCAGCAACCACGCTCTGGGGAACATTGAGACTGACCCGCAGGTCGCGGAGCGACAGCCCGGTCATGAGCGGCCTCCCGGGCGTCACGAGCTCACCGACTTCAACGAGGCGCTTCGTCACGACGCCGGCGTAGGGAGACGTGATCTCCGTATAGCCGACACCTTCGCGTGCGCTCGTCATTCCCGCTTCCGCGGCCGCGAGCCGCGCCCCAGCCGCATCGCGATTCGCAAGCGCTTGATCGTATTGGGACTTGGAGACCACGCGGCGCTGGTACATGTCCGCGATGCGCTGAAAGTTCGCCTTTGCCTCTTCATTGCGGGCCTTCGCTTCCGTCAGGCCAGCCTCGGACTGCTGCAGTCCGGCGCGCTGTTCCGTGCCGCGCAGCCTGATGATGACCGCACCGGCCGGCACAAAGTCGTTGACGTCGAAGAGAATCTGCGCGACACGCCCGGTCGTCTGGGCGGAAACGGTTGCCTGGTTGACCGCCTCGATGATGCCGTCGACCGGTCGTTCGAGGAGGGCTCGCTCGGCCTGGACCGTAACCGACGCGAGCGGCGGCAGCGACGCTGGGCCAGTCGCGGGAGGCTTGCCGCCGCACGCCGTCAGCGCGGCGAGGGCGACAAGCGCGATTGCGGAAGTGGCCGCGTGCGGCGCGCGCATCAGGAGAACGCCTGTCCCGGCTTGATTCCCAGTTTCTTGAGGATCAAAGCCAGCGGACAGAAGCCGGTGAACGCAGCCTGCAGCAGGTTCGCGCCGACGAAGGCCGTGAACCACAGCCAGTTGACGTCGACAAAGTGCGCGAGCAGAAGGCTCGCGAGCACGAAGGTTCCCGCAAACGCAAATACCCAGCGGTCGATGCACATGGTCGGATCTCCAACCGGTCAGGCCATAAGAGGACGTGCAGTATCCATCAGTATCCGCTAAAGTAGCAAGTAGTGATATCTACCTACGGGCTTGCTGCCGGGGCGTGACTACACTGGCGCACGTCGTCGCTTAGGGAGGCTTGGGAATGGCTGCCAACGGTTCATATGCTGCGGCGCGCAAGGAGCAGCGACCGGCCCTCGCGCAGGTCGAGGAACATGCAGCCAACGCGGCAGTGCTTCTGAAGGCGCTCGGCAATGAACAGCGACTGCTGGTGCTGTGCGCGCTGCTCGACGGTCCGCATTCCGTCGGTGAGATCAACGCGCGTGTGCCGTTGAGTCAATCGGCGCTGTCCCAGCATCTGGCCGTCCTGCGCAGCGCCGGCATCGTTCGCACCCGCCGCGAATCGCAGACCATCTGGTACAACATCGCCCCGGGGCCTGCCAACCACGTCATGGAGGCCCTCTACGCCGCGTTCTGCGCACCGCCCTCGAGCGCCGCGCGCGGCAAGTCCAAATCTCAGTTACGCGTCAAAGGAGAGTGCAATTGAATGCCAATGTCGGAACCGCCGATCGCGCGATCCGGGTGGTGCTGGGTCTTGCGCTCTTGAGCGCCATCTTCGTCCTGGATGGCAGGGAACGCTGGTTCGGCCTGATCGGCCTCGTGCCGCTCCTGACGGCGGCCGTGAGTTTCTGCCCCCTCTATACGGTGCTCGGCATCCGCACCTGTCCGGCGTCGAAGGCGGGTCACTGACGCGCGAATGACGCGCCGGTCAGCCTGGCCGGCGCGCGATGATGTTCACGACGGCGCTTCGGCCGTCGTGGCCGCTGCCCTCGTGCACGTCACGCTCGCGTTCGGTCGCCAGGTCGAATTCGAGGCCCGAGAGTTCGCTGCGCAACGCCGCAAGTGTCGGCAGCAGTTCGGCCGTCGGCGGCCCCCCCGTCTTGAATGCCAACTGCGCTGGGGTGTAGGCCTCGAGCAGGAAGACGCCCCCGACGCGAAGCGCTGGTCCGGCATCCCGGTGGACCCTCGCCCGCAGCGCCGGCGGCAGGTGGCACCAGATCGAGACAATAGCGTCCCAGGCGTCATGGCCCAGGGCGTAGCTGGCGAGATCAGCCTGCACGGTCGTGATCGAAACTCGTCGCTCCCGCGCGAGTCGCTCAGCTTTGGCGAGACCGACGGTCGACACGTCAAGGGCGACGACCTCGAATCCCTGCGCCGCGAGGAAGACGGCATTGCGCCCTTCGCCTTCCGCGAGGCAGAGCACGCGTCCGCGCGGCGGTAGCGCAGCTACATGCTCCTTGAGGAAGTCGTTGGGCTGCGTCCCGTACCAGTAGCCCTCGGTCGCATACCGCTGATTCCACTGGTCGGCGGGCGATTGGTCCGTCATGCAGGTGTCTTCACGGGCCGACTCATGGCGTCACGACTCGGGATTCGAGCGTCCGCGTGCCGCGCAGGGAGTTCGCCACGAGGCAGCCGTGTTCCGCCCGTTCGAGAAGCTGCTTCGCCTGAGCTACATTTGCCCCTGACGGGACGGTCAGAGTTGCGGTGGTCTTGAATCTCGAGAACTGAGTGACTCCCTCGACCTTCTCGAGCACGGCCTCGACCGTGCATTCGAGCCCAACCCATTCGACTCTGGCGGCCCGGCTCACGGCTCGGAACGTCAGGATGAAGCAATTGGCGACCGACGCGGTCAGCAGGGTCTCCGGGGACCAGAATCCCTCGGGCCCGTCGAACTGTGGAGGCGCGGCGGTCTCAAGCTCCGGCGCGTCAGGCGACGTCACCGGTACGGATCCGGACGGGAAGCCTGTCGCGGTGGCTAGGTAGGTATGGGGGTAGGGATGCATGTGATGCTTCTCCGACTTTGGCTAGCGTCGATCGATGATCTGGCCCGTCGCCGGGCTCAGTGAAATGACCGGGAGTCCGGCGCGCTTCCAGGCCGTGATCCCGCCGCCCATGTGGACTGCCTGCTCGTTTCCTGCTGCGACGCGCTTCTCCGCGGCGACGAGCGACCGCTTGCCAGATCCGCAATAGAACACGACCTGTCGCGTCCAATCGCGCGGCAGCGTGGAGGCGTCGAAGGTGGACAGCGGATAGAGCAAGGCGCCATGGATTCGCTCGACCGCGAACTCTGCGGGTTCCCTCACATCGACCAGCAGCAACTTGCCGCTGTCAAGCAGGCCCTTGATTCCCTTTGGGTCGAGAGTCTCTATCGAAGGGTGGCTCATTGGGGTCGTCCTGGAGTATTTCGCTGCCGCGCCGATGCGGAGGTAGCCGGCGCGCACCGTATGTCGCTGGGAATTCGCTACACCCGCGAGCCGCATCGCGAGGCGCGCCGTCGCGGACCGCAGCGTTCCGCTGGTCAGCGCTGCGAATGAGCTTGGTAGCCCTCCTGCTCAATGGCGCGGATCAGTACGCCAGGGTCAGCCGTGCCGCTCACGATTGCGCGGCCGTCCTCCAGGCTCACCTCCACACCACGGACGCCCGGCACGCCCTTGAGCGCGCGTGTGACGGCCATCACGCAGTGCTTGCATGTCATGCCGCCAACCTTCAATTCCGTCTCCTGCATGGATCCGCTCCTATCGGCAGTCGTCCATCGACTGGAGATCGAGGCCACGCGGTCGCTTTCAACCCGGCAGCGTGACGACGACTCCGAAAGCTCTTTGAATCAGCACGTTGGCGATCGCTCCGACGACAATGAGGTAGGCGAACAGGATGCCACCGAGCAGCACTGCCTCCCGTCCGGCGACCCGCAGCTTCTTGATCGTCGTGTCCAGGCCCAATGCGGCCATCGCCGCCGCCAGCAAATAAATGTCGACCGTGCGCAACACCTTGAGCACGGCGTCCGGGATGCCAAGGTAAGGATGCACGAGCGCGATGACGATGAACCAGATTGCGAACGCCGGAAGCCCGGGCCTCGGCGCCGCCGTCGCGGTTGGGCCCCCGCTCCGCGTTGCGAACCGGCCAAGAACGATCAGGAATGGCGCCAGCAGCATCACGCGGATCATCTTGACGATTACGGCGTTCTCGGCCGTTGCGCCGCCGATGGTCTTGCCGATGGCGACGACCTGGGCGACCTCGTGGACCGTCGAGCCGACGTAAATCCCGAACGGCTCGCGGTCCACGCCGACGGCGCCGAAGAGCAGCGGGTAGACGAGCATCGCGATGCTGCCGAACAGCACGACTTGGCCGACGGCCGCAGAGGTCTTGTGCGGCGCCGCCCCGAGAACCGATTCGGTGGCGATGACCGCGGCAGCGCCGCAGATCGCACTTCCGGAGGAAACCAATAGCACGGTCTCGCGGTCCATCTTCAACCAGCGATATCCGATCCACCAGCCGACAAGCACCGTCGAGGCGACGATGAAGATGTCGACAGCGATCGCGGCCGGGCCAACGTGGAGAATCTGCGCGAGGCTCAGATTAAGGCCATAGAGTGCGACTCCAATGCGGAGCAGTGTCTTTTGCGCGAAGTGCAGGCCCGGCAGAGTCGAGGGCCCCACCAGCCGATGATGAGCGACGTTACCGAGCACCGCGCCAACGATGATCGCTAGCGTCAGTGCGCTCAGTCCCGCTGACGCGAGTGTCGGTACCCGCGCCAGCAGGAATGAGGCGACGCCGATGGCAACGACAATTGCGAGCCCTGGGGCCAGCCTCCTGATCGCTTGCATCCAGTCGGCCTAGCGCCAGGCGTAGCCGAACTCGACGTCGAGCTGGTGCATCTTCAGCTGGATCGTCTGCGTCGGATCGAACGTATTGGTACCGGTGACCGTCTTACTGGGGGCGTAAGTCAACGCGAAGTTCCATTCCCCATGATCGCCGTTGCGCCGCGACAGGCCGAGCGCGACGTGATTTTCGATCACGCCGGGCGCCAGAATATTGAGCGTGACCTGTGAACTCGGAATCGGCTGCGTGCCGTGGCTGACGCCGAGACGCGCTGTCCAGTCACTATCGATGTTCCAGCGCACGCCGGCCTTGTAGATCGTCATGTCGTTCCAGCCGAACCCGGGCCCGCGACTGCCGCCGAGGCAGCGCTGCAGGTCCGTGCCGCCGGCGCCGGCCGTCGGGCAGCGGAACAGGTTCGCGATCGGGTTGCCGACGGAGTCGACGCCGCTGTACCAGATCTTCTGGATGTCGAAATCCAGCGCGACCTGATTGTTTGGCTTGAACGTCAGGCCCAGAACCGCGGACGCCGGAATGTCAAATTTCCCGCCGTCGGCGAACAGGTCGCTGTAGTGCGTGAACTTCGACATGTACATCTTGGATGTATACGCGAGCGCCGCGCTGAACTTCGGATCAGGATTCCACTGCACACCGACCGACGCACCAGCGCCGTAGGACATGTCATGGCCGTTGTCGGTCAGCGACGTCGGCATGACCGTGCCGCCACTCTGCGCGAAGGTCCTCGTATATCCCGCGAACGCTCCGACGCCGCGCGCCTCAAACCGCTGTACCGCGACGAGGAGCGCGCCGCCGACCGAGAACTGCCGGTCGGCAGTCGCGTGTGCCACCGCAAGGTTGAGGAATGCCTGCATGAGATCGACGCCCGCAGTGCCGGTACCGTACGTCCCCGGGAGGGTCATTACCGGGGCAGGTCCGGGGCCGTCCGGATCAAAGGTCGCAGTGCCTCCGCGCCACGTTGTATTCATGCCGCCGCGTCCGTAAAAGGCTGCCGCGACGCTGTTCTGCGCGTCGAGTTTCCAGTTCATAGCGACGTACGGGAGCGGAAACAGCTTGTTATCGCTGTTGATGTCGTTCGGGCCGATCGTGAAGGCGCCGCCATTGCCATTCGCGAGGCTCGGCGACGTGGAGTAGCTCCGGTCGGGGCTGAAGAAGCTGAGCCCGGCCTCGGTACGCGCTCCGACGAACGCAAGGCCGGCGGGGTTGGTTGCGACGATCATCACTTCATCGGGGTCGGCGCTGCCCGCACCCGCGAGGCCCATGCTCTTCGTGCCGGCACCGTCGGTGAAGTATCCGTTAGTCGCCTGCGCGCTGGCAGTGCACAGGAGCGCCGCGACGAGGGCAGCGAGTCTGGTTTTGGCATTCATTAAGGCACCCCGCAGTGATAGACCGGCTCGCCGGGCGGCCTCGTGGCCAGCCCGTCAAGCGTGGCGACGGATCACGAACCGGAGAATATTGCCTTCCGTCGTCGATTCGACAAGTTCATTCCCCGTTGTGCGACAGAAGGCCTGGAAGTCCTTCACGGCGCCGGGATCCGTGGCGAGCACCTCGAGCGTGCTCCCGGCGCCCATTCCCTGGAGCGCCTTCTTGGCCCGCAGGATCGGTAGCGGGCAGTTGAGACCCTTTGCATCGAGCGTCTGATCAGCCATCGGTAATTCGCCGAAAGTCTCGGCGCCTCGGTCAGATGAAAAGGTTGATATCCGACTGCGTGGCGACTTCGATATAGGTCGCGGCTCCGCCGAGTTCGGGGCCCTCGATCATGTCTTCGAGCGTGTACTCGAATAGATCCATCGTCATCTGGCACGCGATCATGCGCACGCCCGACTCGATGGCGAGGGATCTCAGCTCCTGGATCGACGCGACGCCCTTCTTTTTCATCATGTTCTGCATCATGACCGTCGCGCCGGCGTCGACGCCAGGAATCATCGATGCGAGGTTGGGCATCCCCATGTGCATGCCGGCCATCGGCATCTTCATCGCCGGGTTACCGAGCGGGGACATCTTGAGGTCAAGATTCTTGAGGAGCAGCGGCAGGCCATAGAAGGTGAAGAACAGCGTGACGTCGAGACCCATTGCCGCGGCGGTCGTCGCGAGAATGAAGGGCGGATACGCCCAGTCGAGCGTCCCCTTGGTCACGATGATCGACATGCTCTTGGAGCCGGAGTGACCGGCGTCGGCAGCGGAGGACATCGGATTGCACCTCGATCAAAAAGCGGACGTCGCGGAAGTTATCAGAAGAATCTTTATCAGCAAAGGATAATAAGGTACAAAGCGATCAACCGGCAGTCGGGCGCCTCCGTAGTTGCGCTGCGATGCACCAAGTAATGGCTGCGGTGAATACCGATGGTGAAGCGGTTGCTGAGACCTGGCGAAAACACGATGGCGAGCGGCCGGACCGCGGTATTCATCGGCAGCGAAAGGTGCCGGGAACCGGGTTTCGGTACGAATCACCCGCTCGCGATTCCGCGCGTCGCGACGGTGATGGACCTGTGCTTCGCGTTGGGCTGGCTGCCGCTCGGGACATTCCGGAGCAGTCCGCGCGCGAGCGTCGAGGAGCTCTGCGCGTTTCACGACCGTGACTACGTCGAGGCGCTGCGCCGCGCGGACGCCTCGGGGTGGGTGGAGCGAGAGGTGCGTGAGAGGTACGGCTTCGGGACCAGAGAAAATCCGCTGTTCCGGGGCGTCTTCGCGAAGGCAGCGACTGCCGTCGGCGGCTCGATACTGGCGGCCGAGCTGGCTCTCGATGGTCACTTGACCTTTCACCCGGCCGGTGGGACGCACCACGGTCGCACCAACCGGGCCAGCGGCTTTTGCTATTTCAACGATCCGGTATTTGCGCTGCGTCGCTTGGCGGAACGCGGCCTGAGGCGCATCTTGTATGTTGATCTGGACGCCCACCATGGCGACGGCGTTCAGGACGCGATGCAACAGGATGACCGCGTACACACGATCTCCGTCCATGAGTCGGGTCGCTGGCCGCATACGGGCCCGAACGGCGACCACGGCGGCGGACGGTCGCGCAACTACCCGGTCCCTGCGGGATTCAACGACTCCGAGCTCCAGTTCCTGATGCAAGAGGCGATCCTGCCGTATGCAGAGGACCTGCGACCGGAGGCGATCGTGATCACCTGTGGCACGGACGCGCTCGCGCATGATCCTTTGTCCAGGCTCCTGCTGAGCAACCGGGGGCTCTGGGACGCCGTCCGTGCGCTGGTCGCGACGGCCCCTGCCGCAGTGGTCCTCGGTGGCGGTGGTTACAATCCCTGGACGTTGGCGCGCTGCTGGGCTGGCCTCTGGGGCGTCCTGACCAGCCAAGAGATTCCCGAGCGCTTGCCGAGCCAGGCGAGCGCGATCCTCGATTCGCTGGCCTGCGATCTCATCGACGACGACGAGATCCGACCGGAGTGGCTGACGACACTCGAAGACACACCCGCCGAGGGTCCGGTGCGCGACGCTGTACGGCGGCTGGTGCCGACCTCGATGCCGCGACGACTCTACAGTCGGAACCTGAGTAGCTGCCAATGAGCTGGTTCGAAGCATTGCAAGTGATCGAGGAGCTGGAGGATGCGCCCCTCGATGCCGCGTTGATCGCGGATCTCGAGCGCAGCGCCTTAGGCAGGACCACTACGCCGATTCGCTTTTCGACGCCGACGTTCAAGGACTACGCGAGCACGGAGCTGCAGGGCTGCTCGAAGAACAGCTTTCCGGCGTTTTCCATCACGGCCGGCGCCTGCGGGCTCGACTGCGACCATTGCCAGGCCAAGATCCTCGAGCCGATGCTGGCCGCGACGTCGCCGGAGATGCTGGATCGCAAGGTACGTCAGCTGATCGAGAGGCAGAACCTGCAAGGCTTTCTGCTGTCCGGGGGCTCAAACCGCCGCAATGAGATTCGCTACGAGCGCTTCTATCCGGTGGTCGAGAAGCTGAAGCGCGACTTCCCGGGCCTGCGGATTGCGATACACACGGCGCTCACTGACATCAACGGCGCTCGGGCCATGGAATCCGCTGGTGTCGACACGGCGATGATGGACGTGATCGGCGCCGACGCCACGATCCGCGAGGTCTATCACCTCGACCGGCCGGTGGCCGACTTCGAGAAGACGCTGGCCGCCTTGTGCTCGACCTCCATGGAGGTGACCCCGCACATCGTCGTCGGGTTGCATTACGGCCGCATCCTCGGCGAGCCGGCTGCGCTCGATATCGTCGGCCGCCACCCGGTGACGGCGCTCGTGCTGGTGGTCGTGATGCCGTTCTACGCCAAGCCGGGGACGTTCGCGGTCCCGGACGCCGCGGATGTCGGCCGAATCTTCGGCGAGGCGCGAGCGCGGCTGCCGGACCGCAGCGTGCTCCTCGGGTGCGCGCGCCCCCCGGGAATGCACAAGCGCGTCACCGACACGTATGCCGTGCTCGCCGGTCTCGACGGTATTGCCTTTCCGGCGGACGGCGCCGTTGCAGTCGCCCGCGCGATCGGCCGCCCCTTCGAGCAGCAGCACGCGTGCTGCTCGATCAAGTTGGGTGGGGAATCGGCGTCGCGGGGTACGCGGCAATCGTGCGTCAGCGAATCCCCGAAGGCGGTACCGGTCGCAGGAGTCCCGGCATGAGCTGTATCAAGCAGGTCGGCAACGGTCAGGACGAGGCCGCCACGGCGGGGGTGGACGTCAACACCTTCGCGACGATGCAGCCGCGGCAGCCGGTAGTGACGCCGCCGGAGCTGCGCAATGGTGCGCGCGTGAAGAGCGCGGACCTGCCGCCCGCCGGCGTGTACCTGCCGAACAATAACCTGCTGACGCCGCACATGCGCTCGCCGGAGTACGTGCAGCTGTCGACGGCGGCGGCGATGACGCTCGGGATTATGCCGGGCCGAATGCACCGCTGCGAATGCACGCGTTGCCTCAACTTGCTGCTCAGCTACCCCGAAGGCTGTCGCGCGAACTGTGCCTATTGTGGCCTTGCGCGCCACCGTGAAGCCGAGCGGGACTACGCGGACCGCAACTTCATCCGCGTCGACTGGCCGGCCGTCCCGATGGAGCAGGTCGTCGACACCGTCGCGCGCAACGTGGCGGGGAGCCCCTTCCACCGGATGTGCATCTCGATGATCACGCATCCGCGTTCGGACGCGGACACCGTCGAGGTGCTGCGGACTTGGACGAAGCGCATCGATCCCGGAGCGATTCCGGTGTCGATACTCTCGAACCCGACGACGATGTCCCGGGACGACGTCGTCCGCCTCAAGGATCTCGGCGCCGATATCTTCACGGTGGCGCTCGATGCGGCGACACCCGCAATCTTTGATCGTACGCGCGGCAAGGGCGTTCAGTCACCGCACAAGTGGCAGAAGTACTGGGAGATCCTGCTGGCTGCGCGCGACGTGTTCGGTCCGCAGAAGTTCGGCGCGCACGTCATCATCGGCATGGGCGAAACGGAGTACGAGGCGCTCGCGCTCGTTCAGCAGCTCGTCGACCTCGGCGGGCACAGTCACCTGTTCTGCTTCTTCCCGGAGCAGGGCTCGCTGATGGATCACCTGCCGGCGACCCCGCGCGATCAGTGGCGGCGGGTACAGCTCGCGCGCTACCTGATCGATTATGCGGGCATTCGGCTCGAGCAGATGCGCTTCGACGCGCTGGGTCGGGTCGTCGACTTCGGTCTGCCGGAGCCGGAGCTCGGTGACGTCGTCAGCGCGGGCATCGCATTTCGGACGTCCGGCTGCCCCGGTAAATTCCGCGACGATGTGTCGGCATGCGACCGGCCCTACGGCGATTCGCCGCCGAGCAACATTGCCAGCTTTCCGTTTCAGCCCAATGGTAACGACCTGCGCCGCATCCGGCGGCAGTTGGCCATTCCAGTGGTACGGGTCGATTCGTGAGCGGCTCGTTCCGTGTCGTCGATGCCGGCGTCCGCGAGGGGCGGTTCAACATCGCCCTCGACCAGGCGATGATCGAGTGCCACCAGGCCGGCCTCGTCCCGGACTCGATCCGCTTCATTCATTTTCCTCCGACGGCGCTCGTCGGGCGCCACCAGGAACTGGGGACGGAGCTCGATCTGGACTACTGCCGTGCCCACGATATTGCCGTCGGCCGGCGGATTACCGGGGGCGGTGCGATCTACCTCGACGAGGGACAGCTGGGCTGGGCACTGGTGTTCGCGCGGCGCACGCTCGGGTCCGCCGCGCTGGGCGACGTCGCCCAGGCCATCTGCGAGGCGGTGGCCGTGGGCCTTGGCCGCTTCGGCCTCGATGCGCGGTACCGGCCGCGAAACGACATCGAGGTCGGCGGACGAAAGGTCAGCGGCACAGGAGGGTTCTACGACGGCGATACGCTGATCTACCAGGGCACCGTCCTCGTCGAGCTGAACCCGGACAGGATGCTGGGGGCGCTGCGCGTGCCGTGCGCGAAGCTGGCCAAGCGGGGCCTCGACTCTGCTGCGCAGCGTGTCGTGACACTGCGTGAGCTGCTCGGTGAACGTACGCCGACCATGGCGGAACTCGAGGCGGCGCTCCTGGACGGCTTCCGGGAGCGCCTGGGCCTCGTCGCGCATCGCGGCGCTCTCTCGAGGGACGAGGAGGAGCTCGCGCGGCGGCTCCACGCGACGCAGATGGGTCGGGACGACTTCGTCGCAGAAATTGACGGTCCGCCGGCCGGCGGACCCGTGCTGACCGGTACGCACACGAGCCCTGGCGGCACGATCACCTCCTACCTGCGACTCGAGGGGGCAGGCGGATCACGGATCGGGCAAGTGCTGATCACTGGGGATTTCTTTGTTGCGCCGCCGCGGCTCGTTTTCGACCTCGAGGCGTTCTTGCGAGGCACCGAGGTCGCGGCACTCGGGTTGACGGTGGACGCGTTCTTCAGTTCCCATCCCGTTGGTGCCCTGTCAGTGACATCGGCGGACTTTCGCCGATCGCTGGAGTTGGCGCTCGGCACGAGCGCCGCGCGCGCGACCGCCTGATGGCTCGCGCGACCGGCGGCCTGATGAAGACCCTCGCCATCATCCAGCACACGTCGTCGGAGTACCTCGGTCTCATCGAGGACCATCTCGAGGGCCGCCGAATCCGCTTCCGATATTTTCGGCCGTTCACAGCCGGCGGCAGTCTCCCGGGGATCGGGGACATCACCGAGGGGCTCGTGCTGGTGGGCGGAGGCCCGTGGGGCGCGGCGCCCGGACCGCACCGCCTTCCATCGCTCGATACCGAGGTAAAGATCGTGTCGGCGGCGCTCGCGGCGGCCCGCCCGGTGATCGGCATCGGCCTTGGCGCGCAGATTCTGGCGCTCGCGGCCGGTGGAGATGTGACGGTGGCACCGTTCGAGTTCACCGTCGGTATCGCCACGCGAACGGTCGACGATGCACTCGGCGGCTTCCTGCCGCGGAACTATCCGCTCGTCCGGCTCCAGCGGGACGAGGTGGTCCTGCCGTCGCGGGCCCGTGTGCTCGCGCAGGACGAAACGGGTCGTCCAGCCCTGTTCCAGTACGGCGGGAGCGCATTTGGATTTTCCGGGCACCCCGGCGTGAAGTCTGCGATGGTCGAGGACCTGATCATGGAATTCGCCGACGGGCCACTCGAGGCGAAGTCGGCGCTCGCGGCGCTGCGCGCGGCTCAAGTCGCCATTGAGGATGCGCTGGTGCCGATCATGACCGGATTGGTGCAGTGCACGGGCCTCATGAGCGAGTTCGACCTCGACACGGCTCGCGACTCGTGAGTTGGAAACTACGAACGCGCTTGCGGGCAACCGCCGTTCATATTAGTGTTGGCTAATAATGTCTGGCGCCGCAATTGGTGCGCCGCGGCAATTTGACGGGGAGCAAGGCGAGCATGGCTCAGAAACTCATCATCGTGATGGCGAACACCGACCCGCGTAATGGCGAGGAACTCGGCGCGCCGATCTTCCAGGCCACCGTGGCGGCCGCGATGGAGTATGAAGTCGACGTAATCTGCACGGCCACCGCCGGACGTCTGATGAAGAAGGGCGTGGCGGAAAAGCTGTTCGTCAAGCAAGGCTCGCCGAAATCGGTGCTCGACTTCATCCAGGACGCGCACGAGGCCGGCGCCAAGTTCTATTGCTGCTCGCCGAACCTCGATCTGTTCGACATGACTCAGGAAGACCTGATTCCGGAGTGCAGCGGCATCATCGGCGGTGCCTACCTGATCGAGCAGGTGATGGAGGGCGACACCAAGGTGCTCACGTACTGACCGCTAGTCTGAGGATCCGCCATGGAGCATGCGACCACAACCCGCGTCCAGCAGCACATCGGTGATCCGGTCTCTGAAGCCGCGCCCGTCAGTCGCGCCAAGCTCGAGGAGATCTTCAAGGACATCCAATCCGATCTTCGCTTCGACCACGAACTGAACGGCTGCCTCAACTGCGGCATCTGTACGGCCACCTGTCCGTCAGCCCACTACTACGACTACAGCCCGCGCGAGATCGTCCAGCTGCTCTGGACGGAGAATCTCGAGGGCATCTACGACGCGATGCAGGAGAAGATCTGGTCCTGTGCGCAGTGCTACACCTGCGCGGCACGATGCCCGTTCGGGAATTCACCGGGCGGGCTCGTCATGCTGATGCGCGAGACCGCCATCAAGCACGGCATGGAGTCGGCCAAGAACGTCCTCAGGCCCTTCAGTCGCGTCATGCTGAAGCTGATCTCGACCGGCAACCAGCTGGCGCCGGACATGATCAGCAAGGACGCATTTCCAGACTGGGGACCGAACATCTCGAAGGTCGACGCGCCGCTGGCGATCCTTCGCAAGGCGATTCCCGTGCCGACCCTGCATACGACCAAGACCGCGTGGGAGGTCAACCTCAAGACCTCCGTGGAGCTGTACACGATCTGGGAAGAGACCGGTGTGCTCGAGAGTCTCAAGATGATCGACACCAACCTATCGGACGTGATCAGCGACATCATGGACGAGAAGCGCGACGACTATGCCGACTGGCTCGAAGAGCAGAAGGCTGACGAGGATTAGTGCGTTTCCAAGCTTCGAGAGACCGACCGATCAACCCGTAGCGGCCCGCATGTGAGGGACCCACCGATGACAACACCCAGCGACAAGACTCCGGGTGAACGCTTTACCGGGCACGGCCCGGAGTGGAAGGAAGTTCGCCTGACCCCGAAGGACGCGCAGGTCGCGACCGTCTGGGTCGAGCAGATCATCAACAAGCGGGCGATGCTGACCAACAAGGATCGCGTCGAAGACGTCCGCGATGCGATGTGGCAGCTCGAAAAGGACGGCGAGATCGTCGTGCATCGCATCAGCGACGCGCACCGGCCGGTGATGGTTAAGACGCTGTATGGCTGGGACAAGAAGATCCCGACCACTCGCCTCTGGCACCACAAGTCCTGCGGGCAGTGCGGCAATATTCCCGGCTACCCCGCGTCGCTCCTCTGGTTGATGAACCAGATGGAGATCGAGTATCTCGACGAGACCGACCAGACTTCGTGCACCGCCTGGAACTACCACGGTTCCGGCATCGGCAACGTCGAGAGCCTCGCCTGCGTCTTCCTGCGGAACTTCCACCAGGCGTATGTTGCGGCGCAGGCGCAGGGGTTGCCGGCGAGCTATTACTACCCACTCGTTCACTGCGGCACGTCCTTCGGCAACTACAAGGAGATCCGCGGCTACCTGCTGCACTCCGCGAAGTTGCGAGAGCGCGTCCGGACCATTCTGGGAAAGCTCGGGCGCCTCGTCGATGGCAAGCTCCTGATTCCGGAGGAGATCGTCCACTACTCAGAGTGGCTGCACGTCATGCGCGAGCAGGTGGCATCCCGCCAGGTCATCGACGCGAGCCAGATCAGAGCCACGATCCACCCGGCCTGCCACGTCTACAAGATGGTGCCGGAAGATGTGATCTACGACGATAATGTCCTCGACGGCAATCGCGTGGCGGTCTCCACGGGGATCATGCAGTCGCTCGGGACGCAGGTCATCGATTACTCGACATGGTACGACTGCTGTGGCTTCGGCTTCCGGCACATCATCTCGGAACGCGAGTTCACGCGCTCCTTCGCCATCGACCGCAAGATCCGCGTCGCCGTCGAGGAAGCCCACGCCGACGTGATGATCGGTCACGATACGGGCTGCATCACGACGCTCGACAAGAACCAGTGGATCAGCAAGGCCGAGGGCCGGCCGGTGGGCCTGCCGGTGCTGGCTGACTGCCAGTTCGCGGCACTGGTCTGCGGTGCGCACCCGTACAAGATCGTGCAGTCGCATTGGCACGCGTCGGCGACCGAGACGCTGATGGAAAAGCTCGGCATCGACTGGCGCGCGAAGAAGGCCGAGTTCGACGAGTATCTCAAGGAAGTTGCGGCGGGACGGGGCGAAACGCTCTACGACCCGCGCCGCATGATCACGTCCGGCCCCGGTTTCAAGCGCATAGAGCAATCCACATGAGTCAGCCGATCCTGATCGTTGGTGGCGGCCCTGCGGGGCTTGCCGCGGCCCACGCACTCGCACGCGTCGGACAACGAAGCATCCTCGTCGACAAGGCCGCGCGCCTCGGCGGTGCACCCATTCTCTCCGGTTACGCGAAGCTCGTCCCGTCAGGCGAGTGGGCGAAAGACGCGATCGGCGGCATGGTCGAGCGCGTCGAGCGCGACAGTCTTGTCGAGGTGCATACCGGAACGTCCGTCAAGACGTTCGCCGGCAGCCCCGGCAACTTCACGGCCGCGCTGTCGGATGGGCGCACCGTGCAGGCGGGTGCGGCGATCCTCTGCACCGGGTTCACCCACTTCGATTCGCTCAACAAGCCGGAGTGGGGCTTCGGAACATTCCCGGACGTCGTCACGACCACTCAGGTCGAGCAGATGATCTCATCCGGCAAGGGTGTGCGTTGCCTGTCGGACGGACGCAAGCCGGAGCGTGTCGCGATCCTCTTGTGTGTAGGGTCCCGAGATCGGCAAATCGGACGTGAGTGGTGCTCCAAGATCTGCTGCACGGTCTCTGCGAACCTCGCCATGGAAATCCGCGAGCAGCTTCCCGACAGTCACGTCTACATCTATTACATGGACATCCGTACGTTCGGGCTCTACGAGACGAAGTACTACTGGCGTAGCCAGGAGGAATTCAAGGTCAAGTACATTAAGTCGCGCATCGCGGAGGTCACGTCGGACGGCAAGAAGCTGATCATCAAGGGCGAGGACACCCTGGTGAAACGGCCGATCACGATCCCCTTCGACATGGTGGTGCACGCGATCGGCATGGATCCGAACGTCGACAACAAGGCGATCGCCGAGGTGTTCGGCGTCGCACTCGAGCAGCACGGCTTTTTGGGACGCGGCAATTCGTACGGCAACACGGCGGAGACCTCGCGCCCTGGTGTGTTCGTCGCAGGTGCCGCCACGGGCCCGGAGACGATCGACGATTCGATCGCGCAGGGCCACGCTGCGGCGATGACGGCGCTCGCGCAGGTGATTCCCGCGCGGGCGAGCGCCTGAGGTCGGCAGCACTATGGCCGGCTGGCTTTCTCGTCGCGTTGCGCCGCCGGAGCCGGAGAGCGTCCGGCTCGAGCTGAGCGGCCCGCGGCTCTCCCAGAGCCTCGCCAAGCTCGTGGCCGGGTGCGAGGCCCACGGGGGTATCGAACGGTATGTCGACGCGCTGAAGCTCAAGAATCTGCTATTTCGAGAGGCACTTGGCGAGCACGGCGAACTGACGTCGGCCCTGGAGCCGGAGACGTTCAAGGGCCTGTGCCCGTTCATGGCCACGGTCCGGCGCCGCATCGCCCCCTGGCTCGCACGGCCGGACTACGATGCCCTGCGGGAGGCGCTCGCGGAGATGGTCCTGGCCGTCGGCGATACCGCGAGCGCCGACCGGCGCCTCGCGGCACTCTGCGAGCGCATCGGCGACAGTGAGCGCGAGCGGTGGGTGCGCGACCTCGGAGCGGAAATCCTCCACAACCTCGCGCCAGAGCGCTTTCCGTTGATGAACCGCTGGGTCTGGGACGCGACCGCGAACACGGGGGTGATCCGCGAGCTCTGGTTCGCGGACGACGTCGACCACGTGCGGATCGACGTCCCGGACCGATACGTGACGTTCCTCACGCTGCGGGAGGAACTGAGCCAGTTCCTGACCCAACATGGTTTCTTCCGCGACATCATCCACTACGGCGATCTGCTCTGCGCCCAGGTCTATGCGGAGTACATCTGCGAGCAGGGCGGCAGTTACCTGCGAACTGACTTCTCCGCGGAGGAAGATCCGCTGCAATTCACGCGACGGCTGCTCGGGCTGGACGGCATCAAGGCCGGATCCGGACGCACCCGTCTGAAGACGATCGACGGCGAGGCCTACACGCTCGCCGAGCAACCCGATCGTCGCCTCCTCGACTGAGGGATGCCATGCCGATCCACGAGAAGTCACTGATCCGGCCGGAGAATCTGAGGACGCACGAGCACCTGGTCATCGACGGCGTCGACGTGTCCGGGCACTGGAGCACGCGCATCCAGTCAAGAGTCGTGACGGATTACAACGAGGCGCTGCAGGAGGAGATCGCGGCACTGCCGGGTGGTGAGCACATCCATCGCTGCTGGCAGTGCGGATCGTGCACGAACTCGTGCACCGTCAACGCCATCAATCCCGACTTCAATCCGCGCTTCTGGATCTACCTCGCGCGCATGGGTATGGAGTCAGAGCTACTGCGTGACAACGACATCATCTGGCAGTGCGTGTCCTGCAACAAGTGCACCTACGCGTGTCCGCGCGACGTGCACCCGGAAGGGGTCATGAAGGCCATGAGCCACTGGCTGGAACTCAAGGGCCATACGAAGGCATCGCCGGCGATGGTTTTCGACGAAGTGTTTTCCGAACAGGTGATTCGGCACGGCAAGATAGAGGAGGGGCGGGTCATTCAGCGTTTCTTCAAGCGCACCGGGCAGGCGCTGACGCAGGACTGGCTCGTCGAAATGGCGCGGCGGATGATGCGCCATCTGCCGATCGGCTTGCTGACGAGGCTTGGGCTGGCAGCGGCGATTGCGCCGCGGACGCGCGGCTGGGCGGCGGCCGGGGCGGCAATCCAGGAATATGCGGACGAGCAGAACGCCCGGCACCGGCGCGCGCTCGGCCTTACGGATCTCATCGAGGTCGCCCGTCGCGATGCGGGCGGCTCCGCGAATGGTTAGGGGAATCACGAATGTCTGACCCAAAGTCCGGCAAGTATCAGCGGGTGGCCTATTACCCGGGCTGCGCGCTCGAGGGGACTGGACACGCCTACGACCGCTCGACGCGCCAGGTGGGCAAGGCGCTCGGTTTGGACCTCGTCGAAGTGTCGAACTGGAACTGCTGCGGGGCAATGGAGGTCAAGAATATCGACCCCAAGATCCAGACCTACCTCTCCTCGCGGGTCATGTCGATCGCTGCGAATGAGATGGGCATGGACGTCGTCATGGCGCCCTGCAATGGCTGCTACCACAACCTCAAGAAGGCGGAACACGACCTCGCCCACGACCAGGGCAGCGCCGAGGTTGTCGGTCGCCTGTCGACGAAGGCCGGGCACGCGGCCTACCAGCCGGGCCAGGTCGAGACGATCCATGCGCTCGATTGGATCAAGGGTTCTATCGGCGAGGACGGCCTGCGCGAGCGGGTCAGGAACGGCTTGATGGGACTCAAGGTCGCTAACTACTACGGCTGCATGTACAGCCGGCCGCGCCACATCTTTCCCGAGAAGGATGCAGGTCCCGGCAGCGAGTCAACCTCGAAGCCACACTTCATGGACGATCTGCTCGCTGCCGCCGGGGCGGAGAATGTTGAGTTCCCCCTCAAGACCGCCTGCTGCGGCGGAGCGCACACGCTCTCGGACAGCGACACCTCGACCAAGCTCGTCGTGAATATCCTGCGGGCGGCCGAAGCCGCCGGCGCCGAAGTGATTGCGACGGAGTGCCCGACCTGCCACTCCGGCCTCGAGATGCACCAGATCCGGGCCGAGAAGAAGCTCGGACTCAAGACCTCCGTAAAAATCGTCTACTTCACGCAGCTGCTCGGCCTTGCTCTCGGACTCAAGCCGCGTCAGGTGGGTCTGCAGGAGAACGTGTCGGATTCCTTTGAACTGTTCGCGAGCAAGGGACTGACGTGAGGCCCCTCGCCGACATCGAAGCGCGGCTGAATGAGCTGTTCAATCGGGGCGCCGTCGTTTCGGATGCGGCGGAGCTGCTCGGGCTTTCCGAGGAAGTGCTCCGGCATTGGGTATCGGCGCACGGCGAGGCGCCTACCCTGGATCAGCGCGAGGGGTTCCGGCTGCTGGCGCTGCACCGTCAAGGTGCACGCAATATTCCCAGCTTCAACGCCTGCCGGGAAACCTGTCGCGAGCTCGTCTATCATTACAACCTGCTGACTCTGCAATCGGATAGTGCGGATAGCCCATCGCGGGCGCGCATGATGACGTTGCTTGCCACCCACCTCTATCTCTTCGTGGTGGGCAAGCTGCAGGCCGCTGAACTCGGGGAGTTCTGCTGCGCCTCGCGGCCAATGAGGGCGGAGGGGGCGTAGACTGGGCCGTCGAAGTGAGGGCTGGGATCATGGCGAAAGTACGTGGATGCAACCTGCCGGATGAGCTGCTGTACGACGTACAGAACCACATCTGGTTCCAGGAACTCGGTGACGGCAACGTCAAGGTAGGGATGACGGCCGTGGCCACGGCGATGGCTGGCCGGCTCGTGTCCTACACGCCGAAGGCCGTCGGCAAGGACGTCAAACCCGGCAAGTCCTGCGCGACCGTCGAGTCCGGTAAATGGGTCGGCCCCGCCAAGGTCGCTGCTGGCGGCACGGTCGTTCAGATCAACGATGCCCTCGTTGCGACGCCGAGCCTTGCGAACGACGATCCGTACGAAAAGGGCTGGCTGCTGATCCTGAAGCCCGAGGACTGGCCGTCGGTCAAGCCGACTCTGGTCGTTGGCAGTGCCGTCGCGGGTCCGTATGAGGAGAAGATGGCGGCCGACGGATTTGCGGGGTGCGCAGGATGACGCGTCGGTCGGCGGGCGCGGCCCGTGCCGCAACGGCAACGTTGGTGGGCCTGCGCCCGTCTGATCTCGCCGCCCTGCAGTCCAATGCGACGCGCGCCTGCGCGTTACTGAAGGCGCTGTCGAACGAAGTGCGGCTGATGCTCGTCTGCCGTCTTTCGGAGGGAGAGCAGTCGGTCGGTGAGCTGCAGGAGTTCGTGGAGCTCAGCCAGTCGGCTGTATCGCAGCACCTCGCTCTCCTCCGGGCGCACAAGCTCGTCGCGACGCGACGGGATGGACAGTCCGTGTACTACCGGCTGTCGAGTGGCGAGGCCGCGGCCGTCATCAAGACGCTGCACGATCAGTTCTGCACTAAAAAGCGCTGACGACCTCGTACCGCCGATCAGCGCATCGCGCGACCGGCTGACTCGGCGAGGTCCCTTGTGGGAATTACCTAACTGTCCGCACGGACCCTTGATTGTCTTGTGCAGTGCAGCGAGTACTCTGAAGTTCTCCGGCAGCCTGGAGAATTCCGATGACGATGCTCGCCTTCGCACGTGGCCCGGCACTGCTGTTCGCGCTGGTGTTCTTCGTCGGTCTCACCGGATGGCGTCTGTGCGGCATAGCGTTACTCCGAAGCAGCGTCGATCTCTCGGAACCGAGAAGCAAGGCGGCGTGGAAGGGATTGCGCCTGATCGCGCTCCGGTCGTGGCCGCGGCGCGAGTTCCTCCGCGGAAGCGCTTTCAGCGAGATCACCGGTTACACGTTCCATATCGGCCTCCTCGCGGTCCTGTTCTTTTACGTCCCGCACACTAAATCCTTCGCCGAAGCCCTCAACGGCCTTACGGGGGCGAACCTGCGGATCGGCGGCGGTTGGCCGGCGCTACCGGCGGGCGCCGCAACGACGCTGACGGTGATCTCCCTGGGGGCGCTCGTGATCGCACTGGCCCACCGGCTCAGCAATCCGGTCAAGCG
Source organism: Gammaproteobacteria bacterium (assembly GCA_037443765.1). GTDB lineage: Bacteria > Pseudomonadota > Gammaproteobacteria > Steroidobacterales > Steroidobacteraceae > CAIKZZ01. The sequence goes on from JBBINS010000001.1 coordinate 201,359, forward strand.
CCTCATCTCAAACTTCGACGACTACTTCAGCTGGTTCATGACCGCGGCGCCGCTCGCAACCGGTCTTGTCGTTCATGGCTACCTCGGTAGTCCGCACGCGGAAGCGATTCTCGCCGTGCACCTGCTCGCGGTCGACGCGCTCCTGATCTGGTTCCCGTGCGGCAAACTGATGCACGCATTTATGCTGTTTGCTGCTCGCGGTACGACCGGTGTGCTGTTCGAGCGCAAGGGAGCCGCGCTGTGAATTTGCCCATCGCGCCGCCGCAAGACCCCCATCCGCTCGAGCTCGACCAGCCGCGCGTCTCCGTTCGAGTGCCGACGGTCCGCGTCGACAAGCAGGGAGCGCTCTCCGATCCCGAGCGCGTCGAGCGTGCCATGCGCAGCTTCGTCGCCGACTTCGGCCGCACCGCGGCGATCTATCTCGAGTCGTGCATCCACTGCGGCATGTGCGCCGAGGCGTGTCACTTCTATGAAGTCACGAAGGATCCACAGTACACGCCAATCTGGAAGCTCGAGCCCTTTAAGCAGGCGTACAAGCGCGAATTCGGGCCACTCGCACTGATCTTCCGCGCCTTCAATCTGAAGGCCGAGGTCACCGCCGAGCAACTCGAGCAGTGGCAGCACCTCATCTACGACTCGTGCACTGTGTGCGGCCGATGCTCGCTCATCTGCCCGATGGGCATCGACATTGCCGGCCTGATCTCGCAGGGGCGCCACGGTATGTTCCAGGCCGGGCTGGTGCCCCACGAACTGTGGGCGGTTGCGGAGCGTGCGGCCCGCGAGGGAAGTCCGCTCGGCGCGACGCCGGCGGTGTTCAAGGATCGCATTGAGTGGCTCGCGGACGACCACGAGATCGAGATCCCGGTCGACAAGCCGCGCGCGGACGTGCTTTGCACGATGTCCTCCATCGAGATCATGAAGTATCCCGAATCAGTGGTCGCGACGGCGAAGGTAATGAATCATCTCGGGCTCGACTGGACGTTTCGCACCGACGGCTATGAGGCGACGAACTTCGGGTTGCTGTCCGGCAACACGGCCTGGCAGAAGCAGCTGACGCTGAAGCTGATCGAGGCGGCGATCGCCTGCCGCGCCAAGTTGCTGGTGCTTCCGGAGTGCGGGCACGCCTACGGCGCATTGCGATGGATGGGGGCGAACGTCTACGGTAAGCCGCTCCCGTTCCGAGTCGTGCACATCTCGGAGTTTCTTGCCGAGCACGTCCGCGACGGCAGCCTCAAACTGAAGAAACTCGCGAAGAGTGTCACTTTCCATGATCCGTGCCAGGTGTCCCGCAGGGGTGGCGCGGTCGAGGCCCCGCGCGACGTGCTCCGGGCGCTGGGAGTCGATCTCCGGGAGATGTACCCCACCAAGGGGACGAACTGGTGCTGTGGCGGGGGCGGCGGCGTGGTCGCGATCCATCGTGCTGATGCACTGCGACACAAAGTCTTCGAGATCAAGATGACGCAAATCGAGGCAACCGGGGCGGAGATGCCGGTCACCAGCTGCGCCAATTGCCGCCAGACGTTCGACGATGGACAGGCTCACTTCCATTGGGACAAGACGATGCACAGCTTGCTGGAGCTCGTCGCCGACCAGCTGACCGAGCCGGGGCGCTGAGCGGTCCCCGAGGACGACCGGGCCCGATTTCTCGCGCGCGGAAAGTACTGATACCGGCGGTCAGTACCCAATCTATCATCAAACGCTAATATATCGGCAGCCCCGCGCGGCTGCCAAGGGGTCCATCGATGGATCTGCGTCGCCGCTGGCCGCCCGTGCTTGCTGGTCTCCTGATCGGGCTCAGCATGCTGCTTGCCTGGGTCGTGGCCGGTCGCGGCATCGGGGCGAGCGGGGCGCTGACGGCGATTGTCGCGACCCTCCAGCATTGGATCTTTCCGACTCTTACGGAGCGCAGCGCGTATTTCGCGCCCTATTTCGCCGGTGGTGCGAATCCGCTCAACGACTACCTGGTCTATCTCCTGATCGGCGTGCTGCTCGGTGCGTTTGCCGGGGCGGCGTCGTGCCGTGACTTGAGTTTCGAAGTGCAGCGCGGTCCCCGGGCGACGACGCTGGGCCGGTTGGCAGGCGCGCTTGCTGGCGGCGTGCTGACGGGCTTCGCCGCCCGCCTTGCGCGCGGCTGCACGAGCGGCGAGGGGCTGGTCGGCGCCGCTCAGCTCTCTGTCGGCGCCTGGGTGTTCCTGCTCTGCATCTTCGCCGGTGGGTTTGGAGCCGCTTACTTCGTGAGAAAGCAATGGATCTAGCCCCCTTCGTCAAGACGGGCCTCATCTCGGAGGCGCTCAATCTGTGGCTGGCCGTGCCGATCGGCTTCCTGTTCGGCTTCGGCCTTTATCACGCGGGCTTCACCGACAGTCGCAAGATTGCGGGAGCGTTCTACCTCAAGGACGTCGGGGTTCCCGTCGTCATGTTCTCGGCGATCGCAGCCGGGACGCTCGGTCTGTGGGGCTTCGGTCTGGCGGGGTTCCTCGACCTCTCCAAGGTCTATTTTCTGCCAACCTATCTCGTGCCGATGGCGGTCGGGGGCCTCTTGTTCGGTGTCGGCATGGCGGTCGGGGGTTTCTGCCCTGGGACCGCCGTCGCTTCGGTGGCTACAGGCCGGCTCGATGCGGTCGTGTTCATCGTCGGCTTCTTCGGCGGTTCGCTTCTCTTTGGTGACCTCTTCCCGGTCTGGGGCGACTTCTACCGCAGCGACTTCCTCCCGAACGCCCGACTAGACCAGGTGTTCGGCACGGGGCTCGGCGTCAACGTCCTGATCGTCGTCGTCGCCGCAGTCGCCGGCAGCCTGCTGATGCGTCTCGGACAGCGGCACTTCTGGACCACGCCCAAGGACGAGAGCCTTGCGCCGGAACAGGTCTTGAAGTACGAGGTCCCGTATGTGACGGCAGCGATCGTGCTTGCGCTCGCCGCGGCGTTCGTGCCGACCCGCGCCTTCGTCAAGGGTCCAGTGCCGGAGCCGTATTACATCGTCGAGCGGTCCGCCGCCGGCGCGGCCCAGAGGTCGATTGCGCCAACGGCCGTGACCCTTGGCGGAGGCCGCTCCGGGGCCGTGCCTACCCCGCCGGCGAAACACAGGGAGGGCTGCTGACCGTGCGGTACGCCCGATGAAACGGCGGGAATTCATCAAGCTTGGCCTGCTGGGTGCCGGTGTCGCCGGTTCGTCCGCGACGCTCAGCGGTTGTGGCTTGCTTAAGGCAGGCGCGGGGCACCCAGCGCCCGGCTCCGGCGCCGTGTCCGCCACGCCGACGTATTGCGAGATGTGCTTTTGGAAGTGCGCCGGATTTGTCTATCGCGAGGACGGCCAGCCGTGGAAGATCACCGGCAACGAGGCGGACCTCCACAGCCAAGGCCGACTGTGCACCCGTGGTACCGCCGGTCTTGGGAGCTTCGAGGACCGGGACCGCCTGCGGACACCGCTGCTGCGCGTGACCGGCCCCGACGGCCGGCAAAGCTTCCGCGAGGCATCGTGGGACGAAGCGCTCGATTTCGCGGCATCGAAACTCAAGAGGATCGCCGCGGATCAGGGGCCCGACCACACTTTGCTCCTCAACCATGGCTCTGGCGCGAGTCACTTCCGCCACCTGATGCGCGCGTTCGGATCCGGCAGCGCCGCGGAGCCCGCCTTCGCGCAATGCCGCGGCCCGCGCGATGTCGGATTCAGCCTCACGGTCGGCGATGGCGTCGGTTCCCCGGAGCGGACCGATATGGAGCACTCGCGCTGTATCGTGCTCATCGGGTCGCACATCGGAGAGAACCTGCACAACGGTCAGGTGCAGACGCTGACCGCCGCGCTCGAGCGTGGCGCGACCTTGATTACGGTGGACCCGCGATTCTCGGTCGCGGCCGGCAAGTCCCGCTACTGGCTGCCGATCAGGCCAGGAACGGATCTGGCCCTGCTGCTCGCTTGGATGAACGTCCTCATCACCGAGGAACTCTACGACAAGGCCTACGTGCAGCGGTATACGATGGGCCTCGACAAGCTCGCCGCACACGTACAGCGGTACTCGCCAGAATGGGTCTATCTCGAGACCGGGATCGAGCCGGATCTGATTCGGACTACCGCGCGCGAGATGGCACGGGCCGCTCCGGCAACACTCGTGCACCCGGGCCGTCACTCCGTGTGGTACGGGGACGATACCCAGCGCTCGCGGGCCGTCGCGATGCTGAACGTGCTGCTCGGCTCATGGGGTCGCCCTGGCGGCTTCTATCAGCCCGAACAGGTATCGCTGCCTAAATTCCCTTTGCCGAAATACCCGGAGCCAAAGAGCACGTACGCGGTCGCCCACGCCGGTCGCTATCCGTTCGCCGATCAGGGGGTGACTACGGCCCTCATCGAGGCGTCGATCGGCCGCGAGGCCCATTACAAGGCGTGGGTGGTCTACGGCACAAACCTGCCGACAACCATCCCGGGAATCCGGCCGCAGCTTCAGGCGGCGGCGGAATCGCTCGAACTCCTCGTGGTCGTCGATACAATGCCATCCGAGATCACCGGCTACGCCGATGTCGTGCTGCCCGAATGCACTTACGTCGAGCGTTACGACGATCTGCGCAACGCCGGAGAACGGGAGCCCTCGCTCGCGCTGCGCATGCCGGCCTTCCCGCCCCGGTACGAGACGAAGCCGGGTTGGTGGATTGCCAAGCAACTCGGCCACCGTCTTGGGCTCGATGCATACTTCCCCTGGAAAGACTACGCCGAGGTCCTCGACTGGCAGCTCAAGCAGGTGGGGACGTCCCTTGAGGAGATGCAGCGAATCGGTGTGAAAAGCTTCCCGCGCAAGCAGCCCAAGTACATCGCTGACGGGCAGCCGGTCCGGTTCGACACACCGAGCGGTCGCATCGAACTCTTTTCCACCCAGCTGGCGGCGCAAGGGTTCGATCCGATGCCGGTCTACGTGCCGCCGGACCCTGTCCCGCAGGGGTACTACCGACTGAACTACGGCCGTACTCCGGCGCATACTTTCGGGAAGACGACCAACAACCCGCTGTTGTTTCAGCTCATGCCCGAGAACACGCTCTGGGTGAACCCGCAGGTTGCGGCAGAGCGCGGACTCGCGAACGGCAGCTACATTCGTCTTCGCAACCCCGACGGATTGGTCAGTAACCCGATTCGCGTTCACATTACCGAACGTATCGGCCCAGACTCCGTGTACATGGCGCACGGCTTCGGTCATGAGTCCCGCCGTCTGCGGCTGACTTACGGTGTCGGCGCCGATGACTCGGCGCTGATGACGCGCGTCAAGGTGGATCCGTTGATGGGCGGGACCGGGATGCGTGCCAACTACGTCACATTCGTAGCGGAGGGCGCATAGCATGACCCGCTACGCGATGGTGATCGATACCCGGCTCTGCATTGGCTGCGGCGACTGCGTCGTCGCCTGCAGGACCGAGAACAAGGTGCCGATCGGCCTCAATCGCGATTGGGTAGTCGAGGCGACTTCGGGCGAGTACCCAAACCTCAAGACCGAGTTCCGCTCCGAACGATGCAATCATTGTTCGCACGCGACCTGCGTCTACCAGTGCCCGACCGGTGCGAGCCACTACTGGCGTGATAGCAACATCGTGCTGGTCGATCCGGCGAAGTGCACCGGCTGCAAAGCCTGCATTGCCGCCTGCCCCTACGACGCCCGCCTCGTCATGCATCCTGAGGGATACGTGGACAAATGCACGTTCTGCGTGCATCGCGTCGAAAAAGGGCTCGATCCGGCCTGCGTCTCGACATGCCCGACGCGCTGCATGCACTTCGGGCTGCTCGACGATCCCAACAGCAAGGTGTCGGAACTGCTGCGGACTCGCCAGCACAAGGTGCTGCACCCCGAGACCGGCAACGAGCCGAACGTGTACTACCTGACCTGAGGATCTGTGACTGTGCTCGACGAGCTGCTCATTACGGCGCGTGCCAACCCGAGAATCGACCCCGCGCTCGACATCTGGGGCTGGCAGATCTCGGTCTATCTGTTCCTCGGTGGTCTGACTGCGGGCATCATGTTCTTCTCGGCGTTGATGCTGCTGCTGCGCAAGGATCGCGAGGCGCCATTCGCCGTGAATCGGCTGGCACTGCTCGGCCCCGTCGCGCTCTCGCTCGGCATGACGGCGCTCTTTCTCGATCTCGAGGTCAAGTCTCACGTATACCGGTTCTACATGGCCTTCCGGCCGACGTCGCCGATGTCGTACGGGGCGTGGATCCTGCTACTCATCTACCCGGTCGCTGCGCTGCAGGTCTTATCGAACGTGCGCGTGGGCTTCCCCGCGGTCGCGAGCTGGGTGGACGTGCTCACGCCGATTCGACGCCTGACGGATCTGGCGGAACGCCACCGGCGTAGCATCGCCGCCGCGGCAATCCCGCTGGCGGTCGCTCTCGGCATCTACACCGGTATCCTGCTGAGCGCGTTCGCGGCCCGACCGTTCTGGAATATCGGGCTGCTCGGCCCGTTGTTTCTGGTGTCCGGACTGTCGACCGGCGCGGCAATCATCGCGCTGCTGAGCCGCGAGCGCACGGAAATGAGACTCTTCACGCTGATCGACATCGGGCTCATCGTCGTCGAGATCGCCCTGGTCGGGTTGCTGCTGATCAGCCTCGCGACCGGTGCCAAGCTGCAGTTGCTGGCTCTGCGCCACCTCTTTACTGGCGGTTACATGGTCGCGTTCTGGGGCGTGTTCGTCGGCATCGGCCTTCTGGTCCCGCTGCTCCTCGATTACCTCGAGATCCGTGGCAGGCTTCACCGATTCGCGTTACTCGCCCCGGCGCTCGTGCTGTTTGGCGGCTTGGCGCTGCGCGTCATTGTCGTCGATCTCGGTCAGGAGACCCGATGGACCCACTACGACTCGGAATACAACACTCTGCTTCTGGAGCGGTTGCGGTGAGGACCTGGCTGCCTGGCCTGTTGCTCCTGGTCGCCGTCACCGGCTGCCGCGGCCCGGGCTCGGCTGCCCCCGACGCCAACCTCGAGCGCGCGGCGCAGACCGTGGCGCGGGGCGAGGACGTGGTTCAGCCTCAGGAATTCGCGCGCTGGGTCATCGCCGGGCGTAAGGACTATGTGCTCGTCGACCTTCGCCCTGCGGCTGCCTTCGGCGCCGGGCACATCGACGGCGCACAGAACCTGCGCCTCCCGGAACTTGTCGCGCCCGCAGCGGGAGCTGCCATTCCGGCCGACCGACCGCTGATCGTCTACGCGGGCGATGCCGGCGGAACGGCCGCATCGGCGGCGTTGCTCCTGGCCGCCGGACGCAACGCGCGCGCCCTGGCTGGCGGATATGACGGGTGGTCCCGCGAGGTGCTGCACGCCGGTCGTGCGCCGACGGCAGGCGCATCGGAATCCCCTGCGGCGGTCGATGCGCAGGCGATGGGGTGTTACTTCGTCGGTGGTCCACCTCGGGCCGCGCCGCCGCCGGAGTCGTCGAAGAGCCTTCAATCAGCCCCGTTCGTGCCGCCACTGAGTGAGCCTGGGGCGCCTGCTGCGAAGAAGAAGCGCGAGGGCTGCTGATACCCGACCGTCGCCCTGGGGCCCGATCGTGCATCGGGCCGCGTCCAAAGCCTGGATTGGGCGACCGACCGCGTCGTGGTGTGCTTCGGGATGGAGGTGCTGAAGGCCCCGCGCGCTGCCTGATCGTCAAGCCATCGAGATATCGCCCGACGTCGGCGAGCCCGGTGGCTGCGTGGTCGAGCGGGGATTGGCCGACTCCTAAGGGATAGCGCCGCCGGCAGGCGGCGGCGTTCGCCGTCCGGTATCGGATCGCGACTTCTGGCCGACGCTGTCGAGCGGAGCCTTCAGGATCCGCTGGAGTTCCATGGCCGAGAACGGGCGCACTGGATTTTCGTCTTGTACGGCGGTCGACCCCTTGAGTTGGGTCCAGGCGTCAGGCGGCAGGCCATCCCGAAGCGGTGCCTGTTCGGCGACGAACCTCCACCCGCCCTCCACACGCCGCAGCGTGCCGCTTCCGAGTCCGAGCGCGAGGCTGGAGGCGTGGCAGCTGCCGCACGAGCGGCCAGGTCCGGTCGTATGGGGTTCAAGTGCCGCGAAGCGTCGGACAAACTTCTCGCCGGCCCACGTGGGGTGGCGGACGGTCATTACCATGCCGGGAACAACCGGGACGATGCGATCGTCGCGGTCAACGCCGAGTGTCGGAAGTTCCGCGCGCGTGTCCCAGCGGCGTTCGCGCCACTCACCGGCCGTTTCCCGCCCCGCCGCGAAGTCCCACTGTGCACCTTGCGGTGCAAAACTCAGGTGGCAACCGTAGCACTGCGGCGCCCACTGGCTGTGGCAGGAGGAGCAGGTCAACCGGCGGTGCTCGTTGGCCAGAGCGTGGCTCGCGCTCGTATATTGCGGAATACGCAGCGGTTTACCGCCGGCCTTGGGATGGATCCAGGCGTCATTCTGTCGCAGCTCGACGTTCCACAATGGGGTACCGTGGCGTGCGGTCACGGCGAAGCGAGTCGAGCGATCAACGGCGAACGGGACCTTCCGAAGGAGAGCGGCATAGGGCGCCGGCCAGAGGTCCACTGATGTCCGGCGACCGCCGGCGACGTGACAGTCCGCGCACCCGATGTCGACTCCGGCGCTCTTCGACGTCGCCTCGGCGCCGACGCTCATCACTTCCGCCTCGGTATGGCAGTCGATGCAGCTGAGGCCAGCCGCATGATGGATGTCCTCGGGCTTGCGGATGACAGGCCTCCCATCTGCGAGCTGGAGCGGTGGAGCTCGGGTAGCCGCCGCGGGAATCGGTACGAGAGTCTCTGCGAGCCCGACGTAATTCAGCGACACGCGGCCAGAGCGCGAGTGACACCCGAAGCACCGGCCGTCGCTCATCGCCGCCGTCAGTGCCGGATGCGCGCCGGCGGGATGCTGGTCGACATGGCAGGCGAGGCAGCCTCCGCCGCGATCCAGCGTGGCATCGAGTCCGTGACCTTGCTTGGGTTGACCCAGGTGACAGCCTGCGCACTCCTTTCGAAGCAGCGAGTCGGCGGGCGTGGCGCCGAGGTGCGACAGGTCCGCGACCCCATCGCGAACCTCCGGCTCGCCCAGCACCCGTCGCGTACTCCTCACGATGCCCGCCCCGGAGCTCATGAGGCCATGACTGACCGACGCAACCTTGTCGGCATGGCACGGGCCGCAAGTGAACCCTGCGTTCTCGAGGAGTCCGGGATACGCGATCAGGTTCCGGTGTGCGTCCGGAAGGGCAGCGCTCGTCCCATCGCCACGGTGGCAGCGTACGCAATCCGCCGCGATTCCCGCATGCGCAGAATCGAGACCACGAGCCATGGCGGCATGGCAGGTGGTGCATGTTGCAGCGTCCGCGAGGAGCGGCGTCGCACACAAGCAAGCCGTCAGAGTGGTGAGCCAGAACCCGGTCACCCCATCGGCTGCCCGGCGTGCGGCGCGAAAGGTTAACCTAGCTGCCATGCAGGCACTGCTCACGCTCCTGTGCGGCTCGGTCGTGGGTTTCTCGCTCGGTCTCATCGGGGGCGGCGGGTCCATTCTTGCAGTTCCGCTGCTGCTCTACGTCGTCGGCGTCCGTGATCCGCACGTGGCCATCGGCACCAGCGCTTTCGCCGTCGCCATCAATGCCGTCGTCAACCTCATAGGGCACTGGCGTCGCGGTAACGTTAAGTGGCCGTGCGCTGCAGCGTTCGCGAGCGCCGGCGTGCTGGGCGCGGTCGCCGGATCGACACTGGGCAAGTCGTTCGACGGCGGGAAGCTCCTGTTTCTGTTCGCCCTCGTCATGGTGGTCGTCGGCATTGCGATGTTGCGTCCGCGGGCCGGTGCAGGCGACCCGACGGTGAGGCTGAATCCCGCGATCGCGGTCCGCCTGCTGAGCGTTGGCTTCGTGACCGGTGCGATCTCCGGGTTCTTCGGGATCGGTGGCGGGTTCCTGATCGTACCCGGCATCATGCTTGGCAGCGGCATGCCGATTCTGAACGCGATCGGCTCGTCCCTCTTCTCGGTCGGCGCGTTTGGGCTCACGACCGCAGCAAACTACGCTCTGTCCGGGCTGATCGACTGGGGCATCGCGGCGCAATTCGTAACCGGCGGCGCTCTCGGCGGCTTCGCAGGAATCAGTGTCGCCACCCGGCTCGGCGCGCACCGCCGGGCGCTTTCTGTGATCTTCGCCTGCCTCATCTTTGCCGTCGCCGCCTACATGCTGGTTCGCACCGGGACGGCACTGCGCCACTGACAGGCGGCTATCAGAAGTTCGCGTGAGGCCTACTCGACGCCGTAGTTCCTAGTCAGGTAGTCGACGATTCGGGCGGCCTCCGCTTCTGGGACCGGCGCACCCATGACCTTCATCATCTTCTTGACCTCGGCATCCCAGCCCGCCCGCTTCATGAATGGCGCGTTCATTTGGATGTAGTCGACGCTGTGGCAGATCGAGCAATTGGCCCGCACGGTAACGGCTTCTGGTCCGTCCTTAAGGCGGAGCGCGGATTCGTTGGCGACCGCTGCCGACAACGGCCCGAGCAGCAGGAGCGCCAGAGCGGCACGCGTGACGATGTTCATCGGGGGCACCTCAGACGATCTCGATGCCGACTTTCTGGACAACATTGTTGTGATAGCCGGGTCCATTAAAGATGAGCTCGAACGTCTGGGAGGCGCCCTGGACGTTGCTGGCGCGTGCCATGACGCTGAGAGCCCCCTTGCTCCGAGGCTTGAATGTGAACTGCCACGGTCGGAACGAGAATCGACCGAGATCGACGCCAAGGTCCGCACCCTCCCAGGTGCGTCCCTCGTCGACCGAGACATCGACCCGGCGGATCCCGTAACCGCCGTCCCACGCGAGACCCTTCACCACGATCGGCGTGCCTGCACCGAACCGCTGACCCTCGGTAACGTTCGTGATCAGCGAATTGACGACCATTTCGGTGATCGGCGTGCTCGTGTCGGATTCCTGTGAAGCGAACCGGTCGATCAGCGGAAATTTGCCTTTTGGGATCCGGTAGGCCGTGTTCATCCAGAAGTTCTGCAGCGGCTGTGCGAGCGCGCGAATGCTGATCACCTTCTTCATCCAGTAGGTGGCGGTCCAGCCGGGGACGATCACGCGAGCGGGGAAACCGTTCAGGTGCGGGAGCGGCGCGCCGTTCATCTCGTAGGCGACCAGCGTATTGTCGTCAAGCGCCTTCCACACCGGAATGCTCTTCTGGAAGTCCGGAGTGGCGTCGAGCGGTGGTCGGTCCGCGCCGTCGAAGGCGATTTCAATTGCCTCCTTCTTGAGCCCGGCTCGCGCCAGAATGTCCTTGAGCCGGGCGCCTTTCCACCGGGCATTACCCATCGCGCCGTAGCCCCACTCCACCCCGGGAACGTGTGGGTCAGACAGCCCTCGCCGGTTACCGGAGCATTGACAGACCGCGACGACCTCCACCGGCTCGAAGTCCCGCCTGAGGTCATCGAGCGTCAAAACGTATTCTCGGCCCGCCGCATCGCCGCCAACCGATAGACGCCACTCCGCGGGTTCGATTTCCGGGATTTGCATCAGATGCCAGCGAACGAAAAATCGATCGTTCGGTGTAATCACGTCTTCAAAGTACGAGACGGGTGTCTCGTAGTTCGGCGGACGAAAGGAACGCTTCAGGAGTGGTTGCTTGCCGGGCAATGTCTCGAGCGTGCCGGACTCGATTGTGCCGGGGGGGAGACCCGCGCGGGCGAGATTTCCGAGGAACCCGCTACCGGCCAGCGCCAGCCCGCCGACCGCTGTCTGCAATATCGTACGCCGCGTAGCCATTACAGGTGTCTCCCGGTATCGCATGCTTTTCCATGAATCCACTTAAATGTGCGCCGCGTGAACCTGTCGCGCGGCGTGGAGGTCAAGAGGTGCCGCTCTTCGCCACGTTCACCCAAGATCCGCCGTTGATGACCTTGGCAAAACCACGTTTGCGAAGGATGCCTTTGGCGATGGCGCTTCTACTTCCCGAAGCGCAGCAAACGATCACCCAGCGACTCGGGTCAACATCCAGCGCCGCGCGGCCCAGTTCCGGCAACGGCACGTTGAGGCTGCCCGGATGATGCCCCTGCGCAAACTCTCCGGGTGACCGGACATCAACGACCGCAGCCCCTTCCGTCAGCAAGCCGGCGACGGTTCGACGAATGCGGATGCCGTGAAGCCACCGCCAGGCGAGGAACGCGGCTACGACGAGAAGAGGCGCGATGTACTGGTTCATTCGACCCGCTTCCTGACAAACCATCGACAAAGCCGGACCCGCCCAAGAATGCTGCGTCGGGCGCTCCACCCGATCTGCTGTTCCCCGCCAGCGCTCGCGAGCGTGGGTCCTGCGGCGTCGCGCATGCTGCACCGCAGCGGCGAGGGTCAAGCTGCGTGCGACGGAGTATAATAAGCATTCTCTAATTAGTCTCGTCGCGCATCCGATGCTGCAACGCGGCAGCACGCGGGCTCAACGACGTTTGACAAGGCCAGAATTCGACGCAGGCGCAGCTGATGGAGCCGAAAGACCATTGGGACCGTGTCTATACGACCAAACCGCCCGATAGCGTTAGCTGGTTTCAGGCCCACGCCGAGCGATCCTTGCGGCTGATTCGCGAAACGGGCGTCAGCAAGTCGGCGCCCTTGATCGATGTCGGCGGTGGCGCGTCGACGCTCGTCGATGATCTACTTCGCGATGGGTATACGAACCTCACGGTTCTCGACATTTCGGAGGCGGCGCTCGAGGCCGCGCGCAAGCGCGTGGGCCCGCAATTCGCGCGGGTTCGCTGGCTCCAGGCGGACGTGACGACCGCGATATTTTCGCCGTCCGCGTACGAAGTGTGGCATGACAGAGCGGTTTTCCACTTCCTGACTGCTCCCGAACAACGGCTGGCGTACGTCCAGGCAGTCATTCGTGCCGTGAAGCCGGGAGGCCACGTCATCGTTGCGACCTTCGCGGAGGACGGTCCAACCCAGTGTAGCGGCCTGCCCACTCGGCGTTACAGCCCCGCTGCCCTGCACGCTGAGTTCGGGCCGCCGTTCGAGTTGATCGGGCAAGAGCTCGAAGACCACCAGACACCATTCGGCACGATTCAGAGGTTCAGCTATTGCTATTGCCGCAAGGCCTTGTCTTAACGATTCCGACGGTTCTAACGGCATTTCGTAAGTCACCGACCGAGTTGCCGATGCGGTCGAGGCCGCAGACGGGCGTCGCAGTTCCCGGCCAGGAATCGGCCTAATCGACATCGCGCGCTGCAGGCCGACGCTGTCCAGCCGCGGTGCCTAATCGTGCGGGTTGTTAAGGGTGCCGCGTCGACAGGCATCCGACCATGGTCTCTAGGCGCAGGCGTGTCAGTTCGAGCCACGCGTCGCGAATCTCGCCATCGGTGATGTCGCCGGTGCCGCCCGAGTGACATCGCCTCATTGCATCGACCAGTCGATCGAGCGGCTCAACCAACTCGTGAGTCCGCGCATCGAGCGCCGTCCAGCCCAGCCGCCGCGCGGCACGACGGCAGTCGTCCGGCTCCGGAGTCGCGCGCACGATCTCTTCGAGCTTGCGAAGTCGGACGAGATCCTCGCGATACATCTGCGCTTTGAACGGGCTGCCTTCTGCCTGAACGCGTTCTTCGAGCTCATCGATCAGGCGCATGCGACGACCTCCGACGGAATACGCTGGTCTTTCTATACGAGACACGGTCGGCGGTCGTCAACCAGTAACGCGATCGGAGCGGAAATTCCGCAGCGGCTGGTGGCTCGCGAGCTCGACGACCAGCGCCCGTCAGATCGGCCGCCCGCGACCGAGCGGTTTGCAGAATCGCCGCCGGACCCGTGCATCATGACCCAGAGCGCGAGCCCGTCCCACCAGAGCCGCAGGGATGGTCGAGCCGGCGCCGAGGCGCCGCGTGGGCCCGAATGCAATGGCGACCGAAGGGCGGTGGGGATTCGCCACGGGTGCGCCCAGCGCTGGCGTCGAGCACGGTCAGAGCGGAGGCGCGGGACGGGCGGCCCGGGCTACCCCGGGCGGCGGGCCAAGATTCGCACGACCGCGCTGCGGCCGCCGTGGGCACGGCCTTCGCGCACCTCGCGCTCGAGCTCGACAGCCACCTCGAAATCGAGGCCCGACAAGTCGTTCCGCAGCTCAGTGAGCGGCGCCAGCAGGTCGACGGTCTTCGGTCCGCCGGTGCCTAGACCGAGCTGCGCCGGCGCATACGCTTCGAGAAGAAACGCGCCACCCGCTCTCAGCGCATGCGTCACGTCATGGTGGATGCGGGACCGAAGCGGCTGCGCCATATGGCACCAGATCGAGACGATGCCATCCCACGCGTCCCGACCGAGATCGAAGTCGGCGAGGTCGGCGACCGCCGGCGTGATGCTGACGCCCCGCGCGCGGGCGAGCTGTTCTGCCTTAGCGAGCCCGACGGTTGACGCGTCTACCGCCACCACGTCAAATCCCATGCCCGCGAGGAATACGGCATTCCGACCTTCGCCTTCGCCGAGGGACAGAACGCGCCCACCCGCCGGCAGCGCGGCGACGCACTCGCGAAGGAAGTCGTTCGGGTCGGTGCCGTAGCAGAACTCCGGCGCCGAGTACCGCTGGTCCCAGTGGGCAACGTCGAAGGGCATTGGCTGGTCCCTCACGGGGTCCCGGACGTGACAACCTGCGTCTTGAGCGTCCGCGCGCCGCGCACCGAATTGGCGATCAGGCAGGCGTGCTCGGACTTCTCGAGCAGCAGCGCTGCCTTGGCCGCATCCGCGCCCGGTGGGACGGTCAGCGTCGCGTGGGTGTCGAATTTCGAGAACTGTGTGACGCCGCCCACCTTCTCGAGCACGCCCACGACCTTGCAGTCGAGGTGCAGCCACTCGAACCGGGAGCCGCGGCTGACCGCGCGGAAAGTGAGAATGAAGCAGTTCGCGAGGGCGGCGACCAGCATCGTCTCCGGAGACCAGTAGCCTTCGGGCCCGTCGAACTGCGGCGGCGGCGTGGTCGCTACCTCCGGCGCTGATGGCGTCGTGACCGGGACGACCCCGGCCGGTTCGCCGCGCGCAGCGGCCTCATAGACATGGGGGTAGGGGTGCATGACGTCGCTCTCCAATCAGCGTCCGTGGCCGGCGGATGGGGCCGGCAGCGCAGGCTGCAACGCGGCGCGGTGCAAGTCTGCGCTGCGCCGCTACAACTGATTGTGGCCCGGTTGGACGCGGCGCAGCCCTGTGGATCGTCCCGACGGCTGCTGCGTCGCGTCACGAGCGGCGCTCAGCCCGGCAGACTTACCGCGACCCCGAACGCGCGCTGGATCACGAGGTTGGCCAGCCCGCCGCCGACGATCAGGTAGCCGAACAGGATGGCGCCGAGCACCAACGCCTCCCGTCCGGCAACCTTGAGCTTCTGGATCGTCGTATCGAGTCCGAGCGCCGCCATCGCGGCTGCGAGCAGGTAGATGTCGAGCGAGCGCAGCAGCTTCAAGACCGGATCGGGAATGCCTAGGTATGGGTGCACGAGCGTGATCACGATGAACCAGATCGCGAACGCCGGCAGGCCAGGGCGCGGCGCCGCGATTGCCGGCGCGTCATCGTCGCGCCTCACGAACCAGCCGAGCACGATCAGGAAAGGCGCGAGCATCATCACTCGGATCATCTTCACGATCACGGCGTTCTCGGCGGCGACGCCGCCAACCGTCTTGCCGATGGCCACGACCTGGGCGACTTCGTGCACCGTCGAGCCGACGTAGATCCCAAAGGGCTCGCGGTCGACGCCGAGCACGCCGAACAGCAGCGGGTAGACGAGCATTGCAATGCTGCCGAACAACACCACCTGGCCGACGGCCGCCGAGGTCTTGTGTGGAGCAGCGCCGATGACGGTCTCGGCGGCGATTACCGCAGCGGCGCCGCAGATCGCACTACCCGAGGAGGCGAGCAGGACCGTGTCGCGGTCCATGCGCAGCCAACGGTGCCCGACCCACCAGCCGACCAAGACCGTGGACGCCACGACGAAGAGGTCGACGACGATGGCGGCCGGCCCGACGTGCAGGATCTGCGCGAGGCTCAGGTTCAGGCCGTAGAGGGCGACGCCGACCCGCAGCAGCGTCTTCTGCGCGAAGTGCAGTCCGGGCAGCGTCTTCGGCCCTGCGAGCCGGTGGTGTGCGACGTTGCCGAGCACGGCGCCGAGGATGATCGCGAGCGTGAGTGCGCTCAGCCCCGCCGACGCGAGCGCCGGCAGCTTCGCCAGCGGGAAGGCGGCGATGGCGATGGCGATGGCGATGGCGAGCCCTGGCGCGAGCCTGCGCAGATGGTGCATGCGACCTGCTTAGCACCGCACGTCGGCGTCTTCGACCGGGAAACAGGGCATCGGGAGCGTGACCGTCCAAGGGGCGCCGATTGTACAAGCCGGCCGGCCGGCTGGCCGGCGCGTCGCGGCGTCGTCCAGTCGTACGTAAAAGCCCGTACTGCAAGCGACGCGCTGCAACATTAGCATCGTCTAATTCGAATGTCTACGACCGACGGGTGATTCGGGAATGGCGACCTACGTGCCGGCGCGCGTGACGAACGTGCGCCACTGGAGCGACAAGCTCTTCAGCTTCACGACCACCCGCGAACCGTCGCTGCGCTTCGAGAACGGGCAGTTCATCATGGTGGCACTCGAGATCGAGGGCCGGAAGCTCGCCCGCGCCTACAGCATCGCCAGTGCGAACTACGAGGACGAGCTCGAGTTCTACAGCATTAAGGTGCCGAACGGCCCGTTGACGTCGCGGCTGCAGAACATCCGCGAGGGCGACACGGTGCTGCTGAGCTCCAAGCCGACGGGCACCCTCGTCCTGCGCGACCTCAGGCCCGGCAAGCGCCTGTTCCTGCTTTCGACCGGGACCGGATTCGCGCCCTTCTCGAGCGTGATCAAGGATCCCGAGGTCTACGAGCGATTCGAGCAGATCGTCGTCGTGCGCGGCGCCCGGGCGGTCCGCGATCTCGATTACGGGGATTCCGTGATCCGCCGGCTGCGGGAGGACCCGGACCTCTCCGGGCTCATCGGTGACCGGCTCATCGACTACCCGACGGTCACCCGCGAGCCGTTCGTCCACCAGGGCCGGATCACGACTCTGATCGAGAGCGGCAAGCTGTTCGCGGACCTCGGAATGCCGCCGCTCGACCCGGCGATCGACCGCGTCATGGTGTGCGGTGGGATGGGGATGCTGAAAGACGTGCGCGAGATGCTCGACCGGCTCGGCTTCGAGGTGTCGCCGGGCGTCGGCGAGCCGGGCGACTACGTCATCGAGCGCGCATTCGTCGACACCTGACGATCCTCGCGGCCGTCCTTCGGCAATTTTGGCCGCGATCGAGTTCGCGATCCGAACCGTCGTCAAGCACCGGCCCTGCCGGTAGTCGACGTGCAGCGCACGACCAAGCTCCGACCCGCTTTGCCGTCGAGCAACGCCGACGTCGCCCGGGTAATTATTGTACCGTGACAACGTCCTTCCGGGAGGACGCGCGGCGGCGCGGCTCCCGCGCCGCCATACCGGCACCGATTGCAAGGGATCCGTGCGGATGAACTTCTACGACGAGTGGATTCTGCCACCGCTGATCGACCTCGTGATGCAGCAGCGCCAGTTGCGAAGATACCGCCATGCGCTCGTGCCAAAGGCGCGGGGACGCGTACTCGAGATCGGCGTGGGATCGGGCCTGAACCTGCCGTTCTATGGCGCCGGAGTCGAATCCGTCATCGGCATCGATCCCTCTCACCGCTTGCTCGCCATGGCCCGCCGGACGGCGGACGCAACGGCCGTGCGCGCCGAGTTACTGCTCGGCTCCGCGACGGCGTTGCCGCTGCCGGCCGCTTCCGTCGACACCGTCGTGATGACCTGGACGCTGTGCTCGATTCCGGATCCGGCACAGGCGCTCAGGGAGATGCGGCGGGTCCTCAGACCGGGCGGTGCGTTATTGTTCGTCGAGCACGGCCTGTCGACCGAATCGGGCGTCGCGTCGTGGCAGCGGGCCCTCACGCCGGTCTGGCGGCGACTCGCCGGCGGCTGCCACCTGGACCGACGGATCGACCATCTGGTTCGCGGTGCCGGGTTCGATATTCCAGCGCTCGCGACGGGTTACGCCGACGGCCCGCGGCCGATGACGTTTATGTACGAGGGCCGGGCCGAACCCACGGGCTGACGCGGGCCCTGGCGTCGCGCACAATTGGCGGTGCGGGTCGCCGGGTATATCCTCGGCCAGCCATCACGTAGATGCCGTGCGCGAACCGCGCGAGGAGGCAGCTATGAATGCGCTGAGCGAGGGCGCCGCGCCGACGCCGCTGCAAGCCCAGGTTCGGCGGGTGTCGCCGCTGCGGCCGTTCGTGTGGTTGAACCGAGGCCTCGCCGACTTCAACCGGTGCTGGCGTCAGGACGTCGCGCACTCCGCACTGATCGTCGTCTTTGGCTGGGTGCTGCTCTTCCTGCTCGGCGCGCACCCGTACTTTCTTGCCGCAGCGCTGTCCGGCTTTCTGCTCGGTGCGCCGGTGATGGCGACGGGCCTCGTCGAACTGTCACGGCGACTCGAGTCCGGGGAGTCGACGACCTTCAACGATTCGCTGACGGCGCTCGAGCGCAACGGTCCGGCGCTCGTCCGCTTCGGGGTGGTACTCGCCGGGTTCGCGGCCGGCTGGTTCGTCGTCTCGGGCGTGTTCCTGAGTGCCGTTCTGAACGTTCCGCCGCCGGATTTCCTGGAGACCTTCTATCGCGGCTTTCTCGACTCGGCGACGCGCGCGCAGCTCGTGTCCTATGTCGGAGTCGGCGCCGTGCTGGCGTTGCTGGTGTTCGTACTGTCTGTCGTCACGGTGCCAGCGATCACCGACGCGCACGCGACCGCAGAGCAGGCGATGGCCCTCAGCGTCGACGTCGTCCGGACGAGCCCGCTGGCGATGGCGTTGTGGAGCGCGATGCTGGTCGGGCTGACGGTCGTCGGCTTCGTGACGCTGCTGTTCGGCATGATCGTGGTGATTCCGCTGCTCGGGCACGCGACGTGGCACGCCTACCGGGACCTCGTGCGAGTGTAGGCGGCGCGCACCCGCGCAAGGGCGGCCGCACGGCGTCGTAGGCGCCTTGCGCGCCCGGCACGCGGGCCACTTGGTTCGGCGCGCAGCCGGACGGATCCCGAGGCGAGTCAACTGAATTTGCGGTCGAGCACCGCGTCGCTCAAGCGGCTGCTTGCCCGTCGCGCTCGCTGCGCGACCTGCGGTTGTCGATCTCAGGACTTGCGACGCGACCCGGACTTGGCGACCGGCGCCGAGATCCGCGCAAAGTCCACGACGAAGCGATCGCCGTCGAATTCCGTGACCTTACCCACGAGATCGGGCCGAACGCTGATCATCTTCGGCAACGGTCCCTTCGGCGGCGTCACGATCACGAGGTGCACGGTGAGATCGCCGTCACGGGCCAGCACCAGATGCTGTCCGAGGAGCGTCTTGTGTCGCTCGCCAGTCTCGTCGGTCGAGAGGGCGTCTTCGTAGCGCAGGACGTCGCGCCGAGTCCGGGCGAACTTGGGCGCCTGGCAGCTGATCACGACCGTGCCGTCGGCGGCTATCGCCGATAGCGCGGGCTGCCCACGCGGAATTTTTGCACCGTAGCGTGCGTACGCGTCGGCGAGTTTGAGGTTTTCCATGCGGCCGTCCCTCGCTCGGGAATTGAAGGGCGGCTGCGGTGTCGTCGCAGTCGCTCGAGGAGGGCGGCGCACAGAGTGCGCAGCCGCATTTGATCCGGGGCCCGTCGCCCCTCGGCGAACGTGCCCTTCAGCGGGTCATGAACCGACCCCGGAGACCGCCGCCGGCCTCCGGGGCAGGCTCGAGGACGTCCGCTTAGTAGCGGTTGCCCGAGCGGAAACCACCGCCGCCGCCACCGCCGCCGCCGCCGGAGCGACCGCCACCGCCGCCCGACGGCGGACGATCCTGCGCTTCGTTGACGCGCAGCGCACGGCCTTCCATCGAGTGGCCGTTCAGCGCGCCAATGGCGGCTGCAGCGTCCGTGCTCGACATCTCGACGAAGCCGAAGCCGCGGGGGCGGCCGGTCTCGCGATCGGTCGGGAGAGCGACCGACTGGACGGCGCCGTGGGCGCTGAACAGCGTGCGGACCGCGTCCTCGGTGGCCGTGAAGGGGAGGTTACCAACGTAAATCTTAGCCATGATGATGAAGTATCCAAATAAATTGTCGAAAACGCGTGCCGTGCAGGCAAAGGCTCGCTAGGCACGCGCCAAGACACAGGCGGTACAGTCAAAGACCCGAAGGGTTTTGCCCCCGGAAGCCATCGACCAGTGCGTCGTGTCACCTGATCGAGGTCAATTCGGACGCGGACAGAGCGCGGGGGGCGCCTGATTCATACGGACGGGCAACGATCAAGGGGAAATATACCACGTGCCCGTCCAGGGCACACGACAATCGTCGCGGCGCCGATTCAGACGCGCTGGGCCTTCTTTTCCTTCTTGGCCGCGCGCTTCTCTTCCTTCGTCTTGGCCGGCTTCTTCTTGCCTTCCTTCTTGCTGTCCATTCCCTTGCTCATGGAACCTCCTTCGGCTCGGTCTCGGCGGGTCGCGGGGGCTGGCGCTTCGCCAAACGCTCCTGCTGCTCGCGCTTCTTCGCGGCTTCGCGTTGCTTCTTCATGTGCCGATAGTTTGGCTTCGGCATGCTGCCCCCGATTGTCTAATGATCAAGATGCGATGCGTGCCGCTGCGCGGCCTGCATATTCGTGACGCGCTCACCGTCAGCCACCTGACGACCAGTCGGAGGTCGACACAGTCCCGGGCACCCGTGAGCGCGCGAGCCACGCCGGCACCGGCTTGCTGAGCGCCAGCGCCTGACGGATCTCCATCAGGAGCGGCCCCGGGCGGTGCGTGAACATCTGCAGCACCTCGGCCGGCACGTTATGCCCAAACGCCTGCCGGTAGGCGGCGATAGCGGTCGAAAGGTTATCAGGCTCCGTCACGGCGGGTCACTCCAGCGGATGGGCCGGTCTGGCGACGGCCTAGGATGGCGCGCATCGCGAGCCGTCCGGATGATGAAAGCGATGGCGTCCGTTCTACGCGTTTTCGGCGCGTTCTGCCCGGGTTTCGCTCGTGCATCGACGCCGCCTGAAGCGATGGCGCGGTCCCGCTGCTCGATCCGCGCGCCACGCGGCGGCGGCGCGCGTCAGGCGACGGCGGCGAGCCGCAGGCTCTTCGGCAGCAACAGGCCGTCGATCGCGTGGATGCGGCCGTTCGAAGCCAGGATGTCACCCTGGAGGACCTTGGAGCCGTTCATCGACACCGCTCCGTCCGCACCGACCTCAGCGGTCAGGGAGTTTCCCTCGACGGTCCGCAGCTCGCCGGACTTCACGTCCTTCGTGGCGACGACGCCCGAGATGACGTGGTACGTCACGATGGTCTTGAGCCGCCGGATATCCTTGAGAAGCATCTTGAGCTGGCTGGGTGTCATGCGCTCGAACACGGCGTCGGTCGGCGCGAACAGCGTGTACGGACCCGGCGTGCGCAGGGTGTCCATGAACGATGCGGTCTTGAGGACGGTCAGCAGCGTCTTGAAGTTGCCTGCCGCCGCGAGCGTGTCGATGATCGTCTTCTTCATGAGGGCGCCCTTGCCGAGATGCATTGCGTGGGTCTCACATTATGCGCGCGAACGGCCCTCCGTGCCGGATTACCCTGAAATATAAGTCTCTCGCCGCTGGTCGCGGCCGCGCGCGCACGACCTTTACCGGGATTCAGCGGCCGAAATCACGCCCCGCTCTTCGCGATCGCGCGCTGATAGGCGGGCCTTGCCTCGATCCGGTCGGCGAAGCGCGTCAGGTTCGGGAAGGCGTCGCGGCCGCAGAACTGGACCGCGAGCTGCGCCACGAACGACAGCTGCACGTCGGCGCCGGTGAGGTCGTTGCCGACGAAGAAATCACGGCCGGCCAGTTCACCGTCGAGCCAGCCGAGATGGTTCTGAAGCTCGCTCTGAATGCGAGGCTGCAGCGGCGCACCCGCCTCGCCGAGCCGGCCAACGTACAGCTTGAGCAGCAGCGGTACCATCGCCGACCCCTCGGCGTAGTGCAGCAGCTGGACATAACGCTCGTAGTCCGGCGCGTTCATGGCAGGCGCGAACCGCCCGTTGCCGTAGTGGCGCACCAGGTAGTCGACGATCGCACCGGACTCGACGATCACGCGCCCGTCGTCACGGATCACGGGCGACTTGCCGAGCGGATGCACGGCCTTGAGCTCGGCAGGCGCGAGGCGCGTCACCGGGTCGCGACGGTAGGCGACGACCGTGTACTCGACGCCAAGTTCCTCGAGCAGCCACGTGATGCGGCGGGAGCGCGAGGCGTTCAAATGATGGACTTCGATCATGGCGTCCTCCTGAACAGCCGCAGGAACTGTAGCCCACGCGCTGGCTGATGCGCTGGTTTCGCCGGGCAGATTGATGCGAACATTGCGTCCGGCCTGTACCGGACCCGCGCGACGCCGGATGTCGAGGGGTCGCCGATACCTTTGGGGGGCATGCATGCGTCAGCTGACCGGATCACCGCCTGCGACACTTGGCGCCTGGGCGGCCGCGTTCCTGCTGACGATGTTTGCCATGGCCGCGCGCGGCGCGCCGGCGCCGGCGCCGGCGGACCTCGTCGTGACCGAGGCGAGGATCTATACGGCCGCCGGCCCGGAGCTTGCCGAAGCGCTCGCGGTCCGGCACGGCCGCGTCGTCTACGTCGGCGACGCGGCCGGCGCCAACGCCTTCGTCGGTCCGCACACGGCGGTCCGGCGCTTCGGCGGCCGGCTCGTCGTCCCCGGGCTCGTCGATTCCCACATCCACCCGATCGACATCGTCGATTTCGACGTTTGCGACCTCGCGAGCGCCCAGAAGTCGCTGCGCGAGCTCTCGACCTTCGTGCGCGCGTGCATGGAGCACTATCGCCCGGCACCCGGCAAATGGCTGCGAGTCCACCAGTGGAACATGTCGGGTAACACTCCCGATCGCGAGTACCCAACGCTGCGCGCCGCGCTCGACGCGGCCGCACCGACCACACCCGTCGAACTGATGGGCAACGACGGTCACAAGGGTGCCTACAACAGCGCCGCGCTCGCGCTGGCGCGCAACACGGCGGGTCGTCAGGTCGGCCTGTCGGCGGCGACGCTCGCCGCGGACTTTGCGGGCTACCGCAAGCTCGTCGGCGTCGACGAACGGGGCGAGCCGAACGGCGAGGTCAACGAGGATGCGCGCGCCGCGATCGTCGGGAACAACAATTACAACGATCTTGAGCTGGTGCTTGAGGCGCCGGAGCGCATCACGGCGCGCCTCAACAGCGTCGGGATCACTGCCGTACTCGATGCGGCGGTGTCCCCCGAGGGCCTCGCGGTCTACGACAAGCTGCTGCGTGGCAGGCACATGACGGTACGCGCGACGCTCGCCCAGCTCTACGACCCGAGCCACACGCGGACCGCCGATGGTCGCGTCGACTACGATGCGTTGGTCGAGAAAGCGAAGGCGGTGCGCGCGAAATACGCAGGAAACCAGTACGTTCGCGCAGACTTCGTCAAGCTGTTCGCCGACGGCGTCGTGGAAGGGAATCCGTTCGCGGTGCCACCGACCCTCGGCAACGCCGCGCTCCTCGAGGCGTATCTGCAGCCGGTCTTCGCGACCGATTCCGGCGGTCACGCGACGGTGACCGGGTACGTCGACACCGCCTCGCCCGCGTGCGTCGCGGCGCGGGCGGAGCCGTCGATGGTCGAGTCCGCAGCCGACATCGCCGCGTTCACGCAGGCCCACGGCTTCCACCCCGGCCAGTGCCAGATCTCGACGGGCGTGCTGCAGCACGAGCGCGAGATCGAGCTCGAGTACGTCAAGCGGATGCACCTCGCCGGCTTCAACGTGCACATTCACGTGATCGGCGACCGGGCGCTGCGGACCGCGCTCGATGCGATCGAGGCCGCGCGCGCGGCCGACGGCGTCTCGACGACCCACGACAGCCTCGCGCACGTGCAATTGACGCGCCCCGAGGAAGTCGCCCGCATGGGCCGCGACCACCTCTACCTCGCATACACGTATTCCTGGGCGAACGACGATCTCGACTACGACATGACGATCATCCCGTTCCTGCAGCGGATGATTGGCAACAGCGACTCTGCCCGCCACGTCGCCGGCAGCTGGTACGAGGAGAGCACGTACCCGTTCCGCGCATCGAAGGATGCCGGTGCGGTCCTCGTGGCCGGGTCCGACGCACCGGTCGGAACGCGCGATCCGCAGCCCTTCGTCAACATGGAAGTGGCGGTCACCCGCCACGATCCCGGCAAACCGTCGTTCAATGCGCGCCAGGCCGTGTCGATCCGCGACGTGCTCGACGCCTACACGATCAACGGCGCGCGCATGCTGGGGCGCGACGGGGAATTCGGCTCGCTCGAGGTCGGCAAGTCGGCGGACTTCGTCCTGCTCGACCGCGACATTCTCGCGCTACCCGCGGCGGGCAAGGCCGACGACATCGCCGGGACCCGCGTCCTGGAGACCTGGTTCGAGGGCAAGTGCGTCTACCGGTCTTCAGCCCATTGAGGGACGGCGGCGTCGCCGGATACGATGGCCGCCACCGGCGCGCGGCGACGTCTGAGCATCGAGGGACGTGGGGAGGGCGCTGAATGGGATCGCAGCCGATGGTGATCGAGGAGCGAGGCGTGGAGGTCGAGAGCGGCGATGACCGGGGTGTCACGTGGCGCACCCTCACGAGCGCCGACCGGACCCCGACGCAGCAGTTGACGAGCGGCGTCTGTGAGCTCCAGCCAGGGGGGGAGCTCGCGCTGCATCGTCATCCGCCTCTCGAGCTTTACTACTTCCTGGAGGGGACGGGCGTCGTGACGCTCGGGTCCGTCGACCACGTGGTCCGGAAGGGATCGACGATCTACATCCCCGGCGGCACGCCGCACCGCATCCACAACAACGGTTCCGTGCCGCTCAAGCTGTTCTACGTGTTCCCTGTGGACTCGTTCAGCGAGGTCGAGTACACGATGCTCGACGCGGCGACGGGCTAGCGGCCTCATCAGCGGCGTTCGCGCCACCACCGATACTGGAGCACATACTCGTGACGGATGTCAGGGACAGCAATGGCAACGCGCTCGCCGACGGCGATTCGGTAATGGTCATCAAGGACCTCAAGGTGAAGGGGTCGTCGGTGACGCTGAAGCGCGGGACGGTGATCAAGAACATCCGCCTCACTGACGATGCTGAGGAGATCGAGTGCAACGCCGACAAGGTCAAGGGGCTGGTGCTCAAGACCTGCTTCGTGAAGAAGTCCTAAGCCCGCCGCCGCCGGCCTGGGCGGCCGTGGCGCGCTGACCGCGGGGTTGCGCTGCGCTGGCCGCTACCGAACGGGGCAGTTGCCGGCAGCCGGCGTTCCCGCGAATCGGTCGCCGATCCACGCGATCTGATCCTTCACGGTCCCGGCCATGGTCGGGTCATGGTCGAAGCCCGGATAGCTGCGAAAGCTGAGCAGCGGGCTGCCGGCCCTGCAGGCCTGCGCGACGGTCTGCCGTACGCCCTCGATCGGCACGGTCGCGTCGGCCTCTCCGGCGATCACGAGCAGCGGCCCGGAGACCGGCGTCTCGCCGAGCTCATTCTCCTTGAAGAAGCGTCGCGCCCAAGGGTTGCGGTTCCATCCGGGCTTCAGCATCGAAGCGCTCGTCAGGTCGGCGTAGAGCGCGTAACCGTGGTACCAGCAGCCGTCCCTGGACGCGGCGGCATAGCGCTGCATCGCGAGCGGAGTCAGCATGTCGGTCACGGCGAACGACGGGAACCGCGCGTGGATGCCGTACGCCATGAACGCGAGGTAGAAGCCGACCCCCGGCGTGTCACCGAGGTGCGTCAGCAACTCCTCGGGTCGCGCGGCGCCGGCGGCCGATACGGCACCGAGGTAGTCCGGATCGTCGAGTCCCGACTCCCGCTCGGCAACGCCCCACGCGGCCAGGCCGCCCTGCGAGTGCCCGTCCGCGACCCAGCGCCGGCCGAGCGACGGCACCGCGGCGCGCGCTGCCGGTACCGAGTAGATGACGTCGTTGACCTGCGCCGTCTTGTTCACGTACTGGTGCAGTCCCGGCGTGCCGAGGCCGTGATAGTCGGTGCCGACGATCGCGAAGCCCGCACGCAGGAAATCGGCCAGCCCGAGGTCCCCGTAGTAGTAGTCCCGCATCAGCGACGGCGCGCACTGGCGGCCGACGCCGCTCGTACCGTGGGCCCAGGCGATCACCGGCCAGCCACCGGCCGGCGGCGTACCCGCGGGCACGAGCACGAAGGCAGACGTCGCGACGCCGCGGCCCTCCGCATCCAGGGAGTGATAGAGGATCCGTGTTGCGGTGGCTCCCGGCGGCAGCTGGTAGCCGTCGAACGGCTGCGCCTCGAGCAGATCGCCGGGCCGGGTCCTCGACAGGGCGCGCGGCGATGAGTAGAAGCCGGGCGCGGGCACGTTGACCGCCTGTTCCATGCGCTTGGCCTCGGCCAGCGTCGTCGGCATCTCATCAGCCCGCCCCGCCACGGTGCCGAGCAGCCCTCCGGCCGCGGCGGCGGCGATGACCAGACCATTCCACGTTCGCGTCACGTCGATCCCCTTGCGGGCGAGTGTGCTCGTCGGGCGTCCCAGCCTGATTCTACCGGCATCCCGGACCGCCCGGCCGGGCGCGGGCACCGCACCATCCTATCCCGGCAACGCGTCGTGGATTCGTCGGTCGGCGTGAATCGGGCTCCTCAGCGCCCTCGCGTTCGGCTAGATTTCGAAGTTCCGCCGACCGTGGGGTACGAATGCGGCATCCGGGGCCGCTGCGGGCCCGGAGGCGTCAACCAAGGTTCCGATGCACACTCCCGACCATCCGTATCGTTCCGCGCTCGCGCTGCTCGCCGTGCTGCTGCTCGGCTCGGGCTGTGGCCGCTCAGGTCCACCCCCCTCCCACGGGGTACCGGTCAACGCCATCCGGATCGCGCCGCACCCGGTCTCCGTCCCATTGGAGTACCCGGCCCAGCTCGAGGCGTCGAACACCGTCGAGATCCGGCCGCGGGTCGGAGGGGTGCTCGAGCGGCAGGAGGCGGTCGAGGGCCAGCGCGTCAGGACCGGGCAGATCCTGTTCGTGATCGACCGACAGCCGTACGAAGCGGCGCTCGCGCAGGCCAAGGCGACCCTGGCGCAGGCGGAAGCGGCGAAGGCTCAGGCGGAGCGCGACCTCGAGCGCGCCCGACCGCTGTCGCAGCTGGACGCGCTGAGCCAGCGCGAGCTGGACGCAGCGATCGCGGCCCATGACGCCACCACCGCGCAAGTGCAGGCGGCGCAGGCGGCGATGCGCACGGCCGAGCTCAATCTTGACTGGACGATCGTGCGGGCGCCGATCGACGGCGTCATGAGCCGCGCCCTGATCCGGCTCGGAGGCCTCGTCACCGCCTACAGCACGCTCCTGACCACGGTGTACAAGACCGACCCGATGTACGTGAACTTCAGCATCAGCGAGCAGCGACTGCTCGAGGTTCAGCGCGCGCTCGGCCGGCCGCCCGACCAACGCAATCCGAGCAAGACGCGGTTTCGGGTGTTCCTGACGGACGGCAGCGAACTCGAGGGTCCCGTGGAGCTCAACTTCGTCGACGCCGCGGTCGATCTGCGGACCGACACGCTGCCCCTGCGGCTCGCGGTCCAGAATCCGAAGCAGCTGCTGCGCGCCGGGCAGTACGTCAAGGTGTCGGTCGAGACGCCGGTGCAGGCCGATGCGATCGTCATTCCGCAGCGCGCGGTGCAGGAACTCCAGGATAAGCGCTTCGTGTGGACGGTCGACAAGGACCACAAGGCGGCGCCGCGCGACGTGGCGCTCGGCGCGCGGATCGGACAGGACACGCTGGTCATCAGGGGGCTCGCCGCCGGCGACCTCGTGGTCGTCGACGGTACCCAGAAGCTCAGGGAGGGGACCCTGGTCGACACCGAGCCGAAGCCGGCCACCCAGAAGCGCGCGCCTTGAGCAACTTCTTCATCGACCGCCCGATCTTCGCGACGGTGCTCGCGATCCTGATCACGCTCGCGGGCTCGATCGCGTTCTTCCTGCTGCCGGTTGCGCGCTTCCCGCAGATCACGCCGCCGAGCGTGGTTGTCTCGACGTCGTTTCCCGGCGCTGATGCCCGGACGATCGAGCAGTCCGTCGCGGCACCGATCGAGACGCAGGTGAACGGCGTCCCGAACATGCTCTACATGGACTCGAAGAGTTCCAACGACGGGACCTACACTCTTAACGTCACGTTCGAGGTAGGCTCCGACCAGGACATCGCCGCCGTCGACGTCCAGAACCAGGTCGCGATCGCCCAGCGGCAGCTGCCGGCGGACGTGGTGCGCCAGGGCATCACGATCACGAAGAAGGCGCCACAGGCGCTGATGTACATCGCCATCAAGGCGACTGATCCGCGCTACGATTACCTGTTTCTCAGCAACTTCACCGCGCTGCAGGTCGTCGACTCCCTGGCGCGCATCCGCGGCGTGGGCCAGGTGACGCAGTTCGGCGCGCGCGACTACGGCATGCGCATCTGGCTCGACCCCGGCCGTATGGCGCGCCTCGGCGTCACGACGCAGGACATCACGGCGGCGCTCAACGAACAGAACGTCGTGGCGCCGGCGGGCATCGTCGGCGCGGAGCCGGCTCCGCCCGGCCAGGAGATGACCTACTCGGTGGTCGTGCGTGGCCGCCTCGGCTCGGTGCGCGAGTACGAGGATATCGTGCTGCGCACCGGCGCCAACCGCGCCATCGTCCGGCTGCGCGATGTCGCCCGGATCGAGCTCGCGGCGACCGACTACAGTCGCTCAACCCGCCTCAAGGGCCAGGCGGTCGCATCGCTCGGCATCTTCCAGCTGCCTGACGCCAACGCGCTCGAGGTCGCCAAGCAGGTGCGCGCGACGCTGAAACAGTTGGGCGACCGTTTTCCGCCCGGCATCACCTATGACGTCGTGCTCGATACCACGGAGTTCGTCTCCGAGTCGATCAAGGAGGTCGAGATCACGTTGTTCATCGCGGCGGGGCTCGTGTTGCTCGTCGTGTTCCTGTTCCTCGAGAGCTGGCGTGCGACCCTGATTCCGATGCTCGCGGTGCCGGTGTCGCTGCTCGGCACGTTCACGCTGTTCGTGGGTCTCGGCTTCTCGATTAATACGCTGACGCTGTTCGCGCTGGTGCTCGCTATCGGCCTCGTCGTCGACGACGCGATCGTCGTCGTCGAGGCGGTCACCGAGAAGATGGAGTCCCATCACCTGAGCCCGCGCGACGCGACCCGTGCGGCGATGGCGGACGTCTCGAGCCCGGTGATCGCGATTGCGCTCGTACTGACGGCGGTGTTCGTGCCGGTTGCGTTCCTGGGTGGCCTCACCGGACAGTTCTACCGGCAGTTCGCGCTGACGTTATCGGTCTCGGTGCTGATCTCAGCGTTCATCGCGCTGACCTTCACGCCGGCGATGTGCACGCTGCTGTTGCGGCCGCGCTCCCACGAGCCGCCGCGCACACTGACCGGCAGGTTGTTCGCCGCGTTCAACCGCGGTTTCGCGGTCGCGACGGTCCAGTACACCAATACCGTACGCCGCGCGATCCGGCGCTCGGCGATCGCGCTCGGCGTGTTCGGCGTGATCATCGTCGCGGTGGCCGTGCTCGTGGCCGAGCGACCCGGCGGATTCCTGCCGGAGGACGACCAGGGCTTCCTGCTGCTGGTCACGCAGTTGCCGCCCGGCGCGTCGTTCCAGCGCACCGAGGCGGCGCTCGAGAAGGTGGCCGCCGTGGTCGAGAGCAAGCCCGAGGTCCACGAGATGCTGGCGATCAGCGGGCTCAACCTGCTTGCCGGCGTAACGACGCCGTACACCGGCTCGGGCTTCGTCCCGCTCAATCCCTGGTCGGAGCGGCCGGGCGCGCAGAGCTCGGTGGCGGGCCTGATCCCGCGGCTGTCCAGGGAGCTCGCGGCGATCAAGGAGGCGAACGTCATCGTCGTCGCGCCGCCGGCGATTCCCGGCATCGGCCAGGCGGGCGGCTTCGAGCTGATCCTCGCCGACACCTCGGGCGGTACCCTCGAACGGTTCAACGCCGGCATCCAGGACTTCCTCGCGGCGGCGGCCAAACGTCCCGAGCTCGCGCGCGTGTCGACGCAGTTCAACCTGCGCGTGCCGCAGATCGAGTACGTCGTGGACCGCGACCGCGCCAAGTCGCTCGGCATTCCGATCTCGGACATCTTCTCGACGCTGCAGACCTTCCTCGGCGGCAACTACATCAACGACTTCAATCTCTTCGGCCGCACCTACCGAGTGACGGCCGAGGCCGAGGGTAGTGCGCGCCGCGTCCCGGAAGCGGTCAACGGCCTCTATGTGCGGACGCAGGCCGGCGACATGGTGCCGCTGTCCTCGCTGGTCAGCGTCAAGCCGTCGCTCGGTCCGTCGTACATCGAGCGCTACAACGTCTATCGCGCGGTGACCGTGAACGGCTCGCCGGCCCCGGGCTACAGCCAGGGAGATGCGCTCCGCGCGATGGAGGAGGTCGCCCGGGCCGCACCCGACTACATGACCTACTACTGGACCGGCTCGGTACTTCAGCAGAAGCGTACGGGCGGTCAGGCGCCATACATTTTTCTGATGGCGATGGTATTCGTGTTCCTCGTGCTCGCCGCGCAGTATGAGAGCTGGGGCGTGCCGTTTGCGGTCATCCTCTGCATTCCGTTCGCGGTATTCGGCGCCTTCCTCGGGCTCACGATGCGCGGCATGGCGAACGACATCTACGCACAGGTCGGTCTCGTGATGCTGATCGGCCTCGCGGCGAAGAATGCGATCCTGATCGTCGAGTTCGCGAAGCTCTCCCACGCGCGCGGCATGTCCGTGGTGGAAGCCGCGATCGCCGGCGCGCGGCAGCGATTACGGCCGATCCTGATGACGTCGGCGGCATTCATCTTCGGCGCGCTGCCGCTCGCGATCGCAAGCGGCGCCGGGGCGACGTCGCGGCAGGTGTTGGGCACGACGGTCGTGTTCGGCATGACGGCGGCCACGGTGATCGGCATCTTCATCGTGCCCGTGTTCTACGTGGTCATCCAGAGTGGTATCGAGCGGTGGCGGCGGCCGCGCTCGGCGTCCGGCGATCCGCAACCGGGGCACGAGCCCGCGGCCCCGGGCGGGGAGCCGCCCAAGTGAGGCACGCCACGATCGCCGGCCTTGCGATGCTCGCGGGATGCGCCGTCGGTCCGGACTACCACCGGCCGCCGGTGGCCGTGCCTGACGCCTACCGTGCCGCGAGCGAGCCGCCCGCCGGGGCGTCGATCGGCGACACGGGCTGGGAGGATGTCTACACGGACCCGAAGCTGCGCGAGCTGATCGCGGCGGCGCTCCGCAACAACCGCGACCTCAAGGTCGCCGTCGCGCGGGTCGACGAGGCGCGGGCGTCGCTCGGGGCGACCCGGCTCCGGTACCTGCCGACGGTCGACGCAATCGGGCAGCTCGGCCGCTCGAAGGCGTCGCTCGATGCGCTCGCGCCCGGGGCGCCGCGGTTCCAGAATACCGAGCAGGCGTTAGTGACGGCTTCGTTCGAGGTTGACCTGTGGGGCAGGCTGCGACGCCTGAACGAGTCGGCGCGCGCGACCCTGCTGTCGTCGGTTTACGCGAGGCGCACCGTCGAGAGCTCGGTCGTCGCGAGCGTCGCCAACGGCTACTTCACGCTCCTGTCGCTCGACGCTCAGCTCGAGATCACCCGGCGGACGGTCGGGACGCGCGAGAAATTCGTCGAGTTGACTCAGGCCCAGCACGAGCGCGGCTACGCGACCGGTCTCGACGTCGCGACGGCCGAGGCGCAGGCCGCGATTGCGCGCGGCAACGTTCCGGACCTCGAGCGGCGAATCGCGCAGACCGAGAATCTGCTGTGCACGCTGCTCGGCGAAAACCCGCGACCGATCGATCGTGCGCGGCGCGGCGAGGCGATGCCGGAGTCGCCGCCGCTGCCGCCGCCGGGACTGCCCTCGCGGCTGCTCGAGCGCCGGCCGGACGTGCGGGCGGCCGAGGAGGCGCTGCGGGCCGCCAATGCCAACGTCGGCGTCGCCAAGGCCGCGCTGTTCCCGACGATCTCGCTGACGGGGTTTGCCGGGTCGCTGAGTAACCCGCTCGGGAGCCTGTTCCGCGCGCCGACCTCGGAGTGGAGCGCCTCTGCCGGCCTCCTCCAGCCGCTTCTCGATTCGCAGCGGTCGCTATACCAACTCGATCTCGCCGACGCGCAGAAGCGCGAGGCGCTCTACCAGTACGAGAAGGTCGTACAGAGCGCCTTCCGCGACGTCGCGGATGCGCTCGTCGCCTACTCCAAGTACGCCGAGTTCGCCGTCGAGCAGGCCAAGCAGGTCGACGCTCTGCGGCGTGCCGAGCAGATCGCGCTGGCTCGGTACCGCGTCGGCTACGCGTCCTACTTCGACGTCATCAACGCCGACCGGGACCTGTTCGCCGCTGAACTCGCGCTCAACGAGGCGCACGCCAACAGCCTCACTGCACTCGTGCAGCTCTACCAGGTGCTCGGCGGAGGCTGGCAGGAGCGGTGAGGTGTGCGCGGCCCACCAAGGGCGGGCCGCCGAATCAGCGCTAGCCCTTCGGGGCCGTCTCGATGCGCGCCAGTGACGGCGTGTGCGTCGCGCGCAGCTTCGCCGCGACCCGCTCGGCCTCCGCCAGTACCCGCAGCAGGTTGCCGCCGGCGAGCTTGGCGATCTCCGTATCTGTCCAGCCACGGCGCATCAGCTCCGCGAGCAGCGCCGGGAATCGGTCGACGCCTTCGAGTCCGACCGGCGTCTCCTCGATGCCGTCGAAGTCCGAGCCGATGCCGACGTGGTCGATGCCGGCAACCCGGCGGATGTGCTCGATATGGTCCGCAACCTGTTCCAGCGTTGCGCGCGGCTTCGGGTGCGCACTCTCCCAGGCCGCGAGCGCCGCCTTGGCGCGGTCCGGCTGGCCGATGTAGAGGCCGCCGTAGGGCGGGGCGTTGAAACGCGCCTGCTCGGCCGCCTGGTCGGCTTCCCAGCGATTGACGGCGTCGGAGACGTAACCCGGGTTGAAGTTCACCATGACGACGCCGCCGTGCTCGGCGACGAGCCTCAGGACGTCGTCGGGAACGTCGCGCGGGTGGTCGACGATTGCGCGCGCCGACGAGTGCGAGAAGATCACCGGGGCCTCGCTGATCGCCAGGGCCGCCCGCATCGCATCCGGCGAGACGTGGCTCAGGTCGACGAGCATGCCGAGGCGGTTCATCTCGCGGACCACCTCGCCGCCGAACGGGGTGAGGCCGTGGTGCGCCGGCGCGTCGGTCGCCGAGTCGGCCCAGGCCGTGTTGCGGGTGTGCGTCAGCGTCATGTAGCGCGCGCCGAGGTCGTACATCTGGCGCAGCACGGCGAGCGAGTCATTGATCTGATGCCCGCCCTCGATGCCGATCAGCGACGCGACGCGGTGCGCCTTGTGGATCCGGCGGATGTCAGCCACGGAATAGGCCATCTCGAGGTCCGCTGGGTAGCGGGCATTGAGCCGCTTGACGAGGTCGATCTGCTCGATCGTCGCCTGCACGGCCTCGAGGCCCTTGAGTTCCACCGGCACCCACACCGACCAGAATTGCGCGCCGACGCGGCCGGCGCGCAGGCGCGGGATGTCGGTCATCAGCGCCACGCCGCCCGGCGGCGGCGGAATCTTGGACGTGTCGGCGGCGAGGTCAACCGCACCCGGGTCGCCCTTGAACCGGTCACGGATCTCCCAGGGCAGGTCGTTGTGGCCGTCGATCAGCGGCGTGTCGGCGAGCACCCGGTCGACGCGGGCGCCGACATCGGCGTTCGCGGCCAGGGCGGAGCTGGCGAGGCACCACAGGAGCAGCACCGGGAGCGAGGTCGCGGGGTTGCGGATCGTCAGGGTCACGGGCGGCTCACTTCTTCCAGGTCGCGGGACGGTCGCACGAGTATAGATTGGAAACGGTCACGGTCCGATGGCCGCGACCGGCAGCATTCCGAGTGCTCCGGCGTGCAGGCTCTGGATGTAGAGGATGCCGTCGTGCTCGGTGACGCCGCTCGTCTCCGGGATGCGGCCTGCCGGGTCCTGCAGGTCGGCCACCACCCGGCCCGACTCGTCGAATGCAATGACGTGTCCGTACGCCGGCGGTACCGGCCACAGCGCCTTCGGCAACCGCAGGCTCATCGCGCGCAGCAGCGGCAGGTCCGCCAGCGCATCGATGACCGCGCTTCGCGGCTTGGTGAGCCCGGTCCAGACGCGGCCGGTCGCGCTCCGGGTCAGGTTGTCCGGAAAGCCCGGCAGGTTGTCGGCGAACACGCGCGCCTGGTGCTGCCCCGTCTCGGTGGCAAGGGTCCGGGCATCGAGACCGTCGGCAGCGACGTCGACTTTCCAGATGCGGTAGGCGCCAGTCTCCGAAACGAACATCTGCGACTCGTCCGCGGAAAGCGCGACCCCGTTGGCAAAGCACAGTCCGCCGATCACGAGCCGCAGCGCGCGAGTGTCGGGGCGGTACTCGAGTACCCGTCCGCTGCAGGAGTGCTCCATGATGTCGAGCAGCGCCGCGTCGAATGTCCCCCAGGTCCGGGCCGACAGCCGTTGCGTCGCGTCGGTGAAATAGATCCGGCCGTCCCGCGCGACCACCACCGCGTCGGCGAAAGCGATCGGCTGCGTACCGACGTGGTCGGCGAGCACCGTCACGGAGCGGTCGGTCCCGACCGCGAGCAGGCCACGGAACGCGTCGGCCACGATGAGCCGACCCGCGGAGTCGAACTCCATTCCAAGCGGCCGACCGCCGGTGTTCACGACCGTCTCGATCCCGGTGCCGTCGGGGTTCATTCGCAGAATCGCACCGGACAACGTGCCGGTGTAGAGCTTGCCGTCCGGACCGAAGGCAATGTGTTCCGGGCCGATCTCGGGCGAGATGGAAACCGCCCGCAGCGACGCCAGCCGTTCGTTGCGGGCGTGCGGTCCGGCGTAACCGTTGAATCGGGGCGCGCGCCAGGCGACGGCCCGTATCGGCACGGGCCACAGCAGCAGGTAAGCCGCCAGCAGCAGGGCGATGATGATCAGCCACCGGAGGAGCCGCTTCATGGTTGTCACCTGATCGTGCCGCCGCGACCCGTTCGCGCCGGCCGATCTTACGCGTCCGTCTGCTGCGGGCAATCGCGGCCGGACCGGCACCGGCTCGCCGGCGTCGCTGGCGTCGCGACGTGCCCGACGTTGACTCTCATGCCGGGTCGGCTCGGGGCGCGCGATCCCCACGGGCGGGGCACGCGACGAACTGCCGGTTTCGCGCGTCGAGTCGTCGGCGGGCAGGTGCGGGGGAGTCGTAACTTATCGACCCCGGCGATGGTTCGTGGTCACGACGCTCCGCGCGTCGCGACACGACCGCCCCGGACGGGATGGGCAGCGCGGCCCGATGCGGGTCCGGCGCGGCCACCCATTCCGGAGACTCAAGGAGAACGGAACCATGGCGACTCGCTGCCTGAAACTTGCAGGGCTTTACCTGCTCATCGGCATGACGATGGGTATCGCGATGGGCGCGACCGAGCGTTTCGCACTCGCGCCCGCCCATGCGCACGTCGACCTCCTTGGCTGGGTCACGCTGGCAGTCGCGGCGGTGGTCTTCAGCATCTGGCCACAAACCGCGACAACGCGGCTCGCGCGGGCTTTCTTCTGGATCTACAACCTGGCGCTGCCGCCGTCGATGTTGGCGCTATCGCTCGTGCTGCTCGGGGAGTCGCAGTGGGCGCCGGTGCTGGTCGCCGGCCAGCTCGCGATCTACGTGGCCGCCGTCATTTTCGTGGTGAACATCCTCGTGATCCTGCGCGGAGCGTCCACGGCAGCCGCGCCGGCGTCCGAAGGAGCGCTGCGCGGGCAGGGCACGACGGCCGTGGCCGATACGCGCTGAAGCCGGGTGGCCCCCGCTCGCGCCTAAGGCGGTGGCCACTCGGTGTCGCTCGCGCCCCCGGCTGCCGGGCGCGCCGCAATTTCGCGCGAGCGCAGGCCCGCGTCGATCGGCAATGGTAGCGGCGGCGGTTCGGTGGTGGCCGGTGACGCGGTGGCGAAGGCGCGCACCGACGGCAGAGTCGCGGCACTGACGGCCTCGTTGACGTTGCGCACGAGGGCCACGCAGACGTCCTCGCCCTCGAACAGGCGCAGCCACTCGTCCGCGCTTAGCTCCCGGACCCGCCGCGCGACCTTCTCCCGGGACGGTCCGCCGTGGCCGCTCGCACCGCTGCGGATGCCTGCGATCTCGGTGAAGCGCGCAAAGAAGCGGTCCTCGAGCGCACCGAGCGCCAGCCACCGGCCGTCGCGTGTCTCGTAGAGGTGGTAGCGCGCAAGCCCGCCAGTCAGCGGCTCGAGGCCCGCGGCGGGCGCTGCCCCGCTCGCCCAGAGCTTGGCGAGCGCCGTGACCTGGAACGGCCAGACATTGTCGGCCATCGAAATGTCGAGGTGGCAGCCACGGCCGTCGCGGTCGCGCGCCAGTAGCGCAAGAAGGATGTTGATCACCGCGGGCCAGGAGCCGCCGCCGATGTCCGCCACCTGCGTCGCCGGCAGCACCGGCGCCCCGTCGCGCCCGACGGTATTAGCGAGCAGCCCCGCATCGGTGACGTAGTTGAGGTCGTGGCCGGCGCGGCGCGCGTTAGGCCCTGACCGGCCATAGCCGGTGATCGAGCAGTAGACGAGTCGCGGATTGAGCGCCGCGAACGCGGCGGGCCCGAGGCCGAGCCTTTCCATGACGCCGGGGCGGAACTGCTCCACGAGCACGTCGGCGCCGCGCGCCAGACGGAGCGCCTCGGCCTGTCCGCTCGGTGACTTGAGGTCGAGCGTGCGCAGGCGCTTGCCGCGATTCAGGAGCTGGAACGCAACGGAAGCGCCATGCACGTCGTGCGGTCCCTGATGCCGCACCGGGTCGCCTCCCGGTGGCTCGATCTTCAGCACCGTCGCACCGGCGTCTGCGAGCAGGAGCGTCGCGAGTGGCCCCGGCAGGAGCGTCGTGAAGTCGAGTACCCGAATGCCGCGCAGCGGGCCCGTCGCCGGCGCGGCGCCTGGCGAGGTTGCTGTGGGGTCGGGGGACCGTCCGGCGGGCGTCTGGATCATGCGTGCCTCGGGTGGATTGCCGCCGGGCCTGGCCGGTGGTGTTCGCAGTCGGAACCGGCAGCCGCGTCAGCGGGGCGCGGATCCTTCGTCATTCTGCCACTGCGTTTCTACGCCTGCGCCGGACGCGCCTCAATCCGGTCCGCCCGCCGCTGCTCCAGGGTCCTGCATACTGCGTCCGCGGGCGCCGATGGCGGTCCCCGATCCCGGGCGATGGTCCGCTTGCCCGGGCCACCGGTTCGCCGGCGCGCGAGTCCACCCCGCGCGGCGCATCCGGTGCGATCATTCGCCGAGAGCACATCGGACCGCACAGGACTTCCACCCATGTCGTCCACCGCCCCCGCGCGCCGTTTGGTTGTGGCCGTGCTCGGTCTCGCGCTTGCGACCGCGTCGGTAGCCGCGTGCGCAGCCCGCGCCGCGTCGTAGCCGAGGCGGCCGCTCATCGTATTCCTGTCGGACTTCGGGACGGTCGACGACGCCGTCGCGATCTGCAAGGGCGTCATGATCAGCGTCGCACCGGACGCCGAGATCATCGATCTGACCCACCAGGTCACGCCGTTCTCCGTCTCGGAGGGCGCGCGCCTGCTGGCGCGAACGGCGCAGTACTACCCCGCGGGCACGGTATTCGTCACGGTCATCGATCCGGGCGTCGGCACGAGCCGCAAGTCGATCGTCGTCAAGACCTGGCGCGGCCAGTATTTCGTGCTGCCCGACAATGGCCTCGTAACGCCGCTGATCGACCGTGACGGTCTCGCGGGCGCGCGGGAAATCAGCAATCCCGCCTGGCTCATCGGCGGCAAGTTGTCGTCGACGTTCCATGGTCGCGACGTGTTCTCGCCGGTTGCGGCGCACCTCGCGCGGGGCGACGACTGGAGGCAGGTTGGCCCGGTCGTGACGGTGCTGACGCGCCTCGAGGCGCCACTTGCCATCGTCGACCAGCAAGGTGTCAGCGGCAGCGTCGTGGCGCTGGACGGGGCCTACGGCAACTTGGTGACGAACATCGCGGGCGACGATTTCCGAGCGCTCGGCTACGTGCCCGGCGACGCCGTGCGCTGACGGCTGGGCGCCGAGCAACTCACGGTGACGTACGCGAAGACGTTCGGCGATGTCCCGGTCGGCAGGGAACTCGCATTCATCGACTCGCGCGGCCTACTCAGTCTCGCGATCAACCAAGGCGACTTCGCGCGCAGCCACGGCGTCAAGCCGCCAGCAGCGCTGGTCGTCCTGCGCAAGTGACCGGCTCCCGTCCGCGAAGCGCCGTTCCCGGCGGGTCAGTGCCGGTGATAGCCGCCGTAGCCGCGGTAGTAGCCTCGCGCCCCGTAGTAGCCGTACGGCCGACCATAGTAGCCGCCGTACAGCGGGCCACCGACGAAGGCAGGCCCGTAATACGCAGGGCCGTAATAGCTAGGCCCGTAGTAGTAGGGCGGCATGACAGCGACGGGGGCCGGTGCGACCACCGCGATGCCGGGAAGCCCAATCCCGACGCCCACGAACACGTGTCCGGCGCTCGCGGCTGGCGCGAAACCGACCGTCCCGGCCGCAATGGCAACCGATGCCGCAATCGCACGTAAGGTGACCATTTCGCGCCTCCTCGAAGCCGGCTGTACTAGGTTGGCTAACGCGAGCCGCGGGCCGCGGTTGACACGGGCCCACACGGCCCCGCGCCCGACTCCGACGGAATTGTCTGCGAATCAGCGCCTCCGCGGCCGCCTACGCGGCCGCGGGCCCGAGCCGGTCGCCGTAGAGGTTCCGGTGCGTGAAGTCGACGACCTCGGGCCGTACGCGCAGGCATGGTTCCGACAGCGCAGCGGCGGGGTAGCCGACGCGGCACCCAAACGCGACCTTGCGTAGCGCGGGGAAGCCCGGGGCACCCGCCGCTCATGATGCCGAGGGCGTCGCCTCCCGACGCCGGTGCGCGGGTTTGCGGGTCGTCGAGGACGACGATCAGGACCGGGCAGCCACGCATTACATCGCGCGCGAATTCCTGTGCCGGGGCCGATGCCTCGGGTTCCGTGGACCGCCAGGATGCCGGGTGCATGCTCGTGAGAACGCCGGTCTTTCGCCGCCGCCGCTCGTCCTCGGAGAAGGACATCTGCTGGTAGTCCTCGCGCAGGAACGGCGCCGAGATGTCTCGGCGGATGGCGCCGATCTCGGCGAGCGTCGCCGGATCGTCGACGACGATGATCTCGATGCCCTGCATGTTTTGGGCCGTCGGTGCCCAAGGGGCGGCCTCGAGGATCTGGCGCAGGTCGCGGTCGGCGACCGGGCGACCGGGCGCGCGGGGTCGTAGGGGGCGCGCGCCGGGTGGCGCTACTGCATCAGCGCCGATAATGTCGCGCACGGGCTTCTCCTGCCGGTCGCGACTCCGGTCGTCGCACGGACGGGTCTGGGAACGGTGGGACCTGCGCCGTCCGCCTATGATCGGCCGACGGCCGTCGCGGCACCGCTCGCGTTTCTACGCACGCGGCGGGGACGTTCCCGGGACGACCCGGCCGCGCACGTAGGCGACGAAGCCTGCGACGAACTTTTCGATCGCCTCGCGGGTCGCGGCGTCGGCGACCTCGCCGTCGGTGCCGACGACGCCCGCCGCCCGCGACACGAGCAGGCGACCGCCGGACCAGAGATCCGCGCCGAGCGTGTGGAACACCGGGAGCCAGGCGTTTTGCGACAGGATCGTGCCGAAGCCGCCCGGTGAGGCGCCGGCGATCGCCACCGGCCGGCTGCGGAACACCCGCGGCACGTCGCTTGGGGGTCGTGACAGCCAGTCGATCGCGTTTTTCGCCACCCCGGGGAGACTGTTGTTGTACTCGGGGCTGACGAGCAGCAGCCCGTGTGCGCCCGCGATCAGGTCCTTGAGGTGCGCGACCGCCGCCGGGGCGCCGCTCGCCGCCTCGGCGTCGGCGTCGTAAAGCGGGATACCGGCGATCGAGCCGATCTCGAGCACGCTATCCGGGGGCATCAGCGAAGCCGCCGCGCGCAGTACGGCCGTATTGTAGGAACCTCGTCGCAGGCTCCCGGAGAGCCCGATGATTCTGATCATGACGCCGCATCCGCCCTGTCAGCGCCGCGGAGAGCGGCCGCCGATGGCCGGGGTCCGAAGCGGGATGGCAATGACGATACCGGCAGGCGGTGGGCCGTCGCAACCGGATCGGGAAAGGGTGTTGCGGCGCGCTGGCGCCCAGGTTGCTGGTGCCAAAACAACCGCGGCCGCGGGGTCCGTGGACCCCGCGGCCGCAGCGCCGTCGTCAGGCGGCTTCGATCAGACAACATGGCCCCCGCCGGTGAGGCGGAGGTCACTCCTGTAATTGTGGAAGCGGTCTGCCTCCTGGCTGCATATCGTGGATTGCGTGGCTGAACACGTAGAGCCACATGCAGAACGCCGATGGGCGGCGATATCTGCGGCAGTCACAGGCAGACCATGGACAACGATATCACTGCGTACGTCGGTTTGGACGTCCACAAGAACTCCATTGCGATCGCGGTCGCGGCGCCCGGGCGTGCTGCGCCGCGGTTCATCGGCACGACCGGACCGGTACTCGTCGAACTCCTCAAGGCGCTCGAGCACCTGGGCCGACCGGAAGAGCTGCTGCTCGCCGATGAGGCGGGGCCGTGCGGGTATGTGCTGGCGCGCGAACTGTCGGCGCGGGGTTACCGCTGCGAGGTGATCGCGGTCGCAAAGATGCCGCGCAAGCCAGGCGAGCGCGTCAAGACCGATCGTCGTGACGCGTTGACGCTCGCCCGCTATCTGCGCGCCGGCGAGCTGACGCCGGTCAACCTGCCGGACGCCCGTGACGAGGCGATCCGTGACCTGTCGCGCGCCCGCGAGGATGCCGTCGCCGCGCGACTCAAGGCCCGTCAGCAGCTGAAGGCGTTGCTGCTGCGACATGGCCGGCGCTATACCGGCAAGACCTCGTGGACCCAAGCCCACGAGCGGTATCTGGGCAAGGTCACCTTCGATCACCCGGCCCAGGACCTCGCCTTCGCCGAGTACCGCAGCGCCGTGCACGACGCCCATGAGCGCGTCGAGCGCCTCACCGCCGCGCTGCGCGACCAGGTCGCCGGCTGGCGCTGGGACAGCGTCGTCCACGCACTGATGGCGCTCAGAGGCATCGACTTCATCGCCGCCGTCACGCTCGTCGCCGAACTCGGCGACCTGAGCCGCTTCCCCCATCCGAAGGAACTGATGAGCTACCTCGGCCTCGTGCCGAGCGAATACTCGACCGGCGAGTCGCGTGTGCAGGGCAAAATCACCAAGACCGGCAACGGTCATGTCCGCCGCATCCTGATCGAGTCCGCCTGGACGTATCGTTACCCGGCACGGATGAGCCATCCGCTCGTCGTCCGCAACGAGAACCAGCCCAAAACCGTCCGCGACATCGCCTGGCGAGCGCAGCTGCGCCTCTGCAGTCGTTACCGCCGCTTCAGCGCGCGCGGTGTACCGCAGAACAAGATCTGCGTGGCGATCGCCCGTGAGCTGTCGGCCTTCGTCTGGGACATCGCGCGACACGTGCCGCCCACTGGCTGACCGACAGCCTGCGCCACCGCCAACCACCAGGAGCTCTATAGCCACCACCGCGCTCATACCCGATCGGGAACGCGACGCACGCACACGATGAGGGGAACCCTCGAAAGTTCTACGTGGGCATCCGCCGGATGATCCCCGCTTATCAGATCGAGGCAGCCCCGCGACGGACCGTTGAAATGCGGTAGCCAATCCGCGGATATCAGAATGATCCATCGTCGCCAAGACCGCGTGCGTCGCGTTCCCCATCGGACGTGAGCCCTTCAGACACACACCCACTCAGGTACACGCAACACACGCGCTCAGCCGTGAGAGATCCCCTCGCGCCTCTTGACACGAGGGGGCCATATCAGAACTTGTAGTTCACGCCCGTCGAGAACCCGGTCGGCCGGCAGCCGCCCCAGGTTGTGTTTCCGTAGCTGCCGTAGTCGATGTACGTGGCATTGGTGCCGTCGTGGCAGTCGGTCGTCAGACCGCGGCCGCCGGCACCGATGTCGTAGTGGGCATTGCCGTGGTTGATCGTCGTCGCCCAGTCAACGTACCAGTACACCTGCTTGTCGAACTTGTGCTTCCAGGCCGCCGTGTACATGTCGGCGGAGTTGTCTAAGGCCTGCGGGTTCGGATTGAAATTGTGTTGGCCGCCCGGATCGCCCGGCGTCTTCCCAGCGTGCGCCCAGCCGATGCTGAAGTTGTCCTTCGCCGTAACGTCCTGGGACAGCGCCAGCCACGTGGCGTTGTCGCGGGTTCGTTCATTCTGGAACTGCAGCGCGGCCGGCAGGCTACGATGCAGACGCTCCCAAGCAGCGCTGACCGTCAGGCCGAACGCTAATTTGTACTGGGCGCCCAGCTTGAACGCCGATTCATCGGCGATATCGGTGAGGTAAGGCGGTGTTCCACCGCCGACCGTCGCCCACTGCGGGAACTCGGAGACCAGCAACTGGGCGGACGCGCAATCGAGCAGACCGGTCGGGTCGTTGCAGGTGACGCTGCCGTCCGGATTGACAGCGCCAGTGAACCCCGCGTTGCCGAGCAGATTGCCGTACTGCGGGCTGTTCGAGCCGATGCCGTCACTATTGCGATTGACGTTCTTGTGGATCTCGTACGCGGCGGTCGCGTAGAAGCCCTCATACTCGAACTGAACGTCGACACTGAACGCATTGTCGAAGCCGCCGTCGTCACAGTTGAGCAGCAGGTTGCCGCTGCCCGGCATATTGCCGCCGTTGCAGTCCGGCGACCCGCTCGACTGTACGACGTTGTCGTACGTCCGATTCTGCCCGGGTGAGTAAAGCACGTCGAAGCTGAACATGCCGCCGAGCTTCGGCGACTCGTACGCGAATGAGTGGTCGAGCCGCGTCCCGAATTCGACGCGGTTGTCGCCGCCCGAGTTCCCCATGATCACGGAGTAGTCGCCGAGCATCCCCGAGAACGGATTCAGGCGGTCCGTCGACTTCTTGTAAGGGGAATAGAAAGTGCCGAACTTGAAGCGGCCCCAATCCTTGCCTTGGAAGCCAATGAACGTGTCACCCAGTCCGACCGCGCCGTTGACCACGTTGGATTGCTGGTACTGGGACGTCTTCAGACCCGGCGACGCCGTGATCGCCAGCGCGGTCTCGACCTGATAGATCAGGCTGACGTCGGAATCGCCGATCTTGTGCTGTCCGCGGTAGCCGACCTGCGACTTGTTGGTCGACAGTGCCGGCATGTAGCCGACGCGTCCGACCGGGCCCGCACCGCCATTCTTCGGGTTGCTGAGATCGACGCCTGAGCCGTCAGGCAGGAGGTGGTACGCCACCATGCCGTTCATACCCTTCGAGGTGTCGTCGAATGACACGTCGAGGGTGCCGTAGAATCCCTTCATAAAGGAATCGAACTTGGGCTCGGTGGACGCGGGCTTGGCAGCAGGAGCGGCGGGTCCCGTGGCTGCGGCCTGGGCGGGCGCCGGTGCCTGCGCGGGCTGCTTTTTGAGGGTCTGCACCTCCTTGGTGAGATCCTCGACCTTCTGCATGAGGACCTTGACCTGGTCCGCGAGCGCCTTGTCGTCGGCGAGCGCCGTGCCGGCGTATCCGACGCCAGCCAGCATCGTCACCGCCGCCAAAGCCGCCAGCATTGGCTTGGCCTTGCTCCTGATTAGCATTGATCTACCCTCCTCAAGTGGGTGTATTCAGCTTCTCGTCGTTATTTGCATCGGCCCGAAATCAAAGAATTGTCCATGCCCCGCGCCGCCGGCCGCAAGGCAGGCGCACCCGCACACGATGATCGCATCCGCAATGGTCGACGGAATTCACTCCTAATCGGCTCCTCGACGCCCTGCAGCGCGCGCGATCCCCTTCGTCGTCCGGGCTCCCGGGCAGCTCCGTATCCGGCTCGTATCGGCACGCACCGCGGACTCTTGAGGGCGCGCCGTCAGATCACC
The DNA here is from genome assembly GCA_037443765.1 of Gammaproteobacteria bacterium. Taxonomy (GTDB): domain Bacteria; phylum Pseudomonadota; class Gammaproteobacteria; order Steroidobacterales; family Steroidobacteraceae; genus CAIKZZ01. Next base: position 245,281 of record JBBINS010000001.1, read on the forward strand.
TTCTCGGCCCGCAGCGCGTCGATCTCCGCCGCTGCGAGTCCTAGCTCGGCCAGCACTTCCGCCGTGTGCTCGCCGAGCAGCGGCGAGCGCTTCACCTCGGTGATGCTGTCGGACATCTTGATCGGATTGCCGACCGAGAGGTACTTGCCGCGCGTCGGGTGGTCGACCTCGACGATCGTGCCGGTGTCGCGCAGCGACTGCTCTGAAGCCAGCTCCTCCATCGACAGGATCGGGCCGCACGGGATGTCGTGCTCGTTGAGCTCGGCCATCGCCTCGAATTTGGTCTTGGTGACGGTCCAGGCCTCGATCGCCGCGAACACCTCCTTGAGCCTCGGCAGGCGCGCATCCGGGGTCGCGTAGTCCGGGTCCGTGATCCACGCCTCCCGGCCGATGACCTTGCAGATCTCCTTCCACACGGGTGCCTGCGTGATGAAGTAGAGGTACGCGTTGGGGTCGGTCTCCCAGCCCTTGCACTTGACGATCGAACCCGGCTGGCCGCCACCGGAGGCGTTTCCGGCCCGCGGCACGGCAGTGCCGAACTTGCCGTGCGGATACTGCGGGTACTCCTTCATGACCTTGGTGCGTGCGAGGCGCTGCTGGTCACGGAGCTTGACGCGGCACAAGTTCAGGACGCCGTCCTGCATCGCCGCCAGTACCTTCTGGCCGCGGCCCGTGGCGTTGCGCTGGTAGAGCGCGGCGACGATGCCGAGCGCGAGGTGCAGTCCCGTGCCGCTGTCGCCGATCTGGGCGCCCGTGACGAGCGGCGGGCCGTCGTCGAACCCGGTTGTCGAAGCGGCACCGCCCGCGCACTGCGCGACGTTCTCGTAGACCTTGCAGTCCTCGTACGGCCCGGGCCCGAAGCCCTTGACCGAGGCGACGATCATCCGCGGATTCAGCTGCTGGATGCGCTCCCACGTGAAGCCCATCCGGTCGAGGGCGCCGGGCGCGAAGTTCTCGACCAGCACGTCGCAGTGCTTGACCAGCCGCTCGAGCACCGCCTTGCCGCGAGGCGTCTTGGTGTCGAGCGTGATCGAGCGCTTATTGTGGTTCAGCATCGTGAAGTAGAGGCTGTCGACGCCCGGGATGTCGCGCAGCTGCTCTCGCGTGACGTCGCCGGCACCGGCCTTCTCCACCTTGATGACGTCGGCGCCGAACCACGCCAGGAGCTGTGTGCACGTCGGTCCGGACTGCACGTGCGTGAAGTCGAGGATGCGTACGCCGTCTAATGCCTTGCCCATTCGAGTCTCCTGGCGCCGTTCACTTGTACATGGTCTGGTTCTTGGTCCCTGGCGCGTACTCGCGCGGGTCCACCCAGATGTTGATGACGGCCGAGCGCTTCAGCTTCGCCACCGACTCGCGCGCGCGGCGCAGCGCCGGAGCGATTTGCGCCGCATCGCGGACCTCCTCGCCGTAGCCGCCGAGCATCTCCGCGAACTTGCCGAACGGCACGTCGCCGAGCAGGTTGCCGACGTTGCCGCGTTCCTCGCCGTACTTCGCGAGCTGGCCGTAGCGGATTTGGTTCATCGCCGAGTTGTTGCCGATGACCGCGATGTACGGCACGCCGAAGCGGTTGGCGGTCTCCATGTCGAAGGCCGTCATGCCGAAGGCGCCGTCGCCGTAGTAGCAGAGCACCTCCTTGCTGGGATGCGCGAGACCCGCGGCAATCGCGAAGCCGGTGCCGACGCCCAGTGAACCGAGCGCACCGGGATCCATCCACTGCCCGGGCCGCCGCGGCCGCACCGCCTGCGCCGAGATCGTCACCACGTCGCCGCCGTCGCCGATGTAGATCGTGTTGTCGGCAAGGAACTCGTTGAGCTCGTAGGCGACCCGGTACGGGTGGATCGGCGTGTTGTTCGACTTAAAGAGCGGCATCAGCTTCTCGGTCGCCGCATCCTCGGCCGCCGTCAGCTTCTTCATCCACTGCTGGCGCGCCTGGCGCTTGTCGTTCTTGAGGCGGCCGCTCGCGGCCTGCAGCACCGCGCCGAGGATCGCGCCCGGGTCGCCGACGAGCCCGAGCGTGATGTCACGGTTCTTGCCGACGGTGCGGTAGTCCATATCGATCTGCACCAGCGTCGCCTTGTTGCTGATGCGCTTGCCGTAGCCCATCCGGAAGTCGAAGGGCGTGCCGACGATCACGATGACGTCCGCCTCCGCGAAGGCGTTGCCGCGGGTGCGGTCGAAGTGGTGCGGGTCGCCCGGCGGCAGCAGTCCGCGGCTGCCGCCATTGAAGTAGCCGGGGATGTCGAGGCCCCGCAGCAGCGCGATCGCCTCCTCGTGGCCGCGCGCTGCCCAGACCTGCTGGCCATAGAGGATCGCCGGGCGCTCGGAGCCGACGAGGATGTCCGCGAGGCGCTCGATGTCGCGCGGGTCGCCGATCGACTTCGTCGACGCGCGGTAGTGGCCGGGCTTCGGAATCACGGTCTTGGTGATGTCGACCTCGCGGTCGAGCACGTCGCGCGGGATCTCGAGATAGGAGGGCCCCGGCGCGCCGTTGAAGGCCTCGCGGATGGCCATCGACACCATGTCCGCGACGCGCTCGGTGCTCGGCACCGTCGCCGCGAATTTCGTGATCGGCGTCATCAGGTCAACGTGCGGCAGGTCCTGCAGCGAGCCCATCTTGTGCTGGGTCAGCGCGCCCTGGCCACCGATGTGCAGGATCGGGCTCTCCGAGCGGAACGCCGTCGCGACGCCGGTGACGGCGTTCGTGCAGCCGGGGCCGGCGGTGGTGACGACGCAGCCGAGCTTCCCGGTTTGGCGCGCGTAGCCGTCCGCCGCGTGCGCCGCCACCTGCTCGTGGCGCACGTCGATGATGCGGATGCCCTCGTCGACGCAGCCGTCATAGATGTCGATGATGTGGCCGCCGCAAAGCGTGAAGATCGTGTCGACGCCCTCGTTCTTGAGCGCCTTCGCCACGAGGTGGCCCCCGGAGATGACGCCCGCGTCGCGGGCTTTCCGCTTGAGCGTGTCCTCGGCGGTGGTCGTGGCGGTTGCGGCTGCGGAAGAAGTGGTCGCGGCTGTCATGTTGCCTCCAAGCTCGTCGACAGGGTCGAAAGGGGCGAAGCGGGAACGGATGGGAAGGGTCCGGCGCCTGTTTGCGGGCGCCGGACCCCGAACGAGGTCAGGTCGTTGAACTGCGAGCGAGGCCGCCGCCGATGGCGCCCTGCATCGACATGTTGCTGCCGGCGGAGCCGTTGGCGACCTCCGCGCGGGTATCGGCGAAATGGCGCCGGCGCATCGGCTTGAGGACGAACAGCCCGAGTGCCGCAGCGACCAGGTTGAACGCCACCGCGATCTGAAATACGACGTGCCAGCCCATCGAGGCGGCGATGCCGGCGGCCACCGGCACCAGGGTCGCGCCGGCGCCCTTCGCGGTGTACAGCATCCCGGCGTTGGCGGCCGCGTACTTCGAGCCGAACGTGTCGCCCTGCGTCGCGGGGAACAGGCTGTAAATCTCGCCGAACACGCCGAAGTAGAGCGCCGTCACCAGCACGAACAGCACCGGATTGCTGCCCGACTGGCTGAGCGTGAACAGCGCGATGGCGCCGATCACGAAGGCGATGGCCATCGTGTTCTCGCGACCGATGTGGTCGGACACCCAGCCGAAGAACGGCCGGCCGAAGCCGTCGAAGACGCGGTTGAGCGTGATCGCGAAGGTCAGTGCCGGCATCGCCATGCCAAACAGCTCGACCGGGATCTTCTCGACGTGCAGGTCCTTGGCGATCGGCGCCATCGACGCCGCCATCATCAGGCCACCGGAGGCGACCAGCACGAACATCGCGTAGAGGACATAGAAGACCGGCTTACGCAGCACTTCCATCGGCGCGAAGCTGCGCGCCGCCTGGTTGGGCTTCGGCGCGGCGGCGACGAGCGCCGGCGGCGCGACCAGCAGGCCCCAAGCCATCACGAACACGATCACGCCCTGCAGCACGCCGAAGTACAGGAACGCCTGCTCGTAGCCGGCGGTGGCGATCATCTTGGAGATCGGTACCACCGTGATCGCGGCGCCGGCGCCGAACCCCGCTGCTGTCACGCCGGCCGCGAGGCCGCGGCGGCCCGGGAACCACTTGAGCGCATTGCCCACGCAGGTGCCGTACACCGAGCCCGTGCCGATGCCGCCGATCGCCGCCGCGACGTACAGCAGCGTCAGGGAGTCCGCCATCGAGTTCATGACCCAGGCGATCCCGACCAGGAACGCGCCGCCGATGACGACGATGCGCGGGCCGAAGCGGTCGACGAGGTAGCCCTCGACCGGAACGAGCCAGGTCTCGATGAGCACGAAGATCGTGAAGGCGACCTGGATCGCCGCGCGGCCCCAGTGGTACTTGGCGTCGATCGGGTTGACGAACAACGTCCAGCCGTACTGGAGATTCGCGACCGCCGCCATGCAGATGACGCCGAGCGTCAGCTGGATCCACGGGTTCGCGAAAATGGATTTGGTTTGTGTTCCCTGAGTCGAGTTCATCGATGCGTCTCCTCAGTCCGGTTGCGCCAGAGTGTGTTTGACCGCCAGCGCGCGCCGCTTCCAGAAGCAGGGAGTGCGTGCGTGGTGGTTGTCGTTTTCAGGCGCCGCGGCGGACGCGAGCCAGACACGGTCTGATGACCTGTCTGCCTGTCGATCGCCCGGTACCCCCCAAAATCGCGTCGTCAGCATGCCGTTTAGTTATAAGTCGAAACGACCATATGTGATATATCTGGACGTGTCAAACGAGCTCGATGGATGCGAGACTCTGCCTCGACGCTGAGGATGTAGAAGGTCGAATTGGCCCGATTTTTGCGGCCATTCAGCGGGCGCACGAGATGCACAGCCAGACGCGCCGAGCCATGAGAACGTGGCGATCACCGTTATATTGAGCACGTGATATATCATTGCGTTTTTTGCGGCGCACAATAAAATGGCATCCTCTGTGATGAACATCCGAGTGGTGCCGAGATGTCCGTATTCGTGCTCGCTTTCGTGGCCGTCGCCGTGGCGTCGTTCGTCGGTACGCTCGTGGCGCTCATCGTCGCGGGGATCCCGCTCGACGTGTTGGCGCGCGCCGCGCGCGGCGGTCGCTACGCAGGCCTCGCCGCGGGCGACCGGACCTCGCCGGTCGGGCCGTCCGCCGGCCACCTGGTTACTGCCTTCGCGTCATGGGGCGCTGCGGCGTGACGATGCGCCGGCACGGAGTGGGCGCCGGCGTGCGGTAGAGTTGGCTGCGTCGCGCACGCGCGACGCCTTCCTTATAAATAACGGCAAAGATCGTATCGGGGAGGTCGGATGAGCGCGACGAGTGCGTTCCTTCGGGAAGGTGATGCGGCGGCGCCGCTGGCGCTGACGCCGCTCAACTCGACGAGCCTGCGGGATCAGGCCTACGCGTTGCTCAAGGACGCGATCGCGACGATGGACATCTACAGCCAGCGCCAGGCGCTGAGGATCGATGAGCGGCAATTGACGGCTGCGCTCGGCGTCAGCCGCACGCCGGTCCGCGAGGCGCTGTCGATCCTCGAGCAGGAAGGCTTCGTCCGGACGGTTCCGCGCCGCGGGATCTTCATCGTCCGTAAGTCGAAGCGCGAGATCATCGAGATGATCCAGATGTGGGCCGCGCTCGAGAGCATGTCGGCGCGCCTCGCGACGCTGCACGCCTCCGATGCCGACATCGCGAAGCTTCGTCACCTGTTCGACGAATTCGAGAACTCGCCGCCGGCCGAGCACATCGGCGAGTATTCGGACGCGAACATCGCGTTCCACCAGATGATCATCAAGCTCGGCGGATCCGAATTGATTGCCGACGCGACCGAGAACCTGTTCATCCACGTGCGCGCGATCCGCAAAGCGACCATCGGGCAGGACGACCGCGCGGCGCGCTCCATCGTCGACCATCTGAAGATCATCGAGGCGCTCGAGCGGCGCGACACCGACGGGGCCGAGCGGCTGACGCGGCAGCACACGCTCGATCTCGCGGCGCACGTCGAGCGCCACTGCGACTTCCTCGACTAGCGAAGACGCGCGGCGGTACGCGCGCGCCTCAGGCGTCCCGGGCGCCGCCCGGCGGGCGATGGGCTCGCCCGCGGCCGCCGCGACGCGATGCCGGGCGCACGGCGCGTCCGCCGCCGGGCTCCGCGCGTGCACGCGGCAGTTCGAACTGAACCAGACGCTCGATCAGCGGCGCGCCCTCCCGCAGCAGGAACTCCTTGAACGCCGTCGCCGCCGGCGGCAGGCGCTTGGTGCGATTGTGCACGAGGTACCAGTTCAGCATCGCCGGGAAGCCCTGCACGTCGAGAACGACGAGGTTGCCCGCGCGCAAATCGAGCCCGATCGTGTGCGCCGACAGAAATGCGATGCCCATGCCGGCGATCACCGCCTGCTTGATCGTCTCGGTGCTGTGGATCTCCATCGTGATGTTGAGGCGCCCGAGCTGGCGTCCGAAGACCTCGCGCATCGAGTTCCAGGTGTCCGAGCCCCGCTCGCGCTGCACGAAACGTTCGCGATTCAGCGCCGAACGCGGGATATCCGGCACCCCGGCGAGCGGGTGGTCCGGCGGCGCCACGATGACATATGGGTGCGGCGCGAACGGCAGCGCGATCGTGTCGCGGTCGCTCGGCGGCCGCACCATGACCGCGAGGTCGGTCAGGTTGTCGGCCAGCTCCCGCAGAAGGCTCTCGCGGTTGTGCACCGCGAGCTGCAGGGTGATGCCGGGATGGCGCGCAGCGAACGCCGCGAGGACGCGAGGAAAGAAGTAATCGCCGGCGCTGATGACGGACACCTTGAGGCGCCCGCCCGTCACGCCCTTGAGCCCCGCCACGGCGTCGGCGGCGTCCTTCATGCGCTGAGTGATTGCTCTGGCGCAGTGCAGCATCTCCTCGCCGGCCGGGGTCAGGAAGGTCTTGCGCCCGACGCGCTCGAGCAGTGGCAGCCCGACCGTCGCGGCGAGCTCCTTGACCTGGGTCGACACCGCCGGTTGGGAGAGGTGCAACTCCTCGGCGGCGCGCGAGAAATTCATGTGGCGCGCGACGGCCTCGAAGATGCGCAGCTGGCGCAGCGTGGCGTGCTTCATCGGGGCAGCATACCCGCCGGCGATGTATTCTGAAAACTGTATAGTCGTGATAGAAAATTGCGACTTTCCTTCTGTTCACCGCCGACCCTACCCTGTGACCGTCCAAGCCCATCCCGAACGAGCGGCGGACCCGGTTCAGCGAGGAGTCAGCCATGTCGATCGCGTACAGCCCGGCGAAAGCGGAAGACCCTGCGAGCGAGGCGCTGGTCGCCGAATTGCAGGCCTACAACAGCGCCTTCCTCGAGCTCGAGCTGCCTTGGCAGTGGGACGTGGAGACCTTCCGGCGCCTCAGGTCAATGGCGGCAGAAACGGATTGCGTGACGGCCTACGTGGAGCGTAATCAAGCGCACTTGCTGCGGGTCTACGAGAAATCGTTCCTGCGGGACCTGATTCTGTCGACCAAGGCGCGTCATCACGGCCAGTCGGCCGCCTGACGACGGGCGGCCGGCGGTCCGCAAGAGCACTCGCCGCCTGGTTGGACGGTGGCCCGCAAGCCCGCGGCGGTCGCTGGGCTGCCGGATGCGGGCCGCCCCGCGCAGCACAACGCCGCGCCCAAAAAGCAGCTGCGGCCGGGCCTGAGGACATTAAGTAATGAAAATCGCGGTGATCGGGGCAGGCGCGATCGGCGCCTACGTCGGCGTCCGGCTCGCGCTCGCGGGCGAGGACGTCACCTTCATGGTGCGCGGCGCGAACCTCGAAGCGCTGCGATCGCGCGGCGCGCGGCTCGTGCTGCCCGACGGCGCGGAGCAGGTCGCGGCCAACGTCCACGCCAGCAACGACTACGCCGCCATCGGTCCGCAGGACCTCGTGATCCTCGCCGTGAAGGCGCATCAGCTCGAAGCCGTCGCGCGCGACGTCCCGCGCCTGTTCGGACCGGCCACCGTCGTCGTGCCGATGCAGAACGGCATCCCGTACTGGTACTTCCACAAGTACGACGGCCCGCACGCCGGCCGCCACGTCGACGCCGTCGATCCGCACGGCCTGATCAGCGAGCACATCCCGGCCGAGCGCGTTGTCGGCTGCGTCGTCTACCCCGCGACCGAGCTGATGGCGCCAGGCGTCGTCAAGCTGATCGAGGGCGACCGCTTTCCGGTCGGCGAGCCGGATGGCTCGCGCAGCGAGCGCGTCGTCCGCATCTCCGAGTGCTTCGGTCGCGCGGGATTCAAGGCGCCGGTCCTCGACGACATCCGCGGCGAGATCTGGCTCAAGTTGTGGGGCAACCTGACGTTCAACCCGGTGAGCGCGCTCACCCGGGCGACCCTGGTCGACATCTGCGAGGACGCCGGCACGCGCCAGCTCGCGGTCGAGATGATGACGGAGGCGCAGGACGTCGCGCGCGCCTTCGGCGTCACGATGCGGGTGCCGCTCGAGAAGCGCATCGCGGGAGCTGCCAAGGTGGGCCGCCACAAGACATCGATGCTGCAGGACGTCGAGGCAGGGCGTACTCTCGAGATCGACGCGCTGCTCGGCGCGGTCGTCGAGCTGGCGCGGCTGTCGAACACGCCGACGCCGCATCTCGACGCCGTCTACGCGCTCACGCGACTGATGGCCAACGTCGCCGAGGCGGAGCGCGGGGGCGGTCCGGTGGTATTGCGGGCCGCGGGCGGCTGACGCCGGCGCGGACCATTCCAAGATTCAATCACTGAGGCAAGCATGGCTGGCAGAAACTTCCTGTTCGTACCTGGCCCGTCCAACGTCCCCGACCGCGTCCTGCGGGCGATGACCGTTGCGATGGAAGACCACCGCTCGGCGCGATTCCCCGAGCTGTCGCTGGCTTGCCTCAAGGGACTGCAGCGCCTGTTCCGCACCGAAAACGGCACGCCGATGATCTTTCCGTCGTCCGGCACTGGCTGCTGGGAGGCGGCGCTGACCAACTGCCTGAACCCGGGCGACAAGGTGCTCGCCGCTCGCTTCGGCCAGTTCAGCCACCTGTGGATCGAGATGTGCACTCGGCTCGGCTTCGAGGTCGAGGTGCTCGAGGAGGAGTGGGGCACAGGGGCCTCGCCCAAGCGCTATCGCGCGGCGCTCGCCGCGGACCGCGGCCACCGCATCAAGGCCGTGCTCGTCTGCCAGAACGAGACCGCGACCGGCGTCACCAGCGACGTCGCCTCGATCCGCGCCGCGATCGACGAAACAAGGCATCCGGCGCTGCTGTTCGTCGACTCCGTCAGTGCGCTCGCCAGCATCGACTTCCGGATGGACGAGTGGGGCGTCGATGTCTGCGTCAGCGGCTCGCAGAAGGGACTGATGCTGCCGGCGGGCCTTGGCATCACCTGCGTCAGCGTGCGCGCCATGGAGGCGGCGAAGACTGCGACGAGCCGGCGCTGCTATTTCGACTACGCCGACATGGCGCAGGCGGCGCGCACCGGCTATTTTCCGTACACGCCGTCAATCCCGCTGCTCTACGGCCTGCGGGAATCGCTCGCGATGCTGTTCGAGGAGGGCCTCGAGCAGGTGTTCGCGCGCCACACGTTCCTCGCCAACGGCGTGCGCGCGGCGGTCCTGCAGGGCTGGCGGCTCGAGCTGTGCGCTCGTGAGCCGGGGTGGTACTCCGACACGGTGTCCGCGGTAATGCTGCCCGCGGGCTTCGATGGCGCAAAGATCATCGCGCACGCGTTCCGTCGCTACAACCTCGCGCTCGGCGCCGGACTGTCGAAGGTCGCCGGCCGGCTGTTCCGGATCGGGCACCTCGGCGACCTCAACGAGCTCATGCTCATGGGGGCGATCGCCGGGGCGGAGATGGCGATGCTCGATGCCGGCGTCAAGGTCGAGCCGGGCAGCGGCGTCGGCGCCGCCGGGACCTATTGGCGCAACCACACGGCGCCGGCGGGGCTGAAGGCATGACGGAGCGCATCGTCTTCCTCGACCGCGCCTCGCTGCCGGTGCGGTTCACGCGGCCGCGTTGCACGGGAACTTACACCGAGCATGCCGAGACCGGCGTCGACCAGCTCGTCGAGCGCCTCGCCGGGGCGTCGGTCGCGATCACGAACAAGGTGCCGCTGCGCGGCCCGACGCTCGCGCGCCTGCCCGGCCTCAAGCTGATCGCGGTCGCCGCCACCGGCTATGACTGCGTCGACGTCGCGTACTGCCGCGAGCACGGCATCGTAATCAGCAACATCCGGCAGTACGCGGTGCACACGGTGCCCGAGCACGTGTTCGCGCTCGTGCTCGCGCTCCGACGCAACCTCGTCGGCTATCGCACCGCGGTTGCCGCCGGCAAGTGGCAGAGGGCGGGACAGTTCTGCGTGTTCGACGGCGAGATCCGCGACCTGCACGGCTCGGTGCTCGGCATCGTCGGCCACGGCTCGATCGGCGGCGCCGTCGCGGCGATCGGTACGGCGTTCGGCATGAAGGTGCTGTATTCGACCGATCCCGAGCACCCGACCGTCGACGCGCAGCACCGCCCGCTCGCCGAACTCATTGCCACTGCCGACGTCCTGACACTACACTGTCCGCTGACCGCCGAGACCCGCGGCCTGATCGGCGAGAAGGAGCTGCGTTCGATGAAGCGCGGCGCGATGCTGATCAATACCGCCCGCGGCGGGCTGGTTGACGAGGCCGCCCTCAGGCGCGCGCTGACGGAAGGCTGGATCGGCGGCGCCGGCTTCGACGTGCTGACCGGCGAGCCGCCGCGCGACGGTAACGTGCTGCTCGGACTCGACCTGCCGAACTTCATCCTGACGCCGCACGTCGCGTGGGCGTCGATCGAGGCGATGGAAGGTCTGGCCGATCAGTTGACGGGCAACATCGACGCGTGGGCGGACGGCACGCCGCGCAACGTCGTCGTTTGAACCTCCGGCGTCCGGCCGTGCTGGACGCCGGTCCCCGCCGACTCGCCTCAGGTCCCGAGTATCGTCCCGACGGCGACACCGGCCTCGGCGCAGAACTGGGCCGCCGACATCTTCTTGCCGTCCTCGTGCTTGAGCTTGAGGACCTCGACCTGCCCGCCCTGGCCGGTCACGAACATGCTCTCGGCGCCGATCGCCGTCACCGCGCCGATCTTGCCCTTGACCTGACCGAAGGTGCGCACGAGGTGCTTGCGGGCGTCGAAGATCTGCAGCTTCTTGCCGTTCAGCGTCGTCCAGGCGCCGGGCGCGGGGTTGCAGCCGCGGATCAGGTTGTAGGTATGGTCGATCAGGTTGTGCCAGTTGATGCGCGCCTCGGCGGCCTGGCACCAGCCTTCATAGCTCGCGAGCGATTCGTCCTGAGCCGTCGCGATCCCGCGGCCGGCGACGACGAGGTCCGCAGCCTCCTGCAGTGCCGCGACGCCCATCGGGAACAGCCGGTCGAAATAGACGCTGCCGAGCGTGTCGTCGGGTCCGATTGGCGTCTCCCTCTGCAGGATCACCGGGCCCTCATCGAGGCCGTCGATCGGCCGGAAGATCGTCAGTCCCGTGCGCGTGTCGCCGCGGATGATCGGCCAGTTGATGGAGCTCGGGCCCCGGTAGCGCGGCAGCAGCGACGGGTGGTACTGGATCATGCCGTGGCGCGGGATCGCGACGAAATCCTGCGGTACGAACTGCAGCACGTAGGCCATGACGCCAATGTCGACGTCGAGGCCGCGAAGCGCCTGCTGCGCCTCGGGGGTCTTCAGCGAGGGCAGCTGGAAGAGCGTGATCTTCCGTTCCTCGGCGGCGACGCGCAGCGCGTCGGGCCGCGCGCCGGGCTTCTCCGGCGCGCAGAACACGCCCGCGACGGTATCGCCGCGCTTGATGAAGGCCTCGAGAGCCGCCTTGCCGAAATCCTGTTGTCCGATGATGGCGATGCGCATCGCTCAGTCTCCTGCGCCGCGGCGGGTTGCCGCGTGCGTCGCGAAATGTTCGGGGGCTACGCCTGCGAGCGGGGCCGAAGGCCCGACGCCGGCGGAGCTGCATTGCTGATGGCCCCTGATATTTAGCATATCTCGGCGGGGCCGGGAGACAAATCAGCGGGTTCCGCCGCCTCCGCTATTGCACTTCGGCCGACCGACGCAGTTGCAGCAGCGACGAGAATCGCCTCGTCATGCCGCACAGCGGGTCGACGAACTCGACTTCCCGCGCGAGCAGCCCGAGCGGCCTTGCCGGATCGTCGGCTGACGCCGGCGACAGCTCGGGGTAGTACCGATCGTTTGCGATCGGCGCTCCGAGGGCCGCCATGTGCACGCGCAGCTGGTGCTTTCGCCCGGTCACCGGTACGAGTTCGTAGCGCCAGAACCGCGCACCCTCCTCTAGCACGGCGACCCGCGTCTCGCTGTTCGCCGGTCCCGGTGCCTCGCGCATCCGGAAGAAGGGCTCGCCCGGCACGACGCGGCTGCGATGGATGAGCGGAAGTCTTCGCCCCGTCAGCGGCGGCGCGAGCGCCTCGTAGGTCTTCGTGATGCGCCGCTCACGGAACAGAGCCTGATAGCCGGCGCGTGTCGCCGGATTCGCAGAGAAGAGCACGAGGCCGGCCGTCGCGCGGTCGATGCGGTGCAACGGCACGAGCGCCGGATTGCCGAGCCGCCGCATCAGGCGTACGAGCAGCGTCTGCTCGATCCATTCGCCGGCCGGGGCGACCGGCAGGAAATGAGGCTTGTCTGCGACGACCAGGTCCGCGTCCGCATGAACGATCGACTCGGCGAACGGGATCGACGTCTCGACCTCGACCTCGCGAAAATAGCGGACCTCGAGGCCGGCGCGGAACGGCGTCGAGGCTTCGAGCGCAACCCCGTCGGCGCCGGTGACGAGCCCGCGGTCGATTCGGCTCAGCCACCGCTCGCGCGAGATCGCGGGGAAGCGTGCACACAGGCCGTCGAGCACCGTCGCCCAAGGGCCGGGGGGAAGCCGGACGCGGCTGCCGGGACGTGGGGCGAGATCGCCTCCGGACCCGGGCGGATCCGTCACGGCGTCGGTCCCGTCCAGCACCGGCCGTACGGCCGCCGAGCGGCTGTCGGAGGATGGCGAATCCGGTTGCGGGTCCGCGAGCGTCGCGTCACGGGCGCGGGGCGCTGACGATCAGCCCGCGGCGCGACCGCTCGACCGTCCCGGCGGCTTCAGCCGGCCTTCGGTTCTTTGTTCTGCTCGATCCACAGCAGCGCTGCTTCGACGTCGGCGAGTTCCGCCGCGTTGAAGCCCGGCACCTTGGACCCCGAGGCGGTGGCCCGGAGGCGTTCCAGCTCGGCGTGCGCCTGGGCGTGTACCCAAACGAGCCCGCGACGCACCTTCGAGGTGAACTTCTGCTGCTTGTCATCGGTCATGATCGTCCTCACTCGTTGAGATCGTCAAAGAATCGGTCGGGTACCGACGCGAGAGGGAGAGTGTACCGCCGGCCGGCCGCGGGGAAGCGGCTTATCGACTTTTGAAGTGGCGTGTGCCGCGGCGGACGGTGTCGGCGACCGGGGCGATTGGACCGCATTCCGGTCGCATCGGCTTGTGAAGCAATGCCTTGTGAGTCCTTGTTGATCCCGGACCGGTGCGCGCCGGACCCCGCGGCAGCACGCGACGGCAAGGCGAGCCGAACAGCCGCATGGGCCCGGTGGCACGCCTGAACGACCCCGGTGCCGCTCGGCTTCCCGGCGCGCCGCCATCGCGCCGCAGCGCCGTGACGTGCGGGCGGACGTTGGACGGCGCCCGGTTGACGCACTGCATCGTCGGCTGCCGGCCGCGGGTTCGGGACAGCCGAACAGCGGGGGCGCGCGCCCGGCCGTGCGACGCGACCCGGAGCCTGGGCTCCGCCCGACGATGATTGCGCCGTCCCGCCCGCAGCCGCGCCGTGCACGGACCAACGTCACACTTTTCGTACATTCAGGATTCCCCCGCCGCCCACCGTGACGCGCGACGTTCGTCGGGGCGCCGTCGAGCCGGCACGATGGGCGGCGAAGGGCAGGGCTGCGGCCAGATTCCCATCCGGGACGGCGGCCAGCCACGCTCGCGCTTTGGGGAATGCCTGGATCGGCCACGAGATGGAAACGACCGACACCTTCCTGCAGCCGCTCGCGATGACGCTCCAGAGCACGTATGTCGTGCTGCATGCGCCGTCGCTGTTTGCCGACTACGTGGTCCCCGAGTCAGCGACCACAGACACCTCGCGGATCAACGCGCTGACCCGTCACGTCATCTGGCCGCTCGCGCAGCAGTTTGACGACACGCAGACCCTGAACCGCGCCCGCGTGCGGCGCGGCGCGCCCATCCTCCCGTACCGGATCCTGCTGAGCCCGCTGAAGATCGACGGCCAGCGGCTCGGCGCGGTCGCGGCGCTTCGCACGCACGCGCAGCCTTCGTTCTCGCCCGCCGATTCGGCCGCGCTTGCCGCCGCCGTGCCGAAGCTGCTGACGCTGCTGCGAAGCGGCAGCGAGTCGGGGCTCCTGCGCCGGCCAAACCTCGCCACCGAGATCGCGTTGCGGGCGAAGAGCCACGAGGTCGTCAGCGTCGTCTACGCCGATCTCGATCAGTTGCACGCGATCAACGAACTCGCGGGATTTACCGCCGGCGACGAGGTGCTGCGCGAAGTCGGCCGCCTCTGGCAAGAGCCGCTGCTGCCCGCGGGCAGCGTCGGCAGCCGGCTGTCGGGCGATCGCTACGCCGCCGTGCTCTTCAATCACGAACTCGTCCAGGCGCGTGACTGGGCCGAGTGCGCGCGCGAGGCGATCGAGCGGCTCGAAATTCGCGGGCGCCGCTCGCGGATCACGGCGAGCTTCGGAGTCGCGGCGCTCGCGCGCGCGGGCGAGTTCGAGCACGCGCTCGCGGCCGCCGAGACCGCATGCCGCGCGGCCAAGGACCGCGGCCGCAACCGGGTCGAGGTCTACCAGTCGTGTGACGTCAGCATGATGCGACGCCACGAGGAGGTCCACGAGTCCCGCATCGTGATCGACGCGCTCGACAGCGACCGGTTCGCCTTGCACGCGCAGCCGGTCGTCACGTTCGATTCTCCGGCGACGCCGTGCCACTACGAGGTGCTGCTGCGGCTGGTGGGGCTCGACGGGGCGTTCAAGAGCATCGGCGAGTATCTCAAGGCCGCGGAACGCTACCAGCTGCTCGAACGCCTCGACCGCTGGGTCATCGAGCACACGCTGCACGCGCTCGCGCCCCATGCCGTCGTGCTGCAGGAACTCGGCGTCACCTTCGCGATCAACGTCACGGGCCCTTCGCTGAGCGAGCCCGATTTCGCCGACTTCGTCCGCGCCGAGCTGCGGCGCCGGGAAATTCCAGCCTCGCTGCTGGTATTCGAGTTCACCGAGACCGCCGCCGTGCGCAACCTGGCGGCGACGCAGCGGTTCATCGCAGGTGTGAACGAGGCCGGCGCCAAGTTGGCCCTCGACGACTTCGGTACCGGCCTGTCCTCGCTCGTTCACCTGAAGGAGCTGGCCGTCCAGCAGATCAAGATCGACGGCCAGTTCATCCGCGACATCCGGACCGACGCGCGGTCCGAGGCCCTGGTGCGCGCGCTCGTGCAGATCGCCGCGCAACTCGGCCTGGAGACCGTGGCGGAATTCGTGGAGACCGAAGACGTTGCCGTGCACCTGCGCCACCTCGGCGTCCGCTACGGCCAGGGCATGCTGTACGGATCGGCGCGCCTGCTCGAGGACACGTTGGCCGAGCTGATTGCCGTCGACTTGCCGAGCCGGCGGGCCGCCCGGGGCTGACCGGGCCGGCGCGCGCCGGCGCCCGACGGCATCGCCACCGGCAATCGCGCGGCGTCGCGGCGCGGCCGTCGCGCCGGGCGGTCGCAGCTCACGGCTCCTCGACCGTGAATCCCCGCGCGCGCAGGCGGGACACCCAGCCGTCGGGCTCGAGCAGCCGGCCGATCGGGAGGACGGCGAAGGTCGTCTGATGGGTGGAGAGCGCCTGGACGGCTTCGGCGAGCCACCTGTCGGCCAGTTGCTCGCGCAGCGCCAGCACCTGCGTCCGCAGCTCAGGCACGGCCATGACGGCGTCGAGGCAGGCCGCTTGCTGGCCGGCGACGGGGAGGTGACGGAGGGCGTCGACGTCGCCACGCGACCAGAAGCCCGCGCGCTGGCGCATCGGCTCGAGATCGGTCTCGAGCGCCGCGATCGTGCTGCCGAGGCACGCGACGTCCGCATCGACCGGGATCTGTTGGAGCTCCCGGATCGTGCCCTTCGGGTCGGCCAGCGGAAGGTCGACCGTGACGGCAGTGACCGGGACGCCGTGTCTCCTCGCGAGCTTCTCGACGACCGACCAGACCCCGTCGCCGGACACGAGGCCCGAGCGTTCGATCGCGCGCTTGTAGAGCTCGCGGGCGGCGACGCTCGGCCGCAGTTGCTCGACCGCGTCGTCGTCACCAAGAAACCGGTCCCGGAGCGCGAGCCAGCGCTCGTAGAGCGCGTCGGGCAGGATGTCCTTTAGCGTGCGGCCGCCGCGATTCGTCCGCGCGCGCAACAAGGTCGGCAGCGCCGCCAGGCCCTTGAAGAACCCGACCGAGACGCTGACTGCGGGAGGCGCGAGCAGCGCTGCGGACTTCGCGATCACCCGCTCGGCCTCGCGGGAGCGCCACGTCATGTGCTTCGGCAGCGGATCCAGCGTCCCGAGGATCCAGAGCTCATGCTCGCCGTTCGATACCCGCCACATTCCGGGACCGGGCTGTTCACCGGTCACCAGCACCTCCTCGACCGGTGCGGTACCCGCAGCTGGGGCGATCGGCCCGGCTGCGGCGTGCGCGTCCGCCAGCGCGAGCACGGCGCACGCGATCGCCGCGAATCGTCGCGGTGCGCTTGCCGTCATCGCGTCCGCCGCACGACGACGGCGGCCGGCCAGGTTGCGCATGAGGAGTCGTGGCGAGCGGACACGAGTGGAACCGGCGTTCGCGCCGTGGCGTCGACGGTGCCGCGGACCGCCCACGCGCGCACGGTGATCCCGGCGCCTGGCCGCCGGCCGCCGAGCCCGCGGCGACACATGCGGCCTGGCGTCGCGTGACGCCTGCTACTTCTTCTCGGGCTCGTACTTGAACGAGACCTTCACCTTCGCGCGGTAAGCCTTGACCTTGCCGTTCTCGAGCTGCAGGTCCAGCTGGCCGACCTCGGCCACGCGCAGATCGCGCAACGTCTTGGCAGCGCGGGTCACGGCGGCTGCGGCGGCCTTCTCCCAGGACTCGGTGCTCGTACCCACGAGCTCGATCACTTTGTAGACGCTCTCGGCCATGGTCGTTCTCCCTGGTTGGAATGCCGGTGCTGCCGGCGATCGCGCGTTGATGAGCCGGACCGGGATCATGCACCTTGTGCGCCGCAGCGAGCTACCGACACGCCGCCAAGCGACTGGCGGCCGCCGTGCGGTACGCTCGAACCGGCCCGCGCGCTGCGGCAGTCGCCCGGGGTGCCGCACCGGCCGCGGCGGCCGTCGGCCACGGCGCAGAGGGGACGCCCTTGCCCAGGAACGGGGTGCGGTTGATGCTCACGCTACTCGGGCTGTTGCTCGCCGCCATGGGCGCGCTGTACGTCGGCCAACGCGGGCTCATCTACTTCCCGGGCAAGATGGCTCCGACGGCGCTCACCGAAACGGTCGCGGCCCGCTTCGGCGACCGTGCAGCCATCCTTGCACCGTTCGACGCGGTCGTGATGTCGCCTGCGCCCGGTACGCCCGTCCGTGGGACGGCGATCCTGTTCCACGGCAATGCGGCGATGGGCATCGACCGCGCCTACCTCGCGCCCGTCTTCGCGACGCGGGGGCTTCGGCTCGTTCTCGCCGAGTATCCGGGCTACGGCGCCCGCGCCGGCGCACCGAGTGAACGGGCGATCGTCGAGGATGCGCGAGCACTCTACGCGGAGGTGCTCCGGCAATTCGCGCCGGGGCCGGTCTTGCTGGTCGGGGAGTCCCTCGGCAGCGGCGTCGCCGCGCAGGTCGCGGCTCGTCCAGGTTCGCCGCCACCCGAGCGCCTCGTGCTGCTGACGCCGTTTCTGAGCCTCGCGGAGACGGCCGCCCGCGCATACCCGCTCCTGCCGGCCCGCCTTCTGGTCAAGGATCGATTCGATTCGGCAGGCGCACTGTCTCGATATCCGGGTCCGGTCGCGATCCTCGTCGCCGGGAAGGACGAGGTCGTGGGCGCCGACCAGGGCCGCGCGCTGGCAGAGATCGCGCGTTCCCGGGGCGAGACCGTGTACCTGGAGCTGGCCGAGGCGGGCCACAACAGCTGGACGGCGCTGATGAGCGACGCTCAGTGGACGGCGCTGCTCGGTGCGCCGCCACTGCGGCTGCCGCGCTAAGACGACGCGCGCCCGTGCCGCGGCTGCTAGCGCCGGCTGCGCTCCCAGTTCGTCACCGCGTTCTTTCCCGCGTCCGTCAGGATCCAGCCGCCCCGGCCGTGCGGCGGCGGCAGCATGAAACCGCGGGACTTGAACAGCTCGGCCTGGGCCGCCGACATCGTCGGCGGAAGCCCGCGCTTGGCACGGTCACGTGCCTTGGCCAGCGTGACCCAGTCCTCGGGCGTGAGATAGCCTTCAACCGTCATTAAGCGCACCCCGACGCCAGCCGCATTCGTGGTCGCGTTCACCCGTGAACACCCGACCGCGCCTGATCATCGGCCCGCGACGGCGTGTTGTCGAGCGACTGCCCGAACACGGTCGGGGCGCCCGCGCGACGCGGCGGCCGATCAGCCGCCGCCGGCATGGATCGAGGCGCTGCGCCGCGGCGATCGCCGGAGGCGATCGCCCGGACGACGGCAATCGGCGCGGTGCTGGTGGGCGGGAGACGCTCGGCGATCACCTGATCGAGCAGGGGGGGCATCGAGAGATTCGGCGACCGTCTCGCCGCTCGCCTGCGATGCGCACGAATCGCGCGGCAGCTCGCCGCGGAACGATTCGTTCGCTCTTGGGCCATGCCGTAACGGTCAGACGCCCGTGGCGTCGCTTCGCGACGCCTGGCGGCCGAGGCCCGATCTAGCAGTGACTCGCCTTCGGCGCGTCGCCATCGTCGTCGCGGAGCGCGGGTGGCGCCTCCGGGAACGCACCGAGCGGCACGCCGCGCGCGGACGTCGCCGCACGCTTGCTGAATCCGCCGGTGACGAAGGGTCGGAAGGAATCGATCGCCGCGGGGTCGGTCGACAACTCGGCCCAGGCGGGGATCGGAAGTGGGTGGCGCGACGGAACCATGACGGGCCCTCCCAGGTGCGGCGTTCGAATCTGGTGCTGGCAGGCGAGAGTTCGGCCAGGGCTTACCCGTTCTGAGCCAGCGCTTCCGGGTAGAACCAGCCGCCTCATCACCTGCCTGCGTGAGTGACTCTACGACGATGGTCGGTGGACCGGAAGCAACGGAAGGGCTCGCCGACGTGACGAGGTCATCAGTTCCGCGCAGCGTCTCGGTTATGACCAGTCGCGGCGGGATTTACGCGCTCGCGGGACGCCGCGCCGGCGCGAACGCGAACTGTTACTACCTTGCGTCGCTCCGTCCGGCGACCGCCGGCGCCCGGTCCGCACGTGCTGATGGAGGCTCACACGCTTCGGTGGCGCACCGGGCTTTTCGCCGGCACGGCGCGCGCCGCCGCGCCGGTGCCCGAAGTGCGCGGACCGGCATCTTGAGCAACTGGTATCGCCACCCGCGAGCGGCAGTCGCGGGGCGTCGAGCGAACGAATGCGGTTGTCCCTGCGCGCCGGTGCCGCTCCGGATGCTTCCGCGGCAGCGACGATCCCCACCGCATGCCAGCGACGCCGGGTGGGCCGAACGAGGGCCGGCGATTCCGCCTTGTCACCCTTGTAGATGAACACAGGCCATCCTCTGCGTGTGCCGTCCTCGGGCCACGCCCTCCCAGCTCCGGCCGAGTCGCGCGGTCGGATTCACAAAGGAGCGTATCGCGCGATCGGCGCCGGAGGACTTGCCGAGCGCGTCACGTTCGCGGCCGCTTCACTGCGGCGCGGTCGGGCGAGTCCTGCGCGGCAGGCTGCGGCGCTGCATGGTCGCCCGGCGCGGCGCTTCGGGACGCGCCGCCGACTTCCGGCTGCAACCCGCTACAATGACTCGTCGTAAAGCGGAGTCCGACGATGGAAAAGGATCTGACCGCGCTCAATCACGCTAAGACCGTACTGCTGGAGATGGCGCTCAAGTTCGGCCCGAAGCTCGTGGTGGCGCTCCTGATCCTGGGGGCCGGCGCGATAATCGGGCGCTGGCTGGGCCGGGCAACGGAGCGTGGGCTCCTCAAGCTCGAATTCGAGCCGCCGGTCCGTCTGTTGTTCGTGCGCCTGGTCCGCGTCGTGATCTTTGGCCTGTTCGCGATCCTCGCGCTGCAGAACCTCGGCGTCGAACTGCTGCCGCTGATCGCCGGCCTCAGCGTCGCCGGCGCGGGCATCGCGCTGGCCACGCAGGGCGTCCTCAGCAACGTCGTCGCCGGTCTGACGATCATCTTCACGAAGCCGTACCGCGTCGGCGACTACATCGAGATCGTCGGGGTGCAGGGACTGGTCGAGGCGATCAACCTGTTCAGCACGACGCTGCTGCACGCGGACCGATCGCGGGTCGTCGTGCCGAACCGCAAGATCGTCGGCGAGATCCTCCACAACTACGGACGCATCCGCCAGGCGGAAGTGATGGTCGGCGTCGGCTACGACGTGGACGTTCCGCAGGCGGTCGCGGTGATCCGTGATCTCGTCCTCGCCAATCCACGCGTGCTGCGCGACCCCGCGCCCGCGATCGGCGTCGCGGCGCTCGGCGACTCCGCCGTCCAGATCGCCGTCAAGCCGTGGGTATCGGTCGACGACTACGGCGACGTGGGTGGCGAGCTCAACGTCGCTATCGTCGATGCCTGCCGACGCCGTGGCATCTCGATTCCGTTTCCGCAGCGCGAGGTGCGGTTGATCGGCGGCGCCTGACCGGCGCGCCGCGAGGGACGCTTCAGACGCCCAGAATCTCCCGCGCCTCGGCGGGGCTCGCAACGTCGCGCCCGGCGTCGCGCGCAATGCGGACGAGCGCCTCGATCAGCGCGCCGTTGCTCGTCGCCTTGGTCCCGTCGGGCAGGTAGAACGTGTCCTCGAGGCCCGTGCGGAGGTTGCCGCCGAGCTCCGCCGCCCGGCGATGCAGCGCCCAAATCGGCGCCCGGCCGATCGCAGTGACCTGCCAGGTCGAGCTCGGCACGACGAGACGTGCGAGGATCGGCAGCAGTTCCGGATCCGCCGGCATACCCGACTCGACGCCCATGACGAAGTTGTAGTCGAGGTGTCCGGCATAGAGCCCGGTGCGCGCGTACATCCCAACGCAGCGCACGATGCCGACGTCGAAGCACTCGAACTCCGGCAGCGCCCCGGTCTCCGCCATCGCGGCGAGGAAGGCCTGCACCTTCTCGACCGGGTTGTCGAACAGCATCGGCCGCCACGCCCACGTGCCGTCGCCGCGTGCCTTGAGGTAGTTCAGCGAGCCCGCGTTGCAGGCCGCGATCTCCGGCCGGACCGCGCGCATGCATGCCACCGGCCCCGCGATGTCCGGGCCCACGACGCCGGTCGACTGGTTGAAGATCACGCCCGGGCAGCTTTCGCGGATCGCCGCCGCGATCTCGAGCGCGACGGCTGGCTCCCACGAAGGCAGGTGGCCCTTGCCCGGCGCCTGCTGCCGGAAGTGGACGTGCATGACCGAGGCACCGGCGTCGTACGCGGCGCGCGCCTCGCGCGCCATTTCCTTCGGCGTCACGGGGACGCGGTGCTGTTCGGGATCGGTGAGCACGCCCGTGAGCGCGCAGGTGACGACGGCCTTGGTCATCAGGGGCCTCGCTCGAAACGAACCAGCGCCTGGCCGGGGGCGACCTGTTCACCGACCCGGACCTCGACGGTGCGCACGCGGCCCGGCCGTGCGGCGCGGACCTCGTGCTCCATCTTCATCGCCTCGAGGACGAGGAGTCGCTGCCCGGCGACGACTTCCGCGCCCTCGGTCACGGCAACCTCGATGACGCGGCCGTTGATCGCCGCACGCGCGTCGCCGCCCGCGGCCGCGGCCGGGTCCGCGGGCAGCAGCGCAACGCGGCGCCTGCAATCGAAGCGGTAGTCGCCAGCGTGAGTGTGCAGCCAGAGCGAGCGGCCGCGCCACACGTAGCGATACGGGATGGCCCGGCCGTCCAGGTCGACCTCGCCGTCGACGCGCTCCGCCACAGGCTGGCCCTGCAGGCGGGCCCGCTCGTCGCCATGCTCGAGCAGGGCGCCCGTGACCGAGAGGACCGCACGGCCGGAGCGCGACCGCTCGTGCCCGCGGAGCACCTGCGGCCCATCCCAGTCGAGCCTCCAGGGCACGGGCAGGGGCCGGCCGATGCCCCAGCTCCGCCAGGCGTCGGCGATGGCCGCGCCCTCGGGAGCCGCGGCGACCGACAGCCACGCGGCGAGCCACCAGACGGCCGGGTCCGGTGGTTTCGCACGGGCGGCCCGGTCCGCAAAATGCCGGTCGATGAACGCCGTCGAGACGTCGGCGCCGTCCGCGAACGCCGGATGGCGCAGGACCCGGGCGAGGAAGGCGCGGTTGGATGGCACGCCGAGCAGTACCGTGCGGTCGAGGGCGCGCGCGAGACGCTCGACCGCCTCGGCGCGCGTCGCGCCGTGCGCGATCACTTTCGCGAGCATCGAGTCGTAGAACGGCGTCACCGCCAGTCCCGGCGCGAGCGCGTGGTCGCAACGGGTCAGTTCGTCGCAGCGCCAGTCAAGCACTTCGCCGAGGCGTGGCAGGAAGTCGTCGGCGGGCTCCTCGGCACAGAGTCGCACCTCGACTGCGTGCCCGGTCAGGTGCAGGTCGCCCTGCGCGAGCGGCAGCGGCTCACCGCGCGCGATCCGCAGCTGCAACTCAACGAGGTCGAGGCCTGTGACGAGCTCCGTCACCGGATGCTCGACCTGCAGCCGCGTGTTCATCTCCATGAAGTAGAAGCGGCCGGTACGCTCGAGCAGGAACTCGACCGTGCCGGCGCTCACGTAGCCGATCTCGCGGGCGACGGCGACCGCCGCCTGTCCCATGCGCTCGCGCAGCGCCGGGTCGACTGCGGGCGACGGTGCCTCCTCGACGATCTTCTGGTGGCGGCGCTGCACCGAGCAGTCGCGCTCGCCGAGGTGGATGATGCCGCCGGCGCTGTCCGCGAGCACCTGGATCTCGACGTGACGGGGCTCGACGATCGCGCGCTCGAGGATCAGGCGACCATCGCCGAACGCTTTCGCGGCCTCGGAGGCGGCGGCGCGCAGTGCCGCCGGCAGCTCAACTGCCGAGGCAACGAGCCGCATGCCGCGGCCGCCGCCACCCGCGGCGGCCTTGACCATGATGGGAAAGCCGATGCGGCTGGCCGCGGCGCCGAGCGCAGCCTCGTCCTGGTTGTCGCCGTCGTAGCCGGGGACGACCGGGATGCCCGCCGCGGCCATGCGCTGGCGGGCGCGGGCCTTGTCGCCCATCGCCGCGATCGCCGCCGGTGGCGGACCGACGAAGACCAGTCCGGCCGCCGCGACCGACGCGGCGAAAGCAGGGTTCTCCGCGAGGAAACCGTAACCGGGATGGATCGCATCCGCCTGAGACGCGCGCGCGGCCGCGATGATGCGCTCGATCAGCAGGTAGGAGTCGGCGGGTGTTTCGCCACCGATTGCCACCGACTCGTCGCAGGCGCCGACGTGGGGGCTGCCGCGGTCCGCGTCCGAATACACCGCGATAGTCGTGATGCCCATGCGGCGCGCGCTGCGCGCGATGCGTGCGGCGATCTCGCCGCGATTGGCGATCAGGAGGCGCGCGAGCGTCGTCACAGGAATTCCGGGAGCATCGGGGCGCCCGCGCCCTGCCAGGCCGGCGCCCGCTTCTGGCGGGCCGCCGCGATGCCCTCGCGCGCGCCGCCGTGATGCAGGAGCGACGCGAACTCGAGCGCCGCCGAATCGAGCGTCGCCCCGAGGGAGTTCGCGATCGCGAGCCCCACGATGCGCTTGGTCGCGCGCACGGCCGCCGGTTCCGCCGCCGCGAGCATCCTCAGGTCCGCGGCGAGCGCCTTGCGCAGGTCCGACGCGGGGACCACCAGATCCACGAGGCCCGCGTCGAGGGCCGCTGTCGCTGCCAACCGGGATGCCGCGAGCATCAGCCAGCGGCCGCGCATGGCCCCGGCGCGGCGGACGATGAACGGCGCGATCTGCGCAGGGGCGACGCCAAGCGTCACCTCGGGCATCGCGAGGACGGCATCGTCGGCGGCCAGAACCCGGTCGCAGGCCGCCGCGAGCCCGCAGCCACCGCCGATCGCGGCGCCCGTCACGACCGCGACGGTCGGCACCGGGAGCGCGACGAGCTGCTCGAGCAGGGCGCCGAACCGCCGGTTGTGGCGCACGACCGGGTCGTCGCACGCGGGCGCCGCGGTGGTGAGCAGGCTCTCGAAGCCGGACAAGTCGGCGCCCGCGCAGAAGTTGCCGCCGGCGCCGCTGAGAACGAGGGCGCGCGCATCGGGATCCGCCGCGACGCGGTGGAGCACCTCGCCGAGCGCGGTCACGACCTCGTCCGTAAGCGCGTTGCGCTTTTCGGGCCGTCGGATGCACGCAAACCAGAAGCCATCCGCGCGCTCGACCAGCAGGTCGGCAGCCTTGGGGGAGCCGTGGTCGTTCATCGATTCCTCGCTCAGGCCTTGGGCAGCGTGCCCATGAGCTTGCAGAGGATCGACAGCATCACCTCGTCGGCGCCGCCGCCGATCGACGTCAGACGGCCGTCGCGGTAGAGCCGCGACACGCTGTTCTCCCAGGTGAAGCCCATGCCGCCCCAGTACTGCAGGCACTTGTCCGACACCTCGCGTGTCAGGCGGCCGGCCTTCAGCTTGGCCATCGAGGCGAGCGCGGTAACGTCCTGCCCGGCCACGTACAGCTCGGTCGCGCGGTAGACGAGGGAACGCAGCGCCTCGACCTCGGTCTGCAGCTCCGCGAGCGTGAAATGCACGACCTGGTTGTCGAGGGTCGGGCGCCCGAAGATCTTCCGGCTGCGCGTGTACTCGATGGTGTCGCGGATCGCGTTGTCGAGGCCCTTCAGCGTGTTCGCGCCGGCCCACAGCCGCTCCTCCTGGAACTGCAGCATCTGGTAGGTGAAGCCCTTGCCTTCCTCGCCGATCAGGTTGCGCTGCGGTACGCGGACGTCGTCGAAGTGGATCTGGGCGGTATCCGAGGAGTGCATGCCGATCTTGCGGAGCTTGCGCTCGACGGTGACGCCTGGCGTCTTCATCGGCACGATGATCAGGGACTTGTTGCGGTGCGGAGCATCGTCAGAAGTGCTCGCGAGACAGCACATCCAGTCGGCCTGCGCGCCGTTGGTGATCCAGAGCTTGCCGCCGTTGATCACGTAGTCGCCGCCGTCGCGGCACGCGGTCGTGCGGATCGCCGCCACGTCCGAGCCCGCACCCGGCTCCGATACGCCGATGCACGCCACCGCCGTGCCCGCGATCGCCGGCGCGAGGAACTCGGCGCGCAACTCGTCGGAGCCGAAGCGCGCGAGCGCGGGCGTCGCCATGTCGGTCTGCACGCCGATTGCCATCGGCACGCCGCCACAGCGGCAGTGACCGAGCGCCTCCGCCATGACGACCGAGTAGCTGTAGTCGAGACCCGCGCCGCCGTAGGCCTCCGGCTTCGTGAGGCCCAGGAGGCCGAGTTCGCCGAGCTTGCGGAACACCTCGTGCGCCGGGAACATGCCGGCCTCCTCCCACCGGTCGACATGGGGATTGAGTTCCTGCGCGACGAAGCGCTCCACGGTGCGCCGGAGTTCCTCGTGTTCGGGGCTGAACTGCATGCATCGTCTCCGGATCAGGGGCGGGCGACGCCGAACGCGATCGGACGCGTCGTGACGCGCTCGGCGCGGCGAAACAGGGCGAGTACGTAGGCGAGCAGACGGCGCGTCTCGCGCGGGTCGATGACGCCGTCGTCGAGCATCCGGCCCGACGTGTAGAAGGCCGACGTCTGGCGGTCGAAGGTCTCGATGATGCGGGCGCGCATTGCGTCGATCTGGCCGCGGTCGGGCTCGGCGCCGCGCGCGCGCGCCGAGTCCTCCATGACGATGGCCATCGTCGTTGCGGCCTGCTCGGCGCCCATGACCGCGGTCCGGGCGTTCGGCCACGAGAACAGGAACCGCGGCGCGAAGCCGCGCCCGCACATGCCGTAGTTGCCGGCGCCGAATGACGCGCCGCATTGCACCGTCACTTGCGGCACCGTCGCGTTCGCGACCGCCTGGATCATCTTCGAGCCGTGCTTGATCATGCCGGCGCGCTCCGCCTCGGTGCCGACCAGATATCCGGTCGTGTTCTGCAGGTAGACGAGCGGCAGGCCGCTCTGGCAGCACGTCTGTATGAAATGGGTCGCCTTGGCGGCGCCGGCCGGGTCGAGCGGCCCGTTGTTGCTCAGGATCCCGACCGCCATGCCGCAGATGTCGGCGTGCACGCAGACGGTACCCGCGCCGTAGGCGGCCTTGAACTCCAGGAACTCGGATGCATCGGTGAGCCGCGCGATCACCTCGCGCATGTCCACGGGCTTGCGCCCGTCGCGCGGCATCAGGCCCAGCAGGTCCTCCGCCGGGTAGCGCGGCGCGGGACCCTCCGGCAGCGGGACCTCGAACTGGCGCCAGCCGAGCCGTCCGACCAGCTCGCGCAGGATGCCGACGCCGTCGGCGTCGTCCTCGGCGACGTACTCGGCGAGCCCCGACACAGTCGCATGCATCGCCGCGCCGCCGAGGTCCTCCTCGGTGGCGATCTCGCCGGTCGCGGCCTTGAGCAGCGGCGGGCCGGCGAGGAACGCCCTGGCGCGGTTGCGCACCATGACCACGTAGTCGGACAGCCCGGGCATGTAGGCCCCTCCGGCCGTCGAGCTGCCGTGCACGAGCGTCAGGACCGGGATGCCGGCCGCCGACAGCCGCGCCAGCCGGCAGTAGTGCGAGCCGCCGCGGATGAAGTCCTCGACGCGGTACCGCAGCAGGTTGGCGCCGGCCGATTCGACGAGGTGGACGAACGGCAGGCGGTTCTCGAGCGCGAGCTGCTGGGCGCGCTGGAACTTCTCGAGCCCCATCGGCTGCAGGGCGCCGGCCTCGATCCCCGAATCGTCGACGACCACCATGCAGCAGGTGCCAGCGACGCTGCCGATGCCGGCGATGCAGCCGCCGCCCGGCACCGAGCGCGCAGGATCGTCCACGTCGAGCAGGTAGCCGGCGAGCGGCGCCAGAGCGAGAAACGGTGCGCCGGCGTCGAGCAGCAGCCCGAGACGCTCCCGCGGCAGCAGCTGGTTGCGCTTCGCGAACCGCGGCCCGGAACGTGCCGACGCGGCTTCGGTCCGCGCCTCGAGCGCTCCGAGCTCGGCGAGCAGGCCGAGCATGTGCGCCCGGTTCTCGGCGAAGGCCGCGCTGCCGGTGGCGGCGGTGCTCTCGAATCCGGCCATGGTCAGTCGCCGGAGGCGCGCGGCTTGCGGCCGCGGTGAAAGCCGTCGTACGCGGGCGATGCCTGGCCGCCTCCGAGCGGCCAGTGACGGCGCGCGTTGGGCGCGGCGCCGTCGACGCGCAGGCAGGCTCCGGACACGAACGCGGCGGCTTCCGACAGCAGGAACACGACCGCGGCCGCGACCTCCGCCTCGGTGCCGAGCCGCTGCGCCGGCGTGTGCCGCGGCAGGCTGCGGATCATCGGCTGGAAGGCCTCCGGGTAAGAATCGAGTCCGCTCGAGTCGATCCAGCCGGGAGCCACCGCGTTGACGCGCACCGGGGCCCACTCGCAGGCGGCGGTCTCGGTGAAGTTGAGCATGCCGGCACGTGCGGCCCCGCTGTGACCCATGCCGGGCATGCCGTTCCAGCAGTCGGCTGCCATGTTGACGATCGCGCCGCCGGCGGCGCGCATGCTCTGCACGTAGCACTCGCGGGCCATCAGGAAGCCGCCGGTGAGATTGGTGCCGACCACGGCCTGCCAGCCGTTCGCCGAAATTTCTGCAAGCGGCGAGGGGAACTGACCGCCCGCGTTGTTGACGAGGCCGTGGACCCGCCCGTGCGTGGCGACCACCCCTGCGACCGTGGCCCGAACCCCGGCTTCGTCGCGGATGTCGCAGGCGACGTGCTCGCACGCGCCGCCATCCGCGCGGATCTCTGCCTCGACGGCCGCGAGCTTGTCGGGCTTGCGCCCGACCAGCACGACGTGGGCGCCGAGCGCGGCGAGCTCGTGCGCGCAGCAGCGGCCGATACCGCTGCCGCCGCCGGTGACGATCACGACGTGCTCCCGGAACAGTCCCGGGCGGAAGACGCTCTGGTACGGCATGGCCCGAGTTTAGATCAAGCGCTTGCTTGAATAAAGAGGCTGGCCTAGGATCGGGCCCCGTGCAGGAATTGCGTCTCAACCCCGCCCTCTACGGTCCCGAGCACCGCGCATTCCGCGACACGGTGCGCCGTTTCGTGGCCCGCGAGATCGCCCCCCACGTCCGCGAGTGGGATGAGGCGGAGTCCTTCCCGCGGTCGCTTTACCGGCGCGCGGCCGAGATCGGGCTGCTCGGACTCGGGTTTCCCGAGGAATACGGCGGGATCGCGGGGACCGACGCGTTCCATCGGTTCGTCGCGAGCCTCGAACTCGCGCAGTGCGGGTCGGGCGGGGTCGTGGCTTCGCTGATGTCGCACACGATCGGGGCGCCGCCAGTGCTCGCGCTCGGCAGCGCGGAACTCAAGGCGCGCGTGCTGCCGCCGGTGCTGCGCGGCGAGCGCATCGCGGCGCTGGCGATCACCGAGCCGTCCGGCGGCTCGGACGTCGCGGCGCTGCAGACGACCGCCGTCCGTGACGGCGACCACTACGTCGTCAACGGCGAGAAGACCTTCATCACGTCCGGACTCCGCGCCGACTGCCTGACCGTGGCGGTTCGCACCGGCCCGCGAGCCGACGGCGCACGCGGCGTGTCGCTGCTGGTCGTCGACGGGACCACGCCGGGGCTCGCGCGGACGCCGCTGCGCAAGATGGGCTGGTGGGCCTCGGACACCGCGCACCTGCGTTTCGACGGGTGCCGCGTGCCGGCGGGCAATCTGCTCGGCGATCCGGGCGATGGCTTCCGCGCGATCATGCACAACTTCAACGCAGAGCGCTTCGCCATGGCGGCCAGCGCGCTCGGCTTCGGCTGGGTCTGCTACCAGGAGGCGCTCGGCTGGGCGCGCGACCGCAGGACCTTCGGCCAGCGGCTCGCGGATCACCAGGTCATCCGTCACCGGCTCGTCGACATGCTGGCGGGAATCGAGTCGACACGCGCGCTCGTCGAGGACACCGCGTGGCGGCTCGACCACACTCCGCCCGATGACGCCGCGCTCGTCGCGTCGGTCTGCCTGCTGAAGAACGTCGCGACCCGCGCGATGCAGTTCTGTGCGGATGCGGCCGTGCAGACGCTTGGCGGCATGGGATTCATGCGCGGCACGCACGCCGAGCGCATCTATCGCGAGGTCAAGGTCAACATGATCGGCGGCGGTGCCGAGGAGATCATGAAGGATCTGGCGGCGCGCCAGCTCGGTCTGTGAACCGGCGCCCCGAGGAACTGGACCGACGGAGCCGGCTGATCCGCGAGTCGGCGCGCCTCTTCCGCGAGCGCGGCTACGAGGGCACCTCGGTGCGCGACATTGCAGCTGCGACCGGACTGCAGTCGGGCAGCTGGGTGTATCACTTCAAGACCAAGCAGGACATCCTCGCGGCGGTGATGGAAGAAGGGCTGCGTCACTCGCTCGGACGCATCGAGGCGATCGGCGGTGAGCCGCTCGCGCCGCGCGACAAGTTCCGCGCGCTGGTGCACGCGCACCTCGAAACGATCCTCGCGCCCGGCCAGGACTTCATCCCCGTGCTGCTCTATGACTGGCGGTCGCTCGAGCCAGCCGCTCGGCCGCGGGTCGTCGCGCTGCAGAAGCGTTATGAAGCGGTCTGGGACCGGGTGATCGCCGAGCTGCATGCGTCGGGCGACTGGGCGGCGCCGACCGGCGCGGACCGGCTGCTGATGTTCGGTGCGCTCAACTGGATCGCGCACTGGTATCGGCCGCGCGGCCGTCTGGACGTCGCCGACCTCGCCGACGAGGCGGTCCGCTTCATGCTGCGGACTCCCGACCGTCGCAAGCGCCCGCCCCGCGCGCGGGCTCGGCGCGCGGCCCGCTGACGAGCGAAGCGCAGCCGCCCAGACGCAGCCGGGCCCGTCACCGTCGGGGACGTCCCAGGCGCACGCGCAGACCCGCCGCACCGCGCGCGTGGAGAGGGCAACGCCGCCGCGAAGGACATGCTCGGTTGCGCGCCGGCATCCGGTCTGCAATCACGGTCACGGTCTTCTGGCAAGCGGGGGCCCGGCGAGCCGGGGGCGCGCGTCGTGTGGCAACGGAGCCCCGGCCGGCGCCAAGGTCGCGGCGGGCACCGACGTTGGGCTGTCGGGCGCGACCTGACACGTGCCGTCGCCGCGCGCACGAGCAATTGAAAATGATTACGCGTCGTCACTCCGCGGTCGGAACCATCGCGGCCGCGGCGCCCGCGGCCGCGCCGGGCGTATCGCTCGGGCGGCAGTCCAGGCCGCGCAGCCTGCCAGCGGCGCGCAGCGATGGCGGCATGCCGCTGATGGCGGCGCTGAAGCTCAGGCGCTCGAGCCGCGAGTGCTCGGACCGGCCCGTCTCCACGCAGGTGCTGTCCGACCTCCTGTGGGCAGCGCTCGGCGTCAATCGCCTGAACGGCGATCGCACCGCGCCGTACTGGCGCCATATCATGGTCATCGACCTCTACGTCGCGATGGCCGATGGCGTGTGGCTGTACGAGCCGAAGGCCCACGCGCTCGTGCCGTACCTGCCCGACGACGTCCGCGCGCAGACCGGCACCCAGGACTTTGTCGCGACCGCGGCACTCAATCTGGTCTACGTTGCGCACGGCGAACGCATGACTCACATCTCGGCCGAGCAGCGCCGGCTGTACGCCTCGGTCGACAGCGGCCTCATCGGCCAGAACGTGTACCTGTTCTGCGCGTCCGAGGGCCTCGCGACGGTCTTCCGCGGTGCGGTCGACTACCCGAAGCTCGAACGCGCGCTGCGGCTGCCCGACCAGCAGTTCGTGACGTTTGCGCAGACGGTGGGCTACGCCCGCACCTGAGGTCGGCGCGCGGCGCGCGGCGGGGCGGGCGCGATCCCGGCCGCCGCGACACCGTCAGGTGCGGCGACCCGGCCGCGGCTCCAGCCGGCTGATGGCGAGTGCCTGACCACGGACTTTGATGCCGCGCAGCTTCGTCAGCAGCTCCGCGGACAACGACGCCGGCAGGTTCACCAGCGTGTGGTCGTCGCGGATGTCGATGCGGTTGATCTGCGAGCCGGCGAGGTCCGCCTCATGGGCGATCGCGCCGACGATGTTGCCGGGCTGCACTCCGTGGCGGCGGCCGACCTCGAGGCGGTAGGTTGCCTGCGGCTCGTCGTGGCCCGCGCGACCACGGCGCGGGCGGCGCTCGCCATCCGCCGCGCCCGAAGGACGTTCGTGACGATCCGGGCGCTCGGTGCGCGCCGGCGCTCGCGGCGCCTCCTCGGCGCGGTCGCCGAGGATCAGCGAGGAGTCGCCCTGCGCGAGACTCGCGAGCGCGGCGGCGACGTCGACGATATCGGTGCCGGTCTCGTGCGCGTACTCCTCGACGATCGTGCGGAACACCTCGTGCGGCGGCGCCGTCAGCGCGGATTTGAGGCGTTCCTTGAACTTCTCCACGCGCCGGCGGTTCACGTCGTGCACCGTCGGCAGCATCATGGCCTCGAGTGGCTGACGCGTGGCCCGCTCGATGGTGCGCAGCATGTTCTGCTCGCGCGGCGCGATGAACAGGATCGCCTCGCCGCTGCGGCCGGCGCGACCGGTCCGGCCGATGCGGTGGATATAGGACTCGCTGTCGTACGGCACGTCGAAGTTGACGACGTGGCTGATGCGGTCGACGTCGAGGCCGCGGGCGGCGACGTCCGTCGCGACCAGGATGTCGATGGCGCCGGACTTCAGCGCCGCGACGGTGCGCTCGCGCTGCGCCTGCAGGATGTCGCCATTGAGCGCCGCCGCCGCGAAGCCGCGGGCCTCGAGCTTCTCGGCGAGTTCCACGGTCGCCTGCTTGGTGCGCGCGAAGACGAGCATTGCGTCGAACGGCTCGACCTCGAGGATGCGCGTCAGCGCGTCGAGCTTGTGCATGCCGGCGACCAGCCAGTAGCGCTGGCGGATGTTCGCGGCGGTCGTCGTCTTGGAGCGGATCGTCACCTCGCGCGGCGAGCGCAGGTGCTTCTGCGCGATGCGCTTCACGGGCGCGGCCATAGTCGCCGAGAACAGCACGACCTGCCGCTCGGGCGGGACCTGGCCGAGGATCGCCTCGATCGCGTCGACGAAGCCCATCTGCAGCATCTCGTCGGCCTCATCGAGCACCACGAAGCGCAGCGTCTCAAGGCTGAGCGTGCGCCGCTCGAGATGGTCGGTGATGCGGCCTGGCGTACCCACGATCACGTGCGTGCCGCGCTTGAGGGCGTTCAGCTGCGGCGTGTAGCTCTGCCCGCCGTAGATCGGCAGCACGTGGAAGCCCGCCATGCGGCCGGCGTACTTCTGGAACGCCTCGGCGACCTGGATCGCGAGCTCGCGCGTCGGCACCATGACGAGCGCCTGCGGCTCGCGCTTCGCGAGGTCGATCATCGACAGGATTGGCAGCGCGAATGCGGCCGTCTTGCCCGTACCGGTCTGCGCCATCCCGAGGAGGTCGTGGCCCTCGAGCATCACCGGGATGCAGGCCGCCTGGATCGGGGACGGCGACTCGTAGCCGACGTCGGCAAGCGCCGCGAGCACGTTTGGTGCGAGCCCCATGTCGGCGAACGCGCTCTGGATCTCTGTCTTGGGGGTCGTCACGGCCATCGCCTTGGAATGAGTCGGGCGCGGAGTCTAGCCCAGCGCACCGGCCTGCGTACGCGCCAGTGCCGGGTCGATTGGGTGCGCGGCTGCATTACGCATGATATGGGGGCTTTGAAGCACGCAATCAATGGCTTACAGCCGGTCGCGGCGCCCCTCGCGGCCGCGGGGGGCGCCGGTTCTCGCTGGAGTTGCCGGTCGCGCCGGGTTCTGGGAAGGTCCACACGAGGGGGGCGGGCCATGGTGTCCAGTTGAATGACCGGGAACGCGTCGGCGCCGCCGCGATTGCACCGCCCGCCGTCGCCCCGCCTGTGGCCTACGACGACGTGCCGGTCGGGCTTTTCCACCTGCGGGTCGCGGCCGCGAGCACCGGCGGCGTCTTCAGCGACGGCTTCGGCCTCGGCATCATCGGTATCGCGCTCAGCCTTGGCGCGGCACAGCTTCAGCTGACGCCGGTGTGGCTCGGCCTCCTCGGCGGGGCCTCGCTCGCGGGGCTGTTCCTCGGCGCGCTCGTCACCGGTCCCGCGGCCGACCAGTATGGGCGCCGGCCGATCTACGCCTTCAACATGGCGTTGCTCGGTGGCCTGTCGATACTCCAGTTCTTCGTCGACTCGGGCGCGCAGCTGCTCGTGCTGCGGCTGCTGATCGGCTTCGTGCTCGGCACCGACTACGTGGTCAGCAAGGCGCTCCTGACCGAGTTCACGCCGCGCGCGTTCCGCGGCCGGATCCTGAGCCTCCTGTCCGTGGCGTGGGCCGGCGGCTACACCTGTGCCTACGTCGTCGGCTCGGCGCTGACCGACGCCGGCGCCGATCCGTGGCGATGGATGCTTTTGACGAGCGCCGCCCCTTGCCTCGCGATCCTGCCGCTTCGGATCACGATGCCCGAATCGCCACTGTGGCTCGCGGATCACGGGCACGCCGACCAGGCCGCGCGCGTCGTGCGCGACAAGCTCGGCGCACGCGTCATCCCGCCGCCGCGGTCGCCGCCGGCGCCGCGCGACCGGGGCCGCTGGCGACAGCTCGTCTCGCCGGCGTGGCGGCGCCGCACCTTTGTCGGCTGCGCGTTCTTCACGTGCCTCGTGATCCCGTACTTCGCGCTCGGCACGTTCGTCGCGCGCGTGCTCGCCGCGTTGCACGTCGAGGGAGCCTACGCGGGCGGCCGGATCTACAACCTCGCGTTGCTCGTGGGGGCCGTGGTTGGCCTCGCGATCGTCGACCGGATCTCCCGGCGGCGGTTCCTGATCGGCAGCTTCGCGATCGGCGCGGCGAGCCTGCTGGCGTTCGTCGTCTGGGACGATCTGCCGCCGCTGCTGATCGTCGCCCTGTTCGCGATACTGGCCGGCGTCCTGTCGGCAGCATCGGACCTCGTCTACGTCTACCTGCCGGAGTTGTTCCCGACGGATCTGCGCGCCTCCGGGATCGGGCTCGCGATCGCGGCCAGCCGCATCGGCTCGGCGGTCAGCACCTTCCTGCTGCCGGTCGTCGTCGCCGAGCTCGGCGTGCGCTCGGCGCTCGGCGCGTGCATGGCGGTGCTCGTCTTCGGCGGGATCGTCTGCCAGCGGTGGGCCCCGGAGACGCGCCACGTGCGCCTCGCGGTCGTCGACGACCGATGAGGCGCGTGGCGCAACACCACAGGCCGCACGACGCGTAAGCTGCGATGCCCGCCGGGCGGGATGCTCAGGGAGCCGCCGATGCATGTCCGACGACTGCCGTGGAACTTCATGATGGCCGCCGCGATCGCCGCAGGCCCGGCGACGGGCCTCGCCGGCGTGGCCGCGCAGGCGCTGCCGGCCGCCGAGCTGGTCGAGGCCAGGCCACCCGATGGGCCGGTGGCCAACGCCGCGTTTGTCCCGGGCGCCGACGCGGGCGCCGCCCCCGCGTTCGCGGGAATCCTCCGCATCTCGCAGGCCGCGTTGCTGACGAAGCCCTCGATCGAGCAGCCGCTCATCGGCGGTCGCGACGCTCGGCTCTTCCCCGCGGTCGAGCTGGAAGTTTTCACGGTGGGCGCGACTCTGGTCCCGGTGCAGCGCGGCGAGATGGTCCGCGAGTCGGGCGCGGCCCGGGTGCCGAGCTACTGGCGCGTCATCGCGCAGTTCGGCCGCGTATGGCGCGAGAAGTCCGACGGCGACTGGTCGCGCGCCGCGTTTCCGCTGATGCTGGTCAACGACACCGAGAACCACGCGCATCAGGGTGTCGCGACCTTCCTCTATAAAGAGGGGGCGGTGACCGAACTGCGCTTTCAGTTCGTGCAGCAGACCGCGCCATACCTCGTAAAGCCCCACTTCGTCGGTTGGGGCAGGGCGTCGGTGTCGCTCCGCGCCGCCGATCCGGGGCGGCTCGAGTCCCGCCGCGCCGAGGCGACCGCGGAGCTCGCCGAGCGCCTGCCGGCGCGGCCGTGGAGCGAACTCGTCGCCGAGGCGCCGCCAGGGGCGCTCGACGGCTTCGGTGGACCCCTCTATCCGCAGTGGATGGTCGACGCGGCGCTCCTCCGCAACGGCGTCCTCTACTACCAGGATTCGCCGACCCCGTACGGGCCCTTCCCGTATCCGCTCGAGATGCGCTTCGGCGTCCGTTCGGTCATGAAGAGCGTCGGCGCGCCGCTCGCGATGCTGCGCCTCGCCGAGGTGTACGGGCCGTATGTGCTGAACCTGAAGATCGGCGACTTCGTCGACGGGCTCGACCCCAAGTACAAGCGCGTGCGGTTTATCGACGCCGCCAGCATGGCGAGCGGCTTCGGCGGTACCGGGACGATCAAGACCCACCCCAACGACATGTACGATGGCTACCTCGGGGGCGACTACGACGCCTGGTACCTCGCGCCGTCGCACGCAGAAAAGATCCGGCAGATCGCGAAGAACCTCCGGCCGTACCCGTGGGAGCCCGGAACCGTCGTCCGCTACCGGGACCAGGACTTCTACCTGCTCGGCGCGGCGCTCGACGGTTTCCTGAAGTCGGTCCGGGGCGCGGACGCGGACGTGTGGGAGATGCTTAAAGTCGAGGTATTCGCGCCGATCGGCATCCGCCACGCGCCGGCGGTCCGGACACGGGAGGCCGGCGGCCGGGACGGGCTCATCTGGTTCAACGCCGGCTACTACCCGACGCTCGATGACCTCGCCAAGATCGCGCTCCTGTACCAGGATCGCGGCGCGCACGGGGGTGTCCAGATCCTGCATCGTCAGCTCACCGAGGAACTGCTCGCAGCGCGCGGTGCGCTCCCGAAGACCGGCGACGCCTCGGTCCGCGGGGCGGGAACGCCGGAGGGCGCCGCGCAGGCCGGGCGGTACCGGATGGGATTCCACTTCACGCCCTACGTAGGCAGCGCGAGCCACACGCTCCATTACCTGCCGACGATCTCGGGATCCGGCGAGAACGAGGTGATCCTGTATCCGAATGGCCTCGTCTCGATCCGTACCGCGAAGGCCGCCGGGCTGCCGGACGGCGTGAAGACCAGTTCCGACGACGGGCCGCTGACGATCCGCGCGGTCGACCGGCTCGCGCCGTTCTGAGGGCAGGCGATGGAATCGAAACGCAGGCGGGAAGGCGGTCGTGCCCGACGGACGAGCGGCGGCCCGCTGCCGCAGCTTCCCTGGCAGGCCGTCACGAATCCGTACGCGCCGATGGAGGTGCTGACGGCCGACCAGGTCGAAGCGATCCACCGGACGTCGCTGCGGATCCTCGAGGAACTCGGCATCGAACTCATGTCGCCGCGCGCGCGCGACGTGCTGCGGGCGGCCGGTGCGGACGTCGACGACACGACGGGCAACGTGCGCATCGACCGGGGGCTCGTCGAGCGCGCGCTCGCAACCGCGCCGCCAGCGTTCACGCTGACGCCGCGCAATCCGGACAAGCGCGTGACGCTCGGCGGCAACCACATCAACTTCGGCCTGGTCGCGGGTCCGCCGAACGTGCACGACCTCGAACGCGGCCGCCGCGCCGGCAACTACCAGGACTACTGCGACTTCATTCGCCTCGCGCAGCACTTCAACGCGATCCACCTGATCGGCAACCAAGTGTGCGCACCGGTGGAGCTGCCGGCGAATTCGCGGCACCTCGACGCCTACCGCGCGAACCTCACGTACTCGGACCTCGCATTCCACTGCACCGCGATCGGCGCGGGCCGGGCGATCGACGGCATCAGGATGATGGCGATCGCGCGCGGCATCACGCTCGAAGACATCGCCGAGAGCCCCGGCGTCATGACGATCATCTCTGTCAACAGCCCGCGTCGCTTCGACGAGGCCATGGCCGATGGATTGATCGCGATGGCGAGCCACGGCCAGCCGGTCGTGATCACGCCGTTCACGCTGATGGGCGCCATGGCGCCCGTGTCGCTCGCCGCCGCGCTCGCGCAGCAGAACGCCGAGGCGCTGTTCGGGGTCGTGCTCGCCCAGGCGGTGCGGCCGGGGACGCCCGTCATGTACGGCGCGTTCACGTCCAACGTCGACATGCGCTCCGGCGCGCCCGCGTTCGGGACGCCGGAGAACGCCAAGGCGAACGTCGCGAGCGGCCAGCTGGCGCGTCGCTACCGGCTGCCGTACCGGACTTCCAACGCGAGCGCCTCGAACGCCGCCGACGCGCAAGGCGCCTACGAGACGCAGATGTCGCTGTGGGGGGCGATCCTCGGCCACGGCAACCTCGTCTACCACGCCGCGGGCTGGCAGGAGGGCGGGCTCACCGCCTCATTCGAGAAGCTCGTGCTCGACGTCGAGATGCTGCAGCTGATGATCGAGTTCCTGCGGCCTATTGTCGTCGACGAGGCGGAACTCGGCTTCGAGGCGATCCGTCGCGTCCAGACCGGCGGGCATTTCTTCGGCGAGCCGCACACGATGGAGCGCTACGAGCACGCGTTCTACCAGCCGCTCGTTTCGAACTGGCAGAACTACGAGAACTGGGAGCTGGCGGGCGCGCGGGATGCGACCGCGCGCGCCACGGAGATCTGGAAGCGAGCGCTCGCCGAGTACGAAGAGCCGACGCTCGATCCGGCGATCCGCGAGGCACTCGACGCGTACGTGGCGAGGCGCCGCGAGGAGATCGGCGGCGGCGAGCCGTGAGCCGCCGCGACGGCGGCGGTACACTAGGCACGATGCGTTACTCGATCTTCTCACTGCTCCGGCACGCGATTACCGGCAACCGGGACTGGGCGCCGGCGTGGCGCGACGCGACGCCGAAGCCGGGCTACGACGTCGTGGTCGTCGGCGGCGGCGGCCATGGACTCGCGACCGCCTACTACCTTGCGAAAGTGCACGGCGTCACCAACGTGGCGGTTCTCGAGAAGGGCTGGATCGGCGGCGGCAACGTCGGCCGCAATACGACGATCATCCGCTCGAACTACCTGCTGCCCGGCAACATCCCGTTCTACGAGTGGTCGTTGAAGCTCTGGGAAGGGCTCGAGCAGGACATCAACTACAACGCGATGGTGAGCCAGCGCGGCACGCTGAACCTGTTCCACACCGACGCCCAGCGCGACACGTTCGTGCGGCGCGGCAACGCCATGCGCCTGCACGGCGTCGACGCGGAACTGCTCGACCTCGCGGCGCTCCGGCGCCTCGTGCCGTTTCTCGACTTTGACAATGCCCGCTTCCCGATCCGCGGCGGCATGCTGCAGCGGCGCGGCGGAACGGTGCGCCACGACGCGGTGGCGTGGGGCTACGCCCGCGCGGCGGACCGCCTCGGCGTCGACGTCATCCAGAACTGCGAGGTCACCGGTATCCGCGTCGAGGGGGGGCGGGCCGTCGGCGTCGAGACCTCGCGCGGCTACATCGGCGCCGGCCGGGTCGGCGTCGCCTGCGCCGGCAATTCCTCCCGCGTCGCCGCCATGGCCGGCCTGCGCCTGCCGATCGAGTCGCACGTGCTGCAGGCATTCGTGTCGGAGGGCCTGAAGCCGGTGATCCCGTGCGTCATCACCTTCGGCGCGGGGCACTTCTATGTCAGCCAGTCCGACAAGGGCGGCCTCGTGTTCGGCGGCGACATCGACGGCTACAACTCCTATGCGCAGCGCGGCAATCTGCCGACGGTCGAGGACGTCTGCGAGGGCGGCATGGCCCTGATGCCGTTCCTCGGCCGCGTCCGCTTGCTGCGCTCGTGGGGCGGCATCATGGATATGTCGATGGACGGCTCGCCGATCATCGACCGCACGCCCGTCGACCGCCTCTACCTCAACGCCGGCTGGTGTTACGGCGGTTTCAAGGCGACGCCGGCGTCCGGATGGTGCTTCGCCCACCTTCTGGCGAAGGACGAGCTGCATCCGGTCGGTACGGCCTACCGGCTCGACCGCTTCGCCGCCGGGCGCGTCGTCGATGAGAAGGGCCAGGGCCCGCATCCGAACCGCCACTAGAAACGGAGCGCGCGCGGACCAACGATGAGAATCCCCTGTCCCCATTGCGGCCCTCGCGGTCATGACGAGTTCGCCTACTACGGCGACGCCGCCGTGGTGCGCCCGGACCCGGCGCGCCCCGACGCCGAACGCGCGTTCTGCAACTACGTCTATCTGCGGGACAACCCCGCGGGAGTGCACCGCGAACTCTGGTACCACGCGCAGGGTTGCCAGACCTGGCTCGTCGTCGAGCGCGACACGCGCACGCACGTGATCGGTCGCGTCGTTGAGGCACGCGGCGCGAGCGCCAGCGAGGAGGCGGCGCGATGAACGCGGACGCGAGGACGCCGCAGCGCGCGCGCATTCCGAGCGGCGGTCTGGTCGACCGCGCGCGTCCGCTGCGCTTTGCATTCGATGGCCGGCCGCTCGAGGGCTACGCAGGCGACACACTCGCCTCGGCGCTGGTCGCCAACGACGTACGCCTGGTCGGACGGTCCTTCAAGTACCACCGCCCGCGGGGCCTCCTGTCGGCCGGCGCCGAGGAGCCGAATGCGCTCGTCGAGCTCCGAGGCGGCGTGCGCCGCGAGCCCAATACGCGAGCGACGGTGGCCGAGCTCTACGACGGGCTCGAGGCGCTCTCGCAGAATCGCTGGCCGTCGCTGCGCCACGACCTGCTCGCGGCCACTCGCGTGCTGGCGCCGGTGTTCGCGGCCGGCTTCTACTACAAGACGTTCATGTGGCCGGCGGCATTCTGGGAGAAAGTCTACGAGCCGCTGATCCGCCGCGCGGCCGGACTCGGCCGCATCGCGACCGGGCCGGACCCCGACGGCTATGAGAAGGCGTATGCGTTCTGCGACGTCCTGGTGGTCGGTTCCGGTCCGGCGGGACTGATGGCTGCGCTCACCGCCGCGCGCGCGGGCGCGCGCGTGCTGCTCGCCGAGGAGGACTTCCGCTTCGGTGGCCGCGCGCTCGCGGAGCGTCGCCCGATCGGGGAGCGGCCGGGACACGTCTGGGCAGACGGCATCGTCGCGGAGCTCGCCGCGATGCCGAACGTCCGCCTGATGCCGCGCACGACCGTGTTCGGCAGCTACGACCACGGCGTCTTCGGCGCGGTCGAGCGTGTCAACGACCACGTCGCGGTGCCACCAGAGTTCGAGCCGCGCCAGCGCCTGTGGCGCGTCGTCAGCCGGCGCTGCGTGGTCGCGACCGGTGCGATCGAGCGGCCGCTGCTCTTTGGCGACAACGACCGGCCCGGCGTCATGCTGGCGGGCGCCGCGCGTACCTACGCGAACCGCTATGCGGCGCTCGCCGGGCGGCAGGTGGTCGTGTTCACCGACAACGACGACGCCTGGACGACCGCGGCGGATCTTGCCGCGGCCGGCGCGACGATTGCCGCGGTCGTCGATCCGCGCGCGGCACCGTCGAGGTCGGCCGGCGACGGCGTCCCGCGCCTGCGGGGCTGCGTCGTGCGCGCGCTCGGCGGCCGGGGGCTCGAAGCGGTCGAGATCCGCACCACCGACGGCGGGACGCGCCGAGTCGACTGCGACCTGCTCGCGATGTCTGGCGGCTGGACGCCGACGTTGCACCTGACCTCGCATCAGGGCGCGCGGCCGCGCTGGGACGAGCGCCTCGCCGCGTTCGTCCCCGACCAGCTGCCGCCGGGGATGGACGTCGCCGGGGCGGCGAACGGCGAGCGCAGCACGGCCGATGCGCTCGCCGCCGGCGTGCGTGCCGGCCGGACGGCGGCCGAGGCGCTCGGTCGGCGGGTCGCGAGCGTGGCGCTGCCGTCGACGCCACCGGAGTCGACAGCGCACGAGCCGCTGTGGCGCGTGCCGGCGACGGCTGGCAAGAGCTTCGTCGACTTCCAGAACGACGTCGCGACGACCGACGTCGAGCTCGCCGAGCGCGAGGGCTACCGCTCGGTCGAGCACATGAAGCGCTACACGACGCTCGGCATGGCCACCGACCAGGGCAAGACCGCCAACGTCAACGGCCTCGCGTTGCTCGCCGACCGCGCCGGGCAGTCGATCGGCCGGACCGGTATCACGACCTTTCGCCCACCCTACGCGCCGGTCGCGATCGGCACGCTCGCGGGGCCGCACCGCGGCACGGACTTCAAGCCGCTCAGGCTGCCGGCCGCGCACGGCTGGGCGGTGGAGCAGGGCGCGGTGCTCGTCGAGACCGGTGCGTGGCTCCGGGCGTCATATTTCCCGCGCCCCGGCGAGACGGACTGGCTCGAGACCGTCACCCGCGAGGTCACGACGACCCGGACGGCGGTCGGCGTCTGCGACGTGTCGACTCTCGGCAAGATCGACCTGCAGGGCGGCGACGCGGCGGAGTTCCTCGACCGGCTGTACGTCAACGGCTGGAAGACGCTGGCGGTGGGCCGCGCGCGTTACGGACTGATGCTGCGCGAGGACGGTATCGTCATGGACGATGGCACCGTCTCGCGCCTCGGCGAGCAACGCTACCTCGTCACGACGACCACCGCCAACGCAGGGCCGGTCTACCAGCACATGCAGTTCTGCCACCAGGTGCTGTGGCCGGGCCTCGACGTCCAGTTCGTGTCCGTCAGCGACCAGTGGGCGCAGTACGCGATCGCCGGACCGCGGGCGCGCGACCTGCTGCGGGCGGTCGTCGATCCTCGCCACGACCTGTCCAACGAGGCGTTCCCGTACATGGCCGCGGCGGACGTGAAACTGGCCGACGGCACGCGGGCGCGCCTCTTCCGCATCTCGTTCTCGGGCGAGTTCGGGTACGAGCTCGCGGTACCGGCGACCGCGGGCGAGCGTACCGTGCGCCGCCTGATCGAGGCCGGCGCGCCGCTCGGCGTCACGGCCTACGGCCTCGAGGCGCTCGGCGCCATGCGCATCGAGAAGGGCCACGTCACCGGCAACGAGATCAACGGCCAGACCACGGCACACGACCTCGGCTTCGGGCGGATGCTGTCGACCAAGAAGGACTTCGTCGGTGCGGTGATGGCGCGCCGCGCCGCGCTCACGGATCCGGCCCGGCCGAGGCTCGTCGGCCTCGCGCCCGTCGACTGCAGCGAGCGCATCGGTGCCGGCGCGCACTTCGTGGCGGTGGGCGCGGCGGCCCGGGCGGAGAATGACGAGGGCTTCATGACGTCGGCGGCCTTCTCGCCGACGCTCGGTCACTGGATCGGGCTCGGGCT
The DNA here is from genome assembly GCA_037443765.1 of Gammaproteobacteria bacterium. Taxonomy (GTDB): domain Bacteria; phylum Pseudomonadota; class Gammaproteobacteria; order Steroidobacterales; family Steroidobacteraceae; genus CAIKZZ01. The sequence continues at coordinate 287,522 of JBBINS010000001.1, forward strand.
TCTGACCCGCGGTCCGGAGCGGATCGGCGAGCGCGTACTCGCGGTCGACCCGCTGCGCGGCCGCGAGACCGTCGTCGAGGTCCGCGACCCCGTGTTCGTCGATCCGACGGGGGAGCGACTGCGTGTCTAGGTCGCCGCCAGCGCTGCTCGTGCCGGGCCGGAGCGGCAGGACGGCCGGCCCGCCGGGCCTGGTCGTCCGCGAATGCACAGGCGCGCGCACGGCGAGCCTCCTCGCGCGCCGCGGCCAGGCCGGGCGCGTCTCCGATGCGGCGCTCGCGGCGTTTGGCGTCGCGCTGCCGATGACGCCGCGCGCGGTGCACGGGGGCGACCTCACGTTCGCCTGGACCGGCCCCGCGCAGTGGCTGGCCGAGGCGCCGCCCGGCGACGGGGACATCGAGGCGCTGCTCGCGGGTCCGTTCGGCGACTTTGCAGCGATCTGCGAGCAGAGCGACAGCCGCGTCGTGCTCGACGTCGCCGGCCCGCGGGTGCGCGACGTGCTCGCCAAGGGGCTGCCGATCGACCTGGACCCCGAGCGGTTCCGCGTTGACGACGTCGCAGTGACGGCGATCGCCCATGTCGGCCTGCAGCTGCGGCAGATCTCGGATGCGCCGGGCTACCGGCTCGCGGTCGTGCGCAGCTTCTTCGGCAGCTTCTGGCACTGGCTCGCCTCGTCGTCGGCGGAGTACGGCTGCGAAATTCTGCCGCCCGGGCCGGGCGCCGCCCGCTGACGGCCCGCCCCGCACCCGCCGGCGCGCCTGTGAAGCCCTGGAGACCGTCCGTGAAGACCATCATCGAGCCGTTTCGCATCAAGACCGTCGAGCCGATCCGCATGACGACGCTGGAGGAGCGGCGCGGCCTCCTGCGCAAGGTCGGCTGGAACCTGTTCGGCCTGCACTCCGACGACGTGATGATCGACCTGCTGACCGACTCCGGCACGAGCGCGATGAGCGCCGAGCAGTGGGCGGCGGTGATGCGCGGCGACGAGTCCTACGCCGGCTCGCCGTCGTTCTACCGCTTCGAGGCCGCGGTGCGGGAGCTCATGCCCTTCAGGCACGTCATTCCGACGCACCAGGGGCGGGCCGCCGAGGCAATCCTGTTCTCGATCGTCGGCGGCACGGGCCGGATCGTCCCGTCCAACACGCACTTCGACACGACGCGCGGCAATATCGAGGCGACCGGCGCGAGCGCGCTCGACCTCGTCATCCCCGAGGCGAACGACCCCGAGAACCTGCATCCCTTCAAGGGAAATGTCGACCTCGCCCGGCTCGAAGCGCTGCTCGACCAGCGCGGCGCCACGGTGCCGCTCGTCATGCTGACCGTCACGAACAACGCCGGCGGCGGCCAGCCCGTCAGCCTCGCCAACATCCGCGCGGTCGCCGAGATCGCCCACCGCCACGGCAAGCCGCTCGTCATCGACGCCTGCCGGTTCGCCGAGAACGCGTACTTCATCAAGTGCCGCGAACCAGGGCAGGAGTCGCGACCGGTGACCGACATCGTGCGCGACATGTTCGCGGTCGCCGACGGCATGACGATGAGCGCGAAGAAGGACGCATTTGCCAACATCGGCGGCTGGCTCGCGACCAACGACGACGCCCTCGCAGCTGCGGCCCGGAACCGGCTGATCCTCACGGAGGGCTTCCCCACCTACGGCGGGCTCGCCGGGCGCGACCTTGATGCGATCGCGGTGGGCCTGCGCGAGATCGTGGACGAGCAGTACCTGCGTTACCGGCTGCGCACGAACGAGTACATCGGCGAAAGGCTGGTGGCGCTCGGCGTGCCGATCGTTCGCCCGGTCGGCGGCCACGCGGTGTTCGTGGACGCGCGCCGCTTCCTGCCGCACATCTCGCCGCGCGAGTATCCGGGGCAGGCGCTCGCGGTCGCGCTCTACGAGTTCGGCGGGATCCGTGCCTGCGAGATCGGCACGGTGATGTTCGGGCGCAGGCCGGATGGCACCGAGTCGGAGGCGCCGATGGACCTCGTGCGCCTCGCGATGCCGCGGCGGGTCTACACGCAGTCGCACGCCGACTACCTGGTCGAGGTTTTCGAGGAGCTCTATGCCCGGCGAGGCGAACTCCGCGGAATGCGCATCAGCTGGCAGCCGGAGCGGCTGCGGCACTTCACCGCGCAATTCGAACCGCTCGGCTGAGGCGGCGCCCGCGGCTCGTGCGCGGGGGCGACGGCGGGGGCCCGCCGCGCAGCAGCGACGCGAGCCGCGCACCGGTGCGGCCGAGCGGCGCGTCGACGCGTCGCACCAGGAGCGGCGTGAACCGGTAGCGTGAGCCGGCGACGTAGTGCAGCTCGCGCAGCGCGCCCGCGCGCAATTCCGTCGCGACGAGGTACAGCGGCATCCAGCCGAAGCCGAGCCCCATCAGCAGGGCCTGCTTCTTGGTGTCGAATCCCGACAGGTAGAAGACGCGCTCGCCCCCGAACATGTGGCGGTCGTCGCCCTGGTCGCTCGAGTCCTGCACCGACAGCTCGACGTGCTGCTGCAGCTCGTCGAGGCTGACCGCGCGGCGGTCGGCCAGCGGGTGACCGGGCGCGACGCACAGCACGCACTCGATATCCGGCAGCGCCTCGGCGGCGAGCAGCGGGTGCGGCGCGTAGTCCTTCACCAGCATCAGGTCCGCGTGATCCTTCTCGAACCGGAACTGCACGCCGCCCAGGAACTCGACCTTGACCTGGATCCGCGTCGGCACGTGTTCCTCGGCCAGCGTCTTCAGCGCCCGCAGCGTCGGCTCGAGCGGCAGCAGGCCGTCGACGATGACGGTGAGACGCGGCTCCCAGCCGGACGCGAACTGCCGCGCCACCGAGGCGACGTGCTCGGCCTGGGCGATCAGCCGGCGGCCCTCGGCGAGCACGGCCTCGCCCGCCGGCGTGAGCCGTACGCGGTAGCCGGTGCGGTCGAGCAGCGCGACGCCGAGCTGCCGCTCGAGCTTGCGGATCTGGTAGCTGACGGCGGACTGGACCTTGTTGAGCCGCTCGGCGGCGCGCGCAAATCCGCCGTGCCGGACGACGGCGTCAAGGGCCTGCAGGGCATCGAGGTCCGGCCGCATGACCATCCAAGATTTCGATCAACAGCCGCCAGTTTATACGCTTTCTTCGAACGGAAGGCCGGCCTAGTGTGTCGGTGGCCGCGTTTGCGGCCGGAGGGAGGCCGCCATGAACGAGCAGGCTGCGCAGACGCCATCTCCGCGACGCCGGACTTGGGCCGAGCCGTGGAAGGTCAAGGTCGTCGAGCCGATCCGCATGACGACCCGGGACGAGCGCGAGCGAGCGATCGCGGCCGCCGGCTACAACACGTTCCTGCTGCGGTCGGAGGACGTCTACATCGACCTGCTGACCGACAGCGGCACGAGCGCGATGAGCGACTCGCAGTGGGCGGGCATGATGCTCGGCGACGAGGCCTACGCCGGCAGCCGCAACTTCTTCAACCTCGAGAAGGCGATCCAGGACTACTACGGCTACCGCTACGTCGTGCCCACGCACCAGGGCCGCGGTGCCGAGAACATACTCTCGAAGATCCTCATCAAGCCGGGCGACGTCGTGCCGGGCAACATGTACTTCACGACGACGCGTGCCCACCAGGAGCTTGCCGGCGGGACCTTCGTCGACGTGATCGTCCGCGAGGCGCACGACCCGGCGCGGGACCTGCCGTTCAAGGGCAATGTCGACATCGACGCGCTCGAGGCGGTGATCGCCCGCGTCGGCGCGACGCGCATTCCGTACGTCTGCCTCGCGGCGACCGTCAACATGGCCGGCGGACAGCCGGTTTCGATGGCGAACGCGCGCGCGGTGCGCGGGCTCGCCAATCGCCACGGCATCAAGGTCATGCTCGATGCGACCCGCGCGGTCGAGAACGCCTACTTCATCCAGCAGCGCGAGGCGGGCTACGCCGGCCGGCCGGTCGCCGAAATACTGCGCGAGTTCTGCAGCTACAGCGACGGCTGCACGATGAGCGGCAAGAAGGACTCGCTGGTCAACATCGGGGGCTGGCTCGCGCTGAACGACCCGGCACTGTACGAGGAGGCGAGCAACCTCGTCGTGGTCTACGAGGGCCTGCACACGTACGGCGGCATGGCCGGTCGCGACATGGAGGCGATGGCCCGCGGCATCGTCGAGTCGGTGCAGGACGAGCACATCCGCGCACGCGTGGGCCAGGTCGAGTACCTCGGCCAGAAGCTGATCGACGCCGGCGTGCCGGTCGTGCGCCCGATCGGTGGGCACGCCGTCTACCTCGACGCCAGGGCGTTCTACCCGCACCTCCGCCAGGACGCGTTCCCGGCGCAGGCGCTCGCCGCCTACCTCTACGAGGACTCCGGGCTGCGCGCGATGGAGCGCGGCATCGTCTCGGCCGGACGCGACCGCACCACCGGCGAGAATCATCACCCGGCCCTCGAACTCGTCCGGCTGACGATCCCGCGGCGCGTCTACACCCAGGCGCACATGGATCTTGTCGCCGAATCGGTCGCCGAGGTGTACGCGCAGCGCCACGCCGCGCGGGGACTCGAACTCATCTACGAGCCGAAATACCTGCGCTTCTTCCAGGCGAGGTTCGCGCGTCCCGACTAGCGGGTGCCGGGCGCGCCGGCGCGGTTGCAGTTGTTGACGCAAAAAAACCGCGGGTGCTATCGTCGGCCGGGGATCCGAAGGGATGCTCCCGAATCAATAGCGGCGGTCGCGCGACCGCCCGCTCCCGCGCCATACGAACCAGAGCGGTGCGCCACCAGTGAGCGCTGTTCCCACGCGCCTCGAGATCATCGCGCCGTTGTCTGGCGTGCTCGTGCCGCTCGCGTCCGTGCCGGATCCGGTGTTCGCGGCCGGGACGGCGGGCGACGGCGTGGCGCTCGACCCGACCTCAAGCACGCTGCTGTCGCCGGTCGCCGGCATCGTCACGCAGCTGCACCGCGCCCACCACGCGATCAGCATCACGACCGCCAGCGGCATCGAGCTGCTCGTCCACGTCGGCATCGACTCGGTGCTTCAGAAGGGCGCGGGGTTCACCGCGCGCGTCGCGCAGGGCGAGCGCGTCAGGGTCGGCCAGGCGCTGCTGAGCTTTGACGCGGACTTTCTCGCCGGGCGCGTCCCGAGCCTGCTGACCCCGATCGTCGTCTCGAACGCCGAACGCGTCGCCCGGATCACCGCTGCGAGGGGGGTGGTCGAGGCCGGTCGGGACGTGGTGCTCACCCTCGAGCTCGCGGCGCCGCCGCCGGTCGACCAGGCCTCGGGGGCGCACGCCGGCCTCGCCAGCCAGACCGTGCGACTGCCGAACCCCGAGGGGCTCCATGCGCGCCCGGCCGCGGTGCTGGCCGCGGCCGCGAAGCGGTTCCGCTCCGAGATACGCCTCTCGCGCGGCGACGCCACGGCGAATGCGAAGTCGGTGGTGTCGATCATGCTGCTCGAGACCCGCGCGCACGACGAGCTGCGGGTCGAGGCGTCCGGCGCCGACGCGACGGCCGCGGTCGCGGCGATCGCAGCGCTGCTCGTGGCGGGCAGCGACGAGCCGGTCGCGGGCATGCGCACCGCGTCGGCGGTGCCGCTCGCCAGCGGGGGCGCGCCGGCCGCCGGCGAGCTCGCCGGCATTCCGGCGTCTCCCGGGATCGCGGTCGGCCGGGTCGTGCAGCTGCGACGGGAGCTGCTCGCGGTCGTCGAGCGTGGTGCCGGAGTGGAGCAGGAGCGCTTGCGCCTCGACGCCGCGATCATGCAGGCGCGCGGCGAGGTCGCGGCATTGAAGGCCAGGCTCGGAACGAACCCGCAGGCGGCGATCCTCGACGCGCACCTCGAGCTGCTCTCCGATCCGGAGCTGATCGACCTCGCGATCGCCGGTCTCGGCGGCGGCCAGAGTGCCGCCTACGTCTGGCGGCAGGCCTACATGACCTACGCCGCGCGCCTCGCGGCGCTCGCGAGTCCGCTGCTGCGCGAGCGGGCCGGCGACGTCCGCGACATCGGCCACCGCGTCCTTGCCTTGCTCGCGGGCGTGCGGCCGGCGGCCGTTGTGGCGACGACCGACGCCATCCTGATCGCCGACGAGCTGACGCCGTCCGAGACTGCCGGCCTCGATCCCGACCGGGTGCGCGGCCTGTGCACTGTCGCCGGCAGTGCCACCGGCCACGTGGCGATTCTGGCCCGTTCGCTCGGAATTCCCGCAGTGTGCGGCGTCGACGCGGCGGCGCGCGAACTCGCGGACGGGACGCTCGTCGTGCTCGATGGCGAGCGCGGCACGCTGTCGCGCGAACCTGGCGCGATGGACCTGCAACGGGCGCGGGAACGCGTTGCCGAGCTCGGGCAGGAACGCGCCGCGGAGCGGGCGGCGGCGTCCGCGCCCGCGACGACCCGCGATGGGCATCGCATCGAGGTGGCCGCGAACGTCGCGAATGCCGACGAGGCGCGTGCGGCGGTCGCCGAGGGCGGCGAAGGAGTCGGCTTGCTGCGGTCGGAGTTCCTGTTCGCCGACCGCGATACGCCGCCGACGGAAGCAGAGCAGGCGGCCGCGTACCGCGAGGTCGCGGCTGCGCTCGGCCGCGGGCGGCGGCTCGTGATCCGCACGCTCGACGTGGGCGGTGACAAGCCGCTGCGTTACGTGCCGCTGCCGGCCGAGGCCAACCCGTTCCTCGGCGTTCGCGGCATCCGCGTCAGCCTCGAACGCCCGGAGCTGCTGCGTACTCAGCTGCGCGCGATTCTCGCGGCGGCGGCGCTCGGGGACGTCCACGTGATGTTCCCGATGGTGGCGACGCTCGACGAGCTGCGCGCGGCCCGGGCGCTGCTCGACGCGGAAGTGCCGCCGGGAAGCGGCGGCGTCCGCGTCGGCGTCATGATCGAGGTGCCCTCGGCGGCGTTGATCGCCGAGCGGCTCGCGCCGGAGGTCGACTTCTTCTCGATCGGCACCAACGACCTGACGCAGTACACGCTCGCCATGGACCGCGGCCACCCGCAGCTCGCGACCCGCGCCGACGGCCTGCATCCGGCCATACTCCGGCTGATCGCGATGACGGTCGACGCTGCCCACCGGCACGCCACGTGGGTCGGGGTGTGCGGCGGGCTCGCCGCGGAGCCGCTCGCAATACCGGTGCTCGTCGGCCTCGGTGTCGACGAGCTTTCGGTCGCCGTGCCGGCGATCGCGGCTGTCAAGGCGCGCGTGCGGCGGCTGTCGAGGGCCGCCTGCGAGCCGCTCGCCGCCGAGCTGCTCGCCATGGGGACGGCCGGCGAGGTGCGCGCGCGTCTCGCGGCGTTCAACGAGCGACGCTGAGCGCCGGCGCCGGAACCAGGAGGGGCTGATGCTGAATAACGCATTCTCGTTCCTGCAGAAGGTCGGCAAGTCGCTGATGCTGCCGGTGGCGGTGCTGCCGGTGGCGGGCCTGCTGCTCGGCATCGGGGCTGCAAACTTCGACTGGCTGCCGCCGGTCGCCTCGGCGCTGATGAAGGCGTCAGGCGACGTCGTGTTCGGCAACCTGCCGCTGATCTTTGCGATCGGCGTCGCGGTCGGCTTCACCGACAACGACGGCGTGGCGGCGATCTCCGCGGCCGTCGGCTACGTCGTGCTGCTCGCGACGCTCGGCGTCATGGCACACGTCTTCGGCGTCGAGCCGGCGACGATCATGGGCATCAAGACGATGCAGACGGGTGTCTTCGGCGGGATCCTCGCCGGCGGTCTGGCTGCGGCGATGTTCCAGCGCTTTTACCGGATATCGCTGCCACCGTACCTCGCGTTCTTCGCCGGCAAGCGCTTCGTGCCGATCATCACGGCGCTCGGCGCGATCGGCGTCGGCGTGCTGCTGTCGGTCGTCTGGCCGCCGGTCCAGCAAGGGATCAACGTGTTCTCGCACTGGGCGGCGGTCAGCGATCCGCGCACTGCGGCGACCGTGTACGGCTTCGTCGAGCGGCTGCTGATCCCGTTCGGCCTGCACCACATCTGGAACGTGCCGTTCTTCTTCGAGATGGGTGCTTACACCGACGCGAGCGGCACCGTCGTCCACGGCGACATCAACCGCTTCTTCGCAGGCGACCCGACCGCGGGGGTGCTGGCGGGCGCCTTCCTGTTCAAGATGTTCGGCCTGCCCGCTGCGGCAATCGCGATCTGGCGCAGCGCGAGGCCCGAGAACCGGGTGGCGGTCGGCGGCATCATGGTGTCCGCAGCGCTCACCTCGTTCCTCACCGGCATCACCGAGCCGATCGAATTCGCGTTCCTGTTCGTCGCGCCGGTGCTCTACCTGCTGCACGCCTGTCTCGCCGCGTCGACGCAGTTCGTCGCCAACACCCTCGGCATGCACATGGGCTTCACGTTCTCGCAGGGGGGCATCGACTTCCTGGTATTCAACGCCCTCGGAAAGTTCTCGCAGCGCTGGTGGCTCGTGCTCGTGATCGGGCCGGTCTACGCCGCCGTCTACTACACGGTGTTCCGCGTCGCGATCGAGTGGCTCGATCTCAAGACGCCGGGACGGGAGGCCGCCGCCGGCGGCGCCCCCGCAGTCGCCGAGCGGCAGGGTGGCCGCGCGCGCGACCTGGTGCTCGCGTTCGGCGGACGCGCCAACATTGCGAGCCTCGATGCCTGCATCACGCGTCTGCGGGTCGCGGTCCGCGATCCCTCGCGTGTCCGTGACAGCGCGCTGAAGGCGCTCGGGGCGACTGGCGTCATGACGGTCGGCAACGGCGTCCAGGCGGTATTCGGGCCGCTGTCGGAGAACCTGAAGACCGATATGGTGGAGTACCTCCGTTCGACTGGGGCCGAGGACGAGGCTGAACCGGGCGCACCGGCCGCCGCGCCGGCACCGGCGGCCGCGACCGCGTCGGTCCCGATCGAGCCGTGGATCCGAGCGGCCGCGGCCCCGCTCGTCGCCGCGCTCGGCGGTCGCGCCAATCTGCGCAGCCTTGAGGCGGTCGCGGGAACGCGCCTGCGAGTCGAGCTCGCCGACGGCCAGCGGTTCGACGAAGGCGCGGCGCGGACCGCGGGCGTTGCAGGCGTGATGCGCATCGCGCCGGGCGTTCTGCACCTCATCGTCGGCGACAAGGCGGCGCAGTTCGCGGCCGCGATGCAGCCGCCCTGATGCCCGCGTCGGCTTCGACGGGCTTACCGGGACCGGGCCGGCCCGATCACGAGCATCGCGACCGCGGCGATCGCGAACGGCACGCTGAACAGCGTGTACAGCTGCGCCGGCAGCCAGCCCTGATCGCTCAGCGCACCGCTCGCGAACGGCGAGAGGATCGCCCCGAAGCGACCGATCCCGATCGCCCAGCCCATTCCGGTCGCGCGGACCGCCGTTGGGTAGAGCGGCGGCCCGACCGCGTACAGGCCGGCCATCGCCGCGTTCGAGATGCTGCCGAGCAGCAGTGCAGTCCAGAGGGCGGCGTCGAGGTGCGTCATCGTCAGGCCGAATGCGACGATCAGCAGCGCGCTGCCGACGAGCGCCGCGAGCAATAACCGGTGCGCATCGGCGCGCGCGGCGGCCGCGGCGTATCCGCCGCAGCCGATGATGCCGCCGAGGTTGAGCAGCACGCCGGCCGTCAGGCCCTGGCTGGCGCTCAGGCCCGCCGCATGCAGCAGCCGCGGCGTCCAGCTGACGATGAAGTAGAAGCCCGCCATCGTGCAGAAGAACATCGCCCACACGAGCAGGGTCGCCGGCGTCATCAGCAGCGCAAGCTGCGCGCGGACCGGCAGGGCGCCCGTCTCGCGCGTCGGCTCCGGCAACGCGCTGACCGGCGGCCGCCGCATCGTCGCGAGCAGTGCATTGATCCGCTGCAGCGCCGACGGCGGGCGGCGCGTGACCAGGAAGTCGAGCGACTCCGGCAGCTTGCGCCATGCGACTGGCAGCAGCAGCAGCGACATCGTGCCGCCGATCACGAATGCGGAGCGCCAGCCGTAGCGTGGAATCGCGAAGGCCGCGAGCGCGCCGCCGACCGTGGCGCCGATGGAGTAGCCGGTCGCGTAGGCGCCGAGGGCCGTGCGGCGCCAGCGGTCCGGGGCGTACTCCGATACGATGACCGCCGCGCTCGCGATCGTGCCGCCGATGCCGAGGCCGGTGACGACGCGCAGGATTCGCAGGTCCTCGAAGCCGCGCGCGGCCCCCGAGCCCAGCATTCCGGTACCGGCGAGCGCGATCGAGAGCAGCACGACGTTCCGTCGGCCCCAGCGATCTGCGCAGGGGCCGAGCAGCAGCGAGCCGATCCCCATACCGACGAGGCCCGCGCTCAGCAGCTGGCCCAGCTGGGCGTCGAGCAGGTGCCAGTCCGCCTTGACGCCCGACGCAGAGAACGACATCGCCAGGATGTCGAAGCCGTCGAGCATGTTGAGACCGACGCACACCGCGATCGCCGCCAGCTGGAAGCGCGTCAGCGGTCCCTCGGCGAGGGCGCGTCGGACGTCGCCGGTCACGCCGCGGTTCCGCGGCACTGCGGCGGGGGGGCAGCCGGTCGCGCCGGCCGTGAGCGACGCGCCCGCGTGTGGTTCCTGGAGTGCACGCCGCGAGGATCCAAGAAATCTGCACGGCGCGCAACCTTGCGGCCGGCACCGCTCGCGCCGGGTCGCGTGCGCGACCCGTTGCCGCAGTGCGATTCAGCCGCGGCCGCGCGGCTCGCGGTCAGTGGCGGGTCCGAGCGCGCGGCGCAGCTTCGGCAGTTCCTGGTGGTAGCCCTCTGCGTCGCCGTAGTCGACGAAATGAGCGTACTGCCGGTGAGCCGCGACGACGCGCCGGGCATGCTTGATCGGGCACCAGTACTGCTCCGTGCGGCCGGCAATCTCGCGAAGGTAGCCGATCAGGCCGTTGGCGTAGGAACAGTAGGCGCAGTTCAGCTTCTCGATGGCATTCAGGTATTCAAGCTGGCTGCGGTCGAAGACCAGGTAGTCGCCGCGACGGACCTTCTCGATGCCGTAGACGCGAAAACAGATCGCCTGGTACAGGGTCAGGAACAGATCGAGCAACGCGAGCGGCACGAGCATCCCGTAGATGAGCGGCGCCGTCAGCAGCATCACCGGGCGCGCGGTCAGCACGTAGCGCGCGACGTGCGTCTTCAAGGCCCGATGGCGGACGAGAACCGCCTGCTCGAAGCGGGCCTTGCCGTCGCACACCGCGAAGCTGAGCTCGAGGCGACGCCTGGCAAGCTCGACCTCGTCCTCGAGCGCCCTGATCCTTCGCAATAATCCGCCGACCTTGTCGGGCATGGTATCCCCTCGGCGTCGCCGGGCGGCGCGCGTGGCTCGAACCGCGGGAGCAGGCCGTTCCGCCGGCGGCAGCGACGAAGCTGGACTCCCCCGATGAGGCTGCGAGCTTCCGCTCGTCGCCGCATCCGGAATTGCCCCGCGCGCCGCCGGGCGCGCGCCCGGTGGCAGCGCCGGGATGGTAGGCTTCGGCCCCGCTGCGGACCGGGGCGGCAGGTGGGACCGGAGGGGCGCGTGGCCGGCAGCTGTATCTGGGTGGATGCCGATGCGTGCCCGAAGGTCGTCAAGGACATCCTGTTCCGGGCGGCCGAACGCTCGGGCGTCGTCGTCACGCTCGTCGCCAACCAGCCGCTGGCGATCCCGCGCATTCCATCGTTGCGCATGCTGACCGTCGCGTCGGGATTCGACGTGGCCGACAACGCCATCGTCGCACGTGTGGCCGCGGGCGACTTCGTGGTCACCTCCGACATCCCGCTTGCGGCGGAGGTCCTCGCCAAGGGTGCCGAGGCGGTCAGCCCGCGCGGCGAGCGGTTCTCGCCCGATACAATCCGCGGCTTGCTGACCATGCGGGACTTCATGGACACGATGCGCTCGAGCGGCGCGGTCGGAGGCGGGCCGCCGCCGCTCAGTCAGTCGGACCGCAATGCGTTTGCCGGGCGCCTCGACCGGTGGCTCGCGCGCCGGCGCGTGCAGTGAACGCGCCGGCGCGTGCCGCGGCGCGCGGCAGCCAGGAGGACGAGTCATGCGCGGCGTGAACGGAGCACTGATCATCGCGAACGTTGCGGCCTTCGGGCTGCAGCTGCTGTATCCGCAGCTGCTCGCGCCGTTCGCGCTCTGGCCGCTCGGCATGCAGTCGCACCGCGGCCTGATCGTGCAATTCGAGCCGTGGCAGCTCGTCAGCTACGCGTTCCTGCACGGCAGCGTCGTGCACCTCGGGCTCAACATGTTCGCGCTGTGGATGTTCGGCCGCGACTGCGAGCAGGCGCTCGGCTCGGGTCGCTACCTGACGCTGTACTTCGCCGCGGTGCTGTCCGCCGCCGCGACGCAGCTCACCGCGGGGATGCTGGCGCACTCGGCGTCGCCGACGATCGGCGCCTCCGGCGGCGTGTTCGGGGTGCTGCTGGCCTTCGCCGTGCTGTACCCCTCCCGGCGGATCATGCTGCTGTTCCCGCCGATCCCCATGCCGGCGTGGCTGTTCGTCACGCTGTACGGCCTGATCGAACTCGGGAACGGCGTGCTCGGGACGAACGCCGGCGTCGCGCACTTTGCGCACCTCGGCGGCATGCTCGGCGCCGGGCTCCTGCTGCGCTACTGGCGCAATGCCGCGCGCTGAGCGCCGCGCGTCCGGCGGACGCAGCCGTCAGTAGTGCGGCGGAATCTCGAACTTCGACTCGGGGCCGGCCGGCGCGTCGGTGGCCTCGACGCGCTCGATGAGGCGCTGGTAGCGCGCCTCGTGGGCGTCGAGCCGCTGCTGCTGCCGGTACAGCACGTCCGACAGGTCCTGCAGGGCGCGTTCGAGGTGCGCCACCTTAATTTCCAGTGTCTCGATTCGGGTGTCGTGCGGCACAGCGGCTTCCGTGCAGGCGGGTCGCCAGTATAGGCGTCCGCCCCACCGGCCTCACCGGCCGCGGCCAGTCGGCCGTCCGCCCGGCCCGCGGGCCACGCGCGAGCCACCGGTTCCGTGCTTTAAGCCGTTGATTCTGCTGCCGATCTCGGCCGTCGCACGCGACCCTTCGACCGATCGCCACTTGGCGAGTAATATAACGCCAGATGGCGAGGATCCGATATGCAGACTGACGCGCTCCTGGGCACGATGCTCGCGGACCACGAGCCGCTGAAGCTCCTCGAACAGCTGTCGGCGGGGCTGCCCGCCGCGACATTGCGCCAATTCAAGCGCGCGACGCGCCTCGCCGATGCGGATGTCGCGGCACTGCTGCAGGTCAGTGGCCGCACGCTCAGCCGACTCAAGGGCGGCAAGGCTCGCCTGCCGGCCGACCTGAGCGACCGGCTCTATTCGGTGGCGTCGGTGTTCGCGCTCGCGGAGGACGTCTTCGGCACCGCCGATCGTGCCCGCGCCTGGCTCGTCGAGCCCCAGCACGGGCTCGGCGGAAAGCGGCCGCAGGAACTGGTGGCGTCCGAGACAGGGCGCGCGCAGGTGCGGTCGCTCCTGCGTCGGATCGAGCACGGCTTCCTTGCCTGACGCCCCGGGCACCGTCCGCCTCTACCGGTTGCTGAAGCAGAAGTACGCCCGCCAGGCGCTTGCAGGCCGCGGCGGGCTCGAGGCGGACGGTCGATGGCACTCGGCAGGACGGCCGATCGTGTACCTCGCGAGTTCGGAGGCGCTCGCCGTGCTCGAGGTCCGGGTCCACCTCGGTTCCGTCGTCCCGTTGGACCGCTTTCTGATCCTGACCGTCGAGTTGCCCGCGCGGCTGATCGCGGTGCTGTCCCGCGAGGAGTGGCCCCGTGGCTGGGATGCAGTACCGTTCAGTCCTGCGAGTCAGCGCGTCGGCGATCGGTGGCTTGCCGAACAGCGCGACGTCGCGCTGCGCGTTCCGTCCGTCCACAGCAGCAGCGACTACAACGTGCTCTTCAACCCGTCGCACGCGAAGGCGCCGCGGGCGCGCGTGGTCGCCCGCCGGCGCTACGACTTCGACAGCCGGCTGTTCTAGCGTTCCGGGTCGGTGCGCGACCCGTGGTCGCGTCGCGCGCCGGGTGCTATACGAATCCTCTCGGGCGGCCCTCCGGCCGCGGTGCCTCGCGCCATGCTGTACGCGCTGCTCGCCGGGCTCGTGATCGCGGTTCACGCGGCCTTCATCGCGTTCGTCGCGGTCGGCGGCCTCGTGGTCGCGCGGCAGCCGCGCGTCGCGCTGCTGCACGTTCCCGCGGTGGTCTGGGGCGCGTACGTCGAGTTCTCCGGGCGCGTCTGTCCGCTGACGCCGCTCGAAAATCGCTGGCGCGCGCTCGCGGGCGGTGCCGGGTACCCCGAGGGCTTCGTCGAGCACTATGTGCTCAGCGTGATGTACCCCGAGGTGCTGAGCCCGGCCACGCAGTACGTGCTCGGCGCACTGGTGTTGCTGGTCAATGGTGCGGCGTACCTCTGGCTCTTCCGGCGCAGCCGGCACCGCGGCCAGGCGCCTGCCCGGTCGCCGCCCGGGCGTCGCTGAGGGCCGTCCCGGCGAGGCGGAGGGGTCGCGGTTCAGCCGACGCGCGCGACCGGCGCGCGCTCGACGAGCTCGGGGCGCAAGCCGTCAACGGACGTCACGCCGATCTGGCCCATGGCGACGTCCAGCTCCTCGCGCAGAATCTCGAGCGCCCGCGCCGCGCCCGCGAGACCGGCCGCCGCGACGCCGTAGGTCGGCGCCCGCCCGGCGAACACGAAGTCGGCGCCGAGGCTGAGCGCGATGGCGATGTCCGAGCCCCGGCGGACGCCGCCGTCGACCATGACGACGAGCCGGTCGCCGACAGCCGCGCGGATCGCCGGCAGCACGTCGACCGACGCCGGCAGGCACTCGAGCTGCCGGCCACCGTGGTTCGACACGATCAGGCCGTCGACGCCGAGCTCGGCCGCGCGCCGCGCATCGTCCGCATGCTGGATGCCCTTGATCACGAATCGGCCCGGCCATGCGCGTCGGTACACCTCGACGTCCTGCCAGGTCTGCGTCGCGTACGAGTGCGTGACGAAGAATTCGGCGACCTCGCGCGCCGAGGAACCAGCGGGCGCGTACCGGGCCCAGTTGCCGAAGGCCGGCAGGCCGCCGCGCGCGAGGTACTCGACGGCCCAGCGCGGATGCGCGAGGCCATCGAGGAGCAGCGACGGCGACATCCCGATCGCGAAGTCGAAGCCGTTGCGGAGGTCGCGCTCGCGCCGGGCCGGGACCGGCAGGTCGACGGTGAGGACCAGGACGTCGATCCCCGCCTGAGAGGCGCGGCGCAGCATGTCGAGCGAGATGCGCGCTTCGCGGGCGGGATAGAGCTGGTACCACGCGTGCCCGGCGGCGACGCGCGCCACGTCCTCGATCGTCGCGATGCTGGCGCCGGAGAGCACGTACGGCACGCCCGCGTCGCGCGCCGCCTGCGCGAGCAGCAGCTCGCCTCCCGACCGGAACAGTCCGACGAGGCCGACCGGCGCGATGCCGAACGGCGCCGCGTACCTCGACTGCCAGAGCGGCGCGACGAGGCTGCGCGCGCTCACGTCCACCAGATAGCGGGGCCGGAGGCGATAGGCGTCGAGCGCGACGCGGTTGCGCTCGACGCCTGCATCGTCACCGGCGCCGCCGTCGATGTAGTCGAACAGGATCCGTGGCAGCCGGCGGCGGGCCATCCGCCGCAGGTCTTCGATGTTGACGACGCCGGTCAGCGAACGCACGATGTGCGGATCCTCTGGCTCGTGATTCGTCCGCGCAGTGTGCCGCAACGGCGGCGCACCGCGCCGCCGGTGCTGTCGGGCCGCACACCGGGACGCATCGTCACGTGGCGTACCGGCCGACGACCGCCGCGACCCGACGCACGACCCATCGCGGCAGGGCGCGCCCCGACAAAGTCGCGACCCGATTGACGAGGCCGGGAATCCGCACCGCCTCGCCGGCCAGGCACGCCTGGTAGCCCTCCGCCGCGACGGCGGCGACGTCCGAGACCGCGAGCCGCGGCAGCCTCGACACGCGCGGATGGCGGCGCTCGACGGCGGCCTTCATCGGAGTCTCCGTCACGCCGGGGCACAGCGCCGTGACAGTGACGCCGGAACCGTCGAGTTCCTCCGCGAGCGACTCGCTCAGCGACAGCAGGTATGCCTTGGTGGCCGCGTAGGTCGCCATCGCGGGCACCGGGAGGAACGAGGCGACCGAGCACACGTTGAGGATTCGGCCGTGTCGGCGCCGGGCCATCGGCGGCAGGAACCGGGACAGCAACGCGGTCGTCGCCGCGACGTTCAGGGCGATGATCTCCTGGCTGCGCGCGACGCTCATGCGGGCGAACGGACCGACCTCGATGATGCCCGCGTTGTTGACCAGGATGTCGACCCGCACCCGCTCGCGCCGCATCGACGCGGCGAGCGCGTCGATCGCCCGCCGCCGGAGCAGGTCTGCCGCGGCGACGCGGACGCGGACCGAATGTTCGGCCTCGAGTTCCTGGGCGAGCGCCTTCAGCCTGCTCGCGCGGCGGGCGACGAGCACGAGGTCGCACCGACCCTTCGCGAAGCAATGTGCGAGCGCTGCGCCGATGCCGGAGGACGCACCGGTGATCAATGCCGTCTCGCGCCGTCCGCCGCGGTGCGCCTTCATGGTCAGCCTCCCGTGCAGCCGCAGCAATGCTCTGCGCGACCGCGCCCGGAGCGTACTCCGCAAGTCGCCGCGCGCGTACTCGGACGATCCGCAGTGGTGCTTGCAAGGCGCGACGCCGGCGGGGGCGCCCGCCGCGGCCGGTGATGCCTCAGATGGCAGGCGCCGGCAGGTGCACGGTCAGGACCGTCCCGCGCGGCTCCGCCCCGAGGATCGTGAGCCCACCGCCGAGCGCCGCGAACCGCTCCTGGATGCCGAGCAGGCCGAGGGCGCTGGCCTTGCCGAGGTCCTGCTCGCGCACGCCCACGCCGTCGTCGCTGATCGTCAGCGTCAGCCGGTCGCCGTCCGCCGCGAAGGCGATCCTGACGTTGCTCGCCCGGGCGTGCCGCACCACGTTGGTGAGCGCTTCCTGAACGGCGCGGAAGAACACGAGCCGGGTGGCGTCGTTGAGCTTCGGAAAGGCCGAGTCCTCGATCACCTCGATGCGCAGGCCCGAGCGCTCGGCGAACTGCCGGGCATGCTGGGAGACGGCGGTGACCAGTGGCAGGTGGGCGAGCGTGCTGGGTCGCAGCGAGTTCGTCAGCTCCCGGAGGTCGCCGATGCACTTGTCGATCGCGCGCGCGACGTCGTCGCAGGCCTGCAGTTTTGGCGGATCACCGCCGACTTGGGCCCGGAGACGGTTGAGGTCGAGCGTCGCCGCGACGAGGTCCTGTGCGACGCCTTCGTGCAGCGCGTGCGCGACCGAGCGCCGCTCGTCCTCGCGCACCGTCTCCAGACGCTGGGCAAGCTCGCGAATCCGCTCGTAGGAATTGCGCAGGCTCGTGATGTCCTCGACGGTCGTCAGGAAGCGGTTGCGTCGCTGGCCCGGCGAGCGCAGCGCGATCGGTCGCGACCTCACCCAGCGGATCTCGCCGTTCGGGCGGCGGACCCGGAAGGTGTGGACGCTGGCATGGTCGTTCGTCACGGCGGCGCGCCAGGCCGCGACCACCTCGCGTTGGTCCTCGGGGAGGAACGCCGCCTTCCAGCCGTCGCCGAGCGATCCGCCTGCGGCGAGCCCGGTGATCTCGTCCCAGCGTGGATTGGTGTAGGTGCAGCGCCCGTCGGCGTCGGTGACGAAGATGCCGACGCCGGCGGACGTCGCGAGCTCACGGAACTGAGCCTCGCTCGTCTCGGTCCGGCGCTTCTCCGTCTCGAGACTTTCCAGCAGTTTGACCGCGACCGCGAGCACCAGCATCGGGGCGCTGAGCGCGGCGACGAGCAGGTTCATCACCCAGGCGAGCGAATTGAGCCCCTCGAGCTCGGGCGTCGCGAACGCGTACTGCGCCGGCGCGAGCGCGATGAACGCGGCGCGAGCAAGCACCGAGATGGCGTTGGCGAGGAAGGTCAGCGCCACCAGCCGGGCGACGATCCGGCCCGGGCCGGCCGGCTCGCGCCACGCCGTGACCGCGCCGCCGCCGTAGCCGGCGGCCATCACCAGCGCCAGCACCGCGATCCGCGTGGCCGTATTCGGCCAGATGAACGTGAACGTCGCGGTCGCCGCGACCGCGGCCGTGGCCAGTAGCCACACCAGGCCATCGCGCGGCTTGCCGGCGTAGAAGCGCGTCAGACCGGCGAACAGCAGCACCGGGCCGATCGAGAACGGGATATTGAAGAGCAGCGACGCGAAGCGCCAGTCGGCGACCGGCAGGAAGGCGACCGAGAACGACCATGCCGTGCACGCCGACGCGGCGGCCCAGAACGCGGGCCCCGCGATGCGCGGCGCGAAGCGCGCAAGGCCGGCGAACACGGCGGCGCTCGCCGTCCCGGAGACGACGAGCACCACGTAGAGCGTGTCCTGATGTAACGCCATGCGCCAGAGGGCCCTCGGTCGCCGCCCGGCGGGCCCGCGTGCCGCATCCAGAGGCGACCCGCATCCTAACCCAGCCCGGCGCACGACCGACACGCCGACGCCATGCAGAAATCCGGTCGGGTCGATCTCCGCGGGACCCGGGGTCCGGCTGCGCCCGCGCCGGCGCGGCGAGCCGGTAACATACCGCTCCCTGTACCGTGACCGGAGCCTCGCGAGATGCCGCTACCCGCCGCCCTGAGCCAGTTGTCGCTGCCGGTCATCGGGGCGCCCCTGTTCATCATCAGCAACCCGAAGCTCGTGATCGCGCAATGCACGGCCGGCGTCGTCGGGTCGATGCCGGCGCTCAACGCGCGCCCGGCGGAGCAACTCGACGAGTGGCTTGCCGAGATCACCGGGGCGCTCGCCGCCCACGACCGGTCCCACCCGAGGCGCCCGGCCGCACCGTTCGCGATCAACCAGATCGTGCACAAGAGCAACGACCGGCTCGACCACGACATCCAGATGTGCGCCAAGTACAAGGTACCGATCGTCATCACCTCGCTCGGTGCCCGCACCGACGTCAACGACGCCGTCCACGGATGGGGCGGGATCGTGTTGCATGACGTCATCAACAACGCGTTCGCGCACAAGGCGATCGACAAGGGTGCCGATGGTCTCGTGCTGGTCGCGGCCGGTGCCGGCGGGCACGCCGGAGTCAAAAGCCCGTTCGCGCTCGTGCAGGAGGTCCGCGAGTGGTTCGCGGGCCCGATCGCACTCTCCGGCGCGATCGCGACCGGTGGCGCCGTGCTCGCAGCACAGGCGATGGGAGCCGACTTCGCCTACGTCGGCTCGGCCTTCATCGCGACCGTCGAGGCGCGCGCCTCGGACGCCTACAAGCAGGCCATCGTCGCCGGCACGTCCGACGACATCGTCTACAGCAGCTACTTCACCGGGGTGAACGGCAACTACCTCAAACCGTCGATCATCGCGGCCGGGCTCGACCCCGATCACCTGCCGGAGAGCGACCCCAGCAAGATGAACTTCGGCGGCGGCGGCGCGGCCAAGGCCTGGAAGGACATCTGGGGTTGCGGCCAGGGGATCGGCGCGATCAAGGAGGTGCTGCCGGCGCAGGCGCTGGTCGCGCGCCTGCGGCACGAATATCAGGAGGCCCGGGCGCGCCTCGCCCTCTAGCCCGGGCCGGCCGGGCGAGCGCCATCGCAGCGCTCACGCGGAGCGAGGGAGCCGCGCCGGGCCCGGGCGGCTCCACGCCCGGTCGCGGCGCCGGTATAGTTTGGGACCTGTCCCTGCGTCAGTCGCGCCACCCGGTACCCGCCATGAATCGAACCACTCGGCCGATCCTCGCCGCCGTCACGATCCTCGCGACCGCCCTGGCCGGGTGCCACGGCGACGGGGCCGCGCCTCCACCGCCGCCGGGCGCGGCGCCGCACGCGGCCGCGATCGACGCCGCCCGCCTCGCGAACTCGGCGTCCGAGCCCGATCAGTGGCTCATGACCGGGCGCGACTCGGGTGGCACCTACTTCAGCCCGCTCGGCGACATCAACGCGAGCAACGTCTCGCGACTCGGCTTCGCGTGGGAGTACCGGCTCGGGACGCGGCGCGGCCTCGAGGCGACACCCGTCGTCGTCGACGGCGCGCTCTACACGACCGGCAACTTCGGCTGGGTCTACGCGCTCGACGCGGCCACCGGGCGCGAGCTGTGGAAGTACAACCCCGACGTCGACGGCCAGTGGGGTCGCTATGCCTGCTGCGACGCGATCAACCGTGGCGTCGCGGTGTGGCAGGGGCGGGTGTACGTCGGTGCGCTGGACGGTTACCTGCACGCGATCGACGCCGCGACGGGCCGGCGGCTCTGGAAGGTCGACACGCTGCCGGCGCGCGGGCCGAAGACGCCGTTCACGCTGTCGGCGACGCCCGTGGTCGCCGGCGACGAGATCATCGTCGGCAGTGCCGGCGCCGACTTCGCCGGCGCGCGCGGCTACATCGCCGCCTACGACCTCGCGAGCGGCGCGTTCCGCTGGCGCTTCTACACCGTGCCGCGCGATCCGAAGGAGGGCGCCCAGGACCAGCCGCACCTCGTCGAGGCCGTCAAGACCTGGGATCCGCGTCATCGCTGGGACGCGGGCAGCGGCGGAACCGCCTGGGATGGCATCAGCTACGACCCCGAGCTCAAGCTCGTCTACTTCGGCACCGCGAACGGCGCGCCGTACAACATCAAGGAGGGCGGCCGCACCGGCGGCGATGACCTGTATACGGCGTCGATCGTCGCCGTGCACGCCGATACCGGGACCCTGGCGTGGTACTACCAGAC
Organism: Gammaproteobacteria bacterium; assembly: GCA_037443765.1. Taxonomy (GTDB): domain Bacteria; phylum Pseudomonadota; class Gammaproteobacteria; order Steroidobacterales; family Steroidobacteraceae; genus CAIKZZ01. The sequence continues at coordinate 308,098 of JBBINS010000001.1, forward strand.
GACGCCGGGCGATCGCTGGGATTTCGACAGCACGCAGAAGCTGATCCTGACGGACCTCGAGCTCGGCGACGGGCCGCACAAGGTGCTGATGCAGGCCTCGAAGAACGGCTACTACTACGTGCTCGACCGCGCGACGGGCAAGCTCCTGTCCGCCAACAACTTCGTCTACGTGAACTGGTCCAAGGGCATCGATCCGAAGACGGGACGCCCGGTGCCGAGCGGGGCGGCCGAGTACGACAAGGGACCGAAGCTGATGTTCCCGGCTAACTCCGGCGCACACAGCTGGCAGCCGATGTCGTACGACCCGGCGACGAAGCTGACGTACATCCCGGTAATCGAGTGGCCGATGATCTACATGGACACGGCGAAGCAGCGCGCGGGGCTGATCGAGGGCTTCTTCACGGTGCAGGCGTTCCTGCCGGACGACTACGACCCGAAGGCGCTCGCCGGTCTCTACGGACCGCTGCCCCCGCTCGAGAAGCTCGACAAGGGTCTGCCGCCGACGCACAGCCGCGGATTCCTGCGCGCCTGGGACCCGGTCCGCCAGAAGCTCGCGTGGGAGGTTCCGACCGCGACGCACTGGGACGGCGGCGTGCTGTCGACGGCGGGCGGCCTCGTGTTCCAGGGTGACGCGGCCGGCAACCTCAACGTCTACCAGGCGACGGACGGCAAGAAGCTGGCGAGTATCGCGCTCGGGACCGGCATCATGGCGGCCCCGGCCACTTACCGCGTCGGCGGCGTTCAGTACGTCGTCGTGATGGCGGGCTTCGGTGGCAACTACGTCAACTACCCTCTGACCAAAGACATGGTCGCCTACCACCGCGACAACGAGGGCCGGGTGGTCGCGCTGCGTCTCGACGGCGGCGCCGTCCCGCTGCCGCCCGAGTTGCCGCCCGAGCCATTCCCGCAGCCGCCGCCGCGCGAGGGGACGGCGGCGAAGATCGGGCAAGGCGAGGTGCTCTACAACCGGTACTGCGGTCGCTGCCACATGCTCGATCGCGGCGTGCTGCCGGACCTGCGGCGCCTGACGCCGGTCAAGCACGGGCTGTTCTACGACATCGTGCTGACCGGCGTGCTGTCGGGCGCCGGCATGGCGCGCTGGGACGACGTGCTGTCGCGCGCCGATGCGGAGGCGATCCACGCCTTCATCGTCGACGAGGCGTGGAAGGCCTACGACGCGCAGCAGCGCCAGTGACCGGCCAGGTCTCCCGCCACAGCGGGACGCCCGGCGCGCGCTGATCGCCGCTTAGCCGCGCGTCCGGATGCGCAGCGAGTCCCAGCTCGCGTCGGCGGTCCAGCCGCCGTCGACCGGGAGCGTGACGCCGTTGACGAAGGCGCTCTTGTCGCCGTCGGCAAGGTAGGCGATCGCCGCTGCGACGTCCTCGGGCCGCGCGAAGCGCGCCATCGGCACCCGGTCGACGATGTCCTGGTCCGAGTAGGCGCCGCTGCCCTGGTCGGCGAGGTCCATCTCGGCCTTGATCCAGCCGGGGCAGACGGCGTTGACCCGCACGCCGCGACCGCCCCATTCGGCGGCCAGCGTGCGGGTGAGCCCGATCAGCCCGTGCTTGGACGCGTTGTAGGCGCTGCGGTGGCTGACGCCAGCGAGACCCGCGACTGAGGCGACATTGACGATACTGCCGCGGCGCCGTGCCAGCATGGCACCACCAATGGATTTGCTGAGCAGGAACGGGCCCAGCAGGTTGATGCTGAGGACGCGCTGCCACTGCGCCGCCGTCGTGTCCTCGGCCGGGCAGATCAGGCTGATGCCGGCGTTGTTCACGAGCACGTCGGCAGCCCCGTAGCCGGCGACGACCCGCTGTGCCAGTTCGTCCGCGAAGGCCTCCGAGGCGACGTCGCCGCGGACGCCCTCGACGCGCCGCCCTTCAGCGCGCAGTCGGGACAGCGGCGCATCGAGCGCCTGGATGTCCGTGAGCAGGACCTCGAATCCCTGTCGCGCCAGGAGCGCCGCGGTCGCGAAGCCGACGCCCTGCGCCGCGCCGGTGACGACGGCTAGCTTTGTCATTCTGAGCAACTCCCGAGATCGATCCCGACCCTCGAACCCCGCCGGTGGCGGCCGCGCCTCGGGGGCGCGGCCACTGTGTACGGCGCGGCGCGCACTATCGACCGGACGGGCACTCCGGATCAAGGGGCGGTCGCGCGGCGACCGCCGTGCCGCGGCGCCGGGGTCAGTAGATCTTTTCGACCCAGCGCTGGCTCGACTTCTTCGGGCGCTTGTAGCCGGTGTCCGGCTGGCGCGGCGGCAGGTCGAGTTCCACGGCCTGCAGGTCCTTGTACGGGATTTGATGCAGCAGGTGCGTGATGCAGTTGAGCCGTGCGCGCTTCTTGTTGTCGGCGTCGACGATGTGCCACGGCGAGCGCTTGGTGTCGGTGTGTTCGAGCATGATGTCCTTGGCGCGCGAGTACTCGACCCAGTGCTTGCGCGCCTCGAGGTCCATCGGGCTCAGCTTCCAGCGCTTGATGGGGTTGCGCATGCGCTCCGCGAAGCGCAGCTCCTGCTCCTCGTCGTTGACCGAGAACCAGTACTTGACCAGGTAGATGCCCGAGCGGACGAGCATCTCCTCGAACAGCGGGCAGGCACGCAGGAACTCACGGTATTCCTCGTCGGTGCAGAAGCCCATGACCCGCTCGACACCCGCGCGGTTGTACCAGCTGCGGTCGAACAGCACGATCTCGCCGGCCGCCGGCAGCTGCTCGACGTAGCGCTGGAAGTACCATTGCGTGCGCTCACGCTCGGTGGGCGTGCCGAGGGCGACGACGCGGCAGACGCGGGGGTTCAGGCACTCGGTGATCCGCTTGATGACGCCCCCCTTGCCGGCCGCGTCGCGGCCTTCGAACAGCACGCACACCTTGAGGCCCTGCAGCCGGACCCATTCCTGCATCTTGAGGAGCTCGAACTGCAGCCGCACGAGTTCGTCGAGGTACTTGTAGGCGTGGGGTCGCTTCGTGGGCGGCGCGCCGTCGCCGATGACGCGCCAGCGCCCTTCGGCGGCGACGCGTTCCGCGGCGTCCCGGCGCAGCTCGCCGTTCGGGACCCTCGGGTCGTCGTGGCGCGCGCGCTTCGGATGCTTCATGCCGGTTCCTCGGTCTCGCGAACGATTCGCGTTAACGCTCGCCGCACCGTCGCGGGCGGGCCTATCGATCCTTAGCGGCGGCCACGCCTGGAAATGAAGGCGATGCGAGGCGCGGCCGGCGCCGACGGCCCCTAGCCGAATTTCGCCTGGAGCCGCTCGGCGAAACGCTTCAGGTCGATCACCATGCGCTCGTGAACGCCGGCGCCGATCTCCTCGGCGCCGTCGGTCGCCCGGACCGTGAACTCGATGCGCCGTCCGTCGACCCGAGTCACCTCGGCGTGGCCGGTGACGCTGCGGCCGACGGGCGTGGCGGCGAGATGCGTGACGTCGACGCGCGTGCCGAGGGCGCTCTCGCCCGCGTCGAAGTAGGGCTTGATCGCGTTGAGCGCGGCGTTCTCCATGACCATGATCATGACCGGCGTCGCGAGCACCGGCGGCAGCATCGCGTCCTTGAAACGGTTCGCAAGGTGCTCCTGGCCGACTACGAGGGTGAATGAGCCGCGGGCGCCGGGCGGGATCGAACGCATGGCAGGGTCTCCTCGGGTACGAGTCCTCTCGCGTGGCGGCGGCACGCTTGGCAGGCGTCAGTGCGACGGCGCCTTCGTCACGCGCCACACGACGTTGCCGACGTCATCCGCGACGAGCAACGCGCCGGAGCGATCAACGGCGACGCCGACCGGCCTGCCGTAGGCCTTGCTGTCGGGGCTCAGGAATCCGGTCAGCACGTCCTCCGGCGGACCCGCGGGGCGGCCGTCGGCGAACGGCACGAAGATCACCTTGTAGCCGCTGCGGGGCTTGCGGTTCCACGACCCGTGCTGACCGATGAACGCGCCGCCGGCATAGCGCGCCGGCAGCGAGCCGGCCTCGTAGAACGCCAGCCCGAGCGAGGCCGTATGCGCGCCGAGCGCGTAATCGGGCGAGATCGCCTGGGCGACGAGATCCGGTCGCGGCGGGCGGACCCGCGCGTCGACGTGCGGCCCGTAGTAGCTGTAGGGCCAGCCGTAGAAGCCGCCGTCGCGGACCGAGGTCATGTAGTCGGGCACGAGATCGTTGCCGATCTCGTCGCGCTCGTTGACTGCGACCCAGAGCGCGCCGCTCTGCGGTTCCCAGGCGAGCCCGTTCGGGTTGCGCAGCCCCGACGCGTAGATGCGCGTGCGGTCGGTCGCGAGGTCGAGTTCGTGGATCGCCGCACGGCCCACCTCGTTGTCGAGTCCGTTCTCCCCGACATTGCTGTTTGAGCCGACGGTGACGTAGAGCCGCGCGCCGTCGCGGCTTGCGATCAGGTCCTTGGTCCAGTGATGATCGATCGGCCCGCCAGGGAGGTCGAGGACCTTGACGCCCGGGGCCGTGATCTCGGTGTCGCCCGGCGCGTAGGGAAAGCGGACGATCGCGTCGGTATTGGCGACGTAGAGGAATGAGCCGACGAGCGCCATGCCGAACGGCGAGCGCAGACCGCGCAACAGCACCGTCCGTTCGGCCGCGAGGCCGTTCGCGCCGACGCCGCGCAGCAGCGTGATCCGGTCGGCGCTCGGCGACCCGGCGCCCGCCGACTTCATGACGTGTTTCGCGATCCAGGCCTTGAGCCCGCCGGGGCCGTTGTCGAAGTGCGGGGTATTGGTCTCGGCAACCAGCACGTCGCCATTCGGCAGCACGTGGAGCCAGCGCGGGTGATCGAGTCCGGTCGCGTAGGCGCTGACCGCGAGCCCTGGCGCCGGTGTCGGCGCGGCACCGGCGGGCCAGCCGACGGCGGGGGCGATATTGACGGTCGGGATCAGCGTCGGGTGCGGCGGCGGCAGCACCGGCGTCGGGCCGGTACCGGCGCTCTCGGAAAGCGTCGCCTGCTCGCCGCAGCCGGCGACCGCGACGATGAGGCATGCGGCCAGCGTCGACGCCCGCAGGATCCCGTCACTTGCCATGGGGCGAGGCTCCCGTCCATTTGTAGACCACCCCGCCGCGCATCACGAACACGACGCGCCGCACGGCCGTCAGGTCCGTCAGCGGGTCGCCGTCGAGCGCGATGATGTCGGCCTCGAAACCCGGCGCGAGCCGGCCGAGGCGGTCTTCCATGCCGATCGCGTCCGCCGCGACCGCGTTCGCCGAGACGAGCGCCGCCATCGGCGACTGGCCGCAGTACTCGACCCGGCCGATGAACTCCTCGGCGTTGCGACCGTGGGCGCCGGCGGTCGCGTCGGTCGAGAAGACGACCTTGGCGTTCGGCGTGTGGACGGCGATCGTGCAGACCGCGAAGTCCTCGGCGAGATCGCGCGCCATGGTCGCCATGCCTTCCTCGGTGTAGTTGCCGACACCGAGATAACGCGCCTTGTTCTCGAGATAGTTCTGGACGACCAGTCCGACCTGCGGGCTGATGAACGCGCCAGCCGCGACCGCCGTCTCGATGTCGGCGCGAGTCGCGTAGGTTGCGTGCTCGATCTCCCGGCACCCGGCACGGGCCGCGGCCGAGACCTGCGACCTGTAGGCGTGCACCATCGAGCGCAGGCCGACTGCGGCCGCCTCGGAGCACAGCACGCCGAGCTGCGCCTCGGTCAGCGTTGGCGTCGCGCCGACGCGTTGGCTCGAGGATGCGAAGATCTTGATGAGGTCGGCGCCATCCGCCTTGCGGGCGCGCACCATCGCCCGCAGCTCGTCTGGCGTCGTCGCCGGAGTGCCCTCGATCCACGCGAGCGAGGTGAGCACCCGGGGGCCCGGGAAGCCGTGGTCGCGGATCGCGTCGCGCAGTGGCTTCTCGCTCGGGTCGCCGACCGACTGGACCGTCGTGAAGCCGCCCATGAGCGTGTCCCACGCGGCGCCCGCGATACCGATCGCGGCCTCCGCCGGAGGCTCCGCATCGGTCGCGATGCGGCCGCTGCGGTCGAAGTGCGACGCGAGGTGCACGTGGGTGTCGATCCACCCTGGCAGGACCGTGTACCCGCGCAGGTCGATCACGGCGCCCCGGGCGGCGTTGAGCGAAGTGATCCGCCCGTTCGCGACGCCGATCCGAGCGTTGCGGAGTGAGCCGCCGCGCCCGTCGAGCGCGTGCCCGGTCAGGATCACGACCGGACCGGCCGGCGGCGCGGGCGCTGGCAACGGCGCGGCCACCGCTGCCGTGACGGTCGCGTACGCGAGCAGGGCGGCGAGGGTCAGCGGCACGCGGCTTCGCAGCATCGGATCGTCCTCGGAAGGGTCATGTCCGGGCGCCGACCGACCATGCGGCGCGGCCTGCACCTTCGACGATAGTGCATCCGCCGGCGTCGTTCCATCCGCCGGGCAGGCCGCTCCCGAGGCGAGCCCCGGGGTCGCCGGCACGCGGGCCCGCCATCGGGGCCGGCGCGGCCCCGAGGCGTGCGCGACGGCCGGGCTGTCGCGCCCGTTAGGCCGGCGCCCGCTTGGCGCGCTGCGCGGCGATCGCGGCCAGCACGCGCTCCGGCGTCATCGGCAGGCGCAGGACCCGCGCGCCGGTCGCGTCGTGGACGGCGCTGGCAATGACCGCCGCGGTCGTCGTGATCGAGGGCTCGCCGCCACCCTGCGGTGGAATCGTGTCGTTGGCGACCAGCACCGCCTCGATGTGCGGTACCCACGAGAAGCGCGGCAGATGATAGGTGTCGAAGTTGCGGTCGAGGATCTCGCCGCCGCGGAACCGCAGTTCCTCGGCAAGCGTGTAGCCGAGCCCCATCGTCAGCCCCCCCTCGATCTGCATCTTCGCGCCGTCCGGGTTGACGACGACGCCCATGTCCTGCGCACAGACGATGCGCCTGACTAGGATCTCGCCGCTCTGCGCGTCGACGGCGACTTCCGCCATCGTCGCCACATACGAGCCGGCGTCGATGGAGCACGCGACGCCGACGCCGCGCCCGCTCGGCCCCGGCGCAGGTCGCCAGCCGAAGGCCGCGGCCGCGGACTGCAACGTCGAGCGCATGCGCTGGTCGGTGAGATGGCGCAGCCGGAATTCCACCGGGTCCGCGCCGGCCGCCGCCGCCATCAGGTCCATCTGCGATTCCACCGCGTAGACATTCATGTTGGCGCCCGGTGCGCGCCACGGACCGACGGCGAACGGATGCACGCGCGGTGCCGGCACCGACGGGTCGTAGGACATCGCCGCGCCCGAGCGGATCCTCAGCGCCGGGATCTCGTAGACATGCGCGGTGCCGCGCTCCCCGGCCCCGTAGACGCAGTAGTCCCAGAACGCAATTCGCCCGTCTGGGCCGAGGCCCGACGCGATCGTGACGACCGCCGCCGGGTCGAACGCGTCGAAGAAGAACTCCTCGGCACGGCTGAAGGCCACCTGTACCGGCTTGCGCGACAGCTGCGCAAGGCGCGCCGCCTCGACGGCCTGGCGGTCGGCGCTCTTACCGCCGAATCCACCGCCGACGTACGGCGTGATGACGCGCACGTCCTTGGGATCCAGTCCGAGCGCCTTCGCGACGCGGTCGCGGGTCGGGAACGGCGTCTGCGTCGAGGCCCACACCGTGACCCGGCCATTGCTCATCTGCGCGAGCGCCGCGTGCGTCTCGATGGGCGCGTGCGCGACGTAGCCCTTGCGGTACGTGCTCTCGAACAACCGCGTCGCGCGGCTGCGCGCGCCGTCGAGATCGCCGCGCCGCGTGCTTTCCTTTGGCTGCGCGACCGCCTGCAGGTGATCAGCGATCCGTTCCGTGTCGACCGCGGGTTCCGGTACTGTCCACTCCGCGTCGACCCGCTCCAGCGCCGTCGCGGCCGCGGCGGCGTCGGCGTGCAATACCGCGACCAGCTCGTCGCGCTGCACGACCGTGACGCCGGGCAGGCGCGCGGCGGACGACGCGTCGAGGCGCTTGAGCGTGGCGCCGTGCGCGGGCGGGCGCAGGATCGCGGCGTACTCCAGGCCCGGCAGCCGCACGTCGGCCGTGTACTTCGCAGCGCCCGTCACCTTGTCGCGCGCGTCGACGCGCGCGAGCGATCGCCCCATGACCTCGAAGTCCTTGGCGGCCTTGAGCACAGCGGCCTCGCCGACCGTGCGCACGATGTGCTGGCCCCTCGAGAGCTCGCCGTAGCTGACGTGCCTCGATTCCGCGCCGGAGACGGTGACGACGCCGCGGCTGGCGATCAATCGCTCCTTTGGTACCCCGAGCCGTTCCGCCGCGAGCTCGAGCAGCACCGAGCGGGCGTCGGCCGCGGCCGCGCGCAGCGCCGGCCCGAACATGCGCGTCGTCAGCGAGCCGAAGGTTCCCATGTCCGTCGGGCAGCGGTCGGTGTCGCCGAGCACCATGTCGATCGACGCCACGTCGACCGCCAGTTCCTCGGCCGCCATCTGCGCGAGCGAGGTCATCACGCCCTGGCCCATTTCGATCTTGCCGGAGTACACGGTGACCCACCCGTCGGCACCGATCAGCAGGTATGCGTTGAAGTCGGTCGGGTAGGCGCTGCGGTGCTCCTGCGCCGCGAGCCAGCCGGCCTCGAGCGTGACCAGCACCGCGATGCCGCCGCCCGCGAGCTGCAGGAACCGGCGGCGCGAGAGTTCGTCGCGAACGGCGCTCATGGCACGTCTCCCGCCGTCCGCGCCACCGCCTCGACGGCATCGAGTATCCGCTGGTGCGCGCCGCAACGGCACAGATGCGGCTCGAGCGTCGCGACGATCGTCGCGCGCGACGGATGCGTCTGCTCGTGCAGCAGCGCATGGGCCGCGAGCAGCATGCCCGGCGTGCAGTAGCCGCACTGCACCGCACCGTAGTCGATGAAGGCCTGCTGCAGAGGGTGCAACCGCGCACCGGTCGCGAGGCCCTCGATCGTCGTGACGTCCTTGCCTGCGACGCTGCCGAGCGTGGCGCGGCAGGCACGGACGGCCTTGCCGGCGACGAGGACGGTGCAGGCGCCGCAGGCGCCGATGCCGCAGCCGTACTTGGCCCCAGTCAGGCCGAGTTCGCCGCGCAGGACCGACAGCAGCGGCCGACCGGCATCGGCCGACACGGTCGTCGGGCGGCCGTTGACGCGAAAGGACACGGGTGCGTTCATGGTGGCTCCAGGTCGGGACCTGAGCCTCGGGGACCGCTCGGTCGCGGCGGTCCGCGGGGGCGACTGGGCGGGCGTGCTCGCCGGCCGCGAACGGCAGTCTAGCGCCGGATGCCCCCGTTCGGCACGACCGCAATCGACACCCGTCTACGTCTGTTCGCGCGGCGGCCGTCGCTACCCGGATTGGGGCGGGCTCGCGGCCCGAGGGGCACGTCATTGCCAGTATCCGGCGGCCGTCACTTCGGCGTCGTTGATGCCGTCGTTCGGCCGGCGCAGCCCTGCGTTGGAGAAGCGCTGGGCGCCGACGGCCACCTCGTGCTGGAGCCGGCTGCCGAAGCGGACTGCATCGGCGGCCGACGGCGCGGCCGCGAGCGCCGCGAGGACGCCGGCGAGGCCGGGGGCGTTCCGTCGCTCGTCGCCGCGGCCGACGTCCCGGGCCCTCCGACGGTCCATTCGATCTCCTGGTCGCGACGTCGCGGCGCTTCGTGCCGCGCGGTCGGCTCTGGCACCCCGGCCCGCCACCGTGGTCCCAACGTACGCCTGCGTGACGGGCGAAGCGCACCGGGAAATGTGCAGCGTCGCGGCCAGGGCCCGCGCCCGGACGCCGGAATCCCGTGCGGTGGCCTTCGCCAACGTGCTCAGACACACTGCGCGCGTGAACGGCAACGCCCCAGTTCAGTCGCCGAGCGCCCCCCGACACGGCGTCGCTCGCGTCATCTCCAAGCTCGGGGCCGGTTCCCGCTCGCAGGCGGCGGCGTGGGTGCGGGACGGGCGCGTGCAGGTCAACGGCCGGATCGTGCGCGACGCCGAGTTTCCGGTCCGGCGGGGCGTCGACCGAATAGACGTCGACGGCCGCCCGCTCGTGCAGGCCGCGAGGGTGGTGCTCATGTTGAACAAGCCGCGCGGGCTCGTGACGACGACGCGTGACGAGCGCGGTCGAGGCACGGTCTACGCCTGCCTCGCCGACGCGGCGCTGCCGTGGCTTGCGCCGGTCGGCCGTCTCGACAAGGCGAGCGAGGGGCTGCTGCTGTTCAGCAACGACCCAACCTGGGCCTCCCGCGTCACGGATCCGGCGTCGGGACCCGACAAGACGTATCACGTGCAGGTGGGACGCGCCCCGGAAGCAGCGCTGCTCGGGAGCCTCGAGCGCGGCGCCACGGTCGACGGCGAGCATCTGGCGGTCAAGTCGGCGCGACTGCTGCGAGCCGGCGGCCGCCATGGGTGGCTCGAGATCGTGCTCGACGAAGGGCGCAACCGCCACATCCGGCGGCTGCTCGCCCATTTCGGCGTCCCGGTCCTGCGGCTCGTCCGGGTCGCCGTGGGAACGCTCACGCTCGGTGCGCTGCCGAAGGGCAAGTGGCGAGTGCTGACCGAGCGCGAGATCGCGTCGTTGTGAGCGGCAGCCCGGCGCCGCTGCTGACCGCCGGCGTTCACGGGGCGTTGCTCGCGGCGCGGGCGTCCGGTCAGCCGACGCTCGAGTGTTCGCTCAACCTCGGACGGTCGACGACGGTCGTCGAGGTAGGTGCCGCAGCCTGGACCTCGGCTGGTCGCGCGTTCCCGTACCTTGACGTCTGCAGGGAGCGGACGATCTACCACTTCGCCGGCACCGGCTTCCAGCCCGTGGCGCGCTTCACGGGGTCGCTGATCAAGCTCGTGCCGACCGAGTGGGGGCCGCCGACCTTCGAGATCGACGGCATCAAGATGCTGCCGACGGCGCGGGTGTCCCCGTACCTGGACGCGGAACGCAAGGTCGGCCTGATTGCGCCGCGAGGCAAGCGGATCCTCGACACCTGCGGCGGTCTCGGCTATTTCGCAGCGTGGTGCCTGCGGGGCGGCGCGCGGCAGATCGATTCCTACGAGAAAAACCCGGACGTGATCTGGCTGCGCGGCCTGAACCCGTGGTCCCCCGACAGCCCGTGGTCCGACGCGGCGCCCGGCGTTCTGACGCTGACCGAGGGCGACATCGCCGAGCGCATCGCCGCGCTGCCGGACGCGTCGGTGGACGCGGCCCTGCACGACCCGCCGCGCTTCGGCATCGCGGGGGAACTCTATTCGCAGGTCTTCTACGACCAGCTTGCCCGCGTGCTCCGGCGCGGCGGCGCGCTCTTTCACTACACCGGCACGCCGAACAAGCTGACGAGCGGCCGCGACGTGCCGAACGAAGTGGCGAAGCGCCTGCGCCGCGCGGGATTTCTCACCGAGTTCGACGGCGACGGTATCCTGGCGACGAAGGGCGCCCGCCGATAGCGCCGGGCGGCGACGTCCCGGCCGGCACGCGCGAGACCGAGGGGTCGCGTGGCGGACGGCTTCGGCCGCAACCCGTTGCGCCGCATGCGCGGCTGGCATTCAATACCGTGCGGCACAGCCCGGCTCACCAGGAAACACACGTTGAATACCCCCTCTCTGCCCGCGCACGCCCGGGTCGTCGTCGTGGGCGGCGGTGTCATCGGCACCTCGGTCGCCTATCACCTCGCCCTCATGGGCTGGAAGGACATCGTCCTTCTGGAGCGCGACCGAATCACCTCGGGCACGACGTGGCACGCGGCCGGGCTCATGGTGACCTTCGGCTCGACGTCCGAGACCTCGACCGAGATGCGCAAGTACACACGCGACCTGTACAGCCGGCTCGAGGCTGAGACCGGGCAGGCGACGGGTCTTGCGCCGATCGGATTCATCGAGGTCGCCGCGGACCGCGATCGTCTCGAGGAGTACCGGCGCGTCTCGGCCTTCAACCGCTACTGCGGCGTCGACGTGCACGAGATCTCGCCGCGCGAAGTGCAGGAGCTGTTCCCGCTCGCCAACGTCGACGACATCGAGGCCGGCTTCTACGTCAAGGAGGATGGCCGCGTGAACCCGGTCGACGTCACGATGGCGCTCGCCAAGGGCGCCCGCATGCGGGGCGTCAGGATCCTCGAGGGCGTCCCGGCGCTCGGTGTGCTTACGGCGCGGGGACGGGTCGCCGGCGTGCGGACGGCGCTCGGCGACGTCTCGGCCGAGTACGTCGTCAACTGCGCGGGCATGTGGGCTCGCCAGTTCGGCGCGCTCGCCGGCGTCAACGTGCCGAGTCAGGCCGCCGAGCACTACTACCTGCTCACCGAGGCCATCCGGGGGCTGCCGCCGAACATGCCCGTACTCGAGGATCCGTCCGCGTACGGCTATTACCGCGAGGAAGGCGGCGGGCTGATGGTCGGGCTGTTCGAGCCGGTCTGCGCGCCGTGGCGCGTCGAGGGCATCCCGCCCGACGCGAGTTTTCTCGAGCTGGCGCCGGACTGGGACCGCATGGCGCCGTTCCTCGACAGGGCCATGGCCCGCGTGCCGGTCACCACCGAGGTCGGCATCAAGAAGTTCTTCTGCGGGCCCGAGAGCTTCACTCCCGACCTGCGACCGATCGTCGGCGAGGCGCCGGAGCTGCGGAACTACTTCGTCGCCGCGGGCCTCAATTCCGTCGGCATCCTGACGGGCGGCGGGCTCGGCCGCGTGGTCGCCCATTGGATCGTGACGGGCTCGCCCGACGTTGACGTCACCGGTTTCAACATCGACCGGCTGCACGCCTACCAGGCGAACCCCGAGTACCGCCGCCAGCGCACCGTCGAGTCGCTCGGCATGGTCTACAAGTGTCACTACCCGACGATGTCGCTCGAGACCGCGCGCGGCGCCCGGCAGTCTCCGTATCACGATCGCCTCGCGGCCGCCGGCGGCTATTTCCGCGAGGTCAGCGGCTGGGAGAGCCCCGACTGGTACGGCACGCCGGGCGCGACCCCGGACCCCGGCCCGCTCTCCTGGGGCCGGCAGAGCTGGTTCCCGCGCTGGGCGGCCGAGCATCGCGCCGCACGCGAGAACGTCGTGGTCATGGACATGACCTTCATGGGCAAGTTCCTGGTCCAGGGACGCGACGCCGGCCGTTGCCTGAACCGCATTTCAGGCAACGACGTCGACGGCGCCGCCGGCGTGATCACCTACACGCAGTGGCTGAACCCCGGCGGCACTCTCGAGGCCGACCTGACCGTGACGAAGCTCACCGACGAGCGGTTCTTGGTGGTCGTCACGGACACGATGGTCCGGCACGCCGAGACCTGGATGAGGCGCAACATCCCCGATGACGCGCACGCCGTCGTCACGGAAGTCACCTCCGGGTACGCGCAGCTCAACGTTCAGGGGCCACGCTCGCGCGAACTGCTGCAGTCGCTCACGACCGCGGACCTGTCGAACGAGGCATTCCCCTTCCGCGCGGCGCGGGAGATCGACATTGGCTTCGCGCGCGTGCTCTGCGTTCGCATCACCTACGTCGGCGAGCTCGGCTACGAGCTCTACGCGCCGGCCGAGCAGGCCGCGCACGTCTATGACCGCGTCGTCGCCGCCGGGCGCGCGTTCGGCCTCGTGCACGCCGGACTGAAGGCGCTCGGCAGTCTGCGCATGGAGAAGGGCTACCGCGACTACGGTCATGACATCGACAATACCGACGACCCGTACGAGACCGGCCTCGGTTTCGCGCTCGACCTCAAGAAGCCCTGCGGCTTCATCGGCAAGGAAGCGGTGCTCGCGCGCCGGGCGAGGGGCCCGCTGACGCGCCGGCTCGTCCAGGTATTGCTGCGGGATCCGGAGCCGCTGATGTTCCACGCGGAGGTCGTGCGCCGCGACGGTATCGCGGTCGGCTACGTGCGGGCCGCGTCCTACGGCCACACGCTCGGCGGCGCGGTCGGCCTCGCGATGCTCGAGCCTCGCGTGCCGGTGGACGACGCCTACCTCGGCAGTGGCGCGTGGGAGGTCGAGGTCGCGGGCCGTCTCTATCCGGCCATTGTCTCTGCACGGCCGCTGTACGATGCGGCGATGACGCGCATCAGGGCGTAGCCGGCGGGCGGGCGTGCGGGCACGGCGCTCAGCGCCCGCGCGGGGGCGCGATCGGCCCGAGCACCGCCTCGAGCCCGAGGCCGAGCGCGAGCAGCGCCCGGTCGCTCGCGGCCGGCCCGTCGAATTCGAGCGCAACGGGGAGTCCGTTGTCGGCCAGGCCCGCCGGCAGCACGAGACCGGGCAATCCCGCCGTGCTGCCGGGCGCGATGTTGCGGCTGACGGCGACGTCGAACGGCACGGCCTCGCCGCGGATCGAGACCTGGCTGTCCTCGCCGATGCGCGGCGCCGTCACCATCGTGGCCGGAAACACCATGGCGGCCGCCCCGGTGCGCGCGAAGTAATCGCGGTAGACGTGCCGCAGCTTCGGCAGGTGGATCTCGACCGCCGCCCGGTACGTCTCCTCCGACACGAAGCCGGGTCCGCCTGGCAGAACGTCGCGCGTGAAGATCGCCCGGATGTCCGCGCTCGCCTGCGTGACGACGTCCGCGAAGCTGACGCCGGCGTGGTAGGTCTCGAGGTAGCGCGGCAGCTCGACGCGGACGTCGTGGTTCTGCACCTGGTCCGTGATCAGATCGATGAGGCTCGCGAGATCCGGGACGTCGGCCTCGACGATCTCGGCGCCCGCCGTTCGCAGCTTCTCGAGTGCCACTTCGGTCAGCCGCTCGACGTCGGCGTCGAGCCCGCCGTAGAAGTAACCGCGCGCGACCGCGAGCCTGACGCCCTTGAGCGGTTGCGCGGCGATCGGTCTCCGGTCGCCGGATGCGACGGCATCGAACAGCACGATGTCGGCGACCGTCCGCGCGTGCGGCCCCGCCTGGTCGAAGAGCGAACTGATCGGCACGGCGCCCTGGGTCGAGTAGCGCCCGGTCGTGGGCCGGAAGCCCGCGAGACCGCACAGCGCCGCCGGGACACGGATCGAGCCCTCGGTGTCCTCCGCGACGCCGAGCGGCGCCATGCGCGCCGCGACCACCGCGGCGGTGCCGCCGCTGCTGCCGCCCGGGATCCGCGTCGGGTCGTACGGGTTGCGGACCGCGCCGAACGCCAGGTTGTTGCTGGTCCAGCCGTACGACAGCTCGTGCAGGTTGGTCTTGCCGAGCACGATCGCGCCCGCGCCGAGGAGCGACTCGACGAGCGGCGCGTTCTGCGCCGGACGGAAGCCGCGCAGTGCCGGCGTGCCCGCCGTGGTCGGGTAGTCGCGCGTGTTCAGGCTGTCCTTGACCGGGATCGGCAGGCCGTGCAGCGCGCCAAGCGCTGCGCCGCTGGCGCGCAGCCGGTCCGCTGCGCGCGCCTGCTCCAGGACGCGCTCGGGCTCGAGCGTGATGAACGCGTTCAGCGCCTTCTGGTCGGCGCAGCGAGCGAGCAGCGCCTGCGCGTAGCGCTCCGCGCTCACTTCACCGGCGGACATCAGTTTCACGGCCTGCACGGCCGACAATTCCAACAACGCCGCGCTCCTGTTGGGCATCGCCGTCAGCGGCGCGGGCCCCGGTCCGTCGCGTCCGGCGGCCGCCGCCGCGAGCGCGACGCCGGAGGCGCCGACCAGAAATCCCCGGCGGGTGAGCTTATCGAAATCCGACATGGAGGTCGCTCCGCGCGCGCCGCGTCCGACCGGGCGCGGCGCGCATCAGCATCCGAGAGATCGTCGGGCCCGAGCGGTGCAGCGGACCGTTGGCTGCGGCCGCGGGGCGGATCGCGACCGGTCGCGTGAGTATGCCGCCCGCAACGCGGGCAGGCAAAGTCCGGCCCGCCCGTCGTCGTGGCACACGCGCTAGATGCGCGCGCCGCCGCTGACCGGGATCACCTCGCCGGTGATGTAGGCGCCACCCGCGCACAGATAGGCGATGACCTCCGCGTAGTCGTCGGGCTCGCCGACGCGCGCCAGCGGCACCGTGGCCTTCGCCGCCGCGTCGATGTCGCCGAACGAGCATTCCCAGTTCGAGCGGACGTAGCCGGGTGCGATGCCGTTCACCCGGACCTCGGGCGCCAGGCCGCGGGCGAGTTCCCGCGTGAGCCCGAGAAGCCCGGCCTTCGCGGTGGCGTAGGCGCTGCTGCTCGCGCCGCCGCCGAAGGCGGAGATCGAAACGGTGTTGACCACCGCGCCGCGCGACGCCCGGAGTTCCGGCACCAGCGCCTTCGTCATCCAGAAGGAACTCAGCAGGTTGATCCGCAGGATGCGGTCCCAGAATTCGTCCGTCAGCGCGTCGAGGTCGGACGGCGGGATCGGCGCGCGCGTGCCCGGAGCACCGGCGTTGTTGACGAGGTAGTCGAGCCCGCCGAGGGCCTCGGCGGCCTGTCGCGCGACCTGCGTGGCGGTCGCTGAGCGGCCGAGGTCGCCGGCTGCGGCGTGCACCTCGAGGCCCTCGACCCTGAGCGCCGCGACCGCCCGATCGAGCGCCTCGGACGGCAGGTCGTTCATCGCGACGCGCGCGCCGCTACGGGCCAGGCGTGTCGCCGTCGCCAAGCCGATGCCGGAGGCGCTGCCGGTGACGAGCGCACGCCGGCCCTCCAGGCGGAATTCGATCGGCGAGCGGTTCGTCATGCACTGCTCCGGGTTGGTCGTGGCGCCGCCGGCCGACGGCGGGGCCGGCATTGGTAACATTCGGCTCACGGATTCGCAATAATGCCCGGGCGCCGACGACCGACGCGATCGACGAGGGGCAAGCGACATGTTCAGGGCACTGGTGCTGGAGGAGGCGGCCGGGGCGATCGCGTCGTCGATCAGGGAACTCGACGAGTCGGCACTGCCGGCGGGCGACGTCACGGTCGCGATCGAGTACACGACCGTCAACTACAAGGACGGCCTCGTCGTCAACGGCGGTGCCGGCCTCGTCAAGCGCTGGCCGCACGTGCCGGGCATCGACTTCGCCGGCACCGTCGAGAAGAGCGAGCACCCAGCGTATCGACCCGGCGACAAGGTCGTGCTGACCGGCTGGCGCGTCGGCGAGCTGCAGTGGGGCGGCTGCGCGCAGAAGGCGGCGGTCAACGGCGACTGGCTCGTGCCGCTGCCCGCGGGGCTCTCGACGCGGCAGGCGATGGCCGTTGGCACCGCGGGCTTCACCGCGATGCTCGCGGTCCTGGCGCTCGAGGCCCGGGGCCTCGCGCCTGCCACGGGCGAAGTCCTCGTGACCGGTGCCGCGGGCGGCGTGGGTTCGGTTGCTATCGCGATTCTCGCGACGCGCGGCTACCAAGTGGTCGCTTCGACGGGTCGCGCCGACACGCACGAGTACCTGAAGGGCCTCGGGGCCACGACGGTCATCGACCGTGCGCCCTTCGCCGATCCCGCGAAGCGCCCGCTCGAGGGAGAGCGCTGGGCGGGCTGCGTCGACTCCGTCGGCGGCAATACGCTGGCGCGCGTGCTCGCCCAGACGAAGTACGGCTGCTCGGTCGCGGCCGTCGGCCTCGCGGGCGGCGCGAAGCTCGAGCACACGGTGATGCCCTTCATCCTGCGGGGTGTGAACCTGCTCGGCATCGACTCGGTGATGTGTCCGGCCGAGCGGCGAATCGAGGCCTGGATGCGCCTGCGTTCCGACCTGCCACTCGCGCGGCTCGACGCGATGACGGTCACGGCGCGCCTCGCCGACGTGCCGCGGCTCGCGGCGGAGATCGTCAAGGGCCAGGTGCGTGGCCGGGTCGTCGTCGACGTCAACGCCTGACCGCGCGAGCCCGCGCGGGCGTCGAAGATGCGTGGAGGGTGAGCGCCATGTCCGTGCTCGTGGAAACAGCCGGTCGGGTCACGACCGTGATCCTCAATCGTCCCGAGGCCCGCAATGCCGTCGATCGCAATACGGCCGCCGCGTTGGCAGCGGCGTTTCGCACATTCGACGCGGACGCCGGGGCCGACGTCGCCGTGCTGTGGGGAGCCGGCGGCGTCTTCTGCGCGGGCGCGGACCTGCGCGCCTTCGCCGAGGGCCACGGCAATCGGCTCGAGCCCGAGGGTGACGGGCCGATGGGACCGACGCGCCTCGCGCTCTCGAAGCCGGTCATCGCCGCGGTCAGCGGCTACGCGGTCGCTGGAGGGCTCGAGCTCGCGTGCTGGTGCGACCTCCGGGTCGTCGAGGCCGACGCCGTGTTCGGCGTGTTCTGCCGGCGCTGGGGCGTGCCGCTGATCGACGGTGGAACCGTACGGCTACCGCGGCTGGTCGGCCTCTCCCACGCGCTCGACATGATCCTCACCGGTCGGCCGGTGGCGGCGGATGAAGCGCTGCGGATGGGCCTCGCCAACCGGGTGGTGCCCGCCGGTGAGTCGCTGACTGCGGCGCGCGAGCTCGCGGCGACGCTGACGCGGTTCCCACAGAGCGCGCTGCGCGGCGACCGCCGTTCGGCGTACGAACAGGAGCCGTTGTCGGTCGACGCCGCGGTCGCGAACGAGTTCCGGATCGGCGTGTCGAGCCTCGCCGAGGCGCGCGTCGGCGCGGCCCGGTTCGCTGCGGGCCTCGGCCGTGGCGGGAGCTTCGACGAGACCGGGTGACGGCGCCGGCCGCCGCGTCCGCCCGTACCGCTCGGCGGTGTTGCATCGCAGCGGCGACCCGACCGGTCGCCGCTGCGCGCAAGTTCCCGCACCCAGTTGCGGTTTTCCACGGCGCGCCCGTGCCCGTGCGGTTCCGCCCGATGTTGATTTCCCTGATGGCCGCCGGTCGGCCGTGATCGCACATTGCTGATTGACGCCGTCGGACCCGTCCGGGTCCGGCGCGGCGTGTTCGAACGCGATTCGGGGGACGTCGATGTTTCAGGTTCGGATCCACGGCCGCGGTGGCCAGGGTGTCGTGACCGGTGCCGAGATGCTCTCGGTCGCCGCATTTCTCGGCGGCAAGCACGCCCAAGCCGTGCCGAGCTTTGGGTCCGAGCGCACCGGCGCGCCGGTCGTCGCGTTCTGCCGTATCGACGACAAGGCGATCCGGCTGCGCGAGCCCGTCATGCAGCCGGACGCCCTGCTGATCCAGGACCCGACGCTGCTGCACCAGCTCGACGTGTTCCAGGGCCTTGGCGCCGACGGCTACATCCTGATCAACACGAATCGCAGCTTCGAGGACCTAGGCCTCGGCGAGTTCGTGAAGGGCTTTCGTCCCGAGCGGCTCTGCACGGTGCCGGCGACCGAGCTCGCGCTCAAGTACGTCGGCCGGCCAGTTCCGAACGTGCCACTGCTCGGCGGATTCGCCGCCGTCAGCGGCGTCATTACCCTCGAGGCCGTGGTCGCGGCGATCCGCGACCGGTTCAGCGGCAAGGTGTGCGATGGCAACGTCGCGGCGGCGAGCGCGGCGTACGAGGCCGTGGCGCGCGAGATGGAGGAGGCCGCCCATGCTTAAGCAGACCGAGGGTTCACAGGCCGTCGCCGAGGCGGTCGCGCTGTGCCGCCCCGAGGTGATCTGCGCCTACCCGATCTCGCCGCAGACGCACATCGTCGAAGCCCTCGGCGAGCGGGTGAAGAGCGGTGAGCTCGGGCATTGCGAGTTCATCAACGTCGAGTCGGAATTCGCGGCCATGAGCGTTGCGATCGGTGCCTCGGCGGCCGGTGCCCGCACCTACACCGCGACCGCGAGCCAGGGGCTGCTGTTCATGGCCGAAGCGGTCTACAACGCCGCGGGGCTCGGCCTGCCGATCGTGATGACCGATGCCAATCGGGCGATCGGAGCCCCGATCAACATCTGGAACGACCACAGCGACAGCCTGTCGATGCGCGACTCGGGCTGGATCCAGCTGTTCGCTGAGACAAACCAGGAGGCGCTCGACCTGCACATCCTCGCGTTCCGCCTCGCCGAGGAGCTGTCGCTGCCGGTCATGGTCTGCATGGACGGCTTCATCCTCACGCACGCCTACGAGCGGGTCGACCTGCCGAGCCAGGAGCAGGTGGATCTGTACCTGCCGCCGTACGAGCCGCGCCAGGTACTCGACCCGCGTGAGCCCGTATCGATCGGCGCGATGGTCGGTCCCGAGGCGTTCATGGAGGTGCGCTACCTCGCCCACGCCAAGCAGCTGCAGGCGCTCGAGCGCATCCCGGCGCTCGCGCGGGAGTTCCGCGACGTGTTCGGCCGGGATTCCGGCGGCCTCGTGCACCCATACCGCACGGAGGACGCCGACACCATCGTCGTCGCGATGGGCTCGGTCCTCGGTACGATCAAGGACGTCGTCGACGAATTGCGCGAGCGCGGCACCGCGATCGGTGCGCTCGGCATCTGCTCGTACCGGCCGTCGCCACTCGCGGCGATCCGTGAGGCACTCAAAGGTGCCCGGCGGGTCGTCGTCATCGAGAAATCGCTCGCGGTCGGGCTCGGGGGCATCGTCTCGACGGACGTGCGCATGGCGCTGTCCGGGCTGCACCTGCACGGCTACACGGTCATCGCCGGGCTCGGCGGCCGCCCGATCCTGAAGAGTTCGCTGCACCGGTTGTTCGAACTGGCGATCCGCGACGAGCTCGAGCACGTCACGTTCCTCGACCTCAACTGGGAGGTCGTCAATCGCGTCCTCGAGCGCGAGAAGGCGACGCGGCGGTCGGGCTCGATCGCGGAAAACATCCTGCGCGACCTCGGCGTCGCGGCAACGGGCGTTGCGTAAGCGAGCCGCCATGGAAACCACCGTCATCAAGTTCTACCAGACGGGCAGCTTCGCGGTCGGCAACCGCCTGCTCGATGAGTCGCAGCGCGCCGTGCAGGCGACGCTCGAGCGCTCGAACTCGCTGAATTCCGGCCACCGCGCCTGCCAGGGCTGCGGCGAGGCCCTCGGCGCCCGCTACGCAATCGACGCCGCGATGCGCGCGACCGGCAACCAGCTGATCGCGGTCAACGCAACCGGCTGCCTCGAGGTGTTCTCGACGCCGTATCCGGAGACATCGTGGCAGCTGCCATGGATCCACTCGCTGTTCGGCAATGCCGCGGCGGTCGGCACCGGGGTCGCTGCGGCGATGCGGGTCAAGGGCCGGCAGAACGTACGCGTCATCGCCCAGGGCGGCGACGGCGGCACGACCGACATCGGCTTCGGCTGCCTGTCGGGGATGTTCGAGCGCAACGACGACGTGCTCTACATCTGCTACGACAACGAGGGCTACATGAATACCGGCGTGCAGCGTTCGTCGGCGACGCCGCCGGCGGCGCGCACGGCGACCACGCCACCGGTCGGGCCAGAGCCCGGCAACGTCTTCGGACAGGGGAAGTTCGTGCCGGCGATCGCGATGGCGCACAACATCCCCTATGTGGCGACCGCGTCGGTGGCCTACCTCCGCGACCTCGAGGCGAAGGTCCACAAGGCGATGGGCGTTCGCGGCGCCCGCTACATCCACGTCTTCGTACCGTGCCCGCTGGGGTGGGGCGCGGCGTCCGAGGACACGATCCGACTCGCGAGGCTCGTCGTCGAGACCGGACTCTTTCCGCTGTTCGAGGCCGAGCACGGCGAGGTGACCGGTCGCTACCACATCAGGCGCCGGGTGCAGGTCGAGGAGTACCTGAAGCTCCAGCGCCGATACGCGCACCTGTTCGGGCGCAAGCCGGCCGTCGAGACGATCGGCCGGATCCAGGCGCTCGCCGACCGGAATATCCGCAAGTACGGCCTGCTCGGCGAGGAGGCGTAGTCGTGGAAAAGCCCTTCGCCATCACCCTTGATGTCGGCTCGAGCCTCGCCAACAAGACCGGCACCTGGCGCACGACGCGGCCGGTGTACGTGGACCGGTTGCCACCCTGCAACAATCAGTGCCCGGCCGGCGAGAACATCCAGAGCTGGCTCTACCATGCCGAGGAGGGCCACTACGAGGAAGCGTGGCGCAAGATCATGGAGGAGAACCCGTTCCCCGCGGTCATGGGCCGGGTCTGCTACCACACCTGCGAGACGGCCTGTAACCGAGCGACGCTCGACGAGTCGGTCGGCATCAACGGCGTCGAGCGCTTTCTCGGCGACCAGGCGATCAAGCACGACTGGAGGATTGCGCCCGGCCCACCGACCGGCAAGAAGGTGCTCGTGGTCGGCGCCGGGCCCGCAGGTCTCGCCTGCGCCTACCATCTCGCGCGGCTCGGCCACGCGGTGACGGTACTCGAGTCCGCGCCGAAGGCCGGCGGCATGCTCCGCTACGGCATCCCCAAGTACCGGATGCCGCGCGAGAAACTCAACGCCGAGATCCAGCGCATCGCCGCCATGGGCGTCGACATCCGACTGAATTCATCCGTCGCCGACCTCGCGGCCGAGATCGCGATCGGTGGCTTCGACGCGACGTTCGTCGCGGCGGGCGCGCCGCTCGGGCGCATGACCGACGTTCCGACGAGCGGCAAGCTCCCGGTGCTCGACGCGGTCCGCATCCTGCGGCAACTCGAACTCGAGGAGCCGGTGCCGCTGCGCGGGCGGGTCGTGATCTATGGTGGCGGCAATACGGCGTTCGACGTCGCCCGCTCGGCCGTGCGGCTCGGTGCCCTCGAGTCACTGGTGGTCTATCGCCGCACGCGCGAGCGGATGCCCGCGCACCGCTCGGAAATCAAGGAGGCCCTCGAGGAGGGCGTCACGCTGCTGTGCCTGTCGACGGTGCGGGACGTCGGCGCGACGAGCATCACGGTCGAGAAGATGGAGCTCGACGCCAAGGGGTTCCCGCAACCGACCGGCGAGCTCACGACGCTCGAGGCCAGCTCGCTCGTGCTCGCGCTCGGCCAGGACACGGAACTGTCGTTCCTGGACCGGGTCCAGGGCCTTGAGTTCGCGAACGGCATGCTGCGGGTCGACCGCACGATGGCGACCGGCTGCCCCGGCGTGTTCGCCGGCGGCGACATGGTTCCGGCGGATCGCAATGCGACGGTCGCGATCGGCCACGGCAAGAAAGCGGCACGCCACATCGACGCCTTCCTGCGCGGCGAGCCGCTGAGCCGCCACCCGAAGCACGAGTTGGCGACGGCGGACCGGATGAACACCTGGTACTACTCGGATGCGCCGCGCGCATTGCGGCCGATCCTCGAAGCGGTGCGCCGCACGTCGGGATTCGCGGAGGTCGTCGGCGACTACGATGAGGGGACGGCACTCTACGAGGCGCGCCGCTGCATGTCCTGCGGCAACTGCTTCGAGTGCGACAACTGCTACGGCGTCTGCCCGGACAACGCGGTGATCAAGCTCGGGCCCGGCAAGCGGTTCGAGTTCAACTACGACTACTGCAAGGGCTGCGGCATCTGCATCGCCGAGTGTCCGTGCGGAGCCATCGCGAAGGTGCCCGAGACGATCTGAGCCGTGGCGCGCATGTGCGGGCGCCGGCGTGCGGACACTGACCCGACATCCAGCGCCTCCTGAAGGGCCAGCGCCTGCGACGCGTCGGCCGGATGCCGCTCACGCCAGCCGACGTGACCGGTCGCGCTCGAGGGCGGGAGCTTTCGCGAGTCGGCCGCGTGGACGAGGTGAATCACGGCGTCCTGCGCATCGGCGCCAACGCGCAGCGACCGAAGCCCCGGACATCGGCAGGGGCGCGGAGCACCGTGCCGCTGAGGTGCGTGAGGCGCGCGGTGGCATCGTCGACGTCATCGACGCGATGAGGCGATCCAGCGGGACGGCCGCCGGCCTCGGCCGCCTCGGGTGGCAGCGGCATCAGCCCGGCGATCTCCTTCCCGCCGGCTGCAGCAGCGTGTAGCTCATGGCCGGCAGCTGTATCGGCTGCAGGTCCCAGCCGACGACTGCGCCATGGAGAGCCCGCGCGGCGGCGGTCATCGGTGTCCACCTCGGCGAGCGGCGTGGCCGCGGCCCGGGGGGACGCCTCGGCAATATACGCCATTGACGTAGGTACGCCCCTGACGTACGTTGTGGCGTCGCCAGAACCGGAGTTCCCGACGGTGGACCGAGAGTTTTTCCAGGCGCTGCTCGAGGCGACGCGCGAGGCGCGCCGCCGCCGCCACGCGCTGCCCGACCGCTGGCTGCGCGGCAAGGCCCGCCGCCCCCCCGCAGCGGCGGACGGCGAGCTCGACGTGCGTGCCGTGCGCGCGCTGACGAAGCTGAGCCAGGCCAAGTTCGCGGAACTGCTGTCGATCGAGGTGTCGACGTTGCGCAACTGGGAACAGGGGCGGCGTGCACCTTCCGGCCCTGCCCGGGCGCTCTTGCGGGCGATACACCGCAACCCGGTCGACGTCATCAAGGCGCTCAACGGGTGAGGAGTCCATGACCACACTGCACGCCCTCTTGAGCGGTTCCTCGGCACTCGCCACCGACGCGACGGTCGGGCTGATCGACCTCGTTGAGCACCTGCACGCGACGATTGGCGACCGCCGGGGACCGGTGGGACCGGCGTCGGCCGGCACGACGCGCGGGCTCACCGGGACTGTCTACCGCACTCTGCGCGGTGCGACCCGCGTCGTCGGCCGCGGCGCGGGGCTCGGCCTCGCCTCGCTAGGCGCGCTGCTTCCGGAGCGCGGGCCCGGCGCACGTCTCGAGACCTTCGTCGGCGTGCTCAACGGCGTGCAGGGCGACTACCTCGAGCAAACCGCGAACCCGCTGGCGATCGAGATGTGCCTCAGGCGCGGGGGCAGGCCGATCGAGCCTTCGGCGCTCGCGCCGGCGGGCGTCACCGGCAAGGCGCTCGTGCTCGTGCACGGCCTGTGCCTGACGGACCTGCAGTGGCGGCGCAACGGGCACGACTACGGCCGGTCGCTCGCGCGCGACCACGGCTACACTCCGCTGTACCTGCACTACAACAGCGGCTTGCACGTCTCCGAGAACGGACGTCGGCTCGCGGCGCTGCTCGAGGACCTTGCCGGCCGCTGGCCGGTGCCGCTGGAGGAGATCGCGATCCTGGGCCACAGCATGGGCGGCCTCGTCGCCCGCAGCGCCTGCCACTATGGACGGCTAGCCGGCCACGCGTGGGTCGGCCAGCTGCGCCGCATCGCGTTTCTCGGCACGCCGCACCATGGCGCGCCGCTGGAGCGTGGCGGCAACCGTCTCGACTTCCTGCTGGACCTGAGCCCGTACTCGGCGCCATTCACGAGGCTCGGCAGGGCGCGAAGCGCGGGCATCACCGACCTGCGCTACGGCAACGTCTGCGACGAGGACTGGCGGGGGCGGGACCGATTCGAGATCGGCCCCGATCCCCGGCAACCGGTTCCGCTGCCGCGAGGCGTGCAGTGCTACGTGCTCGCCGCCGTCCTCGGCAAGCGGCGCGGCCCGATCGGCGACCGACTGGTCGGCGACGGACTCGTGCCGCTCGACAGCGCCCTCGGGCGCCACGCCCGGCCGGAATTCGCATTGCCCGTGCCGACATCGCACCAGCTGGTTTGCTACGGTACCGGGCATCTTGAACTACTCGGCAGCCGCGGCGTCTATACGCGGCTGTCGGCGTGGTTCGCCGAGCGTGCCGTGCGCCGGGAGCCGTAACCGTCGCCGCGGCGCGGAATCAAGCCGCCCGTTCGCTCGCGCCGCCGAGCTCCTCCATGACCCGCCGAGCGGCGACGAAGCTGAACGCCATGATCGTGAAGCTCGGGTCGACGGACACTGCCGTGGGGAATACCGAGCTGTCCGCGACGAACAGGTTCCTGAAGCCGTGGACGCGGTGGCTCGAGTCGACGACCGAGGTCGCCGCCGAGCGCCCCATCGCGCAGCCACCAGACGGGTGCGGAGCCCCCATGAACAGCCCGGAGGCCGTGACCGAGAGCTCGTCGATTCGAGCGAGTGAATCGCCCGGCCGGAAGGCGAGCGCCTGGCTGCCCGACACCACCGCATGGGTCGCGCCGGCCGCGAACTGGAGCCCGAGCTGCTTGCGCACGAGGTCGCGCAGCATCGCGGTGGTGACCGGCCCGAACGGGTAGTGCACGCGGGTGGCTCCCGTCGAGTCGATCCGGATCTCGCCGAGCTCATCGGGATGGTCGTCGATCCAGCCGATCGTGCTGCCGATCCTGGGCAGCTGCCGCATCCAGGCACCGTGGGCGTCACCGATCAGCGGCAGCGTCGCGGCCAGCATCGCGGGCTGAATCTGGTTCGGCATCAGCAGGTAGCCGCCCTCGGTGTACCGGCCTCGCTGGTCGTAGCGTGCGAGCCGGAACTCGTCGATACCGAAGGCCGCCGGGATGTTGCGCCAGAGGACGATGTCCTCGTCGTAGAGAGCGTGCACCATCGGCGAAGGATTGAAGCCGAAGCGCTTGCCGAGCGCGGGCAGGCGGCTACCGAGGCCGTTGCGAAGCAGCAAGGCGGCGCTGTTGTAGCCGCCGGCGGCGACTACGAAGGCCCTGGCGCGGACCGTCAGCGTCACGCCGGATGGGGTTGCGCGAGCGCGGTCGATGACCTCGGCGCGAAGCGCGTGTACCCGCCCGTCGGCGGGCTCGAACCGCCGCGCGCGCACATCGGCGTAGATCCGTGCGCCGTTCGCGACTGCCGTTCGCAGGTGCGTGACGAGCTGGCTACGCTTGGCCTCGTAGACGCAGCCCTGCATGCAGTGGCCCGACTTCTGGCAGTTGCGCCGAGCGGAGGGCACGCGGCCGCCTTGCCACCCGAGTGTGGCGGACGCCTGGCGCACGAGCTGGTTCATGCGGTTGAAGTACTCGTCCGGGGCCTCCTGCACGCTGAGCGTCTCGGTCAGCTCGTCCCACGCGGGCGTCAGCGTCGCGTGGTCGTGGTCCGTGACGCCGTAGCGCTCCGCCCACAGCGCGAGCCGGTCGTCGGGCGTGCGGAAGCTGTCGGCCCAGTAGTGCACCGAGGCGCCGCCGACGTTGTGGCCATAGAGCAGCGTCGTGCCGCCGTCCGCCGAGGTCTCGAGGCTCCGCTCGGCGGACAGCTTGGCATTCATGTTGAGTTCGTCCTGGTCGAACGAACCGGTCGGATAGTGACCGCCCTGCTCGAGCACGACGACGTCGATGCCACGCTCGGCGAGCTTGTGCGCGACCGTCGCGCCGCCGCAGCCCGAGCCGACGACGCAGACGTCAGCGGTTACCGTTGCGTCGGCCGTGAGGTCCCGGAACTCGAGGATCCGGCCGCTCACCGCGGCGCCCCGTCGCGCAGTGCCGCGAAATAGACGCGTTGCTCGCTGAGGATCGGCTCGATCCGGGCGAACGGGCCGTCGTACCCGGTCGCCGCCCACGTCGCGGGATGCCCGTAGTAGAAGAGGTGCACCATCATCCGCACGCTCCCCGCCACCGCGCGCGGTCCCGCGAATCGGCTCTGCGTCGCGGCCGTGAGTACGTTGCGGCGCGCTTCGATCGCGAGGCGGCTAAACCTCGAGAGGTGGCCGTACAGGAGCGGCAGGTACTCGAGCGCGTCGATCGCCGTGCGGATGTCGTCACGGACCTCGGCACCGACGAAGTAGGTCTCCTCGTCGAACCGGTCGAGGACGCGGGCGTCGGTCGCGGGGGGGAACGGGGCCATCGTCGGGACGACGGCCGCGATCAGGGCCTCGAGCGTCGCGACCTGTCGGTCGTCGAAACTGAGGCAACGGTTCCCGTCGCGGGTCGCGCGGCGTCCGCCGGCGCCGCTGGGCGCGCAACCGCTGAGCACGACGGCGCCGAGTCCGAGCGCGAGCCCGAGCACGCGTCGGCGCGAGAGTCCGGCGAGGGTCGAATGCGGTTGCGGAATCATCGGCGGACCTCCGATGCGTGGCGTGCGATCAGTGCGCCATCATATCGGCTTCGGTCGCCGCGCGAATCGGGCCAGTGCGCGTGAGCGTCTCGCGGCGGCGCCGGCGGGGCGGTCGCGGGTACAATCCCGGCTTGCTGCCGCCGCCACCCAAGGGCCCCAATGGACGCCGTGCTCACCATTGCCTTCGCCGCGATCGCCGCCATCGGCAATGCGCTGTTCGCGCTCGGCCAGCGGCAGTCGCACGGGATTCCGAACGGACTGCTGTTCGTCGGGCTGAGCGCGTTCGTCGCCTTCGCGCTGGCACTCGCCTGCGCGCCGATGCTGGGCCCGTTCGACGTCGGCGCCCTGATCCGCAGCCAATGGCGATCGCTACTGCTGAGCGGCACAGGCCTTTTCCTGACCTACGTCGGCTTCAATCTGCTCTACGGCCGCTTCGGCACGTCGCCGTACGTCGTCTATGCGGCGCTCGCGATCATCACGACGACGGTCGGAGTCGGCTTTCTCTACCTCCGCGAGCCGGTGAACCAGTACCACGTCGCCGCGGTTCTGCTCGCTGCGGCCGCGATCGTCCTCTTTTCGGTCGGCCAGTCGAAGGTGTGAGCGTATCGCGGCGTGGCGACGTCAGCGCAGCCGCACCGGTACGACCTCCGCCGACAGCTGGACCTCGTCGCCGAGGCCGTACGCGTAGTAGGCGGGTTGCGAGACGAGGCGCAGGAACACGAACAGTCGCAGGCGGATCCGGCCGACGAGGCCCATGCCGCGCGACGGCAGGATGTTCTCGCGCGACACGTGCACGATCCACTGGCGCCGGTCGGTCGGCAGGGCGATCTCGCGGTGACGCGCCATGCCCTCGAGCGCCTTCTCGACGTTCGGGTCCTCCATGAACCCGAAGCTCAGCTCGACGCTGATGATGCTGCCGCGACCGGGGTGGCGGTCGAATACGACGACCGCGTACCGGTTCTCGTGGATGAACGGAACCTTGCGGTGGATCACCTCGACGAAGATGAGGTTGCGCGGCAGCACGCCATACCGGTCCCACAACAGCTGCAGCAACGCCGGCGTGCGGTCGGTCTCCAGACGCATCGGCTTCGGCGCCATCAGCACCGCCGTGCGTTCCATGAAGTGCTCGGACTCGCGGTGCAGGCGTACCAACTCCGCCACCGTCATCGTGTCCTTGGCCGAATAGGCGGCGAAGGTGGCCTTCCGGCCCCACCGCCAGGTCACCATGACCAGGAACACGGCGAGCCCGATCGACAGCGGCACGAAGCCGCCGTCGAGGAACTTGAGGGAGCTCGCGAACAGGAACGAGCCGGTGACGGCCGTGAACGTCCCCCACAACAGCGTCGCCGCGAGCCGCGTCCATTGCCAGCAGAGCCGGGCCACCGGGATCATCGCGAACGACGTGATCGCCATGACGCCGGACACCGCGAGGCCGTAGGCGGCGGCGAGCGCCGAGCTCGAGCCGAAGCCGACGACCAGCAGGACGCAGCCGAAGTACAGCGACCAGTTGATGAACGGCATGTAAATCTGGCCGGCGTGCGCGTCGTGGGTGTGGCGGATCGTGAGCCGCGGTAGCAGGCCGAGCCCGCTCGCCTGCGAGGCCAGCGAGAACGCCCCGGACAGTAGCGATTGCGAGGCGATGATCGCGGCGGCGGTCGCCAGCAGAATCATCGGAATCAGCAGCGAAGGCGGGACGAGACTGTAGAAGAGCTTGCCGCCGGCGACCGGCGCGCCGCTCAGAAGGTACGCGCCCTGGCCGAGGTAGTTGAGCAGTAGTGCCGGAAAGACGAGTCCGAACCAGCCGACGCGAATCGGTCGCGCGCCGAAGTGCCCCATGTCCGCATACAGCGCCTCGCCACCTGCGACGACCAGCATCAGGGCGCCAAGCACGACGAGGGCGCCGTGGGGCCCGGCGTGGACGAGGAACCGCGCGCCGTAGACGGGGTTGAACGCCGCCAGGATCTGCGGCTGGTGGTGGACCTGCACCAGGCCGAGGGCGCCGATGACGACGAACCAGGCGACCAGGACGGGGCCGAACACCTCGCCGATGCCCGCGGTCCCCTTGGCCTGGATCGTGAACAACACAGTCAGCAGCACAACGGTGACCGGCACGACGAGCGGCGTCAGCGCCGGCGTCGCGACCCTGAGGCCCTCCAGCGCCGACAGCACGCTGATCGCCGGCGTGATGATGCCGTCGCCAAACAGCAATCCCGCGCCGAGCATCAGCGCCCACAGGAAGACCATCAGGCCGCGGTTCTTGTAGGTGTGCAAAAGGCCGTAGAGTGCGAACAGGCCGCCTTCGCCGTCGTTGTCGGCGCGCAGCACGAGCAGGGCGTACTTGACCGCGACGATGATCGTCAGTGCCCAGATCACGAGCGACAGGCCGCCGAGGACGTTGTCGGTCGTCAGCGTCACGCCGCCGTGCGCAAGGAAGAGCTGGTCGAGCGCATAGAGCGGCGAAGTGCCGATGCCGCCGAAGACGATGCCGGCCGCGCCGATCGTCAGGGTCGCCAGGGAGCCGCGCGGAGCGTGTGAGGAGTGTTCGGAGATGCCGGGAGTCGGGCGCGGGGCCGGCACACGGTCCGTGTGGCGGGCCTGGTCGTCGGTCATGAGGCCGGGTCCTTGGTCGGGAACGTCGCCGGAAGGCCGGCGCACGCCCATTGTGCCGATTCTGCCGTCCGGTGCGGGCTGCGGCTTGCCGCAGCCGGTGCGGCGCCGGCACGCCCCGCTCGGCGGGGCGAAGGGGCGCCTGATGCCACGAGCACGGCGACGCGGAGCGTCTGGCTTCTTGGCGCCCCAACGGTGGTTGACCGCCCGCATCGCGGTCGGCGGCGCCTGGCGCAAGCTCGCCTGCGGAATACCCCGAACGTCGACCGGCCAGGACCCCCACGAGGACTCCGGCCGAACGCCGATTTCACCGTTCCCCCCACGTCGCTGGTCCACTTCCCGCCGGACCGACCGATAGGCTCCTGGAGCGAGGCGGCGATGTGAACGGCAGGATCCGGCGGGGCGCGCCGGCCTGCCCGCGTCCCAGACGGTGGAAAAAATGGACGGGGTCCCCGGGCCGTTGGCATTGGAACAGGCTGCCGGGGTCGACGGCCGGCGCTTCGCGCCGGCGCGGGCCACGGTGCCCGCTGACCCTGCGACGGGCCCGGAGGCGACGCTGCTGGTCGTCGACGACTCGCCCGCGAATCTCACGGTGCTGGTCGACCTGCTCGAGCCACATTATCGCGTTCGCGCCTCGACCAGCGGCGCTCGCGCTTTGCGCATCGCCCGCACCAAGCCGGCACCGGACCTTATCCTGCTCGACGTCATGATGCCGAACCTGAGTGGCCACGATGTGCTGGCGGAGCTGCGGGGCGACCCGGAGACGCGCGACATACCGGTAGTGTTCGTCACGGCGCTTGGCGCCCCCGATGACGAGAGCCGCGGGCTCGACCTGGGTGCCGCGGACTACATCACGAAGCCTTTCCACCCGGTCGCAGTCCTGTCGCGGGTCCGCACGCAGCTCCGGCGGACCCGCGCCCGCGCGGAGCTGACGGAGCGCAACGCCGCGCTCGCTGCGCAGGTTGCTCGCGGCACCGTCGAGAACGAGCGGGTCCAGGACGTGACGATCCTCGCGCTGGCACGACTCGCGCAGGCGCGCGACCGCGAGACGGGCAATCACCTCCGGCGCACGCAGGAATACGTCCGCATCCTCGGGGCGCAGCTGCTGGCCGCCGGTCAACACGGCGACGTGCTGACGCCACACTCGATCGCCGCGCTCGCCAAGTCGGCGCCGCTGCATGACATCGGCAAGGTGGCGGTGCCCGACCGCATTCTGCTGAAGTCCGGGCCGCTGACCGACGCCGAATGGACGATCATGCGGATGCACCCGGCCGAGGGCCGGAAGGCGATCGAGCGCGCGGAGCGCGATGCCGGCATTCCGGTCGACTTCCTCGCGTTCGCCAAGGAGATCTGCCAGTCCCACCACGAGCGCTGGGATGGCAGCGGTTATCCCGACGGACTCGTCAGTATGGCCATTCCGCTGTCCGCGCGGTTGATGGCCGTCGCGGACGTCTTTGATGCACTCGTTTCCAACCGGCCCTACAAGCGGGCCGTCGCGCCTGCCGAGGCCCGCCGGGCCATCGTCGCCGAGCGCGGCCGGCACTTCGACCCGGACGTCGTCGATGCATTCCTCGCGGCGTTTGGCCAGTTCGTCGCGGTCGCCGAGCGACTCGAGGACGCCGGCAGCCGCTGACCACAGACGCAAAGCGCGACCGCCGGGTCCCGTCGCGCTCGCATGCGCACCGGCTCGTTGCCGCGCCGGGCACGTGCCGCTGCCAATCCAGCGACCGGCGCGAGTCGACTACGCGCGCGCGACGGTACGCAAGGGCGCCTGCGGAATGGCCCTACGCCCAGCCCGCATTTTCGCCTGGAAATTTCAGAAGCAAATCACTGAGCCGAGCTAATCAGTAACGCGCCGACTGCCGCGAGGCGCCGGTGCGGCTGCGACCGGGAGTCGGCGCCGGCGTGGCGAGGTTGCCCATCGAGCGGAACGCAGGAGGAAGCAGGTGCGCAAGAATCTACCCGTCACGCAGCAGGAGCACGTGCTCGCCGACGGCGCGATGCTGGTGTCGAAGACCGACCCGAAGGGCCGGATCACCTACCTCAACGACGCCTTCCTCGACGTCAGCGGATTTACCGCTGCCGAGCTGATGGGCAGTGCGCACAACATCGTGCGCCACCCCGACATGCCGGAGGAGGCCTACGCCGATCTTTGGGTGACGCTCAAGGCTGGACGACCGTGGACCGGGCTCGTCAAGAATCGCCGCAAGAACGGCGATTACTACTGGGTGCTCGCGAACGTTACGCCAATCCGCGAAGGTCCAACGGTCACCGGTTACATGTCGGTGCGCTCGAAGCCATCGCGAGCTGAGATCGCGCAGGCCGAGTCGGCCTATCGGCAGTTCACCGAAGGCCGGGCCGGCGGGTTGACGATCCACGAGGGCAAGGTCGTGTCGCGTCTGCGCACGCGGACCGTTGGCCTGCTCGCGCGGCTGTCGCTGCCGGCGAAGCTGCTGGTCGCGTCTGCGCTCGTCGCGCTGCCGGCGCTCGCTGGCCTCGCTGCCGTCGCGCTTCCCGGACTCGGGGCCAGGTCGGGCGTCGGCGTCGCGTCGCTGTTCGCGGCGTCGCTCGTGTGCGGTTTGGTCGCGCTCGTGCGGATCTCGATCCAGACTGCCCGGACGCTTAGTGCCTCGGCGGCAAAGGTCGAGCATCTCACGCAGGGATCCTTCGAGCAGGTCTTCGAGGCTACGGGCGACGACGAACTTGCCGCACTCCAGCGTGCACTGCAATCGCTGCGCACCAAGGTCGGCTTCGAACTCGCCGACAGCCGGCGGATCGCCGTCGAAGGCACCCGGATCCGGCAGGCGCTCGACGTCGCCCAGGCGAACGTCATGGTCGCCGACGCCCGCTACGACATCATCTACGCCAACGCTTCGCTGCAGGCGATGCTGGCGGTCGCGGAGCCGGACATCCGCAGCGTGATGCCGGCCTTCGTGGCGGCCAATCTGCTCGGCGCGAATATCGACCAGTTCCATCGAAACCCCGCCCATCAGCGGCAGCTGCTCGACCGGCTGACCGGTATACACCGGACGCGCCTCAGCTTCGGCCCGCGGCGCATCGACCTCCTGATCACGCCGATCATCGCGGACGGCGGGCAACGCATCGGCACCGTGGTCGAATGGGCCGACAGGACGGCCGAGATCTCGATCGAGGAGGAGGTCCAGTTCGTCGTCAGCGCGGCGAGCGAGGGCGACCTGACGCGCCGGTTGCGCGTGACCGAGAAGAACGGGTTCTATGGCAAGCTCGCCGAGGGTCTCAATGCGATCCTGGAGTCCAACACGCAGCTTGTCCGCGTGGTGAAGGACGCTGCCCGTGCGGTGACCTCCGGCGTCGAGGAGATCTCGAAAGGCAACCAGAGTCTCAGCCAGCGCACCGAGGAGCAGGCGTCGTCGCTCGAGGAGACCGCCTCGTCGATGGAAGAGA
>JBBINS010000002.1:0-72385 GCA_037443765.1 Gammaproteobacteria bacterium
GCACCATCGTGATATCCGCGTGGCCCAGTAGCTCGCGCACCGTGTTGAGATCGATTCCCGACTGCACCAGGCGGCTCGCAAAATGATGCCGAAGATCGTGGAATCGGAAGTTTTCGATGCCCGCGATTTCCGTCAACGATCGCCACGCCTTGTCGATCCGTTGCAGACCCTCGCCGTCGGAACCGGGGAACACCCGCGCCGACGACGCGCGACGGCTGCGGAACTGGCGCCATGCTTGCAGGATGGCGACCGCCTCGGCATTCAACGGGATGCGTCTCGTCTGACCGTTCTTGGCGATGGCCCCGCCGACCGTAATCCACTTGCCATCGAGATCGACATCTTTCCACTCGAGCTGCAGAATCTCACCGCGCCGTAATCCCGTGTTGAGCGCGACCAGGACGATCGGCCGCAGGTAGTCGACGAATTCCTCGGTGCGCCGGGGCAGCGGCTGCCGGCCGCGCACGGCGCGCCAGGAATTGAATCGGTCGCGGGCTTCACGAAGCTTGGCTTCTCGCCCGAGCAAGGCTTCGCGCAGCTGCGTCTCCTCATCGGCGGTCAGATAGCGGACGCGGCCGCTCTTGTCGTGCCGCAGCGGCTTCAGACCCGAGAACGGATGCTTCTCGAGCACCTTCCATTCAACCGCTCGCGAGAGAAGTGCGTGCAGCCGTTGCACGGCGCGATTGATCGTCACCGGCTGGTTGCCGGCCTCCTTCTGCCGCTGCCGCCACCCCTCGAGCAGCCACGCGTTGAGATCGGCCATCGGCTTGTCGAACCACGCCTTGAAGTCGGCCTCGATGCGCTCGAGCTGATACTTGCCGGACTTGAGATGATCGAGCGCCCAGGCCCGATAACGCGCCTCGATGAAATTTCGCAATGTGCCTTCGCGTTTGCGAATGGCTTCCGCGCGCACCGCTTTTTTCTTCTCCTGCACGTCGCAGCCGTTGGCCACCTCGACCGCGAGCGTCAGCGCCAGCCGGCGTGCGGCCGTCGCGCTCACGCCCGGAAAACGACCCATGATGTATCGTCATTGCCGCCCCTCCGGATTCCGATAACGATACGTCCAGATCTTGGTGCCAGATCTGCGCACGCGGAAGTCAAATCCGGGAATCTGCGTGTCGACGATGACGACGTCGCGAGAGTCGGTGAATGTGCTTCGCGCGACGGCCTGTGAGAGTTTCTTGCGCATGCTGCCTGCCGATGATTTTTCCCAGTTGTGACCCAGTGTGCGTGGGTCACACCGGGGTCTCAATCGCTCGGCAACAGGGGAGAATTCGAGCGCAGCGAATCGTACTCGGGCGCAGGCGAATTCACACGCGGATCATAGAGTTATCGCAGCTTTTCCCGGCGGATCAGAATCTTAGTCCGTTATCCATTTTCGTTTTCGGGACGTATAGGTCGCAGGTTCAAATCCTGTCACCCCGACCACCTGCTTCCACGACGACCGACGGGATGCCGATCCCGGCCACCGGTCCGGCACGGCCGGTGCCGCCCGTGCGGCGCTACTGCCCCAGCGTCGACGCGCGCGGCCTCTGGCGCATCGTCCACGCGAGCGGCCCGCCGATCATCGCGAGCAGCAGCAGGTGCAGCGCGAGACTCGCCCAGCGAACGTCGCTGACGGGATCGCCGAACCGCTGCATCCGCGACAGCGCGAGCCGCTCGATCTCGAGCAGCCGCTGCTCGGCACGGTGCGCGGCCGCCTTCGCCTCGCCCATCCGATCGTTGGCCTGCTGCGGCGTGGCAACCGCGCCCTCGCGGATGGCGTCGTAGGTGCCCACGAACGCCGATCGATACGCCGCGACGGCATCCGCAAAATCCTGCAGCTCGACGTCGGACGGTTCGGGAACCAGCGCCCGCGCGCGCATCAGGTCGTAGCGCAGGTGCAGGAGCCCCTCGTCCCATTTCGAGCGGTATCCGTCGCGCACCGGAGCCGATGCCAGGTTGATGAAGACGTCCTTCTCGTAGCGGCGCAACTGCAGGAGGTCGTCATGCAGGTTGCCGACCGACTCCGCCAGCGCGACATCGCCGTGGCGAACGCTCGCGACGAAATCGCCGACGCGCTCGATCCCCCACCATTCGATTCCGGCGCTGACGCCGGTGACGACGACCGCGCCGCCGAGCGCGAGCATCAGGTAGGCGCGGGTCGACCAAGACGTGAATCTCATGTCTCCTCCCCTACGGAGTCGTGCCGGCACCTTACCGCGCCGCTCGCCGAGAGTATGTCATCCGTCGCCGCGTCAACGCGAACGGAGCGGTCAGGCCGCGACCGCCGATCGACGATCGACGATCGACGATGGATCCTAGAGCATCAGGTCCTGACCGGCCACGGGCGCACCGTATCGCCGCTGTAATGCCACTTCCGCGATTCCCGGCGCAGGGCCTCGCCCAGCAGGATCTCTCGCGTGTCGTCCTTGCGCATGTCTCTGATGCGCCCCGTATCCAGGTTGACGACGTACGCCACGCGGCCGAGCACCGATGCATCGACCTCCTTGCCCTCACCGGCCTGGCGCCGGCCGTATCGCTGAGCGGCCACGTCGCTGCCACGCTTCTCGATGATCCGCCTTGCCATCAAGCACTCCAACCGCGAGGTGCAGCCATCCTGGACGAGCATGACGATCTCGCCGGTCCTCATCTTTTCGATGGCGACCGGCTGGATGATTGCCGCTTCGACCGGCGCGCTCGTCTCGTCGAGCGCGAGCGCCGAACCGACGAAGCCGACGCCGCCGCCGGCGGCTCTGGCGAGGACGAGCGCGATCCGCATCGGTCCCGAGATCTCCGGGACCTCCGGCGCCGCGGGCTCCGTGGCGGATGCCTCACGGCCGGGCGCCGCGGTCGATTCGCCGGCCGCGAAGCCGGCGCACGCGACCAGAGTGCCGAGCAGCGCCGTCAGGCGGCGCCGCGCCCCGCACTTCAGATGCCCGCCGATCGCGCGCGGCGACGGACCGTCCGCCGGAAAGTCCGTTCGGTGCCCGGCGTCGGTCGGCATCGCAGTGCTCCGGTAAGGGGTGAGTGCGCGCAAGCGACAATGGCGGCTGCATACCTCCAGACGTCCGGGCTGCCCGGTACTTGAGCCGTCCGGGGTCGTCAGGCCGTGCGCGCGCCGCAGAATCGCCACTCGGCCCTTCGCGGCGACGACCCGGGCGGGCGCCGCGCGGGTCGGGTCGCGCCCCGGCGCGTGTATGCTGAACGCTTGGCGGATCGAGGAATGGAGCCAGGTGAAGGGGCCAGCGACTGCGGTGCGTGCGGCTCGCTCGCGGACTCGGATCGTCTCGCGGACGCCCGGCCGGCCCGCGACGATCCGCGTGCTGCCGGGCAGCGCCCGAGCCTGTCCGGGGCGCCGATGCCGCACATGACGCCATCGCAAACGGACCCGAGCGCCTGGATCGAGCTCGCCGCAGCGACCCGGCGTGACCGACCGTTCCTCGTGACCGCTTCGGGGCGGAGCCTCAGCTATCGCGACCTCGAGCGCGACTCGCGCCGCTACGCCGCGGTGCTGGCTGCGCTCGGCGTCGCCCCCGGTGACCGCGTCGCGATGCAGGTCGACAAGTCGGCCGAGGCGCTCGTGCTCTACGTCGCCTGCCTGCGCATGGGTGCGGTGCTGCTGCCGCTCAACACCGCGTACACGGCGCGCGAGCTCGAGTACTTCCTCGCCGACGCCCGCCCGCGCGTCACGGTGGTCCGTCCGGCCGACCATGCAGCGCTCGAGTCGCTCGCGCGAGCCGCCGGCTGCCACCGCACGGAGTCGCTCGGCACCGCGGGCGACGGCTCGCTCGCGGCGCTCGCCGCGGGGGCGCCCGCGCGCTTCGAGTTCCCGGCCGGCCTCGCGCCGACGGCGCTCGCGGCGCTGCTCTACACGTCCGGCACGACCGGGCGGTCGAAGGGCGCGATGCTGACCCGCGGCAACCTCGCCTCCAACGCCGCCGCGCTCGTCGACTGCTGGCGCTTCACCGAGCGCGACGTGCTCTTGCACGCACTGCCGCTCTTCCACGTCCACGGGCTGTTCATCTCCGTCAACACGGTGCTCGCGGCCGGCGCGAGCGTGCTGCTGCTCGATCGGTTCGACGCCCGGGACGTGCTCGCGCGCCTGCCGACCGTGAGCGTGCTGATGGGCGTACCCACGTACTACACGCGCCTGCTCGCGGAGCCGAGGCTCGACCGCGTGGCGACCGCGGGCGTGCGGCTGTTCGTGTCCGGCTCAGCGCCGCTGCTCGCCGACACGCACCGCGAGTTCGCCGCGCGTACCGGCCATACCATCCTCGAGCGCTACGGCATGACCGAGACGCTGGTCAACGCCTCGAACCCCTACGACGCGCTCCGGCTGCCCGGCTCGGTCGGGTTGCCGCTGCCCGGAATCGAGATCCGCGTGACCGGCACCGATGCGGCCGCCGGCGCCGGGCCGGGCGCGGTCGGCATGCTCGAGGTCCGCGGTCCGAACGTGTGCGCCGGCTACTGGAACGACGCGACGAAGACCGCCGAGGCATTCACGCCGAACGGTTTCTTCGTCACCGGCGACCTCGGCTCGATCGACGCGGCAGGCTACGTGCACATCGTCGGCCGCGCCAAGGACCTCGTGATCAGCGGCGGCTACAACGTCTACCCGAAGGAAGTGGAGCAGGAACTCGACGCGCTGCCGGGCGTCGTCGAGAGCGCCGTCGTCGGCATCCCGCACCCGGACCTCGGCGAGGGAGTCACGGCGATCGTCGTGCGCGCGCCGGGCGCGATGCTCACCGAGGCCGAGGCACTGGCGGCACTGCAGACGTGCCTCGCGCGCTACAAGGTGCCGCGACGCGTGCTGTTCGTCGAGGAACTGCCGCGCAATTCAATGGGCAAGGTGCAGAAGGCGCTGCTGCGGCAGGCGCACGCGTCGCTGTACGCGCCCGGCTGAGCGCCGCCACGGCCGCCCGGGCGCGGGGGCGGGTCTGTGGTAACCTCGCGCCGATCCGAGTTCCTTAGGTCACGTCGCGGCTGACCAGACCGCCGAACGATACGTCGGCGTCGTCGGCCCGGCTCGCCCTTCCCGACCGACGTGTCGCGCGCCCGTGGACCCGCAACCGGCCCGCGACGGCGGGTGTCGGGCGGCACGCCGACGACGTGTGCGAGCCATCAGCAGGAGCCCCGTAAAGGGCCGGTACGCGTCATGAATTCCACCTCTATTCCGGCGCCGGGCGCCGCAGCGCAAGCCGCGGCCGCGGGTCTCTGGCTCGGCCTCGACACCGGCGGCACCTTCACCGACGCCGTGCTCCTCGACGGTGGTCGCCGCGTGATCGCGAGCGCCAAGTCGCTGACGACCCACTGGGATCTTACGATCGGCGTCGGCGGCGCGATCCGCGCGGTGCTCGCCGCGCTGCCCGCGGGTGCGCGGCGCGAGGACGTCACGCTGGTGTCCGTCTCGACCACGCTCGCGACCAACGCCGTCGTGGAGAACCGCTTCAGCCCGGTGTGCACCGTCCTCGTCGGCTTCGACGAGCCGATGCTGGAGCGCTCCGGACTGACACGCGAGGGCAGCGGCTTCGTGACCCGCGTCCGCGGCGGCCACGACGCCACCGGCGACGAACTCGAGCCGCTCGACGAGGACTGCGTCGACGCGGCCGTGCGCGAGTTCGATGCGCGCGTCGAGGGCTTCGCGGTCGCCGCCCGATTCTCGGTTCGCAACCCCGGCCACGAGCTGCGCGTGCGCCAGCGGATCCGTGCGCTGTCGAAGAAGCCGGTCACCTGCGCCCACGAGCTGAGCTCGAAGCTCGACGCGCCGCGACGCGCGCTGACGGCCGCGCTGAACGCGCGCCTGACGCCGCAGATCCGCCACCTGATCGAGGCCATCGCGCACGTGCTCGACGCCGAGTCGGTCGATGCGCCGCTGATGATCGTCAAGGGCGACGGTTCCCTCATGAAGGCGGAGGTCGCGCTCGAGTACCCGGTCGAGACGATCCTGTCGGGACCGGCGGCGAGCGTCGTCGGCGCCGGCTTCCTGACCGGCCTCAAGGACTTCGTCGTCTCGGACATGGGCGGCACGACGACCGACGTCGCGGTCGTCACCGGCGGCCGGCCCGTGATCAACGCGGAGGGCGCGCTCGTCGGCGGCTGGCGCACGATGGTCGAGGCCGTCGACATGCGCACCATCGGTCTCGGCGGCGACAGCGAGGTGTTCTTCGACCGCGACGTGCACCTCAGGGTCGGGCCGCGCAAGGCCATGCCGCTCAGCCTGCTCGCGCACCAGATGCCGGCGCTGCTCGCGGACCTGCGCGTGCTCGTGACGCTCGACCGGCTGCCGGAGTTCGCGACGCAGTACGGCTTCCGCAACCCCGGCCGCGAGGCACCGGCGCAGCTGACGAGCCTCGAGCGCCGCGTCTGGGACGCGCTCGGCGCGGAGCCGCGCCGCGCATCGGCGATCGTCCGCAACAACGCCGGGCTCGAGGCGCTGCGACGCCTCGCGGATGCCGGGCTCGCAACGCTCGCGTCGTTCACGCCGAGCGACGCGATGCACGTGCTTGGGCGGCAGCATGGCTGGAACGTCGAGGCCGCGGAGCTCGGTGCGCGGCTGCTCGCGATCGACGAGCGCAACGGGCGCGGCGCCAGGGCCGCGGCGACGGCGCGCGACATCTGCGAGCGGACCGTCGAGCACGTCATCCAGGAGACCGGCCGGATCGTTCTGGCGACGGCGCTCGCCTACGACCCGGCGCTCGAGGCCCGCGGCGGCCGCTGGGGAGCGCTCGGCGACCGCCTGATGGCGGACGTCGTGGCCGGGCGGCCGTTCTCGGCGCTCGTCCGGGCCGGACTCGGCCTCGCCTCGTCGCTGGTGGCGATCGGCGCGCCGGTCAGCGCGTACTATCCGGAGGTCGCGCGCCGGCTCGGCGCGCCGCTGTCGATCCCGGAGCACGCCGCCGTATGCAACGCCGTCGGCGCGGTCGCGGGCGTCGTGTCGCAGACCGTCGACGTGCTCGTCAACCAGCCGACCTTCAAGGTGTTCCGGGTGCACGATCCCGGCGGCACGCGCGACTACGACGAGCCGGAGCCGGCGATCGAGCACGCGCGGCGGCTGTCGCGCGAGCTCGCGCTCGCCGCGGCGCTGCGCGCCGGGGCGACGGACGCGCACGTCGAGACGACCGTCACCGAGCGGCGCGCCCAGATCGGGCTCGCGGTCGACTATCTCGCCGAGGCCGTCGCGCGCTCGACCGCGACCGGGCGGCCGTTCGCCGGCCACCTGCACCCGGCGGCCCCCGGCCCCTGATCAGCGGGCATACTGCACGGGGTGCCGGGGCGAGGCTTCGGCCGCGGGGAGTCGATTGATGCCAGAGGCGACGGCGGTCGGGGTTGGACTTGCGGGGACACCCGCCATCGACGACCCCGAGATCGTGATCCTCGGCGCCGGGATGTCCGGCATCTGCATGGCGATCGAGCTCAAGCGCGCCGGGATCCACTCGTTCGTCGTGCTGGAGCAGTCGGGCGGCGTCGGCGGCACCTGGTGGGACAACACGTACCCGGGCGCGCAGTGCGACGTGCCGTCGCACCTGTACAGCTTCTCCTTCCAGCGCAAGGCTGACTGGACGCGCGTGTTCGCCCCGAGCCGCGAGATCCAGGGCTACGTCGAGGACTGCGTGCGCCGCTACGGGGTCGAGGCCCACCTGCGCCTCCACCAGGAGGTCCGCGCGGCCGAGTACGACGAACGCGCGGCGCGCTGGCGCGTGACGACGGCGCAGGGCCGGGTGTTCCGGCCGCGCTTCTTCGTGGTCAGCCTCGGGCCGCTCAATCACCCGCGTCTGCCGCCCGGCATCGAGGCGTTCACCGGCGAGGTCATGCATTCGGCGCGGTGGAACCATGGCTACGACTTCCGCGGCCGGCGGGTCGCCGTCGTCGGCAGTGCCGCAAGCGCCGTGCAGATCGTCCCGACGCTGGCCGCACAGGCGGCGCGGCTGACGGTATTCCAGCGGACACCGTCGTGGGTCATCGACCGGCCGGACCGGGCCTACGGCGCGCTGGCGCGCCGCCTGTTCCGGATCCCGCCGCTGGCGATCGCGTACCGCACGTGGCTGTACTGGCGATTCGAGGCCAATTACGCGGCCTTCAAGGGTCGCGGCCCGATGTACCGGCTGCTGACGCGCATGGCGAGGTCGCACCTCGAGCGCCAGGTCGCGGATCCGGCGCTGCGCGCGAAGCTGCGCCCCGACTACCCGATCGGCTGCAAGCGCATCCTGATCAGCAGCGACTTCTACCCCGCGCTCGGCCGCGCGAACGTCGAACTCGTCGCGCAGGCCGCGGCCGGCTTCACGGCGGGCGGCGTCGTCGCGGCCGACGGCGGCGTTCGCGACGTGGACGCGATCGTGTGCGCCACCGGCTTCGAGACCGTCGAGCCGCTCGCGCGCCTGCCGGTCACGGGCGTCGGCGGCCGGATGCTCGCCACGGCCTGGCGCGACGGCCCGGAGGCATACCACGGCATCACCGTCGCGGGCTTCCCCAACCTCTTCATGCTGCTCGGACCGAACACCGGCACCGGGCATACGTCGGTGCTGATCCCGATCGAGGCGCAGGCGCGCTACGTCCTCGCCTGCATCGGCGAACTCGGCCGGCGCGGCGCCCGTTCGATGGACGTCCGCGCCGACGTCCTCGAACGGTACAACGCCGCGTTGCAGCGGCGGCTCGCGGCGACCGTGTGGGCGTCGCCACGATGCACAAGCTGGTACAAGACGCGCTCCGGCAAGATTCTCGCCACCTACCCCGGCTACATCACGCGCTACGTGCTCGAGACCCGCCGGCCGCGCTACGCCGACTACGTCTTCGAGCCGGGCGCGGGTGCGCCCCCGTCGCCCAGAACCTGAGGCCCACGCCATGCCCTGGACCGCCCTGCTGCTCGTCGTCCCTGCCGTGGCGGCGCTGGTGCTCGCGCTCGAGTTCGCTGCGCCGCGATGGATGGCGCGCAGGTGGCTCGCACTCGAGCGTGCGCGGGCGGGGCTGCGCGCCGCAAGCGTCGACGTCCCGGGCTTCTCGATGCCCTACCTCGACGGCGGCCGCGGTGAACCGCTCGTGCTGATCCACGGCTTCGGCGCCGACAAGGACAACTTCACGCGGATCGCGGGCTCCCTAACGCCGCACTTCCGGGTCGTCGCGCCGGACGTGCCGGGTTTTGGTGAGGCGAGCCGCGATCCCGCGGCGCGCTACCACATCGACGCCCAGGTCGAGCGGTTGCGCGCCTTCATCGGCCAGCTCGGGCTAGGCGCCGTCCACCTCGGCGGCAGCTCCATGGGGGGATTCATCGCCGCGCAGTACGCCGCGACGTATCCCGCGGACGTGCGCAGCCTCTGGTTGCTCGACGCCGCGGGCGCGACGCTCGCGCGCGACACCGAGCTCATCGGCCGCTACATCGAAACCGGCGAGATGCCGCTGCTGGTTTGCCGGGAAGCCGACTACGGCGCGCTGCTGCGCGCGGTCATGTACCGGATGCCGCTGCTGCCGCACTCCCTGCGCGTGGTGCTCGCGCGGCGGGCCGTCGCCGACTTCGACCTGCACACCCGGATCTTCCGCGAGATCGGGATCGAGTCGCCGGTGCTCGACGATCGTTACCCGGCGATCCGCGCGCCGACCCTGATCGTCTGGGGCCGGGAGGACCGGATCCTCAGCCCGGCCGCCGGCGAGGCGATGCGCCGGTCGATTCCGCGATCCAGACTCGTATTGATGGACGCCACCGGCCACCTGCCGATGATCGAGCGCCCGCGGGCCACCGCGGCGGACTTTCTGGCGTTCGTCGCCGCCCCGCCCTGAAGGCCGGCCGCCGGCCGGCCTGCGGCAACCCCGGACGAGCGCCGGGGGCCGGTTCTGCGATAGTGGCCCATCCCCTCGG
The DNA here is from genome assembly GCA_037443765.1 of Gammaproteobacteria bacterium. GTDB lineage: Bacteria > Pseudomonadota > Gammaproteobacteria > Steroidobacterales > Steroidobacteraceae > CAIKZZ01. Next base: position 9,827 of record JBBINS010000002.1, read on the forward strand.
ACGACCGGGAGTCGCCGCCATGACCGCCGCCATTGATGCCCTGCGCTCGAGCCCGCTCGCGACCGAACTGACGCCCGCGGAGACCAAGGTGCTCGCCGAACTCGTCCGCATCCGGGCCCTCAAGGACGGCGAGGTGCTGCTGCCGGAGGGCGCCCGCGACGGTCTGCTGCACGTCGTCGTCAACGGCCGCATCGACGTGCTCAAGGACGGCGCCCACGGACGGACGCTGCTGCACACCGTCGAGCCCGGCGACCTCGTCGGCGAGTTGTCGTTCATGGACGACGAACCACGCTATGCCGCGCTGGTCGCCTCGGGCGCGACGGAGGTGCTGGTCCTCGACCGGCGCGACTTCGAGACGCTCGTCGAGCGCGAACCGCGCGTGGTCTACAAGGTCATGCGCGCCGTGATGCGCGTCGCGCACAAGGTGCAGCGCCGGCTGAGCCTGCAGATGCGCGACCTCGAGAACTACCTGTACCGGACCGGCGCCAAGACCTGACGCGTCCTGGCGCCGCTACGGCGGCGCCGATCCGGGCGGTAGCATCTCGGCCACCGTGACGAAGCGGAAGCCGCGCACCGCGAGCCCGTCGACGATGCGCGGCAGCGCCTCTGCGGTGTGCCAGCCGCGACCGTTGACGTGCAGAATCAGGATGTCGCCCGGCCGCGTCCGCGCGAGGGTCTGCGCGACCAGGCGGTCCGCATCGACCGTCGGCGACGGGTCGCCCTCCGCCCAGCGCCAATGGACGACCTGGTAGCCGAGCGAACGCACGAGCGCGACGGTGCGCTCGTCGGCATTGCCGCCCGGGAACCGGAACAGCGTCGGTCGGCGCCCGGTCAGCGCCACCAACACGGCCTCGGCGCGCCTCACCTCCGCACGCACGCGATCATCCGCGAGCAGGCGCATGTCGCGCGGATGGCTCCAAGTGTGATTCTGGATCGACACGAAGTCATGACGCGCGAGTTCCCGGACGTCGTCGGCATTGTCGCGCGCGAAGCGGCCGCCCATGAACACCGTGAACGGAATCCGGCGCTGGATCAGAAAGTCGGTGATCCCGTGGTCGAGGCGCATGCGCTCGAAGGCCTCGCAGGCATCGAAGGTCAGAGCCACCACCCGATCGCGCGTTGGCAGCCGCGTCACGATGCCCGCCGGCACTGCGTCGGCGGCTGCGGGCGTCGCGGCGGCGAGCGCCGGCACGCTGGCAAGCCAGCAGAGCACCGCCGCGCCGACGCGCACGCCGTTCACGGCGTACGCCACTCGCTGCGCAGGATCGACATGATGCAGCGATCGGCGCGCGTGCCGTCCGGCATCCGGTACGCCGACCGGAGCAGTCCATCCTCGCGCATGCCGGCGCGCCGGTAGACGTGGCGCGCACGCTCGTTGTGGGTGAAGACGTCGAGCCACAGGCGCTCGTTGGTCGTGGCCGTGAAGACCCAGTCGACGACGACGCCGAGGAATGGCGCGCCAAAGCCGCTGCCCGGCCGGGTCACGCAGATGCGCTTGAGCTTCGCCCCTTCGTGCGGGTCGGCGAGCGGCTGCAGGATCGCGAAGCCCTCGAGCTCGCCGCCCGGCCGGCCGCCGACGAGATAGCACGTGTCCGCCCGCGCCATCGCCGCGGCGTGCTCGTCCCGCGTCCACTGCGCCGTCAGCCGCTCGTAACCGGGAAGCCGCTCGGTCGCGAAGACGAAACCGACGTCCGCCGTCGTCGCGCGGCGCAGTTGCGAAACCGCACCCTGACCGGCCGCACGCATTCCTCAGATCCCCGCCTTGCCGAGCAGGTCGCCGACCTGGCGCAGCGTTGCCGCGACGGCCGGGTGGTCCGCCTCGAAGCGGACCGCCAGCGCCTCGAAGCCGCCCGGCGTCGTCGGCGCCGCGAGCCCGAGCCTCTCGATGTCGGAGACGACGACCCCGAGCAACCGCCAAGACTCCGCGTCAAGCGTTGCCGCCCGCGCCAGCTCGTCGTGCAGGCGCTGGAGGAGCGAGTTGAGTTGTTCACTGGACATGAGGCCACTCCCGGGCGTAGACACCGCACCGATTCTACGTGATCCGGAGGCCGGCCCCGGCGGCCACCGCAATAAACGGGGCGGGCCCACCAGGCGCCCGCCCCACCGAGACCTCGCTCGAGTCAGGTCCGCTACTGGACGGCGATCTCGATCGGCTTCGGCATCGCCGCGACCACCTTCGGAATGTGGACCGTCAGCACGCCTTCCGCGCATTCGGCGCGGATCTTGGCGACGTCCACGTTCTCGGGCAGCGTGAACGTACGGACGAACTTGCCGTAGAACGTCTCGACGCGATGCACCGTGTCCTTCTTCTCGTCGACGGCGAACTTGCGCTCGCCACGGATCTTCAGGAGGCCGTCAACGACGTCGATCTTGACGTCTTCCTTCTTGACTTCCGGGAGCTCGGCCTTCACGAGGTACTCGTCCTTCTTCTCGATGATGTCGGCATTCGGACGCCACTCGGCGGTGATGTCGAGCTTCCGCGGCCAGGCGATCCGCGGCATGAAATCGCCGCTGAAGAACGGCTCGAACCGATCCAGATAACCTTCAAACGCCTTTACTGGGAATAGATCGCGGGCAAGCATGGCATCCTCCTAACCCCCACCCGCTGCGGCTGGTGTTGCCGCGTCGTCTTGGGTGGGCAACGGAAGCGTGCGCGTTCGTGCCGCGCCGTGCCATTGGCAGAGTGGCGATATATCTAGGCGCACGCCCATGGCGGGCTTCGCCGCCCGAAATACCCGCACCCTGCAGAATCAGCGTGTTGCGCGCCGTGCGCCCAGCGCGTCACACCGTCGCGAATCGCCTCGCGTGTGCGCTCCACGGCGGCGCGCTCGCGAGCGCCGCGACGACCTCGTCAGCGCTCGCGACGACCTGCCACATCTCGAGATGACGCGCGTCCATGAAGCGCTCGCGCACCGCGGACGCGAACAGGGCCAGCAGCGGGGCGTAGTAGTCGCGCGTGTTGACGATCACGATCGGCCCGAGGAACACGCCGAGCCGCTTGAGCGTGATCGCCTCGAGCAGCTCCTCGAAGGTCCCGCAACCGCCCGGCAGCGCGACGACGGCCTCGCTGCGCGACAACATCAGGTGCTTGCGCGTCCGCATGTCCTCGACGATGTGCAGCTCGGTGAGGCCGTCGTGCGACACCTCGAGGTCCTTGAGGAAGCGCGGCAGGACACCGATCACGCGCCCGCCGCGCGCGAGCGCGCCGTCGGCGAGCGCACCCATCGAACCGATCCGGCTGCCGCCATAGACGATCGCGCGGCCATCATCGGCGAGCAGCCCGCCGAGCCGCCGAGCCGCCGCGTGGTACTCGGCATCGCAGCTGCCGCTCGAGGCGCAGTACACGCACACGGTGCGCGCCAGTCGCTCGCTCATCGCTTCACCCTGCCGGCGAGGAGGGAGCCGCCATTCTAGCGAATGCCGGCGGCGCGGCGCGGCGCATAATGCCCGCGCATGGCAGCCGACTCCTTTTTGGGCGGCGCGGCGCGGGCCTTTGCCAGCCCGCCGCTCCTGCTCACGGCGGTCACCACCGCCGTGCTGGCGATCGGCGACGCCGCTGGAATGATCGGCATCCCGGTGCTGCTGATCGGCAGCTCGTGGGTCTGGACCTACACGTACCTGCTGGTCAGCGCCACCGCGCACGGGCGGCCGCTGCCGGTGCTCGCCGTCGAGAACGCCAACCCGTGGCACGAGCCGCGGCCGCTGCTGCAACTCGCGATGCTCGGGACCGCGGCGAGCCTCGCATGGTGGCTCGGCGAGCACGTCGGGCGGTGGGCCGCGGTCGGCGTCGCGGCCGCGACGCTGCTGTCCTTCCCTGCCTCGCTCGCGCTGCTCGCCGTCGAGGGCGAGCCGCTGCGCGCCGCGTCGCCCGTTGCGATCGTGCGCGTCGCGCTGGGCCTCGGACCGCGCTACCTCGCCGTGGTCGCGCTCGGTGGTGCCTACGGGGTCGTCACGATCGGGCTCGCCCGAGTCGTGCCGACGTTCGTCGTGGTCGCCGTCGGACAGATGCTGCTGTACTCGCTGGCGACGGCACTCGGCGTCGCGCTGTACGCGCGCCGCCACGAACTCGGCCTCGAGGCATGGCACTCGCCGGAGCGCGACGCGGCGCGTGACGCCGCGCTCGCCGACCGCGACCGGACGGCGCTCGCGGCCGAGATCTACGGGCTCATGCGCGCCCGCCACCCCGAGGTCGCGTGGTCGCGGGCGACCGCATGGCTCGAGGCGGCCGGTCGCGATCCGGCGGCGATCCTCTGGCTGCGCGATCGTGCGCTCGAGTGGGACGAGCGGCGCTTCGCCGACCGGCTCGGCGAGGAACTCGTGTCGCGACTGATCGCCCTCGGCCGCCGCGGCGAGGCGCTCGCGGAGGTCGAGGCCTGCTGGCGGCGGGGCGGCAGCTTCGCGCCTATCGACTACCGCGACCGCGACGTGCTCGAAGGCGTCGCCCGCGAGCTCGGGCGCGACGTCGTGCGCGAGCGCCTGCGGGCCGAGCGCGGGCGGCGCGGCGAACCGGCCTGACGCCCGCCCGGAATTGCGGCGCCGGTGCGATCCCGTCAGACTTCCCGCATGACACTCAGCGTCCTCGACATCTTCAAGATCGGCATCGGGCCCTCGAGCTCGCACACGATGGGCCCGATGAACGCCGCGCGCCGCTTCGTGCTCGACCTGGTCGAAGGCGGCTTGCTCGAACGCACCGCGCAGGTCGGCGTGCAGCTCTACGGCTCGCTCGCGCTGACCGGCCGCGGTCACTGCACCGACCGCGCCGTGCTGCTCGGCCTCGAGGGGCACTCGCCGGAGGGGCTCGATCCGGCGATCGTCGAGCCGGCGCTCGAGCGCATCCGCGGCACCGCGCGGCTCAATCTCGCGGGGCGCAAGGACATCCCGTTCGACGAGCCGATGGACGTGCTGTGGCACCGCGACCAGACGCTGCCCGGCCACTCGAACGGCATGCGCTTCACGGCACTCGACGCGGCCGGTGCCGTGATCTGCCGCGAGGAGTACTACTCGACCGGCGGCGGTTTCGTGGCGCGCGCCGACGAACTCGCGGCGCCGGCGACCGCGGCGACGACGGTGCGAGTCCCGTACCCGTTCGAGTCGGCCGACGAGTTGCTCGGCAAGGCGCGCGCCGGCGGCCTCGAGCTGCACGAGCTCGTGCTGGCGAACGAGGCCGCCTACCGCGAGCCGGCCGCGACCCGCGCTGCATTGCTCAACATCTGGTCGGTGATGCAGTCGTGCATCGAACGCGGCTTCCACGCGCAGGGACTGTTGCCGGGCGTCCTCAAGGTGCGCCGGCGGGCGCCGAAGCTCTTCCGCCAGCTGACGGAGACCGGCAGCGGCTCGCCGATGGCGGCGATGGACTGGGTCAACGCGTTCGCGCTCGCGGTCAACGAGGAAAACGCCGCCGGCGGGCGCATCGTCACCGCGCCGACGAACGGTGCCGCTGGCATCGTGCCGGCGGTCCTCAGCTACTACCGGCGGTTCGAGCCGGGTGCGTCCGACGAGGGCGTGCTGCGATTCCTGCTGGTCGGCGGCGCGATCGGCATGCTCTACAAGAAGAACGCCTCGATCTCGGGAGCGGAAATGGGTTGCCAGGGCGAGGTCGGCGTGGCCTGCTCGATGGCCGCGGGCGGCATCGTGGCCGCGCTCAACGGCACGAACGAGCAGATCGAGAACGCCGCGGAGATCGGCATGGAACACAACCTCGGGCTGACCTGCGACCCGATCGCCGGCCTCGTGCAGATCCCCTGCATCGAGCGCAACGCCATGGGCGCCGTCAAGGCGATCAACGCCGCCCGGCTCGCGATGCGCGGTGACGGCACGCACAAGGTCACGCTCGACCAGGTCATCGCAACGATGCGGCAGACCGGCGAGGACATGTCGGCCATATACAAGGAGACCTCGCAGGGAGGTCTGGCGGTCAACGTCCCGGAGTGCTGACGGCGCTGCCGCGGACGCGACGGTTCAGCGGGGCGCGGGGCCCCGCGGGCGCCGTGGGCAGGCGGCGGGCGGCCGGCCTGTACTCGCGGCCAGATGCCGGCGCCAGCGGATGCCCTGCACGAGCCCCGCGTACAAGAGCCACACTGCGCTCTCGGGCGTCATCAGGGATTCCGGATCTCGAGGGGCATTGGGTTTCACGACGACCTCCCGGCTTCCCTCCATGGATCGGCCGGACCGGGCGACGCTTGAGCCGCGCCACTTCAGGAAGCCGAAAGCGTGACCGGCTGCCCGTCCCGGGCCGCCGCGCACCGCCCTACCCGGTCGCCTGCAGGCCCTGGGCGATGCCGGCGATGCTGGCGATCAGTGCGTCCTGCAGGTCGAAGTCCTGCCGATCGGTCGCCCGCCAGCGCCGCAGCAGGTCGATTTGCATCAGGTGCATGGGGTCGACGTAGGGGTTGCGGAGCTTCATCGCCCGCTGGATCCCCGGTTCGCCGTCGAGCAGGCGTCGCTGGCCGCGCAACCGCAGCAGCCACTCGCGCGTGCGCTCGAACTCGGCGCGCACCGTCGTGAAGTGACCGCGGTGCGCCGGCGCGGCGAGCTCGGCGTACCACGCCGCGATGTCCATGTCGGCCACCGTCATGCCGAACTCGACCTCGTCGAGGAGCAGCCCGAAGAACGACCACTGCGCGAGCATCCGCTCCAGTACCGGCGCACCGTGGCGCGCGGCCGCGGCGTCGAGCCCGGAGCCGATCCCGAACCATGCCGGCAACAGGTGGCGGCTCTGGCTCCAGGCGAAGCCCCACGGCACCGCGCGCAGCGCGTCGAGACCGGAGCGCCCCGCGCGGGTCGCCGGCCGCGACCCAATCTGCATCCGCTCGATGACGTCGATCGGCGTCGCGTCCCGGAAGTACTCGTAGAAGCCGTCGGCCCCGTGGACCAGGTCGCGGTACGCGGCGCGGCTCGCCGCCGCGAGGACGTCGAGCGCCTCGCCGAACACGGGCTCCGGCGCCGGCCGGGCGGGCCGGCCGGCGAGCGCCTGTAACGCGCCGCCGAGCGACTGCTCGAGGCTGCGCATCGCGATCGGCCGCAACGCGTAGCTCTGGTTGATCACCTCGCCCTGCTCGGTGACGCGCAGCACGCCGTGAAAGCTGCCGGGCGGCGCGCTCTTCAGGATCGTCTCGATTCGGTTCGTGCCGCGCCCGGTCGTGCTGCCGCGGCCGTGAAACACGGTCAGCGCGACACCCGCCTCCGCCGCCGCCGCGGCCAGGGCGCCCTGCGCGCGATGCAGGGCCCAGCGCGACGCGGCGAAGCCGCTCTCCTTGTTGCTGTCGGCGTAGCCGATCATGACCACCTGCCGATCGCCGCGCGCGGCGATGTGGCGCCGGTAGATCGGCTCGGCCAGCAGCACGCGCAGCGTGCCGCCGCTGCCGTCGAGCGCGTCGACCGACTCGAACAGCGGAGCGACGTCGAGCGGCACCTCGCCGATCCGCTTGTCGACCATCTCCGCCCAGCGCGCGAGCAACAGCACCGACAGTACGTCGTCCGGCCCCGTCGCACCGCTGACCACGTAGTCGCCGATCGCCTCCCGGCCGTGCCGGTGGCGGCCGTGCATCAGCTGCTCGAAGACCGCGAGCGTGCGACGCCCGACGGCATCGAGCGGGTGCGCCGGTCCCTCGTCCCGCTCGAGGGCGAGCCGTACGCGCTCGAGTCGCTCCGCGGCCGACCGGACGCCGAACTCGGCCTCTCCGAGCCCCTGCCCGACCACGGCGCGGTGGACATCCGCATGCTGGCGCACGTCGAGCGTCGCGAGATGGAAGCCGAAGGTTCCGACGCGCCGCAGCAGGCGCTCGACATGGAACAGTCCGGCGCGCGTGCCCTGGTTGCTGGCGAGGCTCTCGGCCATGACCTGCACGTCGGCGAGGAACTGGCCGGCGTTCTCGTAGTGGTGCGGGCGTCCGTCGTAGGTATTGCGCAGGCGCGCGGCGAGCTGGGCACAGAACTGCCGGTACGGCATGCGGTCGTGGCGCGCCGGGGCGCCCTGCTGCGCCGCCGGCATCAGCATCGAGTACTGGTCGATGCGCGACTCCAGCGCCTTCGACACGCCGACCCGGCTCGCGCTCTGCGACAGCCGCTCGCCGAGGCGCTGCACTTCGACGTAGTAGGCGTTGACGATCACCAGCTGCTGCCGCTGCAGCGTCTCGCGAATCGTCTTCGCGTGGACGTCGGGCGCGCCGTCCATGTCACCTCCGACCCACGAACCGAAGCGCAGCACCCGCGGCAGGTCGTGCGCGGTCAGCGTCGCGCCGAAAGCCTTCTCGATCGCGGTCGCGAGCTCCTCGTAGAAGCCGGGCAGGATGCGGTACAGGATCTCGGCGAGGAAGAACAGCACGTGCTCCCGCTCGTCGGCCACCGTCAGGCGCTCGCGCGGGTGCTCCTCGGTCTGCCAGCCGGAGGTGAGCTCGGTGCGGATCTGCTCCCAGGTCGCGCGCCGCTCGCCGGGCGTGATCGACGGATCCAGCCGATCGAGCAGCAGCTCCGCGATCTGCTGCTGCTTGCGCAGGATCGTGCGCCGGGTCGACTCGGTCGGATGCGCCGTGAACACCGGGTAGACGCACAGCTGCGACAGCCGCCCGCGGATGTCGGCGAGCGTGCAGCCGTCCTTCGCGAGGCGCGCGAGCGCGTCGTCGAGGCCCCCCGGCTGGGGCTGCGCCGAGTTGTTGAGGTACTCGCGGCGTCGCCGGATCCGGTGCACCTTCTCGGCGAGGTTGACGACGTGGAACCAGGTCGAGAACGCGCGCACGAGGTCGCGCGCCTCCCTCGGGTCGCGGCCGCGTGTTCGCCGCAGCAGCTCCGCCTCGCCGCCGTCCACGCCCTCGCGTCGCTGGATCGCGGCGACGCGGTCGCCCTCGACCAGGTCGAAGCGCTCGCGTCCGCACTGCTCGAGGAGGATCTCGCCGACGAGGGCGCCGAGCGCGTGGACGTCCTCGCGTAGCGGCGCGTCCTTGGCGGGGAACTGGATGTTCTGACGGTACATCGCGGAGCAGCGGGGCCGGCGGGTCGGGGTGGGCGGCCCGAATGATATCAGGCGGCCTCCGGAGCCACGTCGCGGGTACCCCGCACCCGCCCCCGACGCCGCGAGGACTCGCGCCCGCCAGCGCCGCTGCGGCGCAAGCGCCGAATCAGCGCGTCGCGCGCGTCGACCGCAGGGCCGCCGCCTGGCGTGCGAGCGCGGTCACCGCGCCGTAGTCGCGGGCGGCGAGCGCCGCTTGCGGGGCCAGCGAGGACATGCCGACGCAGAGCACGTTCGGCAGCGCGAGGTAGTCCGCGGCCGAGCGCAGGTCGATGCCGCCGGTCGGGCAGAAGCGCACGCCCGGGAACGGCGCGGCGAACGCCTTCAGCATCCCGACGCCGCCGGCGTGAGCCGCCGGAAAGAACTTCAGCGTGTCGAGCCCGGCGGCGAGCGCCGCCATCAGCTCCGTCGGCGTCGCGACGCCGGGGAGCATCGCGGCGCCTTGGCGCGCCCCTTCGGCGCAAAGCGCGGCGGAGAACCCGGGTGAGACGACGAACTGGCTGCCGGCCGTGAGCGCCGCGGCGAGTTGGGCCGCGTCGACGACGGTGCCGGCGCCCACGATCGCCTGCGGAACCTCCGCGCGGATCGCCGCGATCGCGGCCAGCGCCGCGCTCGAACGCAGCGTGACCTCGAGGACCGGCAGGCCGCCCGCGATCAGCGCGCGCGCGAGCGGCACGGCCGTCTCGGCGTCGGTGATCGTCAGCACCGGAATCACCGGCGCCCGCGTCAGGATTTCGCCGATCCGAAGGCTCACAGACATGCCAGCGCTCCCCGTTCGGCATCGCCCACCGCGGCACGCAGCGTAGCGAACAACTCCCGCCCGTGTCCCGTCGTGGCCGCGCCGGACGGCACCGCCGCGGGCCTGGCCGCGAGCACCTCCGGCGCGAGGCGCACCTCGAGCGAGCGCGCCCCGGCGTCGAGCCGGATCAGGTCGCCGTCGCGCACCCGGGCGAGCGGCCCGCCCACCGCGCACTCCGGCGTCACGTGGATGGCCGCCGGCACCGAGCCGGAGGCACCCGACATGCGACCGTCGGTGACCAGCGCCACGCGGAAGCCGCGGCCCATCAGCGAGCCGAGGATCGGCGTCAGCTGGTGGAGTTCCGGCATGCCGTTGGCGCGCGGACCCTGGAAGCGCACGACGGCGACGAGGTCCCGGTCGAGCGCGCCGGCCGTAAACGCCGCGGTCAGCGCCTCCTGGCTGTCGAACACGACCGCTGGAGCCTCGACGACGTGGTCCTGCGGCGCGAGGGCGGAGGTCTTGATGACGCAGCGACCGAGGTTGCCGCGCAGCACGCGGGCTCCCCCTTCCGGGCTGAACGGCGCGCTGACCGGCCGCAGGACCTCGAGATCGAGGCTCGTCGCCGGCACGTCCCGCCAGCGCAGGGCCCCGTCGAGCAGTTGCGGGTCGCGCGTGTACGCCTCGAGGCCGCCGCCCATGATGGTCCGCGTGTCGCGGTGCAGGAGCCCGGCGTCGAGCAGTTCGCGGATCACGAAGCCCGTGCCGCCGGCCGCGTGGAAGTGGTTCACGTCGGCGACGCCGTTCGGATAGACGCGCGCGATCAGCGGCACGGCCGACGACAGGTCGTCGAAGTCGTCCCAGTTCACGACCAGGCCCGCGGCCGCCGCGATCGCGACCAGGTGGATCGTGTGGTTGGTCGAGCCACCGGTCGCGAGCAGCGTGACGATGCCATTGACGAGCGCGCGCTCGTCAACCATCCGGCCGAGCGACCGGTAGTCGTCGCCGAGCGCGGTGATCGCGGCGAGCCGCGTCGCCGCGAACGCGGTCAGCGCGTCGCGCAGCGCCGTGCCGGGCGGCACGAAGGCGCTGCCGGGAACGTGCAGACCCATTGCCTCCATCAGCATCTGGTTGCTGTTGGCGGTGCCGTAGAACGTGCAGGTGCCGGGCGCGTGATAGCTCTGCGCCTCGGCCTCGAGCAGCGCCTCGCGGCCGATCTTGCCCGCCGCGTAGTCGCGCCGCACTTGGGACTTCTCGGCGTTTGGCAGCCCGGACGGCATCGGGCCGGCCGGCACGAACACCACCGGCAGGTGGCCGAAGGACAGCGCGCCGATCAGCAATCCCGGGACGATCTTGTCGCAGACGCCGAGGCACGCGGCGCCGTCGAACGCGTCGTGGGTCAGGGCCACCGCCGTCGCCATCGCGATCACGTCGCGGCTGAACAGCGACAGCTCCATGCCGGGCTGGCCCTGCGTGATGCCGTCGCACATCGCCGGGACGCCGCCCGCGAACTGCGCGACCGCGCCCGCCTCGCGCGCCGCAAGCTTGATCAGCGCCGGGTAGTGCGCGAGCGGCTGGTGCGCCGACAGCAGGTCGTTGTAGGCGGAGACAATCGCGAGATTGGGCCAGCGCGCACCGCGCAGCGCCGACTTGTCGTGCGCGCCCGCGGCCGCGAAGACGTGCGCGAGGTTCCCGCAGGAGAGCCGCCCGCGCGCCGCGCGGTGCGCGAGCGCCGCCTCGATCCGCTCGAGATAGGCCGCGCGCAGGGGCGCGCTGCGCGCCGCGATACGGGCCGTGACGTCGCGGACGACCGGGTGCAGAGTCGAAGGGGACGTCGAGGGCACGGCGGGGTTCCACTGGCACCGGATGGCAATTGCATGTAGTTTATCTACATTGTATGTCGATGTTCTATCGATGGATGAAATTCACGTTATTAAATACAACCTGTTACAAACTTATTAACATAAGATGAAACCGCTGAAGCGAGCCAAGTCTTTGTATATTAACTACTGTGAGTAGGCCCATGAACGCTGACGCCACGAGCCCGACGAGCCCGCACGGCAGCCACCGCCAGCCGCCCTCATTCGACCTCGTGCTGTTCGGCGGCACCGGCGATCTCGCCATGCGCAAGATCCTGCCGGCGCTCTACCGGCGCTTCGGCGAGGGCCTCGTGACCCCCGGCTCCCGCATCATTGCGGTCGCCCGCTCGGCCCACGGTCGCGAGTCCTACGTCGCACAGGCCGAGGCCGCGTGCCGGCAGCACCTCGGCCACGACTACCGCGCGGACGGGTGGGCGACGTTCGCGCAGACGCTGAGCTACGTGCGCGTCGACGCGACCGTCGCCGCCGACTATGCCGGGCTCGCCGCAGCCCTCGGCGAGCGACCGGGCGTCGCGCGCCTCTTCTTCCTGTCGACCGCGCCCGACCTCTTTGCGGCGATCTGCCGCGAACTCGCGGCGGCCGGCATCGTGACGCCGGACTCGCGCATCATGCTGGAGAAGCCCCTCGGCGAGGACGCCGCCTCGGCGCGGCGCATCAACGACACCGTCGGCGCGATGGTCGGCGAACGGCAGATCTACCGGATCGACCATTACCTCGGCAAGGAGACCGTCCAGAACCTGCTCGCGCTGCGATTCGGCAACGCGCTGTTCGAGCCGCTGTGGCGCCGCGGCCAGATCCGCCACGTGCAGATCACGGTCGCCGAGCAGCTCGGCGTCGAGTCGCGCGGCGAGTTCTACGACCGGACCGGGGCGCTGCGCGACATGGTCCAGAACCACCTGCTGCAACTGCTGTGCATCCTCGCGATGGAGCCGCCGGCAAGCAGCGCGGCGGACGCGGTACGCGACGAGAAGCTCAAGGTGCTGCGCGCGTTGCGGCCGATCGGCGAGGCCGAGGCGCTGATCAAGACGGTCCGCGGCCAGTACCGCGGCGGCGTGGTCGGCGCCGGCAAGGCGCCCGGCTACCTCGAGGAACCCGGCGTCGATGCCGAGAGCCGCACCGAGACGTTCGTCGCCATCAAGGCCGAGATCGACACGTGGCGCTGGGCGGGCGTGCCCTTCTATCTGCGCACGGGCAAGCGGCTCCCGGAGCACGTCGCCGAGATCGTCATTACGTTCGAGCAGGTGCCGCACTCGATCTTCGAGGGGCCGTTCAGCTCGCAGCCGCCCAACCGACTGGTCATCCGCCTGCAGCCCGACGAATGCATCACGCTGCGCATCCTCGCCAAGAGCCCCGGCGAGGCGATGCGCCTCAAGCCCGTCGACCTCGCGCTCGACCTCGGCGAGTCGTTCAAGGGGCGGCCGCTCGAGGCGTACGAGCGGCTGCTCGGCGATGCGATCCAGGGCAACCTGACGCTGTTCATGCGGCGCGACGAAGTGGACGCGGCGTGGAACTGGATCGACCCGATTCGCGCCGCCTGGGACGCGGACGACGACGGCCCGCGCCCGTACACGGCGGGCACCTGGGGGCCGGCGGCGTCGAGCGCGCTGATCGCGCGCGACGGCTTCGCCTGGCGCGACGAGCTGTGAGCGCGCGCACCCCGCCGCTCGAGGGCGAGGACGGCAACGCGCCGGACGCGGAGATCCTGAAGCGGATCCGCGGCTTGCGCGGGTCGCTGTCACCGGCCGAGGCGCGCGTCGCGGACGCGGTACTCGCCGCACCCGCGTGGGTGCTGCAGAGCACGCTCACCGCGGTGGCCGCCCGCGCCGAAGTCAGCGACCCGACCGTGATCCGCTTTTGCCGCTCGCTCGGCCTCGACGGCTACCAGACGTTCCGGCTGCGGCTCGCGCACAGCCTCGGCAGCGGCGCCTCGTTCCTGCACCGGGACATCGACCGCGGTGACTCGGCCGCCGACCTCGCCGCCAAGGTGTTCGAGCGCGCGGGGCGCACGCTGCGCGACGTGTCGGGCCAGCTCTCGCCCGCGCAGCTCGAGGCGGCCATCCGGCTGCTGGCCGGCGCGCGGCGCATCGAGTTCTACGGGCTCGGCAGCTCCGGCATCGTCGCCGCCGACGCGCGCCACAAGTTCTTCCGGCTGGGCCTGCAGGCCGTCTCCTACGCCGACGCGCACGTTCACGGCATGGCGGCGACGATGCTCGCGCGCGGCGACGTGGTGGTCGCGATTTCGAGCACCGGGCGCACGATCGACCTGATCTCGAGCGTCGAGCTCGCGCTCGAGGCCGGCGCCGACGTCATCGCGATCGCGCCGCCGGGCTCGCCGCTCGCGCAACGCTGCAGCGTACCGCTCGAGCTCGCGGTCGACGAGGACACCGACATCTACACGCCGATGACCACCCGGCTCGCGCAGCTGACGCTGATCGACGTGCTGTCGATCGGCGTCGCCTTGCGCCTCGGACCGGAGCTCGCGGCGCGGCTCGAGCGCGCCCGCGACAGCCTGCGCGACAAGCGCCTCAGCAAGGCCGAGTGAGTCGCACGCGCGCGGCCTGACCGGTCGCGGCGTGGCGCGTGCGGCGCGGCGGCGGATCGCTTACATTGTCCGGGTTTCCGCATTCCGGACCGATGATGGACGTCGACACCGCCTTACGCACCCGGGGCTCGACCCGTGCGTTCCTCTCCCGACCCGTCGCCCGCGCCACCATCGAGGCCGTCCTCGGCCAGGCGCGTTTTGCGCCGAGCGGCAGCAACATCCAGCCGTGGCAGGTGCACGTCGTCGCCGGCGTGGCGCGCGACGAGATCTGCCGAGCGGTCCGCGAGGCGGCGGCCGGGGCGTCGGGCGGCCCGTTCTGGCCTTACCAGTACTACCCCGCGGTGTGGCGGGAGCCGTATCTCGCCAGGCGCCGGGCCTGTGGCTGGGGTCTGTACACGCTGCTCGGCATCGCTCGGGGTGACCGCGCGGCGATGCTCGCGCAGGAACGCCGGAACTACGAGTTCTTCGATGCGCCCGTCGGGCTGTTCTTCTTCATCGACGCCGACCTCGGCCCCGGCAGCTGGCTGGACTACGGCATGTTCCTGCAGTCGATCATGCTGGCCGCGACGGCGCACGGCCTCGCGACCTGCCCGCAGGCGTCCTGGGCGCCGTACCACGGCGTCGTCCGCGCGCAGCTGCGGGTCCCGGAGTCGCAGATGCTGATCTGCGGCATGGGCCTCGGCTACGCGGACCCGGCGGCGTCGGTGAACCGCTTCCGCCCGGAACGGCTCGCGGTCGACGAGTTCACCCATTGGCACGACGCCGCGGTGCGGGCTTGAGGCGCCTGCCGCCCGCCGGTGGTGGCGGTACGCTCGTCGGCATCGCGCTGACCATGATCGGCGCGGCCGGGTTCGCATCGAAGGGCGTCATCGCCAAGTACCTGTACGCGGACGGCTGGGGGGCCGACGCCGTGCTGACGACGAGGTCGCTGCTCGCGCTGCCGGTCATCGCCGCGTGGGCGCTGTGGGCCGCCGGACCGCGCGCCCTCTTGCGGCCACCGCCGCGCGCCGCGATCGGCGCCGCGATCGCGGGTTGTCTGTGCTACTTCGTGGGCGCGATGCTCGACTTCCGCGCGCTGACGATGATCGACGCGAGCGTCGAACGCGTACTGCTGTTCTCTTACCCGTCGATGGTCGTCGTGCTGTACGCCGGGATCTACCGCGAGTGGCCGGAGCTGCGCTCGCTGGCGGCGCTCGTGATCACCTACGCCGGCATCTTCATGGTCGTCACGGGACTCGACGCCGGCGTGCTGCGCGGCAACGCCGCCGGCGGCGTGCTGGTGCTCGCCTGCGCGCTGACGTCGGCACTCTATTACCTCGCGAGCGACCGCTGGACCGGCGCGATCGGCAGCGTCGCCTTCACTTTCTATGCCCTATCCGCGGCCACGGTGTGCCTGCTGATGCACCGCGTGGTGGCCGGCGGGGCCAGCGCGACGGTGTGGCATGCGCGCGACCTCTGGCTGCTGCTCGCGCTCGTCAGCGTCGCGACCGTCGTGCCGATGCTGGCCATGGCGGAGGGCGTGCGCCGCCTCGGCGCGCCGCGCGCCTCGGTCGTCGCAACGGTCGGCCCGCCGACGACGATCGTGCTCGGCGCGTGGCTGCTCGACGAGCGGCTGCGGCGCGCGCAATGGCTCGGCGTGGCGCTGATCGTCGCCGGCATTCTCGCGCTGGAACTCGCGAAGCGCCCCGCCGCTGCCGCCGGCAGCCGCGCTCCCTGAGCCCCGCGGCCGAGGCCGCGCCTACCAGCGACGCGGGTCGGGGTCGTGGTGCAGCGCCGTACCGACGATGTAGCCAAGCGCCGCCAGTGCGCCGACGAGCGCGACGGTGCGGACCAGCGGGGTCCGGCCGCGCCGAATCGCGATCGAGCCGAGCACGACGTAGACGACCAGCGCCAACACCTTCGCGGTCAGCCAGGCAGCGACGAACGGATACTGCCTCAGGATCAGCGACAGGAGCACGGCGCTCGCCAGCAGCACAGTGTCCACCACGTGCGGCGCGATCCTGAGCAGCGGATGCTGCAGCAGCGCCGAGTCCGCGAACCGCAGCGCCGCGCGCAGCACGAACAGGCTGATCGACGTAACGACCGCAGCGACGTGCAGCGCCTTCAGCTCGACGTAGAAGCCCGCCAGCATCCCGGCGGTCAGGCCGGGAAGAAGTCGATCGGCTTGGTCGTCGTGATGACCTCCACGTCCTTGTCGTCGAAGTGGAACATCTTGATGCGGGCGACAAGCTTGCGCTCGAGCTCCTCATCCTTCAGCTCGCTCGACAGGACCTTGCAGTCGGTGACCTCGCCGGTCGGCGCGATCGTCAGCTGCACCACAAGCTTGCCCTGCAGCTGGGGGTTGTCCCGCAGCGCGCGGTTGTAGAGCGCGTAGATGGCTGCCTTATTTCGGTCGAAGACCATCTCGATCTCTTCGCGGCTGCGCGACGCCTTGCCGCTAGAACCGGTGCGCTTGGCCTCGGCGTGATCCTTGCGGATGCCGTCGGCGAACGACTGCACGCCCTGCATCGTCGAGTGCCCGTGCAGCGAGCCCGGTCCGCCGCCGAACCCGGAACTCAGCGCCGCGGTGTTGATGCCGCCGCTGCCTCCCGCCAGGTTCGAGGTGATCAGCGAGCGCTCGGCGCGCGACGGGCCGTCGACCTTGTCCTTCAGCGGCTTCGCGCTCGCGAGCTGCTCGGTGTTCAGGGCCGCCCGCAGGTCGGCGAGCTCGTCCTTGACCGCGTTCAGCGCCTTCTGCGCCTTCTTGCGCGCCTGCTCGGTCTTGTCGACGACCGGCGGCGGCACGACCGGCTTCGGCTGCACGATCGGCTTCGGCTCCGGCTTCTTCTCCTCCACGGGTTTCGGCGGCGGCAGCGGCGGCTGCAGCACGAGCTTGACGACCTCCTCCGGCAGCGGGCGGGCGATCGGGCGCTCGGGCGTCGGCAGCAACTGGGTGCCGACGACGATGATCAACCACAGGACGAGGCCGATCGTGAGCAGCCGCTTAAAGTGGCGCTCCTCGGCGTCGTTCGGTGTCCAGGGTAGTTCGAATACCCGGTAATTGGCTGCAAGCACTGTCATCGGGGGCTCGCTCGGCGATTCTTAGCCAGGATTCGGGCCACGGTAGGCCCGCTCTTTCTCGATGACCGCGAGCGACATCTTGCCGATGTCCGCTGCGGTCGCCGCCATCATGATCTTCTTCAGCAGGCTGTACGGCAGACCCTTGTCCGCCATGACCGTGACCTCGCGCGCGGTCGGGTCGTTCGGTGCCATCAGCGTGCGCTTCTGCGTCTCGCTCTTGAGGCTGGCCTGCAGCGACTCGCGTGCTGCGGCCACGTCGCCCTCGATGTCCGCGACCGTCGCGGTCGCCATGCCGTTCACGAAGATCGTGTCGCGCGTGACCATCAGCACCGTCGACTCGTGCGGCCGCGACTCGGAAATCGACTGCGGAATCGAGATGTTCTTGGTGTTCGGCAGGATCTCGTAGTCCGCCGTGTGCACCAGCATGTACACCACGAGGATCACGAGCATGTCGATCATCGGGACGAGCGCGGGCATGCCGTGGCCGCGGTGGTGGCCACCGGGCCTGCGGTTGCGCTTCAGCCGTGAGCCAATCATGTCGGCGCGTCTCCGAGCGAGATCTGCGGGAACAACTCCCCGCGGGCCGGCTGGCCGTCGAGGGTACCTTCGTAGGACTTCACGGCGTCCATCGTCGCGATGATCGTGTCGTACGGGATGTTCTGCTCGAGCAGCACCGTCGCCGACTTCATCTCGGGAAATTTCGCCTTGACGCGCGTCAGGAACGAGTTCAGGCCGTCGAAGTCGTAGCCGTCCGCCGTGTTCGGAAACGGCTGCAACGGGCCGGAATTCTTGTCCTGCACGACCAGGCCGTCCTTGCGCACCACGATCTCGAGCACGAGCCCCTCGGGAAGCGAAAGGGGCTCGGAGCTCTGTGCCGGCAGGTTCATCTCGACGATGTGCGTCTTCGAGAATACTGCCGTGAAGATCAGGAAGAACAGCAGGATCGTGAAGATGTCGAGCATCGGAACGATGTTGATATCGTTCCGACCCTTGTATCGCGCATGGTTGCGCGATTGCCGGCGGGCGATCGAGGATCCGCTCATGCGCGCGCCCCGCGCACCTCGCCGGTCCGCGCGGCCGCGCCCGCGGCCGCCGGCGCCTCAGCGCCCGGCGTGCGCTGCTGACGCTCGGTGATCGCGTTCAGGAACTTGACGCTCGCGACCTCGAGGCTGTCGACGATGTTCGTCGTCTTGGTCTCGAGATAGAGGTGCGACAGCAGCAGCGTGATCGCAACGAGCAGGCCGAGCGCGGTGTTGTTCATCGCGACCGAGATGCTGGCGGACAGCAGGCTCGCCTTCTCGGCCGGGTTCGCCTGGGCGACCGCGGCGAAGGCGTTGATGAGGCCGAGAACGGTGCCGAACAGGCCCATCAGCATGCCGATGTTGGCGAGCGCGGCGAGGTAGTGGGTGCGCCGTTCGAGGTGCGGGATGACCTCGACCAGGCTTTCCTCCATCGCCTTCTCGATGTCCTCGCGACGGCGAGCCGTCGTGATCCGGCTCAAGCCGTAGCGCATGACCTGCGCGAGCGCGGTGTCCGAATCGGACACGGCGTTGGTCGCCTGCTTGAAGTTGCCCGCCTCGAACAGCGGCTGCAGCTGGTCCCACAGGCGCTTGTTGCCCGTGCCGACCTTCATCAGGTAGGCGAAGCGCTCGATGGCGATGACGAGGCCGATCGCCCAGATCAGGGCGATGGGGTACAGGAAGAAACCTCCCTGCTTGAAGAAGTTCACAATTACGTCGTAGGCATGCATCTCCGCTGCTCCGTTCGATTCCGCGAGTTATGCCGGCACGGCCGGTCCATTTCACTCAAGTTATGTTACGAATACCGTGGCTTACTTCTCAGGCTGCGGCCCGGCCGCCCGACCTGTGATGTGCGTCTCGCCCCGCGCCCGATCCGGCGCCAGCGCATTGAAATAATCGACCTCGCGCCGGAAGACCTCCCGGTCCACCGGCGCCAGCGCCTCGTCGACCAGGCTGTTGACCGGCCGGCCGGCCAGGTCGCCGATGTCCGACCGCTTCCAGGGCACGATCACCATGACCTTCGGCAGCTCGCGGTTGCCGGTGATCTGGGTCGTCTCGAGTTCGAGCCGGTCCATCGCCTTGGCGGTCTTCTCGGCGGTGCCCGCGTCGCCCTTGGCGGCGGACTTGCGGGGCCGCGTGGCGGCTGCGCGCGGCGCGGCGACCGCCGGCTCGGCGTCCCGGACAGCCGCGGAAGCCGCCCGGGCGGCCGCTTGCGGCTCAGCCGGCGGCGCGTCCGCCGCCCGGGCGGCGCCGAGCGCCACCAGGGCGCCGAGCAAGGCGATCAGCGGACTCGTCTTCATTTGGCCTCCGCGCGTGCGCTTTTTTGCCCGGCGCCGAGGCGCTGCCGGATCTCGGCAATCCAGGCCGACATGACCTTGTCCTCGCCACCGACCAGCGCCAGCGCCCGCTCGTACTCACCCAGTGCCTCGGCGGGCTTCTGCACGTACAGGTCGAGCAGCACGCCGAGGTTACGGTGCGCACGGGCATCGCTGGCGTCCAGCTCCAGCGAGTGGCGGTAGGACTGCTCCGCCTCGGCAAACTTGCCGAGCTGCCGGTAGACGATACCGAGCTGCGCGGCGGCCGTCGCGCTCGCCGGGTGGCGCTTCAGCGCCTCGCCGAGCGCGGCCTCGGCTTCCGGCCACTGCTGCGCTCGCGACAGCAGGATGCCGTGATTGAGCGGCGGCCCTGCGAGGGCCGGCGCCTGGGTCGCGAGCGCGACGAACTCCGTGTCGGCCTGAGCGCCGCCACTTTCGGCGGCCGCGACCGCCTCCTGGAAGCGGACCGCGATCGGCAGCGGCACCGCGGGCGCGACCGGTTGCGGCGCCGGCGCGGCGCCCTTGCCGTTCGCCGGCGGCGGGCTGGCCGGCGGCGGTGGCATGGCCCCCGCGGCGGCGTCGATGACGAGATCCTCGTTCTCCTCGGTCTTGCCGAAGCGCGCCGGCTTGAGCTTGGCGAGGGCCGCATAGCTCGCGCGAACCGGCTCGTTGTAGAGCCCCTGCGCTGCGCGCGCGGTGTTGACGAGGTGGATGTCGATCGCCTTTTCCTCGAACGGATAGGCCTGTTCCTCGAGCAACAGGTCGTACTGCTCGAGCTCCTCCCCGGCGAGACTCTTCGGGCGCTCCGACTTCAGCAGGTCCACGCCCAGCTGGCGGTACAGCTCGGCCATCTCGAAGGTCGCCGCGGTCGAGACCTCGGCGATCGCGTAGGCGTCCGCCGCCTCGAAGGCCTTGAGCGCACGCTGCATCGCCGCACGCTTGGCTTCCAGCGACTTCTTGAGCGGCAGCACGAGGCGCACGGCATTGAACGCGTCGCGCGTCGGCTGCGCGAGCTCGAGGGAGGCTTTTGCGGCGAGGTAGCGGCTGCGGTCGGTGCGCGCGGCACCGGCGCCCTGGTCCGCCTTGATGATGTCGTCGAGCAACGCGGCGCGACGGGGCGCGTCGCCGCGCTGCTGAGCGAGGTCGGCGAGCTTCTGCCGCGCCTCCAGCGCCGCCTCGAAGGGCTGCGGGTAGCGCTTGACGTAGCTCTCCCACGTGGCGACCGTCCTCGCGACGTCGCCGGACTTCTCGTACAGGGCCGCCGCTTGCGACAGCGCTTCGCGCTGCACGTCGGCGTTGCCTCCGGGCGCGGAAGCGATGCGCTCGAACTCGACGGCCGCCGGGCCCGGCCGGCCCGCCTCGACGTAGGCGACGGCGAGCTTGCGGGTGACCTCGGGCTGGAGCTCGCTGGCCGGGAAGTTGCGCCGGAAACCCTCGAGCACCTCGATCGCCTTCGGCCAGTCCTTCATCCCGATCAGCAGCGCCGCGGCGTCATAGTCCGCGGTGGCGCGGATCTTGGCGAGCGGCGCCAGCTGCGCGACGCGCAGGAAGTCGCCGACCGCGCCGGCATCGTCGCCGGCCGCCTTGCGCGCCTCGCCCTGCTTGTACACGGAGGCCGCGACGCGTTCGTCGATCGCCGGGCGTTGCGGGTCGTTCGCCGCGAGCAGCGACTGCACCTGCAGGTACGCCCCTTCGGACTTGTCGAACTGGCCGAGCTCGAACTGGCCGTTGGCGATCACCGTCCAGACGGTCCGCTGCTTCTCGACGTCGACCGGCGGCTGGCGCGCCAGCACGATGTCGGCAACGTCGATCGCCTTGGCGTAGTCCTTGAGGTCGTAGTACTCGCGTGCCGTGCGCACCAGCACCGGCGCGCTCTCCGGGTGGGCCTGGAACGTCGTCGCGAAGCGCAGACCGCTCTCGAGGCCCTGGCGGTGCCAGGCGCTCTTGGCCTCGCCCTGGAGCGCCGCCTCCTCCTTCTCGTAGGACACGAGCGCGGCGTAGCCGGCGGTCGCGGACTTGTCGTTCGGCGGGTAGCCGTATGCGGCGTGCTCGTACTCGAGCGCGGCATCGTGAAACTGGTGGCTCTCGAACAGCGTGTCGGCGAGCAGGTAATTGGTGGTCGCGGCTTCCTTGTCGTCCGGGAACGACTTCAGGTATTCGCGGTACCAGCGCGCCGCCTCCTGGTAGTCCGCCGGCTGTTTGGTCGCCTGCGCCTGCGCGTGGTAGTAGGAAGCGAGGTCCTTGACGTTCGTCTTGAGCTCGCGGACGACGAGCGGCGCGTCGGCCGGCTGGCGGTGCGCCCAGAACGACGACCCCAGGCGATACTGCTCGACGTACTCGCGCTTGCCGTCGAGCACGAGCGAGGCGAAGCCGCCGCGCTTGTAGGCATCGATGGCCTGCATCTGCAGCAACGGCGCCCGCTCGTGATCCGGGTCGCGCTTGGCGAACGCACGGTAGGCGTTCGCGCCGTCGGTCCAGCGCTCCTTGCTGACGTACAGGTCGCCGAGCGTGCCGTACAGCAGGTAGGCGTACGGCTTCGCGCCGTGGCGCGCGAGGAAGCTATCGACACCCTTCGCCTCGTCCTCGAACGAGAATGTGATGGCGCACACCCGCAGCGTGTCCTCGACCAGCTCGCGCTGCGGACGCGTGAAGCCGTCGATGTCCCGTTCCTTGCCTTTGGCGTCGACGAGCTTGAGGTCGAGGAGCTTCGCGAACGAGTCGAGGGCGCCCTCGGACTCACCGCGCTTGAACTGCGCCCAGCCGTGCTTGTACAGGCTCTGCTCGTAGAACTCCGACTTCGGCCCGAAGGCAATCACGCGGGCGTAGGCGCCCTCGGCATCCGCCCAGCGCTTGTCCATGAACATGATTTCGCCGCGCCGGAACTGCGCCTCGTCGACGTAGCGGCTCGCCGGATACCGCTTGACCAGCTGGTCGAGCGACGCGAGCGCCCGGTCGCCCTGCTGGTTGGCCTCGTAGGCGCGCGCCAGCTGATAGAGGACGGCGTCGTTGCGCTCGTAGTCCGGATAGGCCTTGAGGAGCCTCGTGTAGAGCACGATCGCGTCCGCCGTGTCGAGGGGCGAACCCTCGGCGAGCTCCTTCTCGATGCGGTTGAGCTCGCCGGCCTCGAGCTTGAGGTCGCCGAGCCGGCGCATCGCCTCCGCCCGCAGTGCAGCATCGCCGCGCTCGAGGTTCAGGAATTCCTGGTAGTTCTGCCGCGCCTTGTCGGAGTTCGCGTCGCTCGGCCCGTCCGGCTGGACGTCGACCTGACGGTCCTTGAGGTCGCCGATCGTCGGCTGCTTCTTAGGCGCCGCGCCGGCGACGCCGGCGGCCAGCGCCGCCGCGCAGACGAAGGCCAGCAGGGAGGCGGCCTTGCTCATCGGGCGCCGTCCGGGGGTGGTGGCATCGCCGGCGCGGCGGGCGCCGGGCGCTCGCTGCGCTTGGCGTCGGTGTCCGAGGCGCGATCATAGATCGTCGCGAGCGAATAGCGCGCCTGCAGCATGTACGTGGAGATGCGTTCCTTCTGGGACTCCAGCTCGCGGACGGCGATGTCGGCGAGGTAGTCGGCCTGGGCACGCTGCAGCGCGGCAAGGCGGTCGCGCGCGGCCTCGATCCGCGGACGCAGGGCCGCGATGCGGCCGGCGAACTCGCCGTTTCGGTCCGGCACGGCCTGCTTGGCCTCCTGCACCAGCGACCAGCGCTTCTCGGTCTCGCGCAGCGCCTGCGAGACCTCGCGCACGCCCTTGCGGACGGCCCAGGCGCGCGCCTTGAAGCCGTCGTTCATCTCCCAGTACAGCACGCCGCGGATCAAGCGCAGCTTCTCGCGCGCATCGTCGAGGTCCGGATCGGCGCCGGCGGTCGCGAGGACGGCCTCCATCTGCTCGACCTGCGACCAGAGCTCGCGCTCGCGGGGCGTGCCGAGCGCCGCCACGTCGCCGTTGTTCTCCGCGCTGACGACCCGCGACTCGATCTCGGTGCGGCGGCGCTGAAGCTCCTCGAGATCGACGCCGTCGAGCTTGGCGAGCACGGCCGGCAGCCGCGTGGCGTAGCGCTCGCGGCGCGTCGCGAGCATGTCGTCGAACGCCTCGACGCTCGTCGACCACGCATCGAGGTTGCGCTCCATGTAGCGCAGCATCCGGAAATTCTTCAAGCCTTCCTGGAAGTCGTTCTGCGCCAGCAGGTGGTAGAGGTAGCGCGACTCCGGCGCGTCCGGCAGCGATGATAGCTGCCAGAACCAGCCCAGCTGGTTGCGCGACTCGTTCTTCACGATCGTCTCGAGCATGCCGCCGCGCCGAATCGCCGCGATCGACTCGTCGAGGCGGCCGGTCTCGGTACCGAACTCCCGGATCGCCGCCTCGTAGTATTCGGCCGCCTGCCGGTTCGCGTTCAGCTTCGCGTAGGCGTACGGAACCGCGAGGTAGCTCTCCTGTACTGCCGAGTCGAGCATGTTGCGCCCGTGCAGCTCGAGCCAGGGGACCAGCGCCTCGCGGTACTGCTGCTCGTCGCTCGCAGCCCAGCCGACGCCGAGCAGCGCCTTGGTCGACAGCGGCCCGTCGAGCCGGACGCGCTCCAGCACCGGCCGCGCCTCGGCGGGCCGCTTGGCCTGCAGCAGCGCGTAGCCGAGCGCCACGTTGGCCTTGTCGCGCAACGCGTCGAGTTCGGCGTTGGTGCGCTCCAGCCGGCCGATCTCGTCGAGGAGGCGCGAGCCGTTCTCGAGCTGGCCGCTGCGGACGAACGCGACGCCGAGATTGAACTTGGCGTACGACTGCCAGACGACCGGGCCCTTCCAGTTGTCGAGCACGGCGATCGCCGCCGGGTACTTGCCCTGATAGAGCAGTGCCTGCGCGAGCAGCATATGGCGCTCGGCGTCCATCGCCGGCGTCAGCCCGGCCTTGCCCGACGCGGCCAGCGCGTCGGCGGCCTTCTCGTAGTAGCCGCGCTGGTACCAGACCTTGCCGAGGAAGAAGCGGGCGCGATCGCGCACTGGTTGCGGCACGTTCTTGCGGTCGAGCACCTCGGCGAAGATCTGGCCGGCCTCGCGGTGCTGGCCGAGCGACAGGTACAGACCGCCGAGCAGCAGCTGGGCGTCCTCTTGGTGGTGCGACAGTCGACCGTTCTGCTGCGCCGCGGTCAGCCGGGTCAGGGCGTCGAAGTAGTCGTCCTGGTAGAAGTAGAAGAGGACGTCGCCGTAATACAGGTCACGGACCTTGACGGGCGGCAACGCACCCGGCGTCGCGGCCTTCTTCGGCGCAGCCGCTCCCGCCCCCGGCGCCACGGCCAGGGCGAGCGCCAGTGCGCACACCCGCAGGCGTGCGCCGCAGCGGGTCGCGATGCCGACTCGGCTCACTCCCACTCCTTGACCTTGAACTCCGGCTGCTGCGCGCTCTGCCGGTCGGAAATCTTGAGCTCGAGATACTTCGCGCCGACGCCCTTCTCGAAGTTCAGGTTCGCACCACGCTTGTAGTCGCGCTCGTGCGGCCCCTTGCCCGTGAAGAAGGCGACCAGCTCGTGCTTGCCGGTCTTCAGGTTGCCGATGAAGACGCGGTGGACGCCGCCGCGATTCAGGGCCTCGACCTCACGGTCCGTGTACAGATAGTTCGCTACTACCTTGTTGTCGAGCCTGATCTGCACCGAATCCAGTTCGAAGAAGGTGCCGACGTCGAGCGACAGGAACACCGCGACCTGGGTGTTCGCGGGGAACAGCAGTTCTTCCTCGAGCATGAACAGGTCGCGATTGAGGTCGAGGACCTCCTTCTTGAGACCCTGGACCTCGCCGTCGAGGCTCTTGAAGTCGCCACCGCTGGCGGCCGGTGCCGCCGGAGCGCCTGCCGGGACTGCGGCCGGGGCCTCGTCGGCGGGCGGCGTGGCGCCGGCCGGCGCGGCGAGCGCGAGCAGCGCGCAGGCCGCGGCCGAGCGGATGAACAGTGCGAGAGATTTGGTGGTTACCATCGTCCGAGCCTTTCTGGTCATGCGCGCCGGAGCGCGCCGGTAAGCCAAAGCAGCCAGCGGGGCAGCCGGAGCGCGGAGCGCATCGCGGTGCGGCGACGCGAGCCTCTGCCGCAGTCGAGCATCGCCATTGCAATCCGAGGGCTGTCCATCGCGGTCTCCGTCAGTCGCTATTCGTCGAGAAGCTGCCGGACCTCGGCGACGAGGTCGGCGTCGCCGGCGGCATCCAGCTCGCCGTGCGCGTAGCGCACGACGCCGGCGCGGTCGATCAGCAGCGTCAGCGGCACGTCCGGCACCGAGAAGCGACGGCCGAGGACCTTGTCCGCGTCGACGCCGTTGCGGAACTTGGCGCCGACCGCGCGCGCCAGCTCGGTCGCGCGGCTCGGGTCGTCGTCGAGGCTGATGCCGACGACGACCAGGCCGGCCTGCGCGTAAGTCGCATCGAGCTTCGCAAGACGCTCAAGGTACGTCCGGCACGACCCGCACCAGCTGGTCCAGAAGCCGATCGCCACGACCTCGCCGCGCCGTTCGGACAGGCGGAAATTGCGGCCGGTACCGGAGAACAGGCGCTGCACGATCTCGGGCGCCGGCTTGCCGATCAGCGGGTGATGCGCAGCGGGATCCGCCGCGCTCGAGGTCGCGACGACGCCGATGAGCGCGAGTGCGAGCACGAGGCACGCAGCACTGCGCCGGGACCGGGCATTCAACAGAGACAGCCGCCGCACCACCGTCGCCACGAACTCCATGTTGTCGAGCCCAGGGCAACACGCTCAGCTCGCGTGTCGCGAGCGGCTGGCGTCCAGCGACGCACGGGCCGCCACAAAACCGGACACGGCCACTCGCGGCAACCCCGCTTTCCGTCGTTCAACGGACCGGTAGCTTTGCGTCCTCGCCTCGCGACGAGTTTGCCCTTGGCAGATTTTGTAAAGCTCGCACGCACGCCCGGCACTGTCAACGCGCAGGAACGACACAGAGTGATGGACGCTTCACAAAAACGCCCGCTAGCGGTTTTGAGCTATTCCGAGTCGCCGGATGGCGACAGGCGCACGCACCACCCGCGCCATCACGGCGTGGGACGTGTCACGCGCCGTCGGCTCGCTCGCCGTTGCGATGCAGGCGTTCGAGGAGCCCGCGCAGCGCGCTGCGGGCCTGTGCCGCGGGCAGGAGGCCCTGCTCGGCGACGATCCGCGTCAGCTCGTCGAGTGACCGCCGCCCGTCGACGAGCGCGAGCAGCACGGCCTGGATGCGGCTGGCGTCCGCCGCGAGCGCCAGCGCGTCGGAGCGCGGCACGGGCACGGAACCGTCTCGCAACCACGGCGGCGCGGTGGACTCCTCCGGCTCGCGCGGTCCGCGGCGACGCTTGTCGGCCGCAAACAGCGCCACCGTCTCGACGCGGCCGTGCCGGCTCGCGGGTGAGCGCATGTAGGGCAGCGTGGCATCGCGCTGCGAGGCGACCTCGAAGCCCGCCGCGGTCACGATGTCGCGCACCTCCTCGGGCCCGTACCGGAGACCCGGGCGGCGCCACGGGAACGCGAGCGACCCGAAGTTGACCCAGCGCCCCCCCGGCACGAGCAACCGGTTGATCGCGAGCGCGACCGATTCAAAATCGAGGTCGACGATGTCGATGAGCCACGGCGTGACGACCGCGTCGAAGCTCTGCGCCGCAAACGGCGCGCGCCAGGCGTCGGCAAACACGAGCTCGAGGCCCGGCCGTGCGGGCGCCGGCGCCGCCAGCTCGCGCCGGATGGCTGCATCGGCGCCCGTGCGCGGGGCGATCGGGAACTCGTACAGCTCGACCCGGCCGCCACGGACCACACGCTCGGCGACGAGCAGCAGCAGCGGGTTGATGTCGAGCGCGACGGTCAGCGACTGCGCACCGTGTTGGTGCAGGTCGTACGCGAGCCGTCCGCCGCCGGCGCCGAGCACGAGCAAGCGCCCGCCTCGCCCGGCGAGCGCCGCCGCCACCTCCGCGTGCGAGGCTTCGTTCTCCTCGGTGCCCCAGCACCAGTCGCGGTGCACGTTGGCGTAGTAGGAATGCAGGTCCTGGCTGAGGGGCAGGCGCTCGCCGAACGCGAGCGGCGTCGCGCGCGGCATCGGCAGCGGCGCGAGCATCAGCGGCTGCAGCAGGAGCCGCACCAGGCGTGCCTGCTCGCGGTAGGCGTCGCGGAGCGCGACCAGCCGGCTTCGGGTGCTGTCCCGGGGGGCAATCACCAGGTCGGCCTCCGCGGCGCGCTCGGCGGCCGCAAACTCCTCGAGATACAGCGTCAGGCGATTGCGCCATTCCCCGAGGGCGAGTTCGGGGTCCGCGAACAGCCACGGCAGGCCGTCGAGCCGCGGGTACTCGACGCGGCAGCCGCGGCACGCAAAACCGTCGGTCGCCGCCACCAGCGGCGCGCGCCGGCAGCGCGGGCACTGCAGCGAGTCGAGGAAACCGGGATCCGCCATGGGCACAGCATGCCGCAAGGAGCCACCGGACGCAGCCCGGCCCGCCCCGGACGGGCGGGCCGCCGGCGGTCGGCGTCGCGTCAGCCGCCGATCTTGCCGTTGACGATCGGGGCGAAGGCCGTCAGCGCGTCGAGCGCCGAGCCCGTACCGAGCGCCTGGTCCGGGAAGACCTGCGAGAACATGGCCTGCTGGCCGTGCAGCGCCATGTAGTTGAGGAGCACCGTCTGCACGAGCAGCAGCACGTTGTTCGCCGCGGGACTTGCGGACGCGTCGACGTTGCCGCCCGGGTTCGTGAATGCCCCGATCTGCTGGTGACGGGCCGCCGCCAGCCCGCCGGCGCCGTCGAGCAGCTGCGGCCGTCCGCCGGGGTTATAGACGAGGAAGTAGGTCGCGGCGACGCCGCCGTTGTCGCTCGTCCACATGAACTTGCCGCGGCCGTCGACCGAGGTGTCGACCTGGCCACCGGCGGAGATGCCGCCGTCGCTGAACACGTAGACCATCAGCGGCTTCTGCATGCGCGCCGCATATTCGAGGCAGGCGCCGATGCAGCGGCCGGCACGCAGGTCGCGCAGCTCGCCGGTCGCCCGGCCCTGTCCGTGGTAGTCGTAGCCGCCCATGCTGATCGTGCCGGCCCCCGCGTAGCCGTTGACGACCATCTTCATGATCGCGGCCGTCTTCTGGAACTCCGGATCGCCCTGATACTCGGCCTGGCTGAAGATACCCGAGCCGCGGGTCGCGCTCTGGTCGACGATCTGCGGATCGAGGTCGGGGTTGAGCGCCGACGGGCTGGAGAAGTTCTCGGCGAGGTACGCCGACTTCACGTAGTTGCAGTTGGCCGCGGACTTCACGGCGGCGTCGGCCGCGAGCTGAGTCGAGACGTTGGAGAACTTCTGGCCGCTGATGCGCGACATCGACTCGAGCACCGAGACCGCGTCGGCCGGGTTCGTGAAGAGCTGGCCGAGCACGCCGGTGTCGACCAGGCCGGTGACGTTGCTCGCCTGGGTCACGACGGTGGGCGTCAGCGCCGGATTGACCATCGACAGCGGCGCCATCGAGTTGCCGCCGGACTGGCTCGCCTGCGAGCCGATCAGCGTCAGCAGCTCGCCCTTGGCGCCGGCCATCGCGATGCCGTACATCGGATTGTGCGGGTTCGTGTTCGTGTCGTTGTTCGACAGCGCCGGGATCACGACGCCGTTGGTGGCCGCCTGCGTCGAGGGCGCCGTCCGTTCGAGAATGCCGCGGACGTGCGCGCTGTCGGAGTGGAACAGCAGGCCGAGCCGGTTCTCGATAAAGCTGCCCGTCGCGGAGGAGTTCGGCACCATGCTGCCGGGCAGACCCATCGCGCCGTACGCCGCCGTCGGCAGGAAGTCGGTCTGACCGCCGGCGCCGCCCACGAGCACGTTGGAGCCGGCGATGTTGCCGCCGCCCGCGAGATCGAAGCAGATGAACGGGATCTTGCCGGCACCGCCCGTGATGCCGCAGGCGACCTTCTGCGCCAGGATGTCCGGATCGAGCGCCATCGCCCGCCCCGGATTGAGGAGCAGCCCGAGCGCCGTCGGCGCGATGACCGTGGCGGAGCCCGTCATGAAGCCCTGCGCGATGAAGTCGCGCCGCGTGACGGGACGCTTGTGGGACCCGTGGCGGATCGGCTCGTCCAGCTCGAGGGTCCGCGGCGGCTTGTTCCGGATGATCATGATGATTGCCTCGATAGTTCCGTTACTGCACCAGCATCGCGGCACTGCCCGCGACGGCCGCGCAGGCGGCCTTCGCAATCGTCGCGGTGCCCGTCGTATCCGCCGACACGGATGCCGCCAGCTTGTCGATCAGTGCGTTGACCTCGGTCGTGACCGACGCCGCGGACGGCTGGGTGGCCAGGAACTTGCCCGCCGCCGTGTTGGCGGTGAGCATCTGGTTGATCAGCGGCGTGATCAGCGCGTTGCGGCCATTCGTGTCGTAGGCCGCCGCCGGCGCCGCCCCGAAGTTCAGGCCCGGGAAGTACGCCGGGGCGAGCGTCGGGTCGCGAACCAGCGCGTCGCAGTACTGGATCGACAGCTGCGCGATCGCGGTCTGGTGCGACGCAACGAAGGCCTGGAAGTCCGTCACCGCCGGCAGCGACTGCTGCAGCTTCGTGTACAGCGCGCTGACCGCCGCGTTGGTCTTCGGCACCGTGGTCATCGTCGACAGCGTCGTATTGATCCGCTCGAAGGTCCGCACGCCGATGTCCGACGGCAGCGGCGAATCGGTCGGGATCGGCGCGATCGGCGTCGGATCGGTGTGCACGTGGGTCGCGGTCCCGATCTGCTCGAACGTCAGGAAGAACTGGTCGTACGACGGCCCCTTCTGCAGCGCGATCGTCGTACCCACCTTCGACAGCGCGACGGCACTGACGGCGCTCTTGGTCGGGTCGAAGCCCTGGCCGGTCACCGTCGTATTCAGCGGCGCGTACGCCTGGCCGACCGCTGCCTCGGCGCCGTTCACGCCGATGCGCATGCCCTTGATGACCAAGCCGCTGTAGTTGACCGTCGGATCGAGGCTCAGGAACACCGGCTGGTCGAACAGGTACGAGTAGCTGTCGTACTGCGACACCACGAACATCACGTAGCTCTGGTTGAGGCCCGTGAACTTGTCGACGTTGAACAGCAGGTAGTAGCGCTCGCCGACGCCGGCATTGAAGTTGGACTGCACATCGCTCGCCGACATGGCCTTGTTGTAGAGCGCGACCATCTTGATCAGTCCCGAGAACGGCCGGTCCGACGAGACCTCGTTGCCGAGCACGAGCGCGAAGGTATTGTCCCACTGCGACAGCGAGCCGCCCTTCTGCGGGTCACCGCTCGCGACCAGCGCGCCGTTGACGTAGATCTGGCGGCCGTTGATCGGATCGTAGGTCATCACGACGTGCTGCAGCGACGCCTGCAGGACCTGCTTCGCGTTCGGCGTCGACAGCGGCGGCATTCCGTTCGCGTCGGTGTTCGTGCTGCGCACGAACGCGTCGTAGTTGTACTGCGTCTGGCCGAGCGTGAAGTTCCGCTGCGTCGTGCCACCCGAGTAGGAAACGATGTACGCCTGCGTCTGCGTCACGTTGGCCGGCGCGACCCACGCCTCGACGCTGTACTCGCCCGTCGTCAGGATCATGTCGTGCAGCTTCGCGCTGCCGGTGGTCGTGCCCTGCAGCTTGCCCTTGTTCTGCACCTGCACGCCCCAGCCGCCGACCCAGGTCACGTCGCCCGACATGTCGAGGTTCAGCGCCGGTTCGACGCCGCTCGTGTCGTAGGCGACCGTGCCGGTTCCGGTCTTGAACTCGAACTTGGCGATCAGCCCCGTCTCGACGCGCGAGCCGCCGTTGTCGACGACGCCGTCGTACAGCGTCAGCGCCTTCGACAGGACGAGGTTCGGGTCGACCTGCGTGATCGGCACCTGGTTCGCGAACGCCTGGATCGCGGCCAGCATCTGGGCCGATGCCGCGGCGCAGTCGCCGCCCCAGCAGTTGTGAAACTCGTCGTGCAGGCGAACGTAGAACCGCGACAGCGCCGGCGCGTCGAGATTCATCTTCGGCTGCGCGGCCGCGTAGGCCGCGTCGACGTCGGACTGCGCGAAGTACGGCGACTGCGCCGTCACCGCGCTCGGCGAGTGGCAGCGCGAGCAGTACTGCGTCAGCAGCGGATACACCGTCGACGCGAACAGCGACGAGTTCGTCGGGAAGGTCCGCGACCCGCCGGCGTCCATGAGCGTCGGCGCGACCAGCTGCACGGCCGCCTTCGAGGCGCCCATCGTAACGCCGGCCCAGTTCTGGATCCAGGTCGTCATCGTGTCGGAGCAAGCCTGCGTGCTGGCGAGCCAGCAGTGGTGGCCGCTAGCGACCTTCGCGACGATCTTCGAGCCGGCGGGATTCGTGAGGTCGACCACCGTCTGCGCCGCCTGATAGGCCAGGTTGACGTCGTCGCTGCGGGCGAACATCGGGCTCTGGTTGCCCTGGATGTGGCACGCGCCGCACTTGTCGGTGGTCTTGACGTTGTTCCAGAAGTTGACGACGAACGCCTGGACGTCGCCGCTCGCCGGTGCCGGGCCCGTATAGCTCTGCGTACTGCTGCTGGGCGGCGTGACCGGGTTGGCGGCGGTCTGGACGCTGCCGGCGCCGCAACCGGCGACCAGCGCGCCGGCGACGACGGCCAGCGCCGCGAGGCGCAGTTGAGCCAGGACTGCCGATGTGCGCGGCAGGAGGGTATCGATTGAGCCGAAAGCCTTCATGTTCGATACTCCCTCAATTACCCATGCAGTAGGCAGCGGTCTCGGCGAACACGTTCTTCAGGGAGTAGCCCTGCGTGAAGTGCCCGACCATCGTGCTGACCTGGTTACGATCGGCGGCGTTCGACGGCGCGCGTAGGCAGACATTCGTGAACACCTTCTGGACCTGGCACTGCGCGAACTGGGCGCTCGCGCCGAACTCGGCGCCGAGCGACTTGGCGCCGTTGCCGCTACCGGGCTGCGACTGGTCCCAGCCCATCAGGGCGTTCTGGCCGGCGCGCCAGCGGTTGTCCCAGTGATCATCCGGCGTGATGTACCCCTGGGGGAACACGGTGTTGTTGTGGAAGTACTTGCCGACGACAGTGCCCGGCGTGTACGCGATCGCGCCGTTGTCGGTCGTGGTCGTGTCGATGTAGTCGTAGAAGGCGAAGGCCTGGGCCATCGGATCCATGCCGGAGTGGCAGCCGACGCAGTTGTTCAGGAACACGCGGCTGTCGCCGCCCGGGCTGCGGCTGACGTCCTGGCGGATCCGGTCGGTCGGCCGGCTCGTGTCCATCACCTGCGCCAGGTCCGTGCACATGTGGTTGATCATCGTGAAGCGGAACATCCGACGGTTCGTACCGGCGCTGAAGAACGCGCGGGCGGCGGCGCGGGTCGTCAGCACGCCCGCGGTCGCGGCGGCCGGCAGCCCGGTCGTCGCGGACTGGGGGGCGCTGACCAGCACGTCGCGCAGGTTCAGCGACTGCGCTTCCATCTGCACGTAGTGATCGTTGGCGGAGTTCGAGTAGGCCGGCAGCCCGAGGCCGCTCTTGCCGACATAGATGATGTCGGCCGACAACACCGTATTGAACGGCACCTCGTCGCGCACCATGCCGACGACGGTCGCGACGTAGTCGTTGAGGGGCGCGAAGGCGGTCTGGTCCGTGTTCGTCCACGGCATCACGAAATTCTTCAGCACGACCGAGTAGAAGTTGCCGTTGGCATCGTCGATTGCGAGCAGCGCGGCACCCTTTGCATCGCCGCCGCCGATCTTCGCCTGCATGGCGTCGAGCACGGCCTGCGTCGGCGGCGCGCCGTTCAGCCGGTCGTGGATGCGCATCGCCTGCTCGCGCGACGCCGCGAGCGCCTGCCCGGCCGGCATCGCCAGCACCGCGAGCAGCAGCGCGAGCAACGTCGCGCTCATCGCCCGCGTCGGGCGTGCTCCGTTCGTCTGCCTCATTTGCATCGCTGCGTTCATGGCAACTCACTCGCGGTCAGATTGAAACTCGAAACGACTATATCGATAGGCATTCGCAACGGTAATGTCTCAGGACTGCGACATTCGCGCAGATGTGAATCCCATCTCAGACCACATGAAAGTCGCTGTGCTGCGACATTACGGGCGGTGGGCGGTGCGGGTTACTCTCGCGTTATTCGAAGGCCTCGGAACACATGAATACGGGATTCGTCATGGCCGAGGCTGTGAGCGTGTTAACAGAATCTGGTGTCGGCGGACGACATGATGCGGTTCGCTTCACTCGTGCTGCGCGCTTCACGCGCGGCGCGAGCGGCGCGGCCGAAGCGAGGATGCGGATGGATACGTGGAACGGAACACTGCTGGTACGCGCGCAGCGCCTGCTCGTCGTCGGCATCGTCGCGGTGCTCGCAGCCGCGTGCTCGAGTAGCAGCGGCACCGCCGGCGGCGGCAACAGCGGCATCAGCCTCGGTAGCGGCGGGTCGACGAACGACCCGGTGTCGCCGGACTTCGCGATCGCCTACATCAAGCGCACGCTGCCGAAGGCCGCCGACCCGAACGCGATCACGCTCGTCGACGACCTGCGCGTACAGCGTGTTTGGAACGGCACCGCGGATGTCATCGTGCGCGAGAGCGCGAGCCCGTCGGCCGGCGAGAAGAACATCACGGCGGCGCTCGCCTGCCCGCTGGCGTCGGACCCCAACCAGAATTCGGGACCCGACCACGACGTGCGCGATCTCGACACCTCCTTCGATGGCGCGAAGCTCGTGTTCTCGTTCCGCTGCCGCCCGATCAAGAACGCCAAGGAATCGCAGCAGCCGCGCTGGACGATCTTTGAGTACAATCACGCGACCGGCAAGCTGCGCCAGGTCATCTCGGATCCGATCGCGGCCGCGCTCGGCCACGACGTCGGCCCGCACTACCTGCCCGACGGCCGCCTCGTGTTCTCGTCGTCACGTCAGCACGACGCCAAGGCGGTGCTGATCGACGAGGGCAAGGCTCAGTTCTCTGCCGGCATCGAGGGCGACCGCAACCTGCCGGCGTTCGTGCTTCACGTGATGACGATCGCGGACGCCAACGGCAACCCCGTCGACGGCAGCACCAGCATCCGGCAGATCTCCTTCAATACGGGCCACGATCTCGACCCGTCCGTGCTCAACGACGGCCGCATCGTGTTCACGCGCTGGGACCAGAACTCCGGTGCCGGCATGCACCTCTACGCCATCGACCCCGACGGCGGCGACATGCAACTGCTGTACGGACGCAACAGCCACGACACGGGCAACCCGACGACGGCGCAGGGCGGCTCGCTGGTTCAATTCACGCAGGCGCGGGCGCGGCCGGATGGCAAAGTCGTCGCGCTGCTGCTGCCGTTCATGGGGACGAACTTCGGCGGCGACATCGCCCTGATCGACTCGGCCAGCTGGGTCGAGAACCTGCAGAGCGTGCTCGGCGCGACCGTGGCGCCGGGCGCGACCGGTCAGGTACGGATGGTGGTCAACGACGTCATCACGACACAGGCGCCGACCGCCAATCCGAACGCGCCGGCGGGCACGCCGGCGCCCTCCGCGCCGGCCTCGCCCGGCGGCCGCTTCTCGAGCGTCTATCCGCTGTGGGACGGGACCAACCGGCTGCTCGTCACATGGTCGCAGTGCCGGCTGACGATCCAGACCCTCGTCGTCCCCTGCACCTCGGACAACCTCGCGAACGCCACGGCCGTGCCGGCTCCGACGATCTACAGCGTCTGGATCTACGACCCCACCAACAACACGCAGCTGCCCATCGCGCCGCCGGTCGAGGGCATCATGTACACGAACGTGGTCGCGCTGCAGCCGCGACTGCCGACCCCGACGCCGATCCCGGACGCCCAGCCGAGCACGACCGGGTCCTATACGTTCACGCTCGCCGCCGAGGGCGTCGGCATCCTCGATATAAAGAGCGTCTACGACTTCGACGGCGTCGACACGGCGCCGGGCGGCATCGCCGCCGTCCGCGACCCGACGACGCGCGTGGCGAGCCCGACCCGGCCGCGCTTCGTGCGCATCGAGAAGGCCGTGAGCCTGCCCGACAAGGAGGTGCTGCCGAACGCCGCCCTCCCCAACTTCGCCTTCGGCGCCGCCGGCAACTTCATGCGCGAAATCATCGGCTACGCGCCGGTGGAACCGGACGGCTCGGTGCGTGTGACGGTGCCGTCGAATATTCCCTTCCAGATCAGCATCCTCGATGCCAACGGCCGGCGCCTCGACGGCGCCTTCCCGCGTCATCGCGCCTGGCTGCAGGTCCGCACTGGCGAGACGGTGGTCTGCAACGGCTGCCACACCCAGCAGCAGATTCCGCCGTCGAATTCGCACGGCCGCACGGGACTGTTCTCGCTCGTGAATACGGGTGCAGCCGCCGGCGTGGCGTTCCCGAACACGGCCCTGCAAGTGACCAACCGCACCGGTGCCAACGTGGCCCCGGCCCGCCTGCCGAACGGCGGCGAAACGATGGCCGAGTACCGCGCCGCGGAGCAGGTCACCTGCGTCGACGTGGCGTGCTCGGCCAACCCGGCGGTCGATCTCGTCTTCGCCGACGTATGGACGATCACCGGCGTGGGCACGGCCGATCCGGCGTTCTCATGGACCTACGCGCAGCTTGGGACGCCCGCCCCGGTCCGCGCCGACTGCGAGACCAACTGGCAGGGCAACTGCCGGATCACGATCCATTACCCGCTGCACATCGCCCCGCTCTGGACCAGTCCGCGGTCGACCATCACCGCGATCGACCCGACGTCGACGGTGGCGTACACGACCTGCACGGGCTGTCACAGCCCCAAGACGACCGCGGGCGTCAAGCAGGTCCCCGCCGGCCAGCTCGACCTCTCCAGCTCGCCGGCCTCGACCAATCCCTGCGTCCAGCAGGAGTTCACGTCCTTCTGCCAGCTGCTGTTCCCGCACCCGCAGCTCGACCCTGTTACTATGCAGCCGGTCATCGTGCCCGGACCGCCGGACCCGGTGACGGGCCTGCCCACGCAGGTCATCGTTCAGGTCAATCCGCCAATGAGCGGCGCGGGAGCGAATGCTTCGGCGGCCTTCTTCAACGAGTTCGCCACCGGTGGCACGCACGCCGGCTGGCTGACCGGGGCCGAGCTGAAGCTGATCTCCGAGTGGCTCGACATCGGCGCCCAGTACTACAACGATCCGTTCGCGATCCCACCTGCCAACTGACCGAATGCGTACAGTTCTGAAGCTCGCGAGCTTACTTATTCTGGCAACGGCGGCGGGACTCGCGCACTCGGCAGACGGCGCGCGGCAATTCGACCGCGACGCCGGCCGCTACGTCGACGTCGCCGTCGCCGACCCCTACCTCGAACTGCACACCGGTGCTGGCGCGAGCTACCCGGTATTCCGCGTCATCCCGCGCGGCGAGCACATCGAGATCCTGTTCCGGCGCACCGACTGGTTCAAGGTCCGCGACGACCACGACCGCGAGGGCTGGGCGCACCGCGACAACATGCAGGAGACCCTGCTCGCGTCGGGCGAGAAGCTGCCGCTCGAGGACCTGTCGCACCGTGACTTCGACATCTGGCCGTGGGAATCCGGCGTCCAGAGCGGCAACTTCGGCGGCGGCAACGTCAACAGCATCTACGTCGGCTATTCGCTGAACCCGAACCTGGCCACCGAGCTCGGCGTGTCACAGACCCTCGGGCGCTCCGCCAATGGCGTGCTCGCGGTCCTTGGCCTCACACACTCGCCGCGTCCCGACTGGCGCCTCGCGCCGTTCGTGCAGCTCGGCAGCGGTGTCATCAGGATCCAGCCGAAGGCGACGATCATCTCGCCGCCGGAGCGCACCGAACAGGTCGCCTACTACGGCGCCGGCGTCAAATGGTACCTGTCGCGTCGCTTCATCCTGCGTGCGGACTACCGCAGCTACGTGCTCTTCACGCGACGCGACACAAACGAGGATCGGAACGAATGGAAAGCAGGCTTCGCGTTCTTCTTCTGATCGTCTGCGCGCTCGCGCTCGGGGGCTGCTCGATGTGGCCGTTCCACAAGAAGCAGCGCGCTGAGGAATTGCCGGTCGAGGCGACGTCTGCCGAGGGCACCGCGCCCTCGGTCGTCGAACCGCAGGTCGCGCGCCGCACGGTCAAGACGCCCAAGATAAAGAACTCCAACTTCGAGATCGGACCGTATATCGGCACCTACAGCGCCGAGGACTTCGGCGTCAATCCCGTGCTCGGGGCCCGCCTCGTCTATCACATCAGCGAGGACTTCTTTGCGCAGGGCCTGATCGGCCGGACCACGGTCGGCCTGACGAGCTACGAACGCCTGTCGGGCGGGGCGCAGCTGCTGACCGATAGTCAGCGCAAGCTCACGTATTACAGCCTCGACTTCGGGTACAACCTGCTGCCGGGAGAGGTGTTCGTCAGCCCGCGGCGGGCGTTCAACTCGGCGCTGTACGTGACCGGCGGCGTCGGCGCGACGCACTTCGCGGGCGACAACCGCTTCACGGTCGCGATCGGGGCCGGCTACCGCCTGCTTCTGAACGACTGGCTGGCGGCGCACTTCGACGTGCGCGACAGCATCTTCGACGAGAACCTCTTGGGCACGAACAAGACGACGCACAATCTCGAGACCGGTCTCGGCGTGACCGTGTTCTTCTGACGCGACTACCGGACGGAGACGACGCATGAGCCTGAAGTCCCTGTGCATCGCGATCGCGCTTGCCGCGAGCGCTGGCGTTTCGACGACGGCGCTCGGCGCGGACCCGATCGGGCAGCCGGCACCGGCGTTCACGCTGCCACTGCGTGGCGGCTCCGCCCCGCTCGCGCTCGACAAGCTGCGTGGACAGGTCGTGATGGTCAACTTCTGGGCGTCGTGGTGCGAGCCGTGCCGCAAGGAGTTCCCGCTGCTCGACCAGATCTACAAGAAGTACAAGGCCGCCGGCTTTACGCTCGTCGGCGTCAACGTCGAACCGGACGCGAAGGACGCGGAGAGCTTCATCGCCAAGACGCCGGTGACGTTCCCGATCCTGTTCGACAAGGACAGCGCCGTCAGCAAGCTGTACCACGTCGCCGGCATGCCGACGACCGTGCTGATCGACCGCAAGGGTGTGCTCCGCTGGGTGCACCGCAGCTACGTGCCGGGCGACGAGAACGAGTACCTGAACCAGGTTCGCGCCATTCTGATGGAGAAATAGCCATGACGAAGCCCTGCTTCCTCGTGCTGCTGGCAGTGATGGCCATGACCTCGGGCTGCGGCCGGATCCAGCCTTGGGTCAAGCCGTACGAGCGCGAGCGACTCGCCGACAAGGTCATGGCCTGGGACCGCGATCCGATCGCCCAGAGCTACATCACGCACGTCCACGAGAACCGCGAGGGCGCGCACGGCGGCACCGGCGAGGCCGGCGGCGGCTGCGGCTGCAACTGACGCATCGGGCGGTAACGGATTCCACGGCCATGAGCTTCACCTTCAGCCTACGCCGC
Source organism: Gammaproteobacteria bacterium (assembly GCA_037443765.1). GTDB lineage: Bacteria > Pseudomonadota > Gammaproteobacteria > Steroidobacterales > Steroidobacteraceae > CAIKZZ01. The sequence continues at coordinate 48,712 of JBBINS010000002.1, forward strand.
ATCGCCTGCATGGCGGTCGCCTATCTTGCGGCGGCGAGCGCCCTCGCGGACGTCCTGCCCGAGGAGCGCGCCGACCTCAGCTGGCGCACCTACGACGGCGGCGGCCTGAAGGTGGAAGGTCCTGCGATGCTGGTCCGGAAGAACTTCTCCGACAACGTCTCCGTCAGCGCCGGGTACCAGGTCGACCAGGTGACGGGCGCCTCGATCGACATGGTCGTGCTCGGCGCGAGCCCGCTGCACGAGGTGCGCAAGCAAAAGCAGCTCGGCGTCGACTACCTGTACGGCAAGACGACCTACAGCGTCGGCGTCGAGAGCAGCATCGAGAACGACTACGACTCGAGCAACGTCAACGCCGGCATCTCGCAGAGCATGTTCGGTGACCTGACCACGATCACGATCGGCGTCAGCCGCGGCTGGGACATCATCACGCGCGTCATCAACGCCGCGCACCAGAAGGATCCGAACTTCCGCAAGCGCCTAGACCGCAAGACCTGGTCGCTCGGCGTCTCGCAGATCCTGACGCGCAACCTGATCGCCGGCTTCGACTACGAGGCGATCACCGAGCAGGGCTATCTGCAGAACCCCTACCGGGCGATCCGCTACCTGGCCGCACCGGGCTCGACGATCTACCTGACGGCCCCGGAGGTCTTCCCGGGCACCCATACGAGCAACGCAGCCGCATTCAGGCTCAAGTACTTCCTGCCGTGGCACGCCTCGGTCGCCGGCAAGTACCGCTATTCCTTCGACACCTGGGACATCCGCGCCCAGACCGCCGAGGCCGACTACACACAGCCGTTCTTCGACGAGGCGCTGATCGCCGACCTGACCTACCGCTACTACAGGCAGAATTCGGCGTCGTTCTACTCGGACCTGTTCCAGTTCGCGAACCAGCAGAACTACATGGCGCGCGACCGGGAGCTGGCTGCCCAGGACAACAACACCGTCGGCGCCGCCGTGTCCTACGACTTCCTCAAGTCGAAGCACTGGATCGTGAAGAAGGCGTCCGGGTCGCTGCACTACGACTACATCATGTACAAGTACAAGGACTTCCGCGACGCGACGCAGCGCCAGCTGCCCGCCGGGACGGAGCCGCTCTACCACTACAACGCCAGCGTCGTGCAGGCGTTCGTCTCGATCTGGTTCTGAGTCGGGCGCGCCGGTCGCGCGCCGCTACTTCGGCGGCTCGAGGCCCTTCGTGTACCAGACCTTGCCGTACTTATCGACGACGACGGCGTCCATCTGCGGATACCGCTCGATCAGCCGGATCCCCTCGATCGGGCCCTTGATGAATACACCCTTCGACCAGCCCTCGGTGTCGGTCGCGGTCGGGCCGATGATCGTCACGCTACGCACACCGATCGGGCTCTTGCCGGTCTTCGGATCGATGATATGGTGGTACCGGATACCGCCCTCGTCGAAGAAGCGCTCGTAATCGCCCGACGTCGAAATGCCGACGTCGGCGAGCGGCATGCTGAGGACGACCTTGTTCTTGTTGTCGGGATTGCGGATCCCGACGACCCATGGCCTCCCGCGCCGGTCGCCGAGCAGGCGCGTGTCGCCGCCGGCCATCACCATCGCGTGGGCGACCCCGAAACCCTTGAGAATCCCGACCGCCTGGTCGCAGGCGTAGCCCTTGGCGATGCCGCCGAGATCGATGCGCATGCCCTCGCGCGCGAACTTGACGGTGTGGTGCTCGGCATCAAGCACGAGGTTGCGGTAGTTGACGCCCGGCAGCGCCGCCTTGATCTCCGCGTCGCTCGGATGGATGTGGCGCGGGTAGTCGTAGAGGTAGCCGACGCTCGCGTAGGTGATGTCGAACGCGCCCTCCGTGATCTCGGAGTAGTGGATCGAGGTCTTTATCAGGTCGAAGAGCTCGGGATCGACCGCGACCGGCTCGACGGCGGCGTGCATGTTGATCCGCGAGAGCTGGCTCTCCGGCTTGTAGTGACTCATCAGCTCGTCGATGCGGCGCATGTTGTCCATGACCGCGTCGATCGCCGCCTCGCCCTGGATCCGGTCGTCGTGCCAGACCTCGACGTAGATGCGGGTCCCCATGATTGATTCTTCGCGATGCAGCCAGTCGGCGCGGGCCGGAGTGACTGCAAACAGCGACAGTGCGATGGCGAACAGACTCGCGGCAAGCTTCATGTAATTTCTCCGTGGACCGCCATTATCGGCCCGCGGGCGGCGCGACGCAGCCTCAGCGTGCGGTCGGTTATCATGCGGCCAAGGAACCCGGCGCCGCGTCCGCGGTCATTGAGTAAGAGAAATCATCACAGGGGATCGACCATGACAGCGCGACGCATCGTCTACACGCTGGTGCTCTTCCTGGCCGCGAACGCCGCGGCCTACGCCGGCAACCGCGAAGAAGCGCGCATCCTCCAGGCGACCCAGGTGTTGCAGGACACCCAGGCGATGCCGGACCAGCGCGTGCCGGACTGGCTGCTGCAGCGGGCGCAAGGCATCGCGGTCATCCCGAACGTGGTGAAAGTCGCCTTGATCGCCGGTGGCCGCGGCGCGAAGGGCATTCTTATGGTGCGCGACCCGCAGGGGCGCTGGAGCAATCCGGTGTTCCTGACCCTTGGCGGTGGCAGCTTCGGGTTCCAGTGGGGCCTCGAGGTCAGCGACGTCATCCTGGTGTTCACGACCCGGCGCAGCATCGAGGGTGTGACCGGCGGCAAGCTCACGCTCGGCGCCGACGCATCGGTCGCCGTCGGCCCAATCGGACGCTCGGTCTCCGGGGCGACCGACATCGGGCTCGCCGAGGTGTACTCGTATTCGCAGTCCAAGGGACTGTTCGCCGGCGTCGCCATCGACGGAACCGTGCTCGCGATCGACCATTCGGCGAACGCGGCGTACTACCAGCGACCGGGCGTGCTGGCCTCGGACATCCTGGCGCCGACCGCCCCCGCGCCGCCGCCGAGCGCGCAACGGCTGCTTGACGCGCTCCGTCGGTTGCCGAGCGGCGGCGATGGCGTTGCTCCGGCGGCGCGCTCCCCGACGGCGGCGGCCGGATCGCCTGCCGCTGCGGCGCAGCAAGCGGCGCCGGACGCGCGTGGTTTAGAGTCCGGCGGTGCGACGACGTACCCGCTCAACGACCCTAAGCCGCACCGCTAGAGCCCGTTCGACCCTTCCGGCGATCGCGAGCGCCCTGCTCGCCAAGGTGCTGCCGGATGGCCGCTCGGGCGCCCGCTGCGCGGGACGGCGGCGGCCGGTGCAGATCGTCGCCACGCAGCCCGCTGCGACGGACGCGTACGACGATGTGCTCGCGGTGGCACGCGTGCGGATCGGCCGCAACGGCCTCGCCCGCGATCCGCAGATCGTGTACGCGAACGGGCCCGGCCACGGCGCCGACCTCGTCTTCGGGGTCCTCTCGCGGATCGTGCGCCGCGCTCGGTAGACGCCCGCCGAGATCGACGGCAAGCCGGTCGAGGTGGACTACTTCGGGTCGTTCCGGGACATCCGCGCAGGACAACCTGCGGCGGGTGCAGACCGCGCTCGTTGCCGCGGCGAGCGGCCTCGAACACCTCGAACACCGCAACGAGCCGCAGGCACTCGATGCGGCGGCGGCCGGATGCGCCGCCGCCCGCCTGTTCGGTCAGGCGCAGAATCGGGAGCGGTTGGCGATCAATTGCGCCGCGAACTTGCACTGGACCACGGCCGCGAAGGAGCGACCGCTCGTGAGCTACGGTGCGCACCAGCTTTGGCGCGGGGTCTGTTCGACGCGCCGCCGCGCCACTCGCCGATGCCCGCCGGGGAGCCGAGGCCCCGCCGGCGCGACGCGTCGGGCGCTCACGGCGAACGGTCGCCTGCGAGCGGCACCGCGAAGCGCGCGCCGCGAAACGCCGCGTCGTCACGGTCCGTGGCGCGCCGCCGCTCCGGTGCAGCCGCGAGCCGCGTCGCCAGCCTCGGTACGCCGGCAGACGTCAGCACGCGGACATCGAGCCCGTCGTCGCCGACCTCCGCGATCAGCGTATCGTCCGCCGCCACCGCGAACCGCCGCACCGGGAACGGCGGCAGGTCGAGGGTGAGCGTCGCGGCTTGTCGCGCCAGTCGGTAGACGTAGCGGCGGTGCCCGGCCGTCCGATCGTATACGCCCCGCAGCGACCCGGCGCCGACGCGCACCGAGAAGTCGACTGCTCCGAGCGCCGCCGGCAATCGCGGCGCGAGCAGGATCTCGCCGCGGACGAGATCCGGGCGAACACCCAGGACGACCTGGTACCAGACCCGTAGGTGCTCGGCGTTCGACCAGGCCTGCAGGAACGTCCCGGTCAGTCGCGGCCACCGCTCCCCGGGGTGCGGGTAGGCATCGGACGTCTCCGGCAGGCCGCCGACCACGCCGCGCGCGAGCGCCATCGCGTTCAGCTGGTCGAACAGCGGCCACGCGAGCTCGATCTGGCCGGCCTCGACCATCCGCTCGATCGCGATGCCGTCGAGCCACGGCCACACCGTGCCGTTGTGGTAGGCCGCGTCCTTCGGGTAGCTCCCGGGCGCGAGGTGATAGCGGTGGAAGTTCGGGTCGCGCGGGTCGAGCGTCGCGACACCCCAGGGAAACACGAGCGACTCCCAGCACTGGCGGAGCGCCGCGGCCGATACGGACTCCTCCCGCAGCAGCGGCAGCGCGAACAGCAGGTTCGGACGCAACGTGTAGTCGGGCCGGCCGTCGGCCATCAGGCGATCCGCGATCCGGGCGCCCGTGGCGTCGACAAAATCGCGGGCGAACGCGTCGCGGAGCCGGTCGGCAGCGGCCGACCAGCGCCGCGCCGCCGCGTCGTTCCCCGTCGCCGTCGCGAAATCGGCGCCGGCCCGCAGCTGCTCGTACCAGAGCGCCTGGACGTCGTTGCCGCGCGTGCCGCGCGGCGAGTAGGAAGCGAGGTCTGAGCTGCGCCGGGCGTCCATCCAGGTCTCGTTGTCGCAATGGACGAGGTACCCGGACGCGTCCGTCCAATGGACGAGCGCACCCTCGATGCTGGCCGCGACGTTCCGGTAGAGATCCCCGATAATCGCGCGGTCGCCCGAATACCGGACGTAGTCCCGCAACGCGATGACGAAGCGCGGCGTGCCGTCGGTCGTGTGGTAGTCGAGGCTGTCGGCCTTGACGATGTTCGGCACGCGGCCATAGAACACCGACGCCGGATCCAGATCCTGGAACCGTGCGAACGACTTCAGGATCTGTCGCGCGGTCTCGAAGTGCCCGGTCGCAAGCGCAGCCCCCGCCAGCGAGACGAACGTGTCCCGGCCCCAGTACTCGTCGAACCACGGCAGGCCGGCGTAGATGCCGGCGCCGCGCTGGCGCGTGACGAGCGCGTCCGTCGAGAGCGTGATCCAGCGCAGCGCCGCAGTCCGGACCGGATCGTCGGTCGCCAGGAAATGCTCGCCGTTGAGGAGATGCGCGAGCCGGCTCCGTCGCTCGGACTGCCACTGCTCGGCGTCGCGGAAGCCGGCGGCGAGTAACGCCGCCGCCGCGCCGCGGCTCGACGCGACGGCAATCAGGAACCGCTGGCGGTGCACGCCCACTGCGACGTGATCCACGCGCCGAGGCGGCGCGGTGGAGCCGGCCACGTACCAGTCGACGCCATTCCGGCTGCCCTCGCTGCGGATCTGGTCGCCGACGAGTTCGAGGCGGACGGCGCCGGCCACACCGATGACCGCGACCTCGACGAGGTCGCGGTCGTCGAAGAGGCGCAGCATCTCCGTCGTGCCGTTCGGATACGCCCGGACCAGTGCATCGGGCGAGACCGCGGCGCGGGCCGTGGATGGGTCGAGTGCGGTCCCGTTCACGCTCAGACGGTATTCACTGAAGATGCCGCGCCCGGCGATGTGGAAGCCGCGGAAGGCGGCGTGCTCGACGTGCGTATTGCGGTGCGTCTGCGTGTAATAGTAGGCGGAGCGCTTGTTCGTGAAGACGACCGCGCGGTTGTCTTCCGCGGCCACGGGCACGGTCAGGCTGGCCAGCGTCACGTCACCGCGCGCAGGCATCGGCGGCGGGGACGCCTGTGCGGCGCCGCACGCCACCAGGACGATCCAGCGGGCCGCCGACGAGCGACTCTGGCATCGCGCGCTGCTGCGGGTCACCGGCCGCTCAGACGGTCCGGGCGCCGTCGATGTCCCTCGGCGGCCGCGAATCCCCGCCCAGCGCTGGATCGCACCGACCGCGGAACACCTCAGCCCCCGAGGTCCTGCAGGAAGCGGGCGACGTCCATCCACGCGCCGGTGCCCGACACGAGGACGGCTGCCACGTTGGTGACAATGACCACCAGTCCGCCATAGACATAGGCCTTGTGTGGCCGCCCGATGGTGCGCCAGTCGTACACGATCGCGATCACCACGAGCAGCGCGGCGACGATCGTCGGCGGGATCACCACGAACGGTGGCGGCGGCCCCGCCGCCATCGCGCCGGGCGGCGCGAGAAACGTGACAAAGACGCGCGCGAGTGCGGGGATCATCAGGCCCGACATCAGCACGTACATCAGCCGTTTGTGCACTTCCGGCCTGCGAACGTTCGCGATCGCGAGTGCGAAGACCCCGACCATCGTCGGCAGCGTGCAGAGGGCGACCGCGGAGAAGCGCCGCGCCGCGTCGCCGAGGCCACGCGCATCATCGAGCCGGAGCATGGTGATCTTCAGCACGACGATCGAGCAGATCGTGAGCGTGAACAGCGAAATCCCCGCCAGACCCCACGCGCGATGGGCCGGCACCCGCCCGGCCGCCACCCAGGCGGTCTGGGCGAGATAGAAGAGCGTCCAGCCGAACAGCAGGAAACCGTGGATGTGTGTGATCGGCGGCGAGCGGAAGGCCCCCTGTGCCACCGGCACCCAGTAGGTCGGCGTGAAGCCACCGAATGCGATCAGCACGAAAACCACCGCCATCCACAGGTGGAAGCGCCGGACACCGGATCGAAGTGCCACGTCGCCGTTGAGCGTCGCTTCCATACCACCCCCCCGCATAGCCGATCTCGCGGCCGATTGTGCACTGTTGCCGCGTCCTTTGCCGGAGCGAGCGATCCCGGCCGCGCCGCCAGCCGGGTCGTCCGAATCGAACGATACTGAGGTACCGCATCCGGCGCTCCGGTCGCCGCGCCCGCGGACGGGGATCCCGGTCCGCGGACCGACCCCGTCAACCCCGCCGCGCGGGCAGGAATCGGCTGTTTCGCAGCAGACCCGCGGACACCACGGATACCAGCCCTCCGACCGGGAAAATCTCCGCGAAGGCCATCGGCAGGCGGTCGAGAGGATTCGCGTATTCGCTCTCGAACCGTTCCATCTCTGCCGTGAACCGCGCGAGCGCCGCGCCCGTGACACCCTTGGCCTGTTGCTGCTCGATCATCGCCTTGGCGTAACCCGCGGCGAAATCGACGTGCGTGACCGCGACCGCCGCCTCCCAGGCCAGGACGTACAGGATGCCGGCGACGACGCTGATGCCGAGCCCGAGGCCGACGGCGGGCCAGAACCGGATCACCCCGCCGAGGTCGACGTCGCGACGTCGCTTGATCGCTGCGAAGACCGAACTGAGCGCGATCAGCATCGTCAGGTAGCCGAGCGCCACGCCGTACTTCAACGGCGGATGGCCGTTCATCGCGACAGTCAGCCCAAATAGCGGTACTCCGGCGATCAGGCCCGCGATCGCGCCATAGGACAGGATCTTGCGAAGCATTGAGCCCCCCTTCCACAGCCTGGGCGGCCATTGGTCCCGACGGGGTCGGCCTTGGCAACCATCCAATAGGGTGATTTTCGTGAAATCACCCTCACGGGTGCCCGTCAGGGCAAGATCCCCAGCCCGCGCGCCTTGTTGATCGCATCGGTGCGCCGCTTCGCCCCGAGCTTGCCGAACAACCGTGCGACGTGGGTCTTGATCGTATTCGGCGAGACCTCGAGCCGCGCGGCGATCTCCTTGTTCGAGCGGCCGGCGGCAATCTCCGGCAGAACCGCGAACTCCGCCGAACTGATGCCGAGGGCGGCCCGCGCCTTCGGGTTGCCGTCGAGGGTTTCCGGCCCCGGCGGTGGGGCGCCGATGACCCGCGTGCCGATGAAGACGCCGACGACGAGAAAGGCGACCGCGACCACCGCGACGTAGATGTCGGCCGAATGCGACCGTGCCAGACGCTGGTAGTCGAGCCATTGCAGCGCGAGCGTCCCCGCCGCGAGCACTGCCCCGTAGAACACAATTCGCTGCCACATTGCCCGCCCCTCGCCCGCACCCTATCACGGCCGCGGCCAGCCGGCCGCGAGAGGGTGTCGCGTGCCGGGAGTCCGCGCATCCCGCGCAACCGCCCCGACGATCCCGATTCCGGACGCCGCACAGGCGCCGAAGCGATCGGCGCTGCCGGCATGGGACCGCGAGACCTTGCGCGTGACGGCCGCGTGACCGCAGACGTCGGAATCGCGCCGAGCAAGGCTGCCCTCCGCCGGGATCGCGACGCCGGCCCGTGGATCCGCGACGTTCCGGCGCCCTGGATCGCCGTCACAGCCGGCACGCGACCGGCACCGGCGGAATGTCGCCCACGTCGGTTCGCGGATTCCGGGGTGTTGTTTCGAACGGGTGACTCCCATGCGGCGCCGCGCAACGCGACGGCGACACGCTTCGGGAGCCGTCGCGTCGGGGCGCGGACGAGCCCCCGCTCACGGCCGAGCATTCGGTCCGCGTAGTATCTGCGATCCACGTGGGACGGATCGGCAGGGCACACCGCCCGTCGACCGTCGCGCGGCGGCCATTCCGGCCGGGCGACACAGGTCTGCGGAGTGCGGCCCACATGCGGAACATCCTGATCACCGGCGGCAGCCGCGGCATCGGTCGCGCGACGGCGCGTCTCTGCGGCGCGCGCGGCTGGGCTGTCGCGATCAGCTTTCGTCGTGACGAAGAGGCCGCGCGCGAGGCGGCTGCGGCGGTCGCGGCGTCGGGCGGCCGCGCGGTGACGATAAAGGGCGACGTGGCCGCGGAATCGGACGTCATTCGGGCTTTCGACGATGCGGAGGCGTCACTCGGGCAGCTCGACGGCGTCGTGATCAATGCAGGAATCGTCGCTCCGTCCCTCCCGCTCGCGGACATGACGGCCGAGCGCCTGCGGCGAATGCTCGAGGTCAACGTGTATGGCGCGTACCTCTGCGCGCGCGAATGTGCGCGGCGCTTGCCGAGCGACCGCGGTGGCCGCGGCGGATCGATCGTGCTCGTGTCGTCCGCCGCGTCGCGCCTCGGGTCCCCCTTCGAGTACGTCGACTATGCGGCGTCCAAGGGGGCCCTCGACACGCTGACGATCGGCCTCAGCAAGGAACTCGGGCCGCAGGGCGTCCGGGTCAATGCCGTCCGTCCCGGGCTCATCGTGACCGACATCCACGCGAGCGGTGGCCAACCCGACCGGGCGCAGCGTCTCGGCTCCGCAACTCCACTCGGCCGCCCCGGGACGGCGGACGAGGTCGCCGAAGCCATCGTCTGGCTCCTTGGGAACGACGCGTCGTATGTCACCGGGGCGATCCTGGACGTCGCCGGCGGTCGCTAGTACCCGCGAACACGACGCGCCGCCACACCCACGCCGCTGACGCGCCCAGCGATCGGCCGCGCGCGCGACCGCTGCCGGCCCCTGGGGCGCGCCCGGACCGCCGGAACGCGCCGTCCACGGCACTCCGAGCGCACCCCGGCGACCGGCCGCACCGGGATCCCGCTGCACCGAACGGTCCGCTGGCGGTGGCAAGCCCGCCGCGTCCGGGGCTTCGACAAGCACGGATTGCCGCCATCGGTGCGCGGGACTATTCGGGATGGGTGGCCTTGTGAATTCATCCGATCTCATCGGCGACGCACCATGGACCGCCCGCTTCGTTGGAAACTGATCGTGCTCTTGGCGGCCGGAACCGCGGTCGTCGTCGGCGGCGGCACGTACTGGCTCGCGAACCGTGCCGCCGCACCGAGTTACGAGGCGGCGGCGGCCACGCGGGGGGACGTCACCACGACGATCACCGCCAGCGGCTCCGTCAATCCGGTGGTGATCGTCTCCGTGGGTACCTACGTGTCCGGGACCATCGAGACCCTCAGCTGCGATTACAACACCCGGGTCCACAAAGGGCAGCGGTGCGCCAAGATCGACCCGAAGCCGTATCAAGTCATCGTGGACGAGGATCAGGCAGACCTCGACGTTGCCAAGGCCCAACTCGTCAAGGACCAGGCCAACGTCGCCTATGCGAAGGTCAGCCACGAGCGTGCCGATCTCCTCTACAGCCAGGACTCGACGTCGCACGATGCCGTGGACGCGGCGCTCAATGCCTACCAGCAGGCCGTCGCTGTCGTCGGGCTCGACACCGCCCAGATCGCACAGAAGGCCGCGGCGCTCAGGGCCGCGCGGATCAATCTCGAATACACCGACATCGTCTCGCCGGTTGACGGCACCGTGGTGTCGCGCAGCGTCACCGCCGGACAGACCGTCGCCGCGAGCTTCCAGACGCCAACTCTCTTTCTCATTGCCACCGATCTGACGAAGATGCAGGTCGACACCAACGTCAGCGAGTCGGACATCGCCGGCGCCACGGTCGGCGCGACCGCGACGTTCACCGTCGACGCGTTCCCGAAGCTGACGTTCCAGGGGCGCGTGACGCAGGTTCGACAGGCACCCGTCAGCGTGCAGAACGTGATCACCTACGACGCCGTAATCACGGTCGACAATCCCGATCTGCTGCTCAAGCCCGGAATGACGGCCACTGCCCGCATCGTCACCGCGCAGTCGCCGAACGTGCTCCGAGTCCCATCGCAGGCGCTGCGGTTCGCGCCGTCGGCGGCCTCCCGACCGGGACTCGCCAAGACCGCCGGGCCGCCCGAGCGGCTGATCTGGGTGACGCGCGCCGGCAAGCTGGTCCCGGTCGCCGTCACCGTAGGACTCGTCGGCGACGCGTTCGCCGAAATCGTGGCCGGCGACCTCAGGCCCGGAGATCTGGTCGTCACATCGGAGACTTCCGCCGCAGCGCCCCGCGCGTCCTCGAGCCCACCGCCGAGGCTGTAGGAGGCCGGCCGCCATGACCGACCCCGTTGTCCGTCTCAGCGAGCTGACCCGAACGTTCCAGCTCGGGGACACCGCGGTGCACGCCGTGCAGGCCGTCAGCGTCTCGGTCGATCGCGGCGAGTTCCTCGCCATCATGGGCTCGTCCGGGTCGGGGAAGTCGACGATGATGAACATCGTCGGCTGCCTCGACCGGCCGACGAGCGGACAGTTCTTCTTCGAAGGCCGCGACGTCGCCCGGCTGTCGGAGCCGGAACTGGCCGACATCCGCAGCACGCGTATCGGCTTCGTGTTTCAGAGCTTCAATCTGCTCGCCCGCACGAGCGCGCTCGAGAATGTCGTCCTGCCGCTGCTGTACGGGGCGGCGGCGGCGCTCACTTCGACCGAGCGCCTCGAGCGCGGACGCGCCATGCTCGCCCGCGTCGGTCTGGCGGACCGAGCGCGCAACACGCCGAACCAGCTGTCGGGGGGGCAGCAGCAACGCATTGCGCTGGCGCGTGCGCTGATCAACCATCCCGCCGTTCTGCTCGCCGATGAGCCGACGGGAAACCTCGACTCGCGCACGTCCCACGAGATCATGGAGATCATTCGCCGGCTGAATCGCGAGCAGAGCGTCACGGTGATCGTGGTCACGCACGAGCCCGACATCGCGGCGTACGCGGACCGGGTCCTCGTGATGCGCGACGGACGGATCATTTCCGACGAACGCCAGACGGCCGTCGCGACCGCGGACCGGGCCGATGCGGGCGCCGTCCCGACGGCCGCTGCGGCCGCGGTCCGCGACGCCGCTCCCGACTCCGCTCCCGACGGCGCGAACGGGGTTCGCGCCGCGTTCCTGTCGATGATCATGTCCGCGTCGCTGCAGGCCTTGGCCCGCAACAAGCTCCGGTCGGCGCTGACGATGCTCGGTGTCTTCATCGGCGTGGCCGCGCTCATCGCGATGGTGGCCATCGGCGACGGCGCAAGCGCCGCGGTCCGCAAGCAACTCGAAAGCCTGGGGACGAATATGGTCGTGGTTCAGCCGGGCGCCACGACCACCGGCGGCGTCCGCGCCGGCGCGGGCAGTGCCTCGACGCTGACCGTGGTCGACGCGAATGCGATCCTGCGCGAAGACCCTGCCGTCCAACGGGTCAGCTACCTGACTCGCCAGGCCGGCCAGGTCGAGTACGGCGACCGGAACTGGAGCACCGCGATTCAGGGCGTGACGCCCAGTTACCTGGACATCGTCAGCTGGCACATCGCGCGCGGCGACGCGATGACCGAGCAACAGAACGACGCGGCCGAAGTCGTCTGCCTGATCGGCGCGACGGTGCATCAGAACCTGTTCCCGGCGGGCGAGGATCCCGTCGGCGCGACGATCCTGATCAAAGGCGTCCCGATGCGGGTCATCGCGCTCCTCGCTGCCAAGGGGCAAACGGGCTTCGGGCAGGATCAGGACGACGTGGTCATGATTCCGTTCACGACGGCCGAGCGCAAGGTGCTTGGTGTGGCGGCGCCGCAAACCGCCCAGAACCTCGTCAGCGCCAACTATCCCGTGGCGGCAAACCCGCTGGGGATCAGCCCGCGAATGACCGGCTACGTCAACAGCATCTACGTCCAGGCCGAGCGCGCCGATCTGGTGATCACTGCGATCAATCAGGTTCGCGCGACGCTGGCGCGTCGCCACCACATTCGCAGCGGGCAACTGGACGATTTCAGCGTGCGCAACCTCAGTCAGATCGCGCAGGCCCAGGAGGGCAGCAGCCGGGTCATGGCCGCGCTGCTCGCGATGGTTGCGTCGATCTCGCTGCTGGTCGGCGGCATCGGCATCATGAACATCCTGCTCGTGTCGGTCACGGAGAGGACAAGGGAGATCGGCATCCGCATGGCGATCGGAGCACATCGCCTGCAGGTGCTGCTCCAGTTCCTCGCCGAGTCGGTGCTGCTGAGCGTGACGGGCGGCGTGGCCGGAATCCTGTTCGGACTGCTGGTATCGTTCGTCGTCTCCAAGCTTTCGCACTGGCCAACGCAGGTATCGCTCGCCGCAGCCCTCGGCGGCTTCGCGTTCTCGGCGGCAGTGGGAATATTCTTCGGCTACTATCCCGCGCGCAAAGCGGCCGACCTCAATCCAATCGACGCGCTCCGCTACGAATAGGCCCGCGGGCGCCGGCGACGCCCGTTGCGCAGTCGATCGGCGGATTGGCTCCCGGCAGGATTCGCCGCTATCCCGTGGGGCCGAGGCGCCGTGGCCGGCGATGGACGACCGCCATGCCATTGCCGCCACGGCGACCGGCTGCGGCGCGCAGCGCCGCGACGGCTACTGCTCGACGATCCGATCCAGAAAGTCCCCCGCCGCCGCCAGGTAGGTCGCGATATCGCCATCCGTGTGCGCGATCGAGGCCTGCGGCCCGGCTGCGGCGACGGCATCCCATATTCCGTGGTTCGCCATGAACACGCGCCGCGCGTCGATGATCTCGTAGTCTAGTGAGCGAAAGCCGTCCGTTCCGGTCCGCGGCAGTTGCGGCTCGAGGCAATACCCGGAGCGGGGACCGCACCTGAACGCCTTCCACGGCAATTGGCGTCGGACAAAGGCGGCGTCCAGACCATCCGCCAGCGCCGCCCCGAGCGAGCGGACACGCTCGTAGGCATCGGCGATCATGACCTCCTCGAGAACCACCCGCGCGACCGCCGTCGCGAGCGCGCTTCCGTACGTGGTGCCGCCGGTGGCGATGCCTCGCGGGCCGATATCCACGTCGAGGTGCTTGGCAAAGCAGTCCGCGACCTCGTCGCGCATCCCGTAGAGGCGAACGACACTCCGCTGCCGAGGCCTTTCCCCAGCACAGCGAAGTCGGGCGCCAGATGCCATGCGCGGCTGAGACCGCCAAACGCAAACTGGAACGTGTGCGCCTCATCGATGCAGAGCATCGAGCAGTATCGCCGCGTCAATTCCCGGACCCCGCGATGGAAGCCCTGGTCGGGCATGATCAGGTTGCCGTTCGTCATCACGGGTTCGGTCAGCACGAGCGCGACGTCGGCCGCCGACAGGGCCCGCTCGAGAGCGTCGAGGTCGTTGAACGGCAGGATCGTCGTGTGCGCTGCCGACCCGGGCGACAGGCCCGCCGTGTCCGGCACGCTCCTTCCGTCCTCCTCGCGGACGAGCGTCTCCTCGATATGCCCGTGGTAGTGCCCCCCGAAGATCACGATGCGCGGTCGCTTGGTCATGAACCGCCGATCCGGATGACCTCCGTATTGGATCCCGAGGCCGAAAGCGTGAATTGCCAGAACGGCAGCCCCATCCGCTCGGCAAGGATCTCGCTCACGGCGATCGCGTCTTCCGTCGGCAGCAGAAAATGGGCACCCCGCCTCGCCTGCGCAGCGAGAGCGTCCGCCACGGCCTCGTTGCCATAGCCGATCGTCATGCTGAGATCGCACAGGTTGAAGTCGAGGTAGTCGTTGCCATCCACGTCGGTGAAGCGCGCGCCGCTTCCGGCCGCGATATAGATCGGCGGCGTCCGGTAGAGGCCCGACATCCAGGACATCGGCACGCCCAGAGGCAGATGCACACTTGCCCGCTGCCGGAGGGAGCGGGAACGGGTCGTCCGTTGCGCGAATTGGCGGTCCTCGGAAAGTCGCAGTGCGGCCAATCGGCGCCGGTCGACCATCGCCGCATGCCGATTCGAAGTGCTCATCGGTTCCCCTGCCGACCTCACGGGCTCGAAAATGCGCCGTGGCCGCGACGGGCAACACTATCTCACGAACTCCGCCCCACGGAGGCACCCCGCCGTTGCGCGAAATGCAGCATTCAGCGCCGCTCACGCGACGGGCGCTTCGCGGATCCCCAGCTCTGCCGTTCCGCGGTCGCAGGGGCGGTACGCGGCGCCGACGCGGTGTCGCGAACCGGAGCTGCGGCGCCGGCTGCATCCGCGCGGGGAACCGGAAGCGGCCCGGCCGATCCGGGCGCCGATCCAGCCGCCGGCCGGCGGTGTCCGAGCGAGTGTCGCCCACTTCGCCCCGGCCGCTGCCGCCGTCGGCACCCATGACTTGACAGGCAAGTCCGCGCTTGCATATTATTTCGGCAAGTACTCACTTGCGTATAGGCCATGGCGGAGCGCCGCGACACCGACTTGCTGTTCAAGGCCCTGGGCGATCCGAGCCGCCGCAAGCTGCTGGATCTGCTGCACGCGAATGACGGGCGCACGCTCCGCGAGCTGTGCGAACACCTGGACATGACGCGGCAGGGCGTGACGCAGCACCTCGAACTGCTGGAAGCGTCGAACCTGGTGACCACGGTACGGCGCGGCCGCGAGAAGCTGCACTTCCTCAATCCAGTACCGCTGCAGGAAATCTACGAGCGCTGGATTGCCAAGTTCGAAAAGCCGCGCCTCAAGGCGCTCTCGGATCTGAAACGACGTCTGGAGAAAGGCAATGGCTAGATCGACCTTCGTCTACGTCACGTACATCCGCACGACGCCCGAGAAGTTGTGGTCGGCACTGACCGACGACTCGGAATTCATGAAGCAGTACTGGTTCGGCGTGCACTGCCAAAGCCAGTGGACGGCGGGATCGGCGTGGAGGATGGTGTCCGCCGACGGCCAGATCCTCGATGCCGGCGAGATCGTGGAGGCCGACCCCCCGCGGCGCCTCGTGATCCGCTGGCGGCACCAGAAGAGACCCGAACTCGCGGCCGAAGGCGAGTCGCTGTGCACGATGGAACTGGAGCGAAGCGGAGCGGCGGTCAAGCTTTCCATCACCCACTCCATCGAGTGCGATCCGTCGAAGCTGATCGCGGCGGTGTCCGGCGGGTGGCCGAAGATCCTCTCCAACCTGAAATCCCTGTTAGAGACCGGCTCCGTCGTCCTGTAGGGATGGGTTGTCGGACCGATATCACCGTTGGATGGCACGCCGAGCGAGCGACGTCGACAAAGGAGGCTGGCATGGCGACGATTCCGAGGCTTCTTGGGGCGCTGACGGCACTGACCGTTGCTGCCGGCGTGAACGCGCAGCCGACGTCGTCGCCGTCGCCGGCCGCGACGATCGTCCTCGTTCACGGCGCTCTCATCGACGGGTCGAGTTGGAAGGGCGTCTACGACGTCCTGACGAGGGACGGATATCGCGTCCGAATCGTGCAGCAGCCGCTCACCGGGCTCGACGAGGACGTGGCTGCAACTAAGCGCGTCCTCGACCAAGAGGACGGCCCGATAATCCTTGTCGGCCACAGCTACGGCGGCTCGATCATCACCGTCGCCGGCGTCGACCCCAAGGTGAAGGCGCTGGTCTACGTGGCCGCTCTGCAACCCGACGTCGGGGAGTCCAGCGGCGAGGTGGCTCCCCCCATGCCGCCGGCGAGCCATGATCTGAAGCCGACCAAGGACGGCTTCGTGTTCCTCGATCCCGCCAGGTTCGCCGCCGACTTTGGCGCCGACCTGCCGAGAGCGAGGGCCGAGTTCATGGCGCGCTCGCAGATGCCGGTGGCCGGCGCCGCCTTCAGCGCCAAGCTGCCCGCCGCCGCCTGGCGCGACAAGCCGAGCTACGCGATCATCGCAACCGAGGACCGTGCGCTGGACCCCGCAGTTGCGCGGCGGATGGCCGAGCGCGCCCGGTCAAAGGTGACGGCCGTGCAGGCGAGTCACGCCGTCCTCATCTCCCACCCCCGGGCCGTCGCCCGGGTCATCGAGGCCGCCGCTCGCGACGTCGAATGAACCGCCGCGCCGGACTGTCCTGCGGCCGTAGTGCGGGCCCGCAACGATCGCCCGTGCCCGAGTCTCCGGCTTGCGCGGACTTGAGGCAGCTGCGATTGCCGGCTGCCAAAAAGCGAAGACCCTGGCCTACGCCAGGGTCTCCATACAAGACAGTCGAAGCTCGTCAGGCCGAACGGCGTCTGCGCATCACCCTGCGGGACTACGCGCGTTTTGGCCTGTTGATCGCGAAAGGCGATTCTGGGCCCGCGGGCACCGTGCTGCCGGCGGGGTGGATCGACAAAGCCCAAACGCCGGTATGGCCTGCAACTGATGAGGGTTCCGGCATAGGTTGGTTTTGGTGGGTGCGCCAGGACGGAGGGTACGAGGCCCAGGGCGCCTACGGTCAGTCGATCACCATTTATCCCAAGGACGATGTCGTCATTGCCATCAACTCGGCCACGAGCAACCCGCATGGGTTTGGCCTTGTTCGCTGGAGACTCTTGCAGGCGCTTGACGCTGCCGCGGTCGGCCGGTCAGATCCGAACGACACGACGAAGTAGCGCCAAAATCGTCACCCGTGACCGGCAGCAACGAGTCGGAAGCGGCTGGTTTGCACCCCGCCCATTCTTCGCCGCAGATTATCCTGAGCCGCGGTCGACGATAGACTTCCGGTAGACGTCAGCGCCGATCACGCTCTGGATTTTTCTGCAGAACCAGGCGGGGTCTTGTCTGAGGACGCCGCTAACCAGCGGATTTCTTGACGGAATTCTCGGTATAGCTTCCGCTACGCCTTCTCCCCCACCGGTAACTCCGCGATTTTGAAGGGCACCCCACACCCTCCAATCCCGCAGTGCCCAATTGGATTCTTCGCCAGATATTGCTGATGATAGTCGGCGCTTAGAATGGCTTGGCCAAGTAAATCAGCGCGTTATGCGGCCGCTGGAGATTGGTCGGTCGAATTCCAGTAGACGTTAAAGTCGTTCCGCCGGTAGACCTACCATCCGCATTTCCAGTCTGAGAAGCTCAATCGGTAGACATCCTATAGGATGTCACATAATATTTCGCAATGCGCGTAGTACTCGATACCTCCGTCTTGGTGGCAGGACTTCGGAGCCAGCTCGGAGCTGGTAGCCGAGTGCTGTACGCGGTAGCCGAACGGCGTTGCATACCTCTCGTTACAACGGCTGTATTCCTTGAGTATGAGGCAGTGCTGCTGCGATCAGAGCAACGGTTGGCAACAGGCATGAGTCCGGAGGATGTCGAAGGATTCCTCTCGGCATTCGCCAGCGCAGCAGAACCGGTCGAACTCAATTTCCTGTGGCGCCCGCAACTTCGCGATCCGGCTGACGAGTTGATGCTGGAGGCCGCAGTGAACGGGCGAGCAGAGGCACTAGTAACCCACAACATCGGCGATTTTCAGTCGGCAACAGAACGCTTCGGTGTCAGAACCCTGACTCCAGGCGCGTTTCTCAAGGAGCTAGCAAAATGAGCAAGAGCACATACCCACTGAAGCTGCCGAATTCAGTCAAGGAAGCTGCTGCTGAACTCGCCAAAATCGATGGGGTATCGTTGAATCAATTCATCGCTTCGGCGGTGGCCGAGAAGGTCGGAACTCTGCGTACCGCTAGCGCGTTTCTTCAGCAGCGCGCGGGATCGGCCAAACCCAAGGATCTGATTAAATTCCTTCGACGGGCACCCAAAGTCGCCCCTGTAAAGGGAGATGAACGGGTCTAGTGTTGTGGCTGAGGCGGCGGTGTTGGCTGCGGAGCAGCTGCGTGCCCATTCTTCACCGTATCTGCTACCCACTTTTCATTCTGCTTCGCCAAGATAACCAACTTGCACGGTCGGCCAGATCGTCGTGGTCATATCGCACTTCGACATCGACCCCTTGAAACGAGGCCACATAGAGCGGAAGCCACGTGCGATTTGGCACGTGGATCTCGAGTCTCGTGCTGTCGATCCAGCGAAGCTGGGCCAGCGTGGTCGGTTCCCACTGACCCTCTGGCGCCAAAACGGTCATCGGCTCTCCGGAGTCATTGCTCCGACGGAGGTCAACCGTATTGCTGATGTATCCCGTACCGAATCCCCCGCCGCAACCATCCGCATGGGCGCTAGCGACCCAGGTTCGGTCAGGTGACGTAGAGGCCGCAGAACTCAGCCGCTCGCACTTTCGGCTGCAGCCCTCGATATAGACAAACACCGGGAGCAGACTCAACGCCACGACCAGCCGCGCCAAGATCACGGGCCCTCTGAAATCAATTTGTCGCTGCGTAGGTATCAATGCTTCCCCGAGGACTGCAATTCGCGGCCGCATACCCGATTGACGGCCTCCCCAGAAGCGCGCCGACCAAGGCCATGGAAGCGCCGGTCAGGCTGCAGAATTGCCTTACGGCCCGCAACCTACTGTCCCTTCGCGCAGCGAGCTGACAGCCGGCGCCGTTCGCCTCCGCTACTTCGCGTCGCCGCCGCCGCATCCAGTCCCGCTCGGCGACCCTGACAATGCCCCGGGAGATCGTCGCGGTCAGTGCTCGTGCACTTCGTCACAGCAGGGGCGGCGCCACTTTCGGCAGCGACTTGTCCACGAAAGTGCCGAGCCGAGTCTGAACTTCGGGGCCGGTCTGCACGACCGCCGCCATCAGCGACTCCGCGAACATCCCATCGGTCGCCGACATGTCGCCTATCCGGCTGATCGACGTCACGACGGCATAGTTCGACAAGGATGCGTTGTCCGCGATCTTCGCCGCCGTCGCGAGCGCAGTCTCAAGCGATTTTCCGGGCGCGCAGATTTCGTGAGCAAGCCCAAGCCTGAGTCCGGCCTCGGCGTCAAGCACCCTTCCGGTCAGCATCATCTCGACCATGCGTCCTGGCGTAATGATTCGTGCGACGCGAACCGTCGCGCCGCCGCCGGTGAAAATCCCCTTGATGCCCTCCGGTAAGGCAAAGTAGGTCGTCGGGTCCGCGATCCGCACGTGCGTCGCAGCCGCCAACTCAAGTCCGCCACCGACGACCGCACCATGCAGGGCGGCGATCACCGGAATTCCGCCATACTGCAGTCGATCGAACACACGATGCCACTCTTGGCACACGCGCATGAAATCGACTGCCGACCGCGCGAGCCCGTGGTGTTCTTTGAGGTCAAGCCCGGCGCAGAAATGCGGTCCTTGACCGTGCAACACGATTGCTCGGGTGGCGGCTGGCAGCCGGCCAAGCGCAAGATCGAGCGCCGCGAGCAGCTCCTCGCTGATCGCGTTCCGTTGCGCGGGTCGGTTCAGCGACAGGACTGAGACCTGGCCTCTGACCTCAAGTGTCACTAACTCAGACATCCGATTCATCCCTTATCTATCAAGACCACGCAGATTTGAGCCACAGGAGCACAGGAAACGGAATCCTCCTACAGGAACGGCAGCTCGCGGAGCACCCCACGCACCGGCTTTCCGTCTTTGAGGACCTCGACGGCGTCACCCGCTGGAACTGCGATGTCGATCAGTGCAAAACCGATGTTTTTCTTCAGTCGGTATGACCAGGCACAGTTCGTCAACTCGCCGACCTTCTGCCCGTCGCGATAGATCGCATGCCACAGGAAGCCTAGCTCCGTTGGCTCGTCGCCTTCCAGCGTGACGCCGAGCTGATGCCGCCTCACACCGCTGGCGTGGATCCGACGCAACGCCTGGATTCCGATCACATCGTCGGCAACGTCGAGGTCGACGTATTTCCCCAGTCGCACCTCGTATGGATTGGTATGGTCATCGGTGTCCCCACCGTAAGACAGAAGGCCGCTCTCCACGCGCTCGCAAACATTGGGCGCGCCGGGGCCGATGTTCCTTGACCTGCCAGCTTCCTTGACGAGTTGCCACAGCCGGGTGCCCTGAGACCCATCCATCAGGTAGATCTCGTAACCGCCCTGCTTCGACCAGCCTGAACGCGCGACCGCGACCGGAATGCCCTCCAGAGTCGTCTCCCGGAACCAGAAATATTTGAGCTCACGCACCCAGTCGCCGAAGAGATCCGCCACGACGCTTTCGGCCTTCGGCCCCTGGATTGCGAGGGGCGATACGTCGGGCTCGCTGACCTCGACGGCGAGCTTGCGCTCCGCCGCGATGGCCCGCGCCCAGAACCAGATATTCGAATCCGCGATCGACAGCCAGTATCGATCGTCCGCGAGCTTCAGCAGGATTGGATCATTGATCAGCGTGCCCGCATGGTTGCACAAGGGCACATACTTTCCCTGGCCGACTTTCCCCTTCGACAGGTCCCTTGCAGCGAGGATCTGGGCGAGCCGTCCAGCGTCGGGGCCGCGCAGCTCAACCTGCCGTTCGCATGCGACGTCCCACATCGAAACGCTATTGATAAGGCGCCAGTACTCCGCCTCGGGATGCCCGAAGCTCGTCGGCATCAGCATGTGGTTGTAGATAGTAAAGGCAGTGACTCCATCGTCGCGCGTCGCCTCGAAGAACGGCGAGGGTCGCAGTCGGGCGGATGGTGAAATTCCGAACACGATGGATCTCCTACGGTCAATGGAGGATGACGGCCGCCAGGTTGTTGCACCGCTCGAGGTTGTCGGCACACGACACGAACCGTCACGTCCTCGTGACCGAATTGTTGCAACTGTCGCCAGTTCAATACCGGCCGTATCATGCAAGGTCCGAATTTAGACGGCTTTCCGTTGCTCGCGTTTGCGAATACCGCCAATTAATGTGCAGAATCCGCCATGCGCGACAGAAAGCCAGGTCCAGCCAACTCAACCCTTCAAGTCACGGTGCCAACTGCGTTCGTTCAGCGGATGCTCGCCGGTGCACGGCGCCATCTCACGTCGGCCGAGTTGACCGAGGCAGTGCGCACCGCCGGCATCGCGCCGGCCCTGCTTAATGTGGCTACGACCCGCGTCACACGCGCACAGTTCACGCGCCTTTATGGCTGTCTGGCGTTGGCGATGGAGGACGAAATGCTGGGGCTGTGGTCGCGGCCCATCCGATCGGGCACGTTGAAGTATCTCGGGCTCAACCTGCTCGATGCGCCGTCACTGCTGGTCGCTCTCTACCGCTTCACGCGATTCTGGAATCTGCTTCTCGACGACTACCGCCTCGACCTATTCCGCCACGAGCGAATCGCGACGATCCGCCTCTCTAGTCGGCAGTCGCCTCCACGCATTAACGTCTTTGGGCACGAACTGATGGTCAAACTGGTACACGGTACTGCGTCCTGGCTCATCGGCGAGAAACTCCCCGTGGACTCCGTCGGCTTTATGTTCCCGCAGCCGCGGGATTTCCGCGAATACGCCGCGCTCTTTCCGGAGCGAGTCGACTTCGACCAACCGCACACCTTCATCCGGTTCGCAGAGACGCCGCCGCAGCGACCGTTCCGGAGAACGAAGGCTGAACTGCTGCAGTTCGTTCGCAAGGCGCCGGACGACTGGATCTTCGTCGCTCTCGACTATACTTCCCTCGCACAGCGGGTGCGGCACTTCGTCGTCGCTCGCATCCGCGACGACCCGAGCCTCGCACAAACGGGGCTCGCACTCCGCCAGTCCACTCGCTCGCTCTCTCGCCGGTTGGCACTTGAGGGCCAGACATATCGGGCAATCAAAGACGGCGCGCGCCGCGATCTGTCGATCGAGCGTCTCGTCAAGACCCGGGACCCTGTGGCACAGATTGCAGCGGACGTCGGCTTCGAGAACCTGTCCGCATTCCATCGGGCGTTTCGCACCTGGACCGGCAGTACGCCTCGGTCGTATCGACGACAGCAGCTCGTCGACGAGTCCGCATCATGATCGGCAGAGCGCGCAGGCCGCGCTTGAAGCTGTTGGCCGCTTGGGCGTCGACACCCTTGCGCGCCCGCCGATTCACAAGGCCGCTCTTCGACGCTGCGGTACCGTCGTGGCGCCAAAGGTTAATTTCGCGACAGAACCTAGCTTCTGAGGATTAGCAGGGTGTTGAAAATCGCCGCACATGGTGCACAGTTCGGTATCGGCGGCGTTTGGAGCGATGCGGATGCGCGGAGCGGATGTGCAGCGGAGCGGGCTATTCAGTTACGTGTCGCTCGAGGAGCGGATACCAGCGGATCACCCGCTGCGCGGGATACGGGCGCTGCTGGATGAGGCGCTGTGGAGCATGAGCCGTGACTTCGACCGGGTGTACGCCGAGGGGGGCCGTGCCTCGATCGCGCCGGAGCGGCTGGTGCGGGCGCTGACGCTGCAGATTCTGTACTCGATCCGCAGCGAACGGCTGCTGTGCGAGCAGCTGGACTACAACCTGCTGTTTCGCTGGTTCGTGGGCCTGGCGGTCGACGAAGCGGTGTGGGACCACTCGACGTTTACCAAGAACCGGGAGCGGCTGATTGAGGCGAAGGTGGCGAGGAAGCTGCTGCGCCGGGTGGTCCGGAACGCCAAGGCGGCGCGGCTCCTTTCGAACGAGCACTTCAGTGTCGACGGCACGCTGATCGAGTCGTGGGCGGCGGTGAAGAGCATGCGCCGGCGGGACGGCAAGGACGAGCCGCCGGGACCGGGCCGCAACCCTTCGGTGGACTTTCGCGGTGAGAAGCGCAGCAACGAGACGCACGTATCGCCGCTCGATCCCGAGGCCAAGCTGTACCGCAAGGCGAACAACCACCCGGCCAAGCTCTATTACATGGGGCATGTGCTGATGGAGCATCGGACCGGGTTGCCGGTGGACGTCGAGGTGACGGGGGCGAGCGGCTACGCGGAGCGCCAAGCGGCGCTCGCGATGCTCGATCGATACCCTTCCGCGGAAGCGAGGACGGTGGCGGCGGACAAGGCCTACGACACTTCCGACTTCGTCGCCGACTGCCGCGAGCGCCAAGTGACGCCGCACGTGGCGATGAATGATGGCCGTGACGGCGGTTCGGCGATCGACGGCCGGACCGCACGGCACGGTGGTTACCTGGCGAGCCAGCGGATCCGCAAGCGGATCGAGGAGTGCTTCGGCTGGGGCAAGGACGGACGGCCGATGCGCAAGATGAAGCCGGTCGGCGTATCGGCGACTTCTCGTTCAACGTCCGGCGGACGTTTGTCGGCATCGCGCTC
>JBBINS010000003.1:0-63887 GCA_037443765.1 Gammaproteobacteria bacterium
GACGCAGGCGCGCGTGCTGCGCGTCCCGCTGCGGCACGGACTGCATGCTCGCCCTGCCGCGCTGCTCGCGCAGCGCGGCCGGGAACTGGCGGCGCAGGTCTCGATCGAGGCTCACGGCAAACGCGCCAGCATCCGCAGCGTCGTTGCGATCATGTCGCTCGGCGTGCGGCACGAGGACGAGATCGCGCTCCACGCCACGGGGCGCGACGCCGAGGCGGCGCTCGACGCCGTCGCCGCCGCCCTCGAGGCGGCGCGGCGGGCCGAGGCCGCCGCCGGACACGCCGCCGGCGTCGCGCAGGCCTCGGGTGCCGAGGCGGGGCCGAGGCCCGCGCCGGACGACGGGGGCGACGGATCGCTGCCCGGGGTCACGGCGGTCGGTGGCTACGCGGTGGGCGTGGCGGTGAGGATCGGGCGCGCCGACATCGCGGTCACCGAGCCGGGCGCCGGCGTCGCCCGCGAGAGCGGCGAACTCGAGCGCGCCCGCGCGACGGTGCGCGCCCGGCTGACGCGGGTCGGCGAGGTCGGTGGCGCGACCCGGCGGGAGATCGTCGCGGCGCACGTCGAGTTCCTCGACGACCCGGTGCTGAACGAGACCGCCCAGGAAATGGTCGCCGCCGGCAAGAGCGCCGGCTTCGCGTGGCGCGCCGCGATCCGCCGCTCGATCGCCGCGCTGCAGGCGCTCGGCGACGAGCGCCTGCGTGAGCGGGCGGACGACCTGCTCGACGTCGAGTCCCACGTGCTGCTCGCGCTGGCCGGCGAGGCGCGACCGCTGAACCTGCTGCTGCCGGAGCGGGCCGTGCTGTTCGCGGACGAGCTGCTGCCGTCGGAACTCGTGGCGCTCGACCGCGACCGCCTCGCGGCCATCTGCCTCGGCGGCGGGGGCGCCACGTCGCACGTCGCGATCCTGGCCGCGGCGATGGACGTGCCGATGCTGGTCGGGCTCGGCGCCGTGACCGGGGCCGTGGCCGAGGGCGCCACGGTGGTCGTCGACGCCGACCGAGGCCGCCTCACCGTGTCGCCGCCGCCGGCCTTCGTCGCCGCAGCCGAGCGGCGCGCCGCGGAACGGCGGGCGGAACGCACGTCGGAGCGGGCCGCCGCGCACGGGGATTGCCGGGCCGCCGACGGCACGCGCGTCGAGGTCTACGCCAACGTCGGCAGCGACGTCGACGCCGCGGCCGCCGTCGCGAACGGCGCCGAGGGCTGCGGACTGCTGCGGACCGAGTTCCTGTTCATCGACCGCGACACGGCCCCCGCCGAGGATGAGCAGCTCGCCGCCTACCAGGCGGTCGCGGACGCGCTCGCCGGCCGGCCGCTCGTGCTGCGGCTGATGGATGTCGGCGGCGACAAGCCGCTGCGCTACCTGCCACTGCCGGCCGAGGACAACCCGGCGCTCGGGCTGCGCGGGATCCGCACCGCGCTGCGGCGCCCGGACCTGCTGCGCACCCAGCTGCGGGCGGCGCTTCGCGTCGCTCCGGCCGGCGTCGTACGGCTGCTGCTGCCGATGGTCACGGACGTCGGCGAGCTGCGGCAGGTACGCGCGATCGTCGACGAGGAGCGAGCGCGGCTCGGCAGCCGGGCGCCGGTCCAGATCGGCGCGATGATCGAGACGCCGGCCGCGGCGCTCACGGCGGCGCGGGTCGCGCGCGAGGTCGACTTCCTGTCGATCGGCAGCAACGACCTGACGCAGTACACGCTCGCGATGGACCGGGGCCACCCGGAGCTCGCCGCGCGCACCGATGCGCTGCACCCGGCGGTGCTGAAGCTCATCGCCGTGGCGGCCGCCGCCGGCGCCGGGGCGGGGCGGGTGGTCGCGGTCTGCGGCGGCGTCGCGGCCGACCCGGCGGCGGTTCCGCTGCTGATCGGGCTCGGGGTAAGGGAGCTCTCGGTCGTGCCGGCGGCGGTACCGGCCGTGAAGCACCTCATCCGCACGCTCGCGATCGCGGACTGCGCGGCGCTTGCGACGCGCTGCATCGAGCTCGAGTCGGCCGCCGCTATCCGCGCCCTGGTGGCGCAGTCGTTGCCGGCAACGGAGGGGCCACGATGAACGGACGATTCTCCGGCATGCAGCAGCTCGGTCGCGCGCTGATGCTGCCGATCGCGGTGCTGCCGATCGCCGGCCTCCTGCTGCGACTCGGCCAGCCCGACCTCCTCGGCTGGGCGGCGATGGCCGCGGCCGGCGACGCGATCTTCTCGAACCTCGGCCTGCTGTTCGCGGTCGGCGTCGCGGTCGGCCTCGCGCGCGAGAACCACGGCGCGGCCGGCCTCGCCGCGCTCGTCTGCGTCGTCGTCACGACGCGCGGAATCGAGACGCTGATGGCCATCCCCGCGGGCGTCACCGCCGGCCTCGAGGGCGCGGCCCGCGAGCTCGCGGTGTCGGCGTTCAAGGCGCGCGAGCTCGCGAAGCTCAGCATCCCCGTCGGGCTGCTGTCCGGGATCACCGGCGGTATCGCCTACAACCGCTTCAGCAACATCGAGCTGCCGAGCTACCTCAGCTTCTTCGGCGGCCGGCGCTTCGTCGCGATCGCGACCGGCCTCGCCGGCCTCGGCCTCGCAGCGGTCATCGGCACGGCTTGGCCGGTCCTCGAGCGCGGCATGGACGCGACCAGCCAGGCGATCCTGGGTGCTGGTTCGCTGGGCCTGTTCGCCTACGGCGTCCTCAACCGGGTGCTGATCGTCACGGGCCTGCACCACATCCTCAACAACTTCGCCTGGTTCATCGTCGGCGACTATCACGGCGCGACCGGCGACCTGAAGCGCTTCTTCGCCGGCGACCCGACGGCGGGGGCGTTCATGTCCGGCTTCTTCCCGGTGATGATGTTCGGGCTCCCGGGGGCGTGCCTCGCGATGTACCACGCGGCACGACCCGAGCGGCGCGCGGGCGTCGCGGGTCTGTTGCTGTCGCTGGCGCTGACGTCGTTCCTCACGGGCGTCACGGAGCCGATCGAGTTCACGTTCATGTTCCTCGCGCCGCTCCTGTATGCGGTGCACGCGGTAGCGACCGGGCTCGCGATGGTGATCATGGATCTGTTCGGCGTGCGGCTCGGGTTCAGCTTCTCCGCCGGCCTGTTCGACTACCTGTTGAACTTCAGCCATGCGCAGCGGCCGCTGCTGCTGCTGCCGATCGGGGCCGCGTACTCGGCGCTCTACTACGTCGTGTTCCGCTTCTGCATCGCGCGTTTCGACCTCGCGACCCCCGGCCGGGAGCGGGACGAGGAGGCCGTCGCGGGATCGCAGCCGGTGCGCGCCGGGGACCGCGGCGCGGCGTTCGTCGCCGCGCTCGGCGGCGGCGCCAACCTGTCCGAGGTGGAGGCCTGCACGACGCGACTCAGGCTCGTCGTCGTCGACGGCTCGGCCGTCGACGAGGCGGCATTGCGGCGCCTCGGCGCCCGCGGCGTGGTGCGGCCGTCGGCCACGGGGCTGCAGGTCGTGCTCGGACCGATCGCCGACCAGGTCGCGGGCGAGATCCGGACCGCGCTCCGGTCGCCGTCGCCCGCGAGGGTCGCCGGGCCCGCGCCGGATGCACTGCTCGCAGCGCTCGGCGGCCGTGGCAACGTGCTGACGCTGGCGACGGCGCCCGGGCGCCTGCTGCTGACCGTGGCACGGCCCGGGGCGGTGGACGAGGCGGCACTGACCGGTCTCGGCGCACGCGGCGTCGCGCGCCCGACGCCAGGCGCGGTGCACGTGCTGGTCACGGGCGCGGTCGAGGAGACGGCGGCGCCGTTGCGCGCGCTGCTCGGCGGCGGCTGAAGCCGCCCGGTCGTGGGACGGCCGGGCGGAACGGGGGAGACCGGGATGACCGCGACACTCTTCAACCATTCGTACCGACCGACCGTCAGTACGGCGCGCGACGCCGCGCCCGCTCCGCCCGGCCTGCGGCGCATCGTCATCGTCGGCGGCGGCACCGCCGGCTGGATGACGGCGCTGATCCTCGCGCGCACGCTGATTGCGAGGGGCGTCGAGATCACCGTCGTCGAGTCGCCGGCCGTCGCCACCATCGGCGTCGGCGAGGGCTCGACGCCGTGGCTGCGCGGCTTCTTCGACAGCCTCGGCATCGAGGAGGCGGAGTGGATGCCGGCGTGCGACGCCACCTACAAGTGCGGCATCACCTTCGACGGCTGGTCGACGAAGCCCGGCTTCGAGCGATATTTCCATCCGTTCGCGTCGATGCTCGACAACCTGACCATGACGCAGTTCGTGCACAACGCCGAGGCGCGCATCAACCGCGCGGACGTGTACGCGCATCCCGACCGCTTCTTCATCGCCAGCCGGCTCGCGGCCGGCCGCAAGTCGCCAAAGCACGCCGATCACTTCCCGTTCGACGTCTGGCACGGTTACCATTTCGACGCGACGCTGCTCGGCCAGTTCCTGCAGCGGAAGGCGCTCGGCCGCGGCGTCCGCCACCTCGTTCGCCACGTGACGCACGCGACACTCGACCCGAGCGGCGCCATCGGATCGCTCGCGACCAAGGAGGGCGAGGCGCTCGAGGCCGACTTCTTCGTCGACTGCACCGGCTTCGCTGGGCTGCTGATCGACCAGGCGCTCAAGACCCCGTTCATCAGCTTCGCCGAGAACCTCTTCAACGATGCGGCCGTCGCGATACCGTCGCCGATCGACGGGCCGATCCCGTCGGAGACGGTGTCGACGGCGATGCGGCACGGCTGGGCCTGGCAGATCCCGCTGACGAGCCGCTTCGGCAACGGCTACGTCTACAGCACCCGGTTTTGCTCGGCGGACGAGGCGGAGCGGGAACTCCGGGAACGGCTCGGGCTGCTCGAGTCGGATACGCCCGCGCGGCACCTGCGCATGAAGATCGGGCGCGTGACCCGGCACTGGAACCGCAACTGCCTCGCGGTCGGCCTGTCGCAGGGCTTCATCGAGCCGCTCGAGGCGACCGCGCTGCTCTTCATCCAGCAGACGGCGACGGCGTTCGTCGAGTGCATCGAGCAGGGTGACCTCGGCGATGCGGCCCGCGAGCGGTACAACCAGCGGGTCAACGAACACTTCGAGGGGACGCGGGACTACATCGTCACCCACTACAAGACGAACAGCCGCACCGACACGGAGTACTGGCGCGCCAATGCCACGAACCGCAACATCTCCGACGCGCTCAAGCAGCTCTTCACGCTGTGGATGGCCGGCCGCAGCATCGCACCGGCCGTCCGTCAGCAGGCGCTCGGCAAGGGGTACCCGGTATTCTCGTGGTACGCGATCATGGCCGGGATGGGAATCTTCCCCGATCGCCGCGACCTCCGGCCCCCGTCCGCGCAGGAGGCTCGCTACAATATGGCCGAGATCGACGACCTGCTCGACCGCAGCGTCGTGCACTTTCGCGACCACCGCGAGACGCTGATGGCCATCCCGCCGCGACGCGCCGGCGCATCGCTCCAGATCTACCTGTGGTGACCGACCGCCTCGCGGCACGCAACCCGGAGTCCGAAGTGCCCGAGCCCACCGCCGCGATCCGCGAATACCCGGCACTCGACGCCGACACCTTCCGGCGCGAAGTGGTCGGCGGCGGCCACCCGGCGGTGCTGCGCGGCCAGGTCGCCGGCTGGCCGGCCGTGGCACGCGCCGCCACGCCCGCCGCGCTCGTCGAGTATCTGCGCTCGTTCGACACCGGCGGACCCGTCGACGGCGTCATGACGCCGCCCGAGGCCGACGGCCAGATCTTCTACAACGACGCGATGGACGGCTTCAATTTCGTCCGCAACCGCCTGCCGTTGTCGGCCATCGCCGAGCAGGTGCTGCGCTACTCGGCCTTCCCGCGACCGCCGGCGGTCGCCGCGCAGAGCGCGCTGATCCGGGACTGCGTTCCCGGCTTCGCGACCGAGAACCGGCTCACGCTCGTCGACGAGACGGTGCTGCCGCGCATCTGGCTCGGCAACGCGCTGACAACGCCCACCCACGTCGATGAGTGGTGCAACGTCGCGTGCGTCGTCGCGGGCCGGCGCCGCTTCACGCTGTTCCCGCCCGAGCAGGTCGGCAACCTCTACGTCGGGCCGCTGGACTTCGCGCCGACCGGCGCGCCCATGAGCCTCGTGCGGCTGCGTCAGCCGGATTTCGGTCGCTTCCCGCGCTTCCGCGCGGCGCTCGCCGCGGCGCAGGCGGCCGAGCTCGGCCCCGGCGACGCGATCTACGTCCCGCCGCTGTGGTGGCACAACGTCGAGTCGCTGTCGGCATGCAACCTGCTGGTCAACTACTGGTGGCACGCGGCCACCGGCGCGCAGGGGCCGGCGGAGTCGGCATTCGACTGCCTGATGCACTGCATCGTCGGCATGCGACACCTGCCGCCGCCGGCGCGCGCCGCGTGGCGGGCGCTCTTCGAGCACTACGTGTTCGGGCCGCCGGACGCCGTGGTCGAGCACATTCCGCCGGCGCGGCGCGGGATGCTCGGCGAGCTCGGGCCCGCCGACGTCGCGCGCCTGCGGAGCGCACTCGCGCGCCGGCTCGAGCGGCGGCCGCCGTAGCCGCGACGGCGCGTTAGACTCGCGCGCGCAATCGTGCGCGGAGGCCGAGGCTCATGACGACCCGCTCGAGGACTCCGAGGTCCGCAGCCGACCTCGCCGAGCTGCCGGCCACCGACGCCGTCGCGCTGCTGCGCGCCGGGGACCTCTCGTCCGAGGAGTACGCGCGCGCGCTCATCGGACGCTGCCGCGACCGCAGTGACATCGGCGCCTTCATCGATCTCGACGAGGACCGCGTGCTCGAGGCCGCGCGCGCGGCGGATGCGCGGTTCGGCGGCGGCGCTCCGGGGCCGCTCCACGGACTGCCGGTCGTCATCAAGGACAACATCGACACCGTCGGCACGGCCACCACCGCCGGGACGCCCGCGCTGCGCTCCAACCGGCCGAAGCGCAACGCCCCCGTGGCGGACGCGCTGTTCCGAGCCGGCGCGATCCTGCTCGGCAAGACGAACATGCATGAGCTCGCCGACGGCATCACCAACAGCAACGCGGCCTTCGGCGCGGTCCGAAACCCCTATGCGACCGCGATGATCCCCGGCGGCAGCAGCGGCGGCACCGCCGCCGCCATCGCGGCCCGGCTCTGCGCCGCCGGGCTCGGCACCGACACCGGGGGTTCGGTACGCATCCCGGCAGCCCTGTGCGGCATCGCGGGCCTGCGGCCGAGCTCGGGTCGGTATCCGGTCGAGGGCATCGTGCCGATCTCGCACACGCGCGACACGGCGGGGCCGATGGCGCGCACCGTCGCCGACGTCGCGCTGCTCGACCAGGTCATCGCCGGCGAGCGGTCGCCGCCGCAGCCGCCGCGGCTCGCGGGCCTGCGCATCGGCATCCCGCGGATTCCGTTCTACGAGGATCTCGATCCCGCGCTCGCGGCGGTGATCGAAGCGGCGCTCGAGCGCCTGCGCGCCGCCGGCTGCATCCTCGTCGAGGCCGACCTGCCCGAGCTGCCGCGGCTGTCCGCCGCCGCGGGAGCGATTTCCTATTACGAGCAGTCGCGCGACCTCGACGCCTACCTTGCAGCGGCGGGGAGCAGCCTGACGACCCGCGACGTCGCGGCCGGCATCGCGAGTCCCGATGTCCGGGCGATCTTCGAGACCGACGTGCTCGGCGCGACGGCGGTGACCCCGCAGGCGTATCGCGAGGCGATGGACGAGCACCGGCCGCGGCTGCAGGCGGCGTACGCGCGATACTTTGCCGGCCACGACGTCGCGGCGATCGCATTGCCGACGACCGCACTGCCGGCGCGCCCGATCGGGGACGACGCTGCCGTCGAGCTCAATGGCCGCCGGGTGCCGACGTTCGCGACCTTCCTACGCAACACCCGGGTCATGACCATCGCCGGCATCCCGGGACTCAGCGTGCCCGCAGGACTCACCTCCTCGGGTCTGCCCGTCGGGCTCGAATTTGACGCGCCGGTCGGTACGGACCGGGCGCTGCTCGGGCTGGGCATCGCGATCGAGTCGCTACTTGGTTGCCTGCCGCCGCCGCACGGCAGCCGGCGCTAGGCGTCGAACTCGTTTACCGGATCCGGACGCCGACGAGGCGCGCCTGGAATTGCGCGGTTGTGCGCGCGGCCGGTCCGGGAGCTTCACGCCCGCAGCAGGCGTCGGGATCCCGGAGCGGCGGAGGCACCATCGATGGCCGATCGCGACCGCCGCATGCGGACCCACTGGGGCCGAACGGGCGGCCGCCGAACGACGTCGTTGCCGGCTCGACACGGCGCGGCACCGATGTAGGCCGCCGCCGAGGCGGATATGATTGGCGGGCAATCATCGCGCCCGGCGTCGAGCCGGCGGCGCCCCCGGGAGTACAGAATGAAAGCACTCTTCGCCACAACGCTGCTCGTGGCCTGCTGCATGGCCACGACGGGTCCGGCACGCGGCGCCTCGCGACCGTTCACCGCCATGGATCTCGTCACGATCGATCGTGCGTCCGAGCCGCAGCTGTCGCCGGACGGCCGTGCGCTCGTCTACACGCTGCGGGAGACGGATCTCGACGCCAACCGCGGCACCAAGGGCCTCTGGCGTCTCGACCTCGCGGGCGCAGCGGCATCGCCGCAGCGGCTGACGGCCGTGGGCTCCAACGCCTGGTCGCCGCGCTGGTCGCCGGATGGTCGGACGCTCTATTTCCTCTCGAACCGATCCGGCACCGACCAGGTATGGAGCCTCGCCGGCGGGCTCGGCGAGGCCCGCCAGGTGACGCGCCTGCCGCTCGATGTCGGTAGCTTCGCGATCTCGCCGGACGGGCGCCGGCTCGCGCTGTCGCTCGAGGTGTTCACTGACTGCGGTGATCTCGCCTGCACGCCGAAGCGGCTCGCCGAGCGCGCCGCGACCAAGGTCACCGGCAGGTTGTACACCGGGCTGTTCGTTCGCCACTGGGACAGCTGGGCCGACGACCGCCGCTCGCAGCTGTTCCTCGCCGATCTCGGCCCGGACGGCATCGTCACCCGGGAGCCCCGGCTCCTCAGCCGCGGCATCGGCGGGGACGTGCCGTCGAAGCCGTTCGGGGACGCGTCGGAATACGCGTTCGCGCCGGATGGCCGGACGGTGTATTTCGGCGCGCGCATCGCGGGGACCAGCGAGCCCTGGTCGACGAACTTCGACATCTACGCGGTCGCAACCGACGGCGATGCGCCGCCGCGGAACCTGACCGCCGACAATACCGCCTGGGACGCGTATCCGCTGCCGTCGCCGGACGGCAAGGTGCTCTACTACCTCGCGATGAAGCAGCCGGCGCACGAGGCCGATCGCTTCGGCATCATGGCGCTCGACCTCGCGACCGGGAGCCGGCGCGAAGTCGATCCGGCGTGGGACCGCAGCGCGGGTCCTCTGCAGCTCGCTCGTGACGGCCGCACGCTCTACACGACTGCGGACGACGACGGCGAGCACCCGCTGTTTGCGATCGACGTCGCAACCGGCGCCGCGCGGCGGATCGCGGCCGGCGGGGACGTCAGCGACTTCACGACGGCCGCGGGCGTCATCGTGATCGCGCGAGCTACGCTCCGCTCGCCGGTCGACTTCTATCGCGTTGCGCCGGGCGCCGAGAAGCGGCTGACCGACCTCAATGCGGTGCGGCTCAAGGACGTGGCCATGGGCGACGTCGAGCACTTCGAGTTCCCGGGCTGGAACGGCGAGCGGGTGCGCGGCTACGTCGTCAAGCCGGTCGGGTTCGAGCCTGGCCGCAAATATCCGGTCGCGTTCCTGATCCACGGTGGTCCACAGGGCTCGTGGCTCGACGAGTTCCACTACCGCTGGAACCCGCAGACGTACGCGGGTGCGGGCTTCGCGGTGGTGGCGATCGACTTCCACGGTTCCACCGGCTACGGCCAGGCGTTCACGGACGCGATCTCCGGCCACTGGGGCGATCGCCCGCTCGAGGACCTGCAGAAGGGCTGGGCCGCCGCGCTCGCCAAGTTCCCGTTCCTCGCCGGCGACCGCGCCTGCGCACTCGGTGCAAGCTACGGCGGATTCATGATCAACTGGATCGCGGGCAACTGGCAGGCGCCCGCGTCGGGGCCGTGGAAGTGCCTGGTGAGCCACGACGGCGTGTTCGACAGCCGGATGATGTACTTCGGCACCGAGGAACTCTGGTTCGAGGAGGCCGAGAACGGCGGGACGCCGTGGCAGCGGCCGGAGGCCTTCGAGCGCTTCAACCCGGCGACTCACGTCGGCGACTGGAAGCTGCCGATGCTCGTCGTCCATAGCGCGCTCGATTTCCGCATTCCCGTCGAGCAGGGGATCGGCGTCTTCACGGCGCTGCAGCGCCGCGGGATCCCGAGCGAGTTCCTGTATTTCCCCGACGAGAACCACTGGGTGTTGAAGCCGCGGAACAGCCTCAAGTGGCACGCGACGGTCGAGGAGTGGCTGCGGCGCTGGACCGCGCCCTGAGACATGGCAGCGCGGACCGTGCGCTGACCGCCGGTCGGTGGTGCGCCGCGCCGGCGGAGGCGCGGCGACTCTTTAATATAGCGTCGCCGACGTCGGCCGACCCCCAAGGCAGGACTCGCCGCCGGACTACGGTCCTTCCGAAATATCATTTCGCTATCGGCCGTCCCGGGCGCTGGCGGCCTTCAGACGTTGCGGTGCATGCCGAGCCACGGCCGAGAGGCTGCGCCGAACCCGCGACCCCGAGGGGAGGCGTGTCGCCGCCACCCGCCTGGAGTCGCCCGATGTCGCCGATGTCTCGTTTGCCCTCGGACCGGAAGTTCGCCCTGTCGACGCTGCTGCTGGTCGCACTGACCGCCTACCTGCTGATCCAGCTCGCGTCGCGCGCGCCGCCGGGGATCGCCCTCCTCGATGCGATCGTCGTCGGCGCGCTGCTCATGCTCGCCACCGTCGTCGCGATCAGCGCCGTTCGAGGCGTCGTCGCGCCGCTGCGGCGCGCGAGACACGCGGTCGAACGCCTCGAAGTCGGCGACCTCGGCGTCGCGATCGAGCCGGCCGCGGTCGGCGAGTCGGGTGCGCTGCTCGCGGGCCTCGTTCGCCTGCGCGACAGCCTGGGCCGGCGCGCCGAGCAGGACCGCGCCGCGCTAGCGGCCGACCTGCAGGCGCGCGCCGCCCTCGACAAGGTCTCGATCAACGTGATGCTCGCCGACCTCGACGGCAGGATCAGCTACATGAACGACGCGGTCACCGAGATGTTCCGCACGCGTGCCGCCGAGATCAAGAAGCAGATCCCGCACTTCGATCCGGACAGGGTACTCGGCGCCAGCTTCGACGGCTTTCACAAGAAGAGCGCGCAGCAACGCAACGTGCTCGCGCAGCTGCAGGGTCCGCACACGAGCGAGATGCGCCTCGGCGAGGCCGCGCTCAAGATCGTCGCCAGGCCGCTGTTCGCGCCGTCGGGCGAGCGTACCGGCACGGCCGTGCAGTGGATCGACCGGACCGACGAGGTCTCGACCGAGCGCGAGGTGAAGTTCGTTGTCGGCGCCGCTGACCAGGGCGACCTGACGCGTCGCGTCCGCACCTCGGGGAAGTCCGGCTTCTACGTCACGCTCGCCGAGGGGATGAACTCGATCCTCGAGTCGAACGCCAACATCGTCCGCGACGTGCAGCGCGCCGCGCGCGAAGTCGCGAGCAGCGCCGACGAGATCGCGCGCGGCAACCTCGACCTCAGCAAGCGAACCGAGCAGACCGCCTCGTCGCTCGAGGAGACCGCCTCGTCGATGGAGCAGATGACCTCGACGGTGCGCCAAAACGCGAACAACGCGGCGCAGGCCAACCAGCTCGCGGCCGCCGCACGGCTCCAGGCCGAGAAGGGCGGGGAGGTCGTCGCCGAGGCCGTGGCTGCGATGCAGGGGATCAACGCCGCGAGCACCAAGATCGCGGACATCATCGGCGTCATCGACGAGATCGCGTTCCAGACCAATCTGCTGGCGCTCAACGCCGCGGTCGAGGCGGCGCGCGCCGGCGAGCAGGGCCGGGGCTTCGCCGTCGTCGCCTCCGACGTGCGCAACCTCGCCTCGCGCAGCGCCGAGGCCGCCAAGGAGATCAAGGTCGTGATCCAGGACAGCACGCGCCGGGTGGCGCAGGGCGCGCGCCTCGTCGACCAATCGGGGCAGACGCTGTCGGAGATCGTCGCGTCGGTCAAGAAGGTCACGGACATCGTCTCGGAGATCGCCGCGGCGAGCGCCGAGCAGGCCGCCGGCATCGACGAGGTGAACAAGGCCGTGACGTCGATGGACGAGGTCACCCAGAACAACGCCGCTGTGGTCGAGCAGGCGTCGGCCGCCGCGCAGTCGCTCCTCGACCAGGCCCGGCACCTCGACGAGAAGGTCGCGCGCTGCCTCGTGATGGCCGAGGACCGCCCGCAGTGGAGCGGCGAGGACCGCCGTCGCGAGGATGCATGGCTCGCCGGCGGGAGCCCGCCGCCGCGGCCGGTGACGGCGCGAGTCGAACGGCCGGCACCGGAACGTCGCGCGTCGACGCGACCCTGGGCGACGGCGAAGAAGGCGCCGGAGCCCTCAGCCGGCAAGCCGCGGAACGCGGCGCCGAAGGCGGAGTCCGCCTCGCGGGCGGTGCCCGCGAGGCGCTCTGCCACCGCTGGCCACGAGGAGTGGGCGGAATTCTGAGCGCGGGCCCGGCTCGCCGCCGGAGAATCCGCCTAAGCGTCACCAGCCCGCGGCACCCCCGTCCTTGCGAAGGTCCGAGCCCGCGCGATAGACGCGCCGCGCCGCGGAGCCGGTGGCGCGGCCGGCGGACGGCTCGACCATCACCGACTGGAACCCGCCCATCTCCGCGCCGTTGACGGACTGCACGTCGTGCCCCATCCCGACGAGTGCCTTGCCGACGAGGTCGTAGAGCGACGACTCGAGCGTGAGCACGTTCGAGACCTGGTAGTGGTGGAAGCGGGCGAGGTCGCCCGCCGCCTGCAGGTTGGCGCCGAGATCGATCACGTCGACGAGCGCCTGCGCGTGGCCCTGCGCCTGCATGTCGCCACCCATCAGCGTCAGCGTCATGAATGGCGCGCCGTCGCGCATCACGAACCCGGCCGAGAGCGTGTTGAACGGACGCTTGTGGGGCGCGAGCGCGTTCGGGCTTTGCGGGTCGAGCGAGAACAGCGCGCCGCGGTCGTGCAG
This sequence comes from Gammaproteobacteria bacterium, assembly GCA_037443765.1. Lineage (GTDB taxonomy): Bacteria > Pseudomonadota > Gammaproteobacteria > Steroidobacterales > Steroidobacteraceae > CAIKZZ01. The sequence goes on from JBBINS010000003.1 coordinate 13,042, forward strand.
CAGGAAGCCGTAGCGAGGGACCGTGAGCCCCGACCCGAAATGCTCGTAGTTGCTGCTGACCCACGACACCATGTTGCCGTCGCGATCGGCGACGGCGATCACGATCGTGTCGCCGCGCCCGCCGGGCGTGCCGACGGGTGCCGTGCCCGAGGCGTGCATTGGATCGACACGGCCGCACAGCGACGCCGCATGGTCGGGTGACAGCAGGCGCGCCAGCGGGACGGTGACGAAATCGGGATCGCCGTTGTAGGTGTAGAGGTCGGCGTAGGCGAGCTTCTTCGCCTCGACGAGGAAGTGCCAGTAGCGCGGCGAGGCCGGGCCCAGCGTCGCGAGCGTGTCGCCCGGCGCCCAGCGCGGGACGCAGGCCTCGAGGATGTTGAGCATCTCCTGCGCCGCCCAGTCCTGCGACGGCGGCGGAAGCTCGAAGATGTCGAAGCCGTGGTACCGGCTCGCCACCGGCTCGGCCCATTCGCCGCGATACGCCGCGAGGTCCTCGAGCGTCATCGAACCACCCTGGGCGTCTGACTTGGCGACGATCGCCCTGGCGATCTCGCCGCGGTAGAACGCCGCGCGGCCCTGCTTCTGCAGCAGCCTGAACGCGCGCGCGAGGTCGGGATTGCGGAATACCTCGCCGGCGACCGGCGGGCGGCCGTCGACGTACCAGGCGTGAACCGAGTCCGGGTCGGGCGCCATCGCGCCGCTCGCGGTGCGCACCGCGTCGGGGAGCACCCAGTCGCTCGCGATGCGCTCGCTGACGGGGAAGCCGTTCTCGGCGTAGTCGATCGCGGGCTTGAGGACCTCCCTGAACGTGCGGGTGCCGAAGCGCTTTAGGAGTTCCTGCCACCCCCAGACGGCACCGGGTACGGTCACCGGCAGGATGCCGTAGACGGGCATCCCGGACCCCGGGCCGCGGTCGTGCGGATCCGCGTCGTGGCCGAGGGAATGCAGGCGCGCGATCGTCGCGCCACTCGGCGCCATGCCGCTCGCATTGAGCGCGTGGAGCTTCTTTTCCTTGGCGATATAGACGATCGCGAACAGGTCGCCGCCCATGCCGGTCATCATCGGCTCGACGACGTTGAGCGCCGCCGCGGTGGCGACGGCCGCGTCGACCGCGTTGCCGCCTTGCGCCAGGATCCGGAGGCCCGCCTGCGCCGCGAGCGGCTGGCTGGTCGCGACGATGCCGTGCTGGGCGATCACTTCGGAGCGGCTTTGTGGCAGCCAGCCCTCGGTGCGGTCACCGCGCACGCCGGCGCAGAAGGGTTCGGCGTGCGGCGGCGCGCAGGCCCCGGAGGGCGGCGGGGCGGCCCGCGACGGCGGGGCCGTCGCGCACGCGAGCGCCAAGCCTGCGACGGCCATTGCGCGGCGAATCGCCGGTCCCGGCACCCTGTCTGCTCGTTGCCGCACGGAAGATGCGTCCGTCGTCATGGCTTCATGCCCCCTCGGTGAGCGTCGGCGATCCGCCGCCCTCGGTGCCGCCGGGGCTCCGTGGCCGCCGATCGCAGACGGGAGAATCGCACAGAAGCGAGCAGCGCGGGAGGCCTTCCCTTGTTCCGGCGGTCTGCCGCCGCGAGCTCGCGGGACGAGCCGGTGTCGCCGCCGGGCGACAGATGGGCGGCGCGGCGGGACGCGGCTCGCGGTTTCTGTAAATGGGCACGCGCGGAACCTTTCGGATGCCGCGGCGACGAAGGTATAACGTCATCTGCGTGTAACAGGTGCCGCCGGCGATCGCGTCCGCGGCTCGGGCGACCATCAGTGACTCTCGCGAGGATTGGTCTATGGGGAAGTTCCCGGTCGGACGTCGCATGACCCCGACGTGGCGCGTGGCGGGCCCGCTCCTGTGCGTCGGCATCGGGCTCCTGTCGGCGAGCGCCAATGCGGGCCTCGGCGAGGCGCGCGACTCGGTGCAACGCGACCACCTGGCCCTCGGCGGCAACACGCTCACGGTGACGTCGCGGGACGCCTACGACATCCACGAGACGACGACTGCGGACGGCGCCCGCGTGCGCCAGTACGTCTCGCACGCCGGTACCGTATTCGCGGTCGGCTGGTCCGGCCGGACGCAGGCCGACCTCAGGACCGTCCTCGCGAGTCACTACGACGAGTATGTCGCGGCAACTCGCGCGCCCCACGGCACCAACCACCACGTGTTCGCCGCCACGACGCCCGGCATGGTCATTTCGATCATGAAGCATCCACGCGGCTTCACCGGCACGGCGTACGTGCCGGCCGCGGTACCCGCGGGAGTGGCGGCGGGAGAACTCCGTTGAATTCCAGGATGCCGGTCATGACCCGCGGACTTCTCGGCACCCTGTCGCTGTCGCTGACGCTGCTGCTCGGCGCGTGCGGCGGAGGCGGCGGTGGCTCCGGGGGCAGCGCATCGACCATGGTCACGGTGCCGAGCGTCACCGGCCTCGCGCAGGCGGCCGCGGCATCGGCGATCACCGGTGTGGGCCTCACGGACTCCGTAACGACGCAGACGAGCGCGACCGTGGCGAGCGGTTCGGTCATCAGCGAGAGCCCGGCCGCCGGGACGAGCGTGGCCTTGGGCTCGAGCGTCGCGCTGGTGGTCAGCAGCGGCGCGCCGGTCACGGTCCCGAACGTCGTCGGCCAGAGCCAGTCCGCTGCGCAGGCCGCGATCACCGCGGCGGGCCTTGCGTATTCCGGGTCCACGACCCAGAGCAGCACCACGGTCACCGCCGGAAATGTCATCAGCCAGAGCCCCGCGGCAGGTACGAGCGTCGCGGCTGCCACGTCCGTCAGTCTCGTCGTCAGTTCCGGACCGGCGGTCGCGAACGCGCTGCCGATCACGGTCGATGGAGGCCCGCCGTCACTCGTCGCGACCGGCCAGGTCGCGGCCAACGAGGCGTTCGCGACCGTCACGATCTGCACGCCAGGCAGCACGACGGCCTGCCAGACGATCGACCACGTGTTGGTGGATACGGGATCCGTCGGCCTCGAGATTCTCTCGGACGCGATGAACGGGACGGCCGCGCCGACACCCATCACCGATCCGAATACCAACGGGCCGCTGCGCGAGTGCGTGCAGTTTGCAGACGGCTACACGTGGGGATCGATGGTCTACGTCGACGTCACCGTCGGTCAGCGCAAGCTCAGCCATTTTCCGATGCACATCATCGGCGATTCCGCTGCGGGCACCGCGCCGTCGAGCTGCGTCCAGGGAACGCTCGAGAACTCCCTCGCCGCGTTCGGTTCGAACGGCGTCTTGGGCGTCGGCTACTTCCTGCAGGATTGTGGCAGCTACTGCGCCACGACGGTCGTTCCTGCCCTGTACTACGGCTGCCCGGCCAGCGGTTGCCAGGAGGTCATGGTCGCCACCAGCCTGCAGATGCAGAACCCGGTCGGGGCTTTCAGCAGCGACAACAACGGCGTGATGCTCGACCTGCCGGCGGTAGTCGCGCCGGGCGCGGCGACGTTACAGGGCACGCTCTACTTCGGCGTGAGCACGCAAGCGAACAACGACATCGGCACGGCGACCATCTACACGGTCGACTCGCTCGGGGAGCTCAATACGTCGTACAACGGGAACAGCTTCGACAAGAGCTTCATCGATTCGGGGTCGAACGGCTACTTCTTCAGCAGCTCGATCACGCAGTGCACGAAGTCGACGGGGTTCTACTGCCCGGCGAGCTCGTTGGCTGAATCGGCGATCATCAAGGGGCGCAACCTCGCGACGAAGACCATCAGCTTCACGGTCGACAACGCCGACTCCCTGTTCACGAATGCGTCTCTGACGGCATTGCCGGATCTCGCGGGATCGAACTCGCTCAGCGGCGGGACGATCAGCAGCGCCTTTGACTGGGGTCTTCCGTTCTTCTACGGCAAGAAGATGTACGTCCTCTTTGAGACGTTCCCGCTCAACGGCGCGGTGGGGCCGGCGTCGGCGTTCTAGCACCGGTCATCTTCCGCCGCGGAGCCAATCGAACAATACCGGCATTGATTGGCCGCCCGGAGCGGCCGATTGCTGCCGCGCCGGCGCCGCTGGAGTCGGCCGCTCGGCGCAGCATCACCAACGCTTGACGCATCTTTGCCGGCACGCCGTTCAGCGCTCGTTTGCGGCGCCGGACGATCGGCGCCGGGAGCGTGGCACGGTTCGTGCTGGCTTCGGGGATCGAGCAGCATCGCTCGATCGACGTGCACCCCGGAGTCTCACGATGAGCATTACCTCCATCGGCAGCGCGAGCGGTTTTGCCGCGGCCGGCGCCAGCCCGTTGCAGCAGCGACGGCAGGACTTTCAGGCCCTCCAGCAGGCGCTCGCCAACGGCGACCTGACCGGGGCGCAGAACGCGTTCTCAGCCCTGCAGCAGCTGTTCCAGTCCGCGGGCGCAGCGCAGGGCACTGCCGCCTCGAGCACGACGGGCGCGGGCACGAACACGGCGTCGTCGGTGCTCGCCGCGTCGGCGGCATCGGGGTCGTCGACCGGGTCGGCGACGTCGTCGCCGCTGTCGAGCGACTGGACGGCTCTCGGCCAGGCGCTGTCGAGCGGCAACCTGCAAGGCGCCCAGTCGGCGTTCGCGCAGTTGCAGACGGACTTCCGTTCGGCCCTGCAGCCAGTCGCGGGCGCCGGCTCGGCGGGAATGCTGAACGTACGCGGCGCATCGGCGGCCGCGAGCGGCGCAGTCCACCAGGGCGGCCACCATCACCATCACTCGGGTGGCAATGCCGTGTCGACGACGCCGGGTTCCAGTGCGACGGGCGATTCCGACGGCGATACCGGTGGCTCGCCGTCCGGCAGCGTCCTCTCGAGCAATGGCAGCACCGTCACGACGGCGACGACCACGGGCCAGCTGCTGAACGTCTCGGCCTGAGACCGACCGGCCGCGCCTCGCCACGCGGGGCTCGGTCACGGCACGACACACGACCCGAGCGTCACTTCTGAGCGACGGCATGCCGCTGCGCGCCATCTTTACACTTCTTCACGGAATGAATCGCTCGCATTGCGGTCTTTGTGGCAAGGTGCCGCGTGGCCGCTGATGGCGGCTGCGCACCACGACGAGAAGAACGGCCTGCGGCGCTGGATTTCGCCGCGCGGGGAGTAATCATCAAGGACAGCGTAGTGACCGACCGGCATGCACATGCCGCGGTCAACGCGCGCCAGATGCGAACGGGACTCAGTTCGCCACACGCCTCCGGCCAGCAGTCGCCCCGCTTCCATCAACGACACCCCACCCCGAGGTTCCCCATGCGGAGTTCCCCCATGCGCGCGCTCGGTACGCTCGCGTGCCTGCTATTCGCGCTCGCCGCGCAGCGATCGCTCGCGACGCCACCGGACGATCCGCTCGGCCTTGCGGCGCTGAAGGGCAAGGTCGTCTACGTCGACTTCTGGGCGTCGTGGTGCGAACCGTGCCGGCAGTCGTTCCCTTGGATGAACGACATGCAGCGCGAGTTCGCCAAGGACGGCCTGGTCGTCATCGCCGTCAACGTCGACCACGAGCGTGACGACGCGGAGCAGTTCCTGCGCAAGTACGCGCCGGAATTCAAGATCAGCTACGACCCCGAAGGCGCTGTCGCCGAGCGCTTCCACGTCAGGGGCATGCCGACCAGCTTCCTGGTCGACCGCACGGGCAAGGTCACCGCGTCGCACGCCGGCTTCCGGCCGAAGGACCGCGCGCCGCTCGAGCAGCAGATCCGCTCGCTGCTCGCCGCCCAGTAATTACCGATCCTCCAGGGAGATATGCATCCATGCGCCTAGCTAGATTGGTCGGCCTCGCGTGCGCGGCCGGCGTGCTGATGACGATGACCGGTTGCGGCACGCTCGGCGTCAAGCCGTGGCAGCGCGACCTGCTCGCGAAGAAAGAGATGGCGCTCGACGCCAACCCGCTCGACGCGGCGATCGACGACCACATCTACTTCAGCAAGGAGGCAGCGAGCGGCGGACGCGGCTTCGGCGGCGGAGGCTGCGGATGCAACTGAAGAAGAAGTCTCCGACGCCGTTGCGCCTCGGGCTGATGGCGGCCAGTTGTGCGCTTCTCGGCAGCCCGGGCGCGGAGGCGCAGAGCGTGCCCGATGGCGAGCAGCCGCTGCTCATCGACACGGGCCTGCTCTACTACAAGGAGGATCAGGGCCGCGTGCAGACAATCGAGCCGGTCGTCCGCCTGAAGAAGGACTATGGCGACGAGCACGTGCTCGGCGTGACGCTGACGTACGACAGCTTGACGGGCGGCTCGCCGAACGGCGCAATTCCGGCGAAGAAGGTCCAGACGTTCGCGACGCCGTCGGGAACGAGCCTCAAGCCCGTCTCCGGCGTGCCGCAGACCTACACGACGCCGTCGGGGCAGGTCGTCGCGGCACTCGCGAAGATCACGCTCTACTCGATCCAGCCCGGACAACTGCCGCTCGACCCGAATTTCCACGACCGGCGCATCGCTGCGGACGTGAGCTGGGCCCAGCCGATCGCGACCAACACGAACGCGTCGATCGCCGGACACCTGTCGAACGAGCTGGACTTCGACTCCGCGGCGGTCAACGGGGCGCTGAGCCACGACTTCAATGGCAAGAACACGACCGTCTCGGCCGGGCTCAACGCCGAGCTCGACGCCGTCAAGCCGATCGGCGGCGCTCCCGTCGGCGGCACGGACTACACTCAGCTGCTGAAGGGCGGCAACAAGAGCAAGGACGTCCTCGGCGGCCTGCTCGGCGTCACGCAGGTCATGAGCCGGCATTGGGTCGCGCAGCTCAACTACAGCTACGACAAGTCGAACGGCTACCTGACCGACCCGTACAAGATCGTGTCGGTCGTCGATGGCACGGGCGCGGAGACCGGCTACCGCTTCGAGAACCGGCCGGGGAACCGCACTCGCCAGAGCGCCTACTTCGGCAACAAGGTGTACATTGCCGGGAACGTGCTCGACGTCTCCTACCGTCGCAGCAAGGACGACTGGGGCATCCAGTCGAATACGATCGACGGCCGGCTGCACATCGACCTCGGCAACGACATCTACCTCGAGCCGCACGCGCGCTGGTACCACCAGGGAGCGGCGGACTTCTACCACCTTTATCTGAACCAGGCGGATCCGCTGCCGACGTACCTGTCGGCCGACCCGCGCCTCGCGGACTTCAAGGCGACGACGTTCGGGGTAAAGTTCGGCGTCGGCTTCAGCGGCAACACGGAACTCAGCCTGCGCGTCGAGCAGTACCAGCAGAAGCCGACCGACACGTCGAGCGCGCTCGCGGGTCTGCAGGGGCTGGATCTCAATCCCGGGCTCAAGACGATCATCGTGCAACTGGGGTGGCGATACGACTACTAGCGGGGCAGAGCGGCGCGAGGTCACCGTCGAGCAGCGCGACGGTGGCATCGTGGCGGCCAGCTTCTTCGCGATGGCGAGCCCTTGCGAGGTACTGCTCGAGACGCGGGACCTCGGGCTCGCGCGGGCTGCCGGCCGGGCCGCGGCGGACGAGGCCTGGCGCATCGAGGCCAAGTTCAGCCGCTACCGGCGCGACAGCGTCGTCACGGCGATAAACGGCAGCGGCGGCACTCCCGTCGCCGTCGACGCCGAAACCGGCGCGCTCCTCGACTTCGCGAAACATTGCTACCAGTTGTCCGACGGCCGCTTCGACGTCACCTCGGGAGTGCTGAGGCGGTGCTGGCGGTTCGACGGCTCGGACCGGCTGCCGACGGCGACCGCGATCGCCGCGGTGATGCCGTTCATCGGATTCGACAAGATCACCTGGAACCCGCCGTTCGTCACGGTCCCGACGGGAATGGAGCTCGACTTCGGCGGCATCGGCAAGGAGTACGCCGTCGACCGGGTGCTCGCGGCGGTGACCGCGACATCGGGCGGCGCCGTGCTCGTCAACTTCGGCGGCGACCTCGCGGCGAACCGTCCGCCCGCCGACGGACCCTGGCGTGTCGGCATCGAACGGCCGGGCACCGACCGGGAGGCCGTGCTGCTCCTCGAGCTCGAGCGGGGGGCGCTCGCCACGAGTGGCGACACCCACCGGTTCCTGTTGCGTGACGGCGTTCGCTACGGCCACATCATGGACGTCCGCACCGGGTGGCCGGTCGTGGACGCCCCGCGCTCCGTCACCGTGGCGGCCGGCACGTGCATCGAGGCCGGCATGCTCGCGACCTTCGCGATGCTGAACGGCGCCGGGGCCGAATCCTTCCTCGACCAGCAGGGGACGCGCTACTGGTGCCTGCGCGCCTGACGGGGCCTGCACTTGCATTTCTTTGCAAGGGGCTAACGGAGCCTTGCGTCAACGTCGGCTGCACGCTCGACGCTTGAACCTACAACGGTGACACACGCCGGGGCCGTGGACCACCACTGCCGAAACGGCGTGCTCCCACGGCTTCCATACCCCTTCGAGGTGCTGACATGGCCGCATCGCGACACGTCGTTCCGGGAATCGCCCTTGCGCTCTGCGTCGGCGGCGCCGCGTTCGCCGACACGCCGGCAATCGATACCGCCCCCGCGGCGACTGCGGCGGCGCCCGGCTGGCACGGCCACCGCCGCGGCGGCCTCCGGCAGGTGCTGGCGAAGCTCAACCTGACGGCGGACCAGCAGGCTCAGGTGAAGTCGATCCTCGCGCAGGCCAAACCGCAGTTCCAAGCGCTGATGGCGAGCGGCCGCGCGACCCACGAGGCGCTCTCGACGACCGCGCCGACGGACCACCCGGCCTACGACTCGCTCCTCGCCGCCTCGAAGGCGAACGCCGCGAGCCGGCTCCAGCTCCGCAGCGACGTGTGGGCCCAGGTCTATACCGTCCTGACACCGGCGCAGCAGGCCGAGGTCCCGGTGTTCGTCGCCGCCCAGAAGGCGGCGCGCGACGCGCGACGCGCAGCCTGGCGGAACGCGCACACCCCGAGCTGAGCGCGACGCGGAAGGCCCGGCCGGAGTCGCCGCAGGTCGCTCAGCAGGATCGGACGGCGCTGGCTCGCGAGCTTCGTACTCGACACCGTGGCGCCGCTCGTGCTCGCGCAGATGACGCCGGCCGGCAGTGCGGGTGCGCACGGCCGGGGAGGCAACAGTCCCGCCGGGGAGGACTGCCGCCGGCTGGCGGACCAGCAGACGGTGCCGGGCGGCGACGAGCGGCGGGAGTTCGCGCGCCAGTGCCTCCGGTCCCGGTGTGCGCAGTCGGGTGCCGGGAAACCGGAGGTCGCGCGCAGGAGGGCGGGTGAACCGCAGTCGGCGCGCCGGCGCAGCGACGCGCCGGCGGCGACGCCGGCCCAATCGTGGGGGCCGTGAACCTTCGGTCCCCGGGGCCAGTCGCAGCACCCATCCGGACCATCGTGGAGAACCACGAATGAACCTGGCCCGCTGTGGGCCGATTGCAGCTCTGTGCGTCGTGCTCGTCGTGCCGGCCGTCAGCCTCGCGGACCGGCACGACGACCGGGAGCATGTCCATGACCACTACGACGTGCGTCATGGACACAACCACTACTACCCGGAGCGGGGCTTCAGGGTCCACGTGATGCCGCGCGAGGCACGGGTCATCGTGTGGGGCGCCGAGCGGTACCTGTTCCACGAAGGGGTCTGGTACCGGCCTTACAGCCGCGATTTCGTCGTGATCGCGCCGCCGTTCGGCGTCGTGGTCCCGGTTCTTCCGGCCTTCGCGACGCTCGTGGCGTTCGGCGGCGTGCAGTACTACTACGCGAACGACGCCTACTATCGCTATGCGCCCGATCAGGGCGGCTACCAGGTCGTCGCGCCGCCGCAGGGCGATGCGGATCCGCCCCCGGGCGCACCCGGCGCACCTCCTGCGCCGCAGCCGTACGGCGCCGGCGCCGCTCCGCCACCGTCCGACAACCTGTATGTCTATCCGAAGAACGGTCAGAGCGCCGATCAACAGGCGCGCGACCGCTACGAATGCCACCGGTGGGCGGCCGACCAGACGGCGTTCGATCCGACGCGTCCCGCCGGCGGCGTCTCACCGGAGGCGGCGATGGCCAAGCGGTCGGACTACCAGCGCGCGCAGCAGGCCTGTCTCGAGGCCCGCGGCTACACCGTCCGCTGACGCGCTCGCCCGCCCCGCGTGCCGTGCGGGCGAGCGGCGCCGGCGATCCGCGCACGCCGCGCGCAAGACTCAGGAATCGCTGCATTTCCGGAGTCAGGCGGACGCCGGCGCAGGGGGCGCCTTGGGGGGGTCGCCCCCGGGCGCGCTCTGCGCCGCGTTCGGGACTTGTAGTAGGCTTGTGCCCCCGGCGCCGGCCCCTCCGCACAAGACCGCATGACCGACGAACGCCGTGCCTCCCAGCTCGCCTCCCTGAAGATCGTCCGCCCGCCGGAACCCACGTCGGCCGACGGCGGTTCGAGCCGCTGGCCCATGATCCTGGCTGGCACCGCTGCGGGCGCGGTCGTGGCCGCGATCGCCGTCTGGCTGCTGGTCGGGCGAGCCCGTCCGGAGCCGGTGGCGGCGGATCCTGCGCCTGCGGCGGGCGCGACCGGTGCCGGTACCGTGACCCAGCGGGTGGCGCCGGGGAGCCTGATCGCCTCCGGCTACGTCGTCGCGCGGCGGCGCGCAACGGTCGCGGCCGAGACCACCGGCCGGGTCGCCGAGGTGCTGGTCGACGAGGGCATGGCGGTCCGCCAGGGCCAGCTGCTTGCGCGCCTCGACGACACGCTCGCGAAGACCGATCTCGCGACCGCGAACTCGCGCGTCGACTCGGCGACCGCGGCGATCGCCTCGACCCGCGCCCAGTTCGCCGACGCCGAGCGCATCCTCCGGCGGACGCAGGACCTCGCGAAGTCGCACCTCGCGAGCGACGCCGACCTCACGCACGCCCAGACCCAGGTCATGGACCTCTCGGCGCAGATCACGCGCACCGAGGCCGAACTCGCGACGGCCCGCTCCGATGCCCGGCATGCCGCCGAGGTGCTCGGCAAGCACCGGATCGTCGCGCCGTTCGCCGGCATCGTCGTCGACAAGAACGCCCAGCCGGGCGAGATCATCTCGCCGATGTCCGCCGGCGGCGGGTTCACGCGCACCGGCATCTGCACGCTCGTCGACATGGATAGTCTCGAGATCGAGGTCGACGTCAACGAGGCCTACATCTCGCGCGTGCATCCCGACCAGTCGGTCCAGGCGACGCTGGACGCCTACCCCGACTGGACGATTCCGGCGCGCGTGATTGCGATCGTGCCGACCGCCGACCGGGCCAAGGCAACGGTGCGCGTGCGGATCGCCATCGTGTCCAAGGATCCGAGGATCCTGCCGGACATGGCGATCAAGGTCGCGTTCGCGACCGGCGCGTCGACCTGACGCGTATCGACCAAGGAGGGCTCATGTCAGATCCGTTTTCATTTCAGCTGCGCCAGGTCTCGAAGCGCTTCGTGAAGGGCAAGGAAGCCATCACGATCTTCGACGGGCTCGACCTCGACGTGCCGGCCGGGGACTTCGTCGCGATCATGGGGCCTTCGGGCTCCGGCAAGACGACGCTGCTCAACCTGCTCGGCGGCATCGACCACGTCACGTCCGGGCAGATCCTGTTCGACGGCCAGCGAGTCGACACGCTGACGGAGAACCAGCTGTCGGCGTGGCGCGCCGCCAACATCGGCTTCATCTTCCAGTTCTACAACCTGATGCCGGTGCTGACCGCGGCGCAGAACGTCGAGCTGCCGCTGCTGCTGACGAGGCTCGGGCAGAAGGACCGGCGCAAGAACGTCGCCACGGCGCTGGAACTCGTCGGTCTCAGCGACCGCGCCAAGCACTACCCGCGCGAGATGTCGGGCGGCCAGCAGCAGCGCGTCGCGATCGCCCGCGCGATCGTCTCGGACCCGCAGGTGCTGCTCTGCGACGAGCCGACCGGCGACCTCGACCGCACGACTGCCGACGAGGTGCTCGGGATCCTGAAGCTGCTGAACCGGGAGCACGGCAAGACGATCGTCGTCGTGACGCACGATCCCGAGGTGACGCGCCACACCAAGCGGACGCTGCACCTCAACAAGGGCGTGTTCGAAGAGAAGACGGCGCTCGCATGAACCAGGCAATGCTGGTCGCCAAGAATCTGGGACGGCGCAAGCTGCGCACGTTCCTGATGCTGGTCGCCATCTTCATTGCGTTCTTCCTCTACGGCGCGCTCGAGTGCTTCAATCGCGCATTCCACTCGAGCGAGAACGCGGCCTCGGCCGAGCGACTGGTCACGGTCAACCGCATCAATTTCACGATGCCCCTGCCGGTGAACTACGCCGGTCGCGTGCAGCAGGTGCCCGGCGTGCGGGCGGTGACGTACCAGTCCTGGTTCGGCGGCTACTACAAGGATCAGCGCGAGCCGCTGTTCATGATGGCCGTCGACCCGGCGACGTACCTGGCCGTCTACCCGTCGGTCCAGATGCCCGCCGAGCAGCGGCGCGCGTGGCTCGCGAACCGGACGGGACTCGCGGTCGGCAAGACCACCGCCGCCAAGTATGGCTGGAAGGTCGGCGACCGGATTCCGATCTCGTCGAACGTTTACATGAAGAAGGACGGCGGCCGCGCCTGGGAGTTCGACGTCTCGGCGGTGTTCTCCGACCCCGACGACTCGGCCCGCGAGGGCCTGGTCCTGATGGGCCACGACTACTTCGACGAGACCGTCACCTTCGGGCGCGACCAGGTGAACATGATCGTGTTCTCGACGTCATCGACGAAGCAGAACGACGCGATCGCCAAGGCCGTCGACGCGCTGTTCGCGAACTCGGAGGCGGAGACCACGACCGACACGGCCGCGGCATTCAACCGCGCCTTCGCCGCGCAGTTCGGCAACATCGCGCTCATCATCACGCTCGTCGTGGCGACCGCATTCGCGGCGATCCTGATGATCGTCGGCAACACGATGGTGATGTCGGTGCGCGAACGCACCCGCGAGATCGGCGTGCTGAAGACGCTCGGATTCCGCAGCTCGACGATCCTCGGCCAGATCCTCGCCGAATCGCTGCTGCTCGCGGTCGTCGGCGCTGTGCTCGGCCTCGGCGCCGCGGACGGCGTCATCCTCGTCGCCGGCAAGTTCCTGCAGGGTTTCGGCAGCAACCTGCAGATGACGGCCGCGGTGTTCCTCGGCGGCGTCGGCTGGGCCGTGCTGCTCGGGCTCGTGACCGGCGCGGTGCCGGCCTGGTCCGGGATGCGCCTGCAGATCGCGACCGCGCTCGGGAGGAGATGACCGTGGGCCGGATTCTCCGTCAGATCGCCGCGATCGCCTCGATGAACATCCGCAGCATTCCGCAGCGCCTGTGGATGTCGCTGTCGACGGTGGTCGCCATCGCGCTCGTCGTCGCCGTACTGCTCGCGTTCCTCGCGATGGGCAACGGCTTCCGGCAGGCGCAGAGCAGCGCGGGCGCGGCGGACATCGCGATCATGCTGCGCGACGGCGCGCAGACCGAGATCAACAGCGCGGTGACGCGCGAGCAGGCGGACATCGTCGAGGAAGCGCCCGGCATCGCGCGGCAGAACGGGCGGCCGCTCGTCTCGGCAGAGCTCTACGTGATCGTCGACGGCGTCAGCCGCTCGTCCCACCTGCGGGCCAACCTGCCGCTGCGCGGCCTGCCACTCGCGGGTGTCGCGCTCCGGCACAACGTCCGGATCGCCGAGGGGCGCCTGTTCCAGACCGGCACCAATGAGATCGTCGTCGGCCGCAGCGTGACGCGGGAGTTCGAAGGCTTCGACCTCGGCAAGACGCTGCGGCTGGGGCAGAGCGTCTGGACCATCGTCGGCGTGTTCGAGGACGGCGGCACGGTTCGCGAATCCGAGCTCTGGGGCGACGTCGGCGTCGTGCAGAGCGTCTTCAAGCGCTCCAACTTCTTCCAGACGATCCGCGTGAGGCTCGCGTCGGCGTCCGCGCTGCCGGCCCTCAAGGCGTACGTCGACGGGGACCCGCGCCTCAAGCTCGCGGTGGAGTCGGAGGCGGAGTACTTCTCGGAACAGGCCAGGCAATCGAGCGACCTGATCCAGAAGCTCGGCTGGCCGCTCGCGATCATCATGGCGATCGGTGCGCTGGCCGGCGCGCTCAACACGATGTACAGCTCGGTCGCGAGCCGGGGGACCGAGATCGCGACGCTGCGGGCGATCGGCTTCGGGCGGATCCCGACGTTCGTCGGGACGCTGGCGGAAGCGCTGACGCTGGCCGTGATCGGCGGCGTCGTGGGCATCCTCGCGGCGACGTTGCTGTTCCAGGGCTACTCGGCGTCGACGCTGAGCTCCAACTTCACGCAGGTCGTGTTCACGTTCAAGGTGACGCCGGCGCTGTGCGGCAGCGCGCTCGTGCTCGCGCTGATCGTCGGCGTGATTGGCGGTATCTTCCCGGCATTCCGCGCCGCGCGGCAGCCGATCGTCGGGATGCTTGGCGAACAATAGCTAGACTCAGATCGTAGAACAGACGCCGGCCGGCAACGGACCGGTGCGGGCTTTCGGCAGGGGGAATCCGATGCCAGAGGCTGAGGGGGAGGGGTCGCAGCGCGCGATCGTCGGCGGCGCGTACGCCTGGTACGTGCTCGGCGTGCTGTTCGTCGTCTACGTGTTCAACTTCGTCGACCGCCAGATCATCTCGATCCTGGCGCAGGACATCAAAGCGGGACTGGGCCTCGGCGACGCGCAGATCGGCTTCCTGTACGGCACGGCTTTCGCGATCTTCTACGCCCTGTTCGGCATCCCGCTCGGCCGGCTGGCCGACAGCTGGTACCGGGTCCGCCTGGTCGGGCTGGGGCTCACCGTGTGGTCCGGCATGACGGCGCTGTCGGGGTTCGCCGGCAGCTACGCGCAACTCGCGATCGCGCGGATCGGCGTCGGCATCGGCGAGGCGAGCGCCTCGCCGGCGGCCTATTCGCTCCTCGGCGACTACTTCCCGCGCGAGCGCCGGGCGCTCGCGCTCGCGATCTACTCCGCCGGATTGTTCACCGGCGCCGGCCTCAGCCTGCCGCTTGGCGGCTGGGCGGCGCATGCGTGGACGCAGCACTTTCCGCCGCCGACGGCCCCGCTCGGCCTCGCCGGCTGGCAGGCGGCGTTCCTCGCCGTAGGGATCCCGGGGTTGCTCCTGGCGCTGTGGGTCTTTTCATTGCGCGAGCCACCGCGGGGTCTCGCGGACGGCGTCCTGACGCCGACCCGGCGACCGGGCGCCTGGCGCGAGTTCGGCCTCGAGGTCGCGGCGATCCTGCCGCCGTTCACGCTCTGGAGCGTCAGTCGCTACCCGGGAGCGTTGCGCACCAACCTCGTGCTGCTGGCGGCGATGGCGGCGGGGGCGACGGCGCTCGCGGGGCTGACCGGCGACAAGCTGCAGTGGTACACGGTTGCGCTCGGCGCCTACGCGGTCTCGTCCTGGGTGCAGAAGCTGCGGGCCACCGACCGACCGACATTCGTGCTGTTGTGGGGCACGCCGGCGGTGCTGCGCGCGCTCGTTGCGTTCGCGTGCATCACGTTCGTGACCTACTCGCTGTCGTTCTGGGTGGCGCCGTACGCGATCCGGACGTTCGGACTGCGCACCGACGTCGTGGGCGTCATGATCGGTGTGCCGGCCGGATTCGGCGCCGCGATCGGCTGCGTCGCCGGCGGGCGCCTGTCGGATATCTGGCGCCGCCGCAATCCGCGCGGCCGCGTGTACGCGTGCATGCTGGCGCTCGTCCTGCCGCTGCCCGTCATCGTCGGGGCGCTGACGACGAGGGACGTACGCACGCTCTACTGGCTCGCGCCGCTCGTGCAGCTCGGAGCCAATATGTGGCTGGGTTCCGGAGCCGCGGCCATACAGGACGCGGTGCTGCCCCGCATGCGGGGCACAGCGGCGGCGACGCTCTTCATCGCGACGTCCTTGGGCCTCGCGCTCGGACCGTACTTCGCTGGGCGGATCTCGGTGCTGACCGGCTCGCTGCGCATCGGGATCCTGTCGATCTTCGTCGTCTCGCCGCTCGCGCTCTACCTCCTGTGGCGGGCCAGCCGGGAATTGCCCCGCGCCGAGGCCTCCAAGGAAGCGCGCGCCGCGGCGGCCGGCGAGCCGCTGGCGGCCTGACGCCCGTCTCGGCAAACAACGCGCCACCGCGGTGGCGTCGCACCCCGATCCATCAACGGACGAGGCCGGCGGAGCCGAACGGACCACGCGGCGTCGTGGTTGCCGAAGTGGCGGAAGCCATTGATTCTATACATGGTACGTACGCGGCTCAGAGCGCGCAAAACCGAGCGGCTGCGGCCCCAGAGCTGGCTCGCGGGAAGCAGCGTGTACGGGCCATGTATAGAATGGCGTCCTCGTTCACCCACACACGCGAAGTTCATGGCCTCCGACGGTAGACCCGACCTTGCCGCTGCCACCGCCGCCATTGCAGGGGCGTTGCGGGAACTCGAGCGTGAGCTTTACCTCTTCGTCCAAGCCCTTGCGCACAGCGACACGCTCGTCAGCCTCGATCCGCGCTTCGCGACCGCACATCCGGTCGAGACCGTCTGCGACGCCTTCACGGCGATCGGCTACGCCGTCGCGGACCGGCTCCATTCCTCCGTCAGCTGCGTCGGCATCGTTTGCGCGAACCAGGCGACGGTCACTCAGGCGCAGCAGCTCAACGCAGCGAAGGCGGTGTTGCAGAGGACCTGCGCGCCGCTCCAGAGGCACCGCATGCGCATCCGGGTCCACGATGCCAACGGCGAGGAAGTGGTGCGGATGACATCTCTCGTCCGGGTCGTGCTGCGGAACATCGGCCACGCCCATCTCAACCTGCTCGCCGCGTACCGGAAGGTGCCGATCCTCGGTGCGCAACCGGCACGGATCGCCTACACCCGGACGCTGACCCGGCGCGTTCGTCGGCAGACGCGGGACGCCCTGCTGGAACGCCTGCGGTTCTCCGAGAAGCCCGGGGCGGCCGAAGACCGGGCGCGGCTGCGGGCGATCCCCGACGCGCACCTGGCGCTGGTCGATCCGCATCTCCCGAACGTCCGTGCCAACGTCTGGTACCGGTCGCGCGGCGCGGCGCGGCGCGACTGCGTGCAGATCGGCGCCGAACTCCCGATCATCTTCCGCGGAGGCCGCCGGCCGGCGCTGCCGGTGATCGTGTTCCCGGAACCGACCGACTGGGAGCGCGGTGCGGACGCGCCGCGCCGACCCCGTGCGACCCGCCTCGAACCCGCTCCTTTCCTTCAAACGCTGCCCGTCTTCCGCTACCGCGCGGCACTGCGCCGACGGTGACGGCGTTCCGGCGCGATCCCCTCTCGGGTGATTTGCTAGGCTCGGAGCACCGGCCGTCGAACCCGTCAGGGAGGGGATCCGTGGCAATGCGACCCATCATCGGCACGATCGCGCTGATTGCTGCCGTGCCGACCGCCTCGACCTGGTTGCCCACGGCACGCGTGCTCCGCGGCGGGCTCGAGAACAACCTCGGCTACCTCTACCTCCACGGCATCGTAGTCAACAAGGACCCGAAGCAGGCGATCGCCTGGTACACGCGGGCCGCCGAGCGCGGTCTCGCGACGGCGGAGTACAACCTCGGTTACCTCTACCAGACCGGCAGCGGCGGCGGGATTCCGGCGAACGCTCTCGCGGCCGTTCACTGGTACGAGCTCGCCGCCGCGCAGGACCATGCCGATGCCTGCAACAACCTCGCGATGATGTACACCGACGGCTCACTCGGCGCGCGCGACCTGCCGCGGGCGCGGGCGTGGCTGAAACGGGCGAGGACGGTGGCGTCGCCGGAGTCGGCGGCCGTGCTCGCGGGCAACCTCGAGGCCCTCGAGCGCGACATGTCGTCCGATCAATTGGCCCGGAGCGAGTCGCTGCTGGCGACACTGCCCCGCCGGAACTGATGTCGCGGGCCGGGGGCGACGCCCCCGGCCCGCGATCGCGCGGCGTTACTTGCCGATCTGCTGGCTGACTGCATTCTCCTGCTGGTTCAGCGTCTTCTGCTCCTGCTTCGTGATGTGGCCGTTGTTCTGGCTCGCCATCGCGCGTTCCTCGCGACGGATCTGGCGGTCGTCCTTGTGGAGCTTCGCCGCCTCGCCCTTCGACATCTCGCCCCCGGCGACCTCGTTCTTGATGCGCTTGTTCTGGTTGGCGAGGCGATTGTTCACCTGCTCGCGGCGCGGGTGGTTCTGTTCCCACTTGGTGTCGGCAAGCACGGACGTCGCAACGCCGGTCAGCGACATCGACATCAGCAGCACGGTCACGGCCCTGCGGGTAGAGGTAATCATGGTCGTCTCCTGAGAGTGGTTGGCGGTCCGTCGGTGCCGGCGACGTTCGCCGGCGCTTGGGACGTACAACGCCCGGCCGCCATCAGCGCCGACCTCCGTGAAGGACTCTTAACGACCGCGGGCGGCCCGCCACTGAGACGCCGTTCACGGTCCGGGTCAGGTCGGGCCTGCGGGCGGCACGCATTATGTCCATCCCGGGCCCGGACGACGCGGTGCCGCGGCGGGTCCGGCGAACGACCTAGGTAATTTCCTCAAGGTGCGGCCCGGCCGGCCGATAAAGGGAGTGCGGGGTAACTCGCCCCGCGGATTCCGGAGTATCAGCCGAATGAACGTCAGCGCCGCCTCGTCCGCCCTCAACGCCCTGGTCCAATCAGGAATTCAGAACCAGCAGCAGCCGACCCCGGTCCCCGCCAAGCAGGCCCCGGTCGCGCCCGCCGCCTCAGGCGGCGACGCCGACGGCGACAACGACGGCAGCCGCGTTGGCACGAAGCTGAGCGTCAAGGCCTAAAGAGCCGCGACGGGGACGACCCCGTCGCCATGCCGCGCAACCCCTCGCGGGCTTGCGCGGCGTTCCCTAGTGGCCGATCCGCGCTGCGCTAATCCGCCGCGGCCGCCACGGTGCTCGAGCCCACCGTCGAGCGCGCGAACCACGTCAGCGCGATCAGCGACAGGGCGACCCAGCCCGAGATCCAGAAGAACTCGAACGCCGCGTTCGCCGACGCCTGGCCGCCCATGATGCGCGTCACGACACCCACTGCCTGGGGCTGCGAAAGCCCGAGCGACTGCAGGTGCCCGAGCGCCGCGCCGAGCGTCGGATCGAGGGCGCTGGAGTGCTCGGCGAGGCGTGACTGGTAGAACGCCGTGTGCCGGTCCCAGAACGTCGTGACGATCGACGCGCCGAAGCTGCCGGCCGTGATACGCAGAAAGTTCGACATGCCGGCGGCCGAGGGGATCCGCTCCGGCGGAACCCGGTGCAGCATGATCTGCAGCACCGCGACGAAGAAAGTCGACATCGCGATACCCTGCACGAGCATCGGCGCGATGAGATTGCCGATCGACGCGTCGGTCGTGAGTCCCGCCCGCATCAGGTACGACGCCGCGAACGCCGACAGCGCGAGAGTCAGGAACCAGCGCGCGTCGAAGCGCCCCAGCAGCTGGCCGATGAACGGCATCAGCAGCACGGCGACCACGCCGCTCGGCGCCGAGACCAGGCCCGCCCAGGTCGCCGTGTAACCCAGCTGGGTCTGCAGCCACAGCGGGTAGAGCACGACGTTCGCGAAGAACACCGCGTAGCCGAGGCACGAGATCGCCGTGCCGATCGTGAAGTTGCGCATCCGGAAGAGCGTCAGGTCCACGATCGGATAGCGCTCCGTGAGCTCCCAGATCAGGAACGCGATCAGCCCGATGCCTGCCACCAGCGCGAGCGTGACGATCAGCGGCGACTCGAACCAGTCCGCATCCCGGCCGTTGTCCAGCAGAACCTGCAGTGAGCCGACCCAGACGACCAGCAGCACGATACCGACGCGGTCTACCGGCAGTTGGCTGGTTGGCGTGTCCCGATCGCCGATGTAGCGCCAGCAGATGGACGCACTTAGCAGCCCGACCGGCAGGTTGATCAGGAAGATCCACGGCCAGCTGTAGTTGTCCGAGATGTAGCCGCCGAGGATCGGCCCGACGATCGGCGCAACGAGGGTCGTGATCGACCAGATCGCGAGCGCGAGCGCTCGTCGCTTCGGCGGGAAGATCAGGAGGAGAAGTGCCTGCGACCCCGGGATCATCGGTCCCGACACCGCGCCCTGCAGCACGCGGAACGCGAGCAGCGACGGCAGGTTCCAGGCGATGCCGCAGAGGAACGAGGCTGCCGTGAACATCAGGATCGCGAACACCGAGGTGCGCACGATCCCGAAGCGCTGCATCAACCAGCCGGTCAGCGGCAGCGAGATGCCGTTCGCCACCGTGAACGACGTGATGACCCAAGTGCCCTGGTCCGTACTGATCCCGAGATCGCCGGCGATCGTCGGGATCGACACGTTCGCGATCGTCGAGTCGAGCACCTGCATGAAGGTGCCGAGCGCGAGTGCGAACGCCGTGAGCGCCTTCGGCAGCGGCGCCAGGTCGCCGAGGCCCGGGCGCGCCGGGGCACCACCGTGTTGTGCGCCGTGCGCCGTCACGGCCTGGACCGCGTCCCGGAGCCGGCCACCGGATGGCTGTTGGCGGCGATGATCTCCCGCACGCGACTCTCGACCGCGGGATCCTCGTCGATGTCGAGCGACGGCGGCTGGACTCCGCCGCGGACGTCGGTCGCGACCAGCGACCCCGAGCGGTCCGCCACGTCGACCGTGACGGCCGTCGACAGGCCGATCCGCAGCGGATGCGCGCGCACTTCCTTCGGATCCAGCAGGATCCGCACCGGCACCCGCTGGACGATCTTGATCCAGTTGCCCGAGGCGTTCTGGGCCGGCAGCAGAGCGAACGCGCTGCCGCTGCCCGCCGCAAGGCCGGCGACCTTGCCGTGGAACTCGACGTCGCTATCGTAGACGTCGGTGTGCAACGTCACCGGCTGACCGACGCGGATCCGCCTCAGCTGCACTTCCTTGAAGTTGGCGTCGATCCAGACCGCGTCGAGCGGCACGACCGCCAGGAGCGGCGCGCCCGCCGCCACCCGCTCGCCGATCTGCGCATTCCGCCGCGCGACGACACCGTTCACTGGCGCGGTGATGTGCGTGCGCCGTAGAGCCAGTGCCGCGGCGCGCAAACCGGCGGCCGCCGCGAGGACGCGCGGGTGCGTCGCCACGGTCGTACCGTCGATCTGCGCATCGAGCGTGTCGCGCTGGGCGCGCGCCTCCGCAACCGACGCCCGCAGCTCGGCGACCGAGTCGCTGGCGTGCGCGAGGTCCTCGCTCGACACGGCACCATCCGCGACCAGCGGCTGGCGCCGAGCGACGTCGTGTTCGCTGCGCTCGAGCGCTGCCTCTCGCGCGGCCAACAGCGCACGGCGCTCGGCAACCTGGGCGAACAGCCCGGCGACTTCCCGGACGGTGCGCGCGAGCTCGGCCTCCGCCGCGGCGACACCGATCCGCGCGTCGCTGGCGTCGAGCTCGACAAGCACGTCGCCGCGCTTGACGGTCTGCGTGTCGTCAACCTTCACTGCCGCAATGGTCCCGGTCACGAGGCTCGTGACCTGCAGCACGTCACCGGCCACGTACGCGTCGTCGGTGGACTCGTAGTGGCGCAGTGCGACGAACCAGTACAGCGCCCAGACGAGCCCGGCGACGAGCAGCACGACGCCGAACACGAGGAACGCGCGCCGCCGGCCGGAGGGGTTGCCGGTGGCGGCGGGGGGAGTCGGGTGGTTTGGTTCGCTCACGGGGTTGCCTCTGCTGAAACGGGGGGTGCCGCGAGCGCGGGCTGGACGCCGCCGCCGAGGGCGACGACCAGGGCGACGCGGCCTTCGGCCTCGAGCGCGCGCGTGGTCACGAGCACGCGCCGGGCGGCGATGACGCGAGCGTGCGCGTCGAGCACCGCGAGCTGGTTGGCGAGGCCGGCGCGGTAGCGCTCTTCGGCGAGGTCTTCCGCGGCAACGAGCAACGCAAGTCGTTCGTCGGCGTCCTTGAGCTCGCGGCCGAGCGCCTGGACGGTCGTGATCGCGTCGGCCACTTCGCGGACGGCGTCCAACACGGTCGCGTTGTACTGCTCGACCGCTGCCTCCAGATCGGCACCCGCACCGCGATACTGCGCGCGCAGCCGCCCGGCGTCGAAAATCGGCAGCCGGACGGTCGGGCCGAGGCCGTAGGTACGCGACGACGCGGATAGCAGATCCCTGAGCGTCAGCGCCGCAAATCCCGCGAACGCCCGCAGGTTGATGTCGGGGTAGGCGGCGAGCCGCGCGACGTCCTCGCTGGCGGCGGCCGCCTCGACCCGGGCGCGCGCCGCCTGCACGTCCGGCCGGCGCGCCAGGAGGTCCCCGGGAATCACGGCCGGCAGGGGCATGACGCCGCCGTAGCCGAGCGCCGGTCGGCCGATGCTGGCGTAGCCGCCGACGCCCTGGCCGGTGAGCGCGGCTAGTCGGTGGACGCTCAATTCGATCGCCGCCTCGGCTTGCTGGCGATCGCTGCGCGACTCGGGGATCGCGGAATCGGCGCTGCGCCGGTCGATGCCGGTGTCGAGGCCGGCAGCGACGCGGCGCCGGGTCAGCGCGGCGAGCTGTGCGCGGGTGTCCTCCGCCGCGCGGGCGAGCTCGGCAGCGGCGTAGCGCCGGTCAAGCTCCACGTACGCGCTCGCCACCGCGCCCTCGATCGCGAGCGTCGCGGCCCGCGCGTCGAATTCCCGCGCATCGACAGAGCGCTCGGCGGCGCGGATACGCGCGCGCTGCTGGCCCCAGAGGTCGAGGTCGTACGACAGGCCGAGGGCAAGCTGGCTATCCCAGTAGCTGCCTCCGCCGTACGGCGGCGGAACGATGTAATTCGCGCTGTAGCGTTCGCGAAGCACGGTCGATGACGCATCGACCTGTGGCATGCGCGCACTGCCTGCGGCGGCCGCCTCGGCGCGCGCCCGTTCCAGCCGCGCGAGCGCCTCGCCGAGCGACGGGTTGTCGCGCGTCGCCTGGGTGATCAGCGCGTCGAGCTGCGGATCGCCGAAGGCCTGCCACCAGCGCTCCGGCGGCGCCGGCGTCGACGCGCCGGCGAGTCCCAGGGATGCGGCGTCGACCGCAGCCTTGTGCGTGGAACGATGCGGCGTGAACGCGCAGGCCGACAGCAGGAGCGCGGCCAGGAGCGTGCCGACGCCGACGCGCGGGCTCATGGTTTGAGTCCCTTGCGCACCATCCCGGCGCACGGTGCAGCGGACTCGAGGCGCTCGATCATCCGTCGCAGCAGTTTCCCGAACGTCACGATCTCGGCGGCGCTGAGGTCCTGCAGCGCGTCGTTCAGCCGCCCGACGACGATCGGCACCATCTCCTGGACCGCTCGCCGGCCTTCGGCCGTCAGGTGCAGCAGCACGACGCGCCGATCGGCCTCGCTGCGCTCGCGTCGGACGAGCCCGTGCTCCTCGAGGTGATCGAGAACGCGCGTGAATGCCCCGGAGTCGTGCCGCAGGTCGCGGCAGATGTCGCCGGCGGTGAGGGCCGGGTCGTCCCGCAGCCGCATGAGCGTCACCCACTGAACGAAGGTGAGCCCATGACCGTCGAACGCCTGCTCGAGATCGTCACGCAGCAACGACGAGCAGCGGCGCAGCAGATAGCCGACGCTGTTGTCGACCGTGTAGGTGCGGGGGTCGTAATGCTTCATATCTGCCTCGGCAATCTCTGCCTAGGCAGATTAATCCGGGGGGCACGCACCGTCAAGCAGTCTGCGGACGCTGGCGGCCGACCGGCTCAGCCGTCCTGGACGGCGACAGCGGCCTGGACGGCGCGCATCCCGAGCCAGCGGAAGGGCTCGTTGGGGATGTAGGGCAGGGGTCGGTTGACGTACGGCAGCCAGCGCCAGCGTTCATCGTCCCCGACGACCAGGTCGGCCATGATCCGTCCGAAGACCGACGTCAGGTTGACGCCGTGGCCGGAGTAGCCGATCGCGTAGTAGACGTTGTCGTGGCGTCCCGTGCGCCCGACCGTCGCCGTCAGGTCGAGCGAGCAGTCGACGGCGCCGGACCAGACGCGCTCGAACGTCACGGGCCCGAGCTGCGGGAAGATACGCGTCAGCTCGGCCGCCAGCGCGGCGGCGCGGTATGGCGGGACGGTCGCTGGCGGCGTGCCGTTGTTGAACTCGTAGCCATAACCCTGCGGGCCACCGCCGATCCGGATCCGGTTGTCGCGCGTGAGCCCCAGCCAGTACTCGTCGGTGCGGCTGTCGTCGAACGGCGCACGGGTCGTCCAGCCGAGCCGGGCGACGGCCGCGTCATCGAGCGGGCGGGTAATGCCGACGTAGGCCACGAGCGGGACGTATTCGTTGCGCAGGTACCCCAGCTGCGACGAATAGGCGTTCGTCGCGAGCACCAGCACCGGGGAGCGAACCACGTGGCCGCCGCGGACCGTCAAGGCGTGCACAGCACCCTCCTCGACGGACAGGACCGGCGTGTCCTCGTAGATCTCGACACCGGACGAGACCGCCACTGCGCGCAGCAGCGCGACCAGCTTGCCGGGGTGAACCTGTCCGCTCGCCGCATCATAGAGCGCGCCGCGGTACGCGCCGGTACCGAGCGACTCGCGGACGCGCTCCGGACCCCAGAACTCGACCGGCAACCCGGCGTCGCGCAGCCCCGCCGCGGTGTCGCGCGCGGCACGCGCCTCGGCGTCGGTCAGAAGCGCATGCGCCGCACCGGGCGTGTCGAGCTCGATGTCGGTCGCGAACTGCTCGGCGAGCGCGCGCAGCCACGCGATATTTCCCGCGGTCAGGTCGTAGATGCGCCGCTCGAGCTCGGGATCGCCGGCGGGCTGCAGCCAGCGGTCCGGCGTCATCGTCAGCAGCATCGCTCCGTTGCGAGCCGAGGCGCCGTTGCCGCAGCAGCGGGCCTCCAGCATCACGACCCGCCGGGCCGGCGACCGCGCACGCAGGTGGCAGGCGGTCGCGAGCCCCGTGAGGCCGCCGCCGACGATCACAACGTCCGCCTCGATCGACCGGACGAGGGGCGCGGTGGGTGGCGGCAGCACCAGCGCCCAATGGCTCAGGTTGGGGTCGACCGCGACGGACTCCCGGAGCACGAAGGGTGCCGCGGCGTTGACCACTGCGCCGCCCGCGAGCGTCCCGGCGGCGGCGAAGCCGCCGCGCTTCAGGAGCTCCCGGCGGCTCAGCGTCCTTTGGCCGGGGCCGGCGGCCATTACGGGTTGGGCGCGCCGCCCATCGCCTTCAGGAGGCCGACGTGCGCGAGAATCCGGCGGCTCTGCACGTCGATCAGACTGCGATCCGCCGCGAACGACGTGCTCTGGGCGATGACGACGTTGAGATAGCTCACGGTGCCGGCGCGGTACTGGTTCTCGGTGGCCCGCAGCGTTTCGCGCGCGGCGACCGCTGCGCGGTTGTCGGCCGCCTCCTCGTCCGCAAGGCCGCGCAGCGCCGCGAGCGAGTCCTCGGCATCCGCCAGCGCCTGCAGCACGGACTGCCGGTAGGTCGCGACCGCCCGGTCGTAGTCGGCCCGCGCACCGGCGCTCTGGGCGATGCGCGCGCCGCCGTCGAATAGCGTCTCGGCCAGAGTTGGCCCGAGGCTCCAGAAGCGGTTCGGCAGCGCGATGAGGTGCTGCCACGCGGACGACTGGTAGCCGCCGTTGCCGCTCAGCGACAGCGTCGGGAACCACGCGGCGCGCGCCACCCCGATCGCGGCGTTCGCGGACGCGACCCGTCGCTCCGCCGCGGCCACGTCCGGGCGGCGCTCGAGCAGCGTCGCGGGTAGCACGGCCGGTACCGGCGGCAGCCCCGGCAGCGACGCGACCGGCGCCAGCGTGAACTCGGTCGCCGAGCGGCCGGTCAGTGTGGCGATCGCGTGCTCGAGTTGCGCACGCTGGACGGCGAGATCGGCGTCCTGTGCCTCCGCGCCCGCGAGTTGTGACTCGGCCTGCGTGACGTCCGTACGCGGTGCGACGCCGGCTTTGTACCGGTTCTGGGTGATCTCGAGCGAGCGCCGGTACGCCGCGATCGTCCGCGCGAACAGGTCCCGCTGCGTGTCGAGCGATCGGAGCTGCACGTAGTCCTGCGCGAGCGTCGCGGTCACCGAGAGCTGGGCAGCCGCGAGGTCGCCGGCGCTCGCCTCCGCCGCAGTGCGGCTGACCTCGAGCCCGCGCCGCAACCGGCCCCAGAGGTCCAGTTCCCACGAAAGGCTGCCCGTCAGCCGGTCGGTAGTGTAGGTCGCGCCGCCCGGCGTGGTCGGCCCGCCACCGACGCTGAGCGAGCCGTTGCCGCTCGCGCTGCGGGTCGTGCCCGCAGCGACGCCGACCGTCGGCAGCAACGCCGCGCGCGCGACACCGGCGGCCGCGAGCGCCGAGCGGTACTGCGCGTCGGCAGCGACGATCGTCTGGTTGGCCCGCTCGGCCGCCCCCTCGAGTTCATCGAGGGTCGCATCGCCATAGGCGTGCCACCAAGGGCCGCGCGGCAACTGGTCGCTCGGCATCGCCGGCTGCCAGGACTCCTTGAACGCGGCGGGCGCCGCCGCATCGGGCCGTCGGTAGTCGGGTCCGACCGCGCAGGCAGCAACGGCCAGCAGCGGTCCGAGGACAATCAGCATTCGGGTCGAAGTCACGCGGTCTCCAGAGCAGGGGCTGCGGGTCGCTCGCGCCGGCGGGCGATCCAGCGGACCCGCAGGCGGTCGAGATACAGGTAGACCACCGGCGTCGTGTAGAGCGTCAGCACCTGGCTGAGCGCAAGGCCGCCGACGATCGCGATGCCGAGCGGCTGGCGAAGCTCGGCCCCGTCGCCGCTGCCAAACGCGAGGGGGACCGCGCCGGCGAGTGCCGCGACGGTCGTCATCAGGATCGGCCGGAAGCGCCGCAGGCACGCCTCGTAGATCGCCGCCTTCGGGTCGAGGCCGTGCTCGCGCTCGAGCGACAGCGCGACGTCGATCATCATGATCGCGTTCTTCTTGACGATGCCGATCAGCAGGATCACGCCGATCAGGGCGATCAGCGTGAAATCGAACCGCAGCGCGAGCAGGGCGAGCAGCGCACCGACGCCCGCCGACAGCAGCGTCGAGAGGATCGTGATCGGGTGCAGCGTGCTCTCGTAGAGGATGCCGAGGACCAGGTACATCACGATGATCGCCGCCAGGATCAGCAGCAACTGGTTGCGCAGCGACGCCTGGAAGAGCTTCGCCGTTCCCTGGAAGCCGCCGCGCAGATTGGTTGGCGCGCCAAGCCTCGCGAACGCGCGTTCGATGGCGGCCGAAGCCTGCGACATCGACACGTTCGGCGGTAGGTTGTAGGAGATCGTGGACGCCGCGAACTGGCCCTGGTGGTTCACGGCAAGCGGGGTGTTTGTCGGACCATACTTGGCGACGGCCATGAGCGGAATCTGCGACCCGTTGGGACTCGAGACATAGACGTTGCGCAGCGTCTCCGGGTTCGCGAGAAAGCGCTGATCGGCCTCCATGACGACGTGATACTGGTTGAGGGGATTATAGATCGTGGCGACCTGGCGCTGCCCAAACCAGTCGTAGAGCACCGCGTCGATCGTCTTCGCGTTGATGCCGAGTCGCGCCGCCGCGTCGCGGTCCATAGTCAGCGTGGTCTGCAGACCCTTGTCCTGGGCGTCCGTGTTCACGTCCGCGAGTTCCGGCAGCGCCGACAGTGCCGCACGTACCCTCGGCTCCCAGGCCCTGAGATCCTCGAGCGAGTCGGCCTGCAGCGTGTACTGGTACTGCGCGTTGGACGAGCGGCCGCCGGTGCGAATGTCCTGCGCAGGCTGAAGGTAGAGCGAGGCGCCCGGCTCATGGGTCAGCGGGTAACGCAGCCGGTTGATCACCGTGTCGGCCGACACCTTGCGCACCGAGACCGGCTTCAGCGACAGGAACATGAATCCGCCATTGCGCTGCCCGCCGCCCGTGAACGCGACGACATTGTCGACCGCCGGGTCGGCCTTCACGATCTCGACGAAGCGCTGCACCTTCTCGGTCATCGCCTGGAACGAAATGCTCTGGTCCCCCTGGATGCTGCCCACCAGACGCCCCGTGTCCTGCTGCGGCAGCATGCTCTTCGGCACCTCGATGTAGAGCGCCACGTTCAACACGAAAGTCGTCGCGAGGATCACGGCAACGACCCAGCCGTGGTCGAGGAACCAGCGCAGCGAGCTCGCGTAGCGGCTCCGGAGCGATTCGAACCAGCGCTCGGTGAGCGCCGCCATCCGCGTCGGCGCACGGTGTAGCCGCGAACGCAACAGCTGCGAGGCCATCATCGGCGTCGCGGTCAGCGAGATGACCAGCGATACGCCGATGGCGGCGGCGAGCGTCACGCCGAATTCCCGGAACAGCCGCCCCATCACATCGCCCATGAAGATCACCGGGATGAATACGGCGACCAGCGACAGGCTCATGGCCACGACCGTGAATCCGACCTCCCGCGTGCCGCGCAGGGCGGCGGCGAACGGCGCCATCCCCGCCTCGACGTGGCGAGTGATGTTCTCGAGCACGACCACCGCGTCGTCGACCACGAAGCCCGTCGCGATCGTCAGCGCCATCAGCGAGAACGTGTTGAGGCTGAAGCCGCAGAAATACATCACGCCGAACGTGCCGAGCAGCGACACCGGGACCACCACGACCGAGACGGCCGAGGCCCGCCAGTCGGCGAGGAACGCGTAGGTCACGAGCACGACCAGCAGGATCGCGATCACGAGCGTGCGCTCGACCTCCCGCAGGGAGGCCTTGATCGTCGGCGTCCGGTCGATCATGACGTCCAGATCCATCGTGCCGGGAATCGCGGCCCGCAGCTGCGGCAGCACCGCTCGCACGCCAGCGACGGTCTCCATGATGTTCGCGTTCGGCTGGCGGTTGAGGATGAGCAGGATCGCCGGCTTGCCGTTCGCGATGCCGATGTTGCGCACGTCCTGCACCGAATCGGTCACCGCCGCGACGTCCGCGACGCGGACCGCCGCGCCGTTCTGGTAGGCGACGATCGTCGGCAGGTACTCGGCCGCGGTGCGGGCCTGGTCGTTCGCGAGGATCTGCCAGCGACGCGGTCCGTCCTCGACGGCGCCCTTCGGCCGGTCGACGTTGTTGTTGGCGATCGCCACACGCACCTGCTCTGGCGACAGGCTCGCGTGGGCGAGCGCGAGCGGGTCGAGCTCGACGCGCACGGCTGGCAGTGAGCCACCGCCGACCGTGACCTGGCCGACGCCCTGCACCTGCGACAGCTTCTGCCCGACGATCGTCGAGGCGACGTCGTAGACCTCGCCGAGCGTGTGCGTCGCGGAGGTCATCGCGATCACCATGATCGGTGCGTCCGCCGGGTTGACCTTGCGCCACGTCGGATTGCTCGGCAGTGCGGTCGGCAACAGGGCACGCGCGCCGTTGATCGCCGCCTGCACGTCGCGCGCCGCGCCGTCGATATCCCGACTGAGGTCGAACTGCATCGTGATGCGGGTAGAGCCGAGCGAGCTCGACGAGGTCATCTCGGTGATGCCCGCGATCCTGCCGAGCGACCTCTCGAGCGGCGTCGCAACCGTCGCGGCCATCGTGTCGGGGCTCGCGCCGGGCAGAGACGCCTGCACCGAAATCGTCGGCACGTCGATCTGCGGCAGCGGCGCCACGGGCAGGCCGTAGAACGCGAGCCAGCCGGCGAGGGCGATGCCGATCGTCAGCAGCGTCGTGCCGACGGGCCGCTCGATGAACAGCCGCGAGATGCTCGCGGCGTCCGCCGCCGCCTCCGCGCTCGCCGACGGGCCCGTCTCGCGTCCGCTGGCTGGCCCGGCGCTCACGGTACGGCCACCTCGGTGGCGGGCGGCGCCTCGGGCCGGCCGCTCAGCCGTCGTGCCAGGGAATCGAACGTGAGGTAGATGACCGGCGTCGTGAACAGCGTCAGCACCTGGCTGACGAGCAGCCCGCCGACCATCGTCAGGCCGAGCGGATGCCGTAGTTCCGCGCCGACGCCGCGGCCGAGCATCAGTGGCAACGCACCCGCGAGCGCCGCGACCGTCGTCATCAGGATGGGCCGCAGTCGGAGCAGGCAGGCCTGGTAGATGGCGTCCTCCGGCGACTTGCCTTCCTCGCGCTCGGCGACGAGCGCGAAGTCGATCATCATGATCGCGTTCTTCTTGACGATGCCGATCAGCAGCACGATGCCGATGATGCCGATGATGCCGAGGTCGTTGCCGGAGAGCAGCAGCGCGAGCAGCGCGCCGATGCCCGCCGACGGCAGCGTCGACAGGATCGTGATCGGATGCACGTAGCTCTCGTAGAGCACGCCGAGCACGATGTACATCGTGACGATCGCGGCCACCAGCAGCCAGACGGTGCTCGCGAGGGAGCCCTGGAAGGCGAGGGCGGCGCCCTGGAAGCTCGTCGCGATGCTCGCCGGCATCTTGAGCTCGGACTCGGCCGCGCCGATCGCGTTGACGGCGGCCTCGAGCGAGGCGTGCGGCGCGAGATTGAACGAGATCGTCGCCGCCGGGAACTGGCCAAGGTGATTCACCGACAGCGCAGTCGTCCGCTCCTTGAAGCTCGCCACGCTGGCCAGCAGCACCGGCCCGTTCTGGCCGGCGACGTAGAGGCTGCCGAGCGCAGCCGGGCCTCTGGCGTCTTCCGGGCGCGTCTCGAGCACAACGCGGTACGTGTTCGCCTGGGTGAACACCGTCGACACGAGTCGCTGGCCGTATGCGTCGTAGAGTGCATTGTCGATCGCGGCGGGCGTGACGCCAAGGCGCATCGCGTTCGCCCGGTCGATGTCGACATAGAGCTGCAACCCCTGGTCCTGCAGGTCGCTGGCGACGTCGGCGAGTGCCGGCTCGCGCCGCAGGCGCGTCACGAGCTTTGTGACCCACGTCGACAGTTCGTCGGAGCTCGGGTCCTCGAGCGTGAACTGGTACTGGGTCCGGGCGACGCGATCCTCGATCGTCAGGTCCTGCACCGGCTGCAGGTAGAGCGTGATACCCGGGACCTTCGCCGCCCGCAGCTGCAAGCCTTGCATCAGCGCCTGCAGGTCGGTATCGCGTTCGCCGTGGTCCTTGAGCTGAATCTGCATCCGGCCGCTGTTCAGCGTCGCGTTGATGCCGTCGACGCCGATGAACGAAGAAATGCTCGCGACCGCGGGGTCCTCGAGCAGCGCCTCCGCGAGCGCCCGCTGGCGCTCGCCCATCGCACCGAAGGAGATCGACTGCGGCGCCTCCGTGATGCCCTGCAGCGCGCCGGTGTCCTGCATCGGGAAGAAGCCCTTCGGGATGAAGATGTAGAGCGCAATCGTCAGGAGCAGCGTGCCGATCGCGACCGCGAGGGTCGCGCGCCGGTAGCGCAGCACGACCTTCAGCTGCCGCCCGTAGGCTTCGCTCAGCGAGTCGAAGGCGGCACCGATTCGCTTCAGCCATGCCGGTTCCTTCGCCGGCTCGTGCGGCTTCAGCAGCCGCGCGCACATCATCGGCGTGAGCGTCAAGGAGACGATCGCGGAGATGACGATCGACACGGCGAGCGTGATCGCGAACTCGCGGAACAGCCGGCCGACGACCTCGCGCATGAACAACAGCGGGATCAGAACCGCGATCAGCGACACCGTCAGCGAGATGATCGTGAAGCCGATCTGCCGCGAGCCGCGCAGCGCCGCCTCGAGCGGCGGAACGCCTTCCTCGACGTAGCGCGAGATGTTCTCGATCATCACGATAGCGTCGTCGACGACGAACCCGGTAGCGATCGTCAGCGCCATGATCGTCAGGTTGTTGATCGAGAAGCCGACCAGGTACATGACGCCGAATGTCCCGATCAGCGACACCGGCACGACGACGCTCGGAATGATCGTCGCGCTCACGTTACGCAGGAACAGGAAGATCACGAGCACGACCAGTGCGACCGACAGCGCGAGCTCGAACTGGACGTCGCGCACCGAGGCTCGGATCGTCGTCGTGCGATCGGCGAGCTGCGTGACGACCAGCGCGCCCGGCAGCGAGGCCTGGAGCTGGGGAAGCAGGGCATGGATGCGGTCGACCGTCGCGATGACGTTGCTGCCGGGCTGGCGTTGCACGTTGACGATGACGGCCGGGACGGTCTTGCCGTTGACGCCCGCCCAGGCAGCCAGTTTGGCGTTCTCGGCGCCATCGATGATCTGGCCGACGTCCGTCAGGCGGATCGCCGCGCCGTTCTTGTAGGCGAGCACGATCTGTCGGTACTCGTCCGCTGAGCGCAGCTGGTCGTTGGCATCAAGCGTCGAGGCCTGGCTGCTGCCGTCGAAACTGCCCTTGGCCTGGTTGACGTTGGAGTTGCCGATGGCGGTGCGGACGTCCTCGAGCGTCAGGCCCGCGGCCGCCAGCGCGACCGGGTTGATCTGCACGCGCACCGCCGGCCGCTGGCCGCCGGCGATCGACACGAGTCCGACGCCGGTGACCTCCGAAAGCTTCGGCGCGAGCCTCGTGTCGACGAAGTCCTCGATCGTCGGCAGGGGGAGCGTCTCGGACGTTACCGCCAGCGTCATGATTGGCGCGTCGGCCGGGTTCACTTTCGCGTACACGGGCGGCATCGGTAGATCTACAGGCAGGAAGGTCGCGGCAGCGTTGATCGCGGCCTGGACCTCCTGCTCGGCGACGTCGAGCGTGATGTCAAGCGTGAAGCGCAGCGTGATGACGGAGGCGCCGCCGGAACTCGTCGAGGACATTTGCAGCAGGCCCGGCACCTGGCCGAACTGGCGCTCGAGCGGCGCCGTGATCGCCGAGGTCACGACGTCCGGGCTCGCGCCCGGATAGAGCGTCGTGATCTCGATGGTCGGGTAGTCGACCTCGGGCAGGGCGGAAACCGACAGCGACAGGTAGCCGATCAGGCCGGCGAGGACGATCGCGACCATCGCGAGCGAGGTCGCGACCGGCCGAAGGATGAATAGCCGCGACGGGTTCACTGCTGCGCGCCGCCCGCCTGGTCGCGCTTGCGGTGCTGTTGAGCTGTGCTGCCGTCGGGAGCCGCAGCGGCGGGGGCCGGCCCCGGCGCCTGCGCCGCGCCGGCGCCGCGGGCGGCGACCGGCTTGCCGGATTGGCCGTTCCATGGTCCCTTCTTCTTGGGCGGCGCGCCGATCGGCGCCTCCACCGCTGCCTCGACCTTCGACCCGTCGCGCAGCTTGTCGGTGCCGTCGATGACGACGTGATCGCCGACCTTGACGCCCGTCTTGATGGCGACCGTATCACCGTTGGTGGCGCCGACCGTCACGGTCCGGATCGACACGGTCGAGTCGTCGCCGACGACGTACACGAAGGTGCCGGGCGTGCCACGCTGAATCGCCGCGCCGGGAAGCAGCGTCTGGTTGTCGAGCGTGGCGATCGTGATACGGGCGTTCACGAACTGGTTCGGAAAGAGCGCGCCGTCCTTGTTGTCGAAGATCGCCTTCAGCTTCACGGTGCTCGTCGCCAGGTCGACGATGTTATCGGCGCTCTCGAGGCGGCCGGTGGCCAGCAACTTCTTGCCGTCGCGGTCGAAGACGTCGACGCGCAGCGACTCGCCGGCCTGCCAGCGGCGCGCGATCTCGGGGGCCCGGTCCGCCGGCACGGCGAAGATGACGTTGAGGGGCCGGGTCTCGGTCAGCACGACAACGCCGTTGGTGTCGGCGACGTGCACCATGTTGCCGTTGTCCACCTGCCTGAGGCCGACGCGACCGGAGATCGGCGCCGTGATCCGCGTGAATTCCCGCTGCAGCCGGGCATTCGCGACCGCGCCGAGATCCGCCTGGACCGCCCCCTCGTATTGCCGGACGAGCGACGCCTGGTCATCGACCTGCTGCTTCGCAATCGAGTCCTGCTGTAGCAGCGTCTGATAACGGTCGAGGTCGCTCTTGGCAATCGCGAGCAGCGCCTGATCGCGGGCCAGTTGCCCCTGTGCCTGCTCGAGGGCGGCGTCGAACGGGCGGGGATCGATCTGCGCGAGCAGATCGCCGGCCTTCACCTCGCGGCCTTCCTCGTAGGCGATGCGCACCAGCTGGCCATCGACGCGCGCGTGCACGGTGACCGTGTTGCGCGCGACGACCGTCCCCAGCGCGTCGAGCACCGAATCGATGCTGCCGGAACGGACGGTCGCCACCCGGACCGAGACGGGCATGCCGAAGCCGCCGCGGGCACCGGCGGCACCGCCGCGAGCAGCCGGCCCCGACGCGCCGCCGCCGACCGGGGCGTCCTTCCAGCGCGTCACGTAGATCGCGGACGCCACCGCGACGACGACGACCACCACCCCGATGATCCACAGAATTCGCTTGCTCACCCTGCGCCTACTCCTTCCCGCCGGCGACCGGTCGCCGGTCGCTAAGACCCTGTTTTCATTCTCCCATGCCCCGGGTAAGGGGTGGCACGGCCCGCCGCAAAGTCGTGTGAAGATCAGCCGCGCCCACGTGAGGGAATCACCGAGATCGGGCCGCGGCGCTTCGCCCGAACGAGCGCCGCTGCCGCGCCCAGACATCCGATGTCCAGGGCCCTCGCGACAGGAGGCGACACCGAGGGCACGAATCGCGCCTTCCTCTGGTTCAACAGTCAGGCGGAGGAAGCTCGCGATTTCTACGTTTCGATGTTTCGGAATTCACGTGCTGGCGGTGCCGTACGCTATGGGGAGGCCGGCCCGGGCCCGAAGGGCGGGGTGATGACGGCGGCATTCGAACTCGACGGCCAGGAATTCGTGGCGTCGAACGGCGGCCCGCAAAGCGAGTTCACGCCCGACGTCTCCATCGTCGTCAGCTTCAATACGCGGTTGGAGGTGGATGAGTACTGGCGATGCCTGTTCGCCGGCTGCGAAACGCAGGTCTGCGGCTGGCTCAAAGATCGCTCCGGCGCGTCCTGGCAGGTCGTGGCGCGAGCACTCCCGCGAATGCTCGCGGACGCGGACGCGAGCCGGGCTGCGCGGGTGATGAGGGCCATGATGAAGATACGAAGATCGAGATCGCGGCGCTCGAGCGTGCGTACGTCGGGTCCTGAGACGCTGCGGGCGACACCCGCAGCAGCGCTGCTACGCGCGCAGCACGAAGGTCGCGACCGATCGGAACCGCGGAGCATCCAGCGATCGTCGGGACGTGTCCGGGATCTCGGCTCGCGACCCGCAACGGCGAAATCGGCTCGAACGCCGGAGTTCATTTCTGGCCACTGCGACAGCCAGTAGCCTTGCCAATCGTCGAGCGCCGCTGCGAGCACGCGTGCACTCTGCGTCATCGCGCTTCGGGCGCCCATCCGTGCTCCCAGGCCGGAGCTCGCGGAGCATCCGCCATCCTTCAGTCCAACGGCGGAGACGGACACCTCTATCTAGCCAGAAGCGGACATCTCTACTTGGCCCCTATAACCAGCATTTAACATAAGATAGATTATGCGAAGTACGACCGTAAGGACCATTTAGAGATGTCGGGTTCGGGCTAGTTAGAAACGTCGGGTCTGGGGATTGAGGTCCACGCTTCTCTCGGTTCTTCAGGGACTTGGGAGGCTGCCCGTGTGCGAACCCCAGGTGACATCTGCAATGCGCGAACTCGACGACCAGATGACCGATTTCCGCCAAGTTCAAATGTCCTCTTGGCGCGCGTTCCGGGCTTGGGGAGGACCAAGGGACCGGCAGCGCGGCGCCTCGCGAGGCCCGATCGGCCCGCGCCGACAAGACGACGACGGTGCCATCCCGCGACGCCTGGCCGCCCCGGAGCACCGAAACCGTACGCGGTACGCCGGCGCCGCGCGCATTTCGCGTACTTGTCCGCCCAAACGTCGCGGCCTAGACTCGGGCTGCCCCGGTGTCGACTGCGAGGTGGAGCTCATGGCACAGGTCACTCGACGTGAATTCCTGAAGGTCACTGGGGCGACGCTGGCGGGATCCAGCATCGCGCTGCTCGGGTTTGCACCCGAACCAGCGCTCGCCGAAGTTCGCGAATTCAAGCTCACACGCGCCACCGAGACCCGCAACACCTGCCCCTACTGCGCGGTGGCCTGCGGCGTCGTGATGTACAGCCTCGGCGACAAGGCCAAGAACGCGAAAGCCTCGATCTTCCACATCGAGGGCGACCCGGACCATCCGGTCAACCGCGGCACGCTCTGCCCGAAGGGCGCGAGCCTGATCGACTTCATCCACAGCCCCAGCCGGCTGAAATACCCTGAGTACCGACCACCGGGAGCGACCGAGTGGCAACGGATCTCCTGGGACGAGGCACTCGACAAGATCTCGCGCCTGATGAAGGCCGATCGCGACGCGAATTTCGTCACGAAGACCGCCGACGGCCTGACCGTGAACCGCTGGCTCACCACGGGCATGCTGGCCGCCTCCGCGAGCAGCAACGAGGTCGGCTACCTCACGCACAAGGTCGTGCGCAGCCTCGGCACGCTGGTCTTCGACAATCAGGCTCGTGTGTGACACGGCCCGACGGTGGCAGGTCTTGCCCCGACGTTTGGCCGTGGAGCGATGACGAATCACTGGGTCGACATCAAGAATGCCGACGTCGTATTGATCATGGGCGGCAATGCCGCCGAAGCGCATCCCTGCGGCTTCAAGTGGGTCATCGAGGCCAAGACCCATAACAAGGCCAAGCTGATCGTCATCGATCCGCGCTTCACGCGCTCGGCGTCGGTCGCGGACCTGTACCTGCCGATCCGGCCGGGTACCGACATCGTGCTGCTCGGCGCGCTGATCAACGAACTGCTGACCAAGGACCAGATCCAGCGCGAATACGTCACGAACTACACCGACCTCAGTTTCATCGTCCGCGAGGATTTCGCGTTCACCGACGGGCTGTATTCCGGCTTCGACCCGGCCAAGGGCAAGTACGACAAGACGAGCTGGGACTACGAGCGGGGACCGGACGGCTTCGTCAAGGCCGACCCGACCCTCGCCCACCCCCGCTGCGTCTACAACCTGCTGAAGGCGCACTACTCCCGATACACGCCGGAGCTCGTTGAATCCGTCTGCGGCACGCCGAAGGCGAAGTTCCTCGAGGCCGCGGCGCTCATCGGATCCACGTCGACGACGACGCGGGCGATGACGATCATGTACGCGCTCGGCTGGACGCAGCACTCGATCGGTTCGCAGATCATCCGCACCGGCGCGATGCTGCAGCTCCTGCTCGGCAACATCGGTGTCGCCGGCGGCGGCATGAATGCCTTACGCGGGCACTCGAACATCCAGGGGCTCACGGACCTCGGCCTCATGTCGAACCTGCTGCCCGGCTACATGACGCTGCCGGGACAGGCCGAGCAGGACTACGACGCCTACATCGCCGCGCGGGCGCAGAAGCCGCTGCGGGCGAACCAGATGAGCTACTGGCAGAACTACGCGAAGTTCCACGTCAGCCTGATGAAGGCCTGGTGGGGCGAAGCGGCGACGGCCGAGAACCACTGGGGCTACGAGTACCTGCCGAAGCTCGACAAGCTGTATGACATGCTGCAGGCCTACGAGATGATGCTCGACGGCAAGATGAACGGCTACATCTGCCAGGGCTTCAACCCGCTCGCCGCGGCACCCAACAAGGCGAAGATGACCGAGGCCTTCAGCAAGCTGAAGTTCCTGGTCGTCATGGACCCGCTCGCGACCGAGACGTCCGAGTTCTGGAAGAACTTCGGCGAGCACCACGACGTCGACTCGTCGAAGATCCAGACCGAGGTGTTCCGCCTGCCGACCTCGTGCTTCGCCGAGGAGGACGGGGCACTCACCAATTCCTCGCGCTGGCTGCAATGGCACTGGAAAGGCGCGGATCCCCCGGGCGATGCGCGCACCGACATCGCGATCATGGCGGGGATCTACACGCGCTTGCGGCACCTGTACGAGACCGAGGGCGGCGCGTTTCCGGACCCGATCGTGAAACTCTCGTGGCCATACGCGCGCCGCGAGGACCCGAACCCGGAGGAGCTGGCGCGCGAGTACTCCGGCCGGGCGCTCGCCGATCTCTACGATCCGAAGGACAAGACCAAGCTGACCCGGAAGGCTGGCGAGCAGCTCTCCGGATTCGGCGAGCTGCGGGACGACGGCACGACCTCGAGCGGCTGCTGGATCTTCTGCGGCGCCTGGACCGAGGCCGGCAACCAGATGGCCAAGCGCGACAGCTCCGATCCGAGCGGGATCGGCCAGACCCGCAACTGGGCCTGGTCGTGGCCCGCGAACCGACGCGTGCTCTACAACCGGGCGTCCTGTGACGTGGCCGGCAAGCCCTTCAACAAGGCGCGGACGCTGGTCGCCTGGAACGGCAAAGGATGGAGCGGCGTCGACGTGCCGGACTTCAAGGCCGACGAGGACCCGGCTCAGGGGATGGGCCCCTTCATCATGAACCCGGAAGGCGTGGCGCGCTTCTTCGCGCGCGGCGGGATGGCGGACGGGCCTTTCCCGGAGCATTACGAGCCTTTCGAGAGCCCGCTCGGCCACAACCCGCTGCACCCGAAGGAACCGCGCGCGACCAACAACCCCGCGGCCCGCATCTTCAAGCGGGACCGCGAGGCGCTCGGGCAGGCGGCAGCGTTTCCGTGCGTCGCGACGACCTACCGCCTCACGGAGCACTTCCACTACTGGACGAAGCACGTGCAGCTGAACGCGATCATGCAGCCCGAGCAGCTCGTCGAGATCGGCGAAGTGCACGCGAAGGAACTCGGCATCAAGGCCGGCGATCGCGTCAAGGTGAGCTCGAACCGCGGCTTCATCAAGGCGGTCGCCGTCGTCACGAAGCGCATCCGGCCGATGACGATCGAGGGCAAGCCCGTGCATACCGTCGGCGTGCCGATCCACTGGGGCTTCAAGGGACTCGCGCGCCCCGGGTTCCTCGCCAATACCCTGACACCGGTGGTTGGCGACGCCAATACGCAGACGCCCGAGTACAAGGCGTTCCTGGTCAAGGTCGAGAAGGCATAGGGGGCGGCGATGGCACTGCAGTCACTCGATATCCGCCGCTGTTCGGCCACCACCATGCCCTCTCCGGCTGCGCGCGTCGGCGCGACACCGGAGGTCGCGAAGCTGATCGACACGTCCAAGTGCATCGGCTGCAAGGCCTGCCAGACCGCGTGCATGGAGTGGAACGACCTTCGCGACGAGATCGGCACGAGCTCCGGCGTCCTCGACAACCCGCGCGACCTCACGGCCCAGTCGTGGACGGTCATGCGGTTCAGCGAGTACGAGAACCCGAAGGGCGACCTCGAGTGGCTGATCCGCAAGGACGGCTGCATGCACTGCGACGATCCCGGGTGCCTGAAGGCATGCCCCTCGCCCGGCGCCATCGTCCAATACGCGAACGGGATCGTCGACTTCCACGAGGAGCACTGCATCGGCTGCGGCTACTGCGTGACCGGCTGCCCGTTCGACATCCCGCGGCTCTCGAAGCGGGACCACAAGGCCTACAAGTGCACGCTGTGCTCCGACCGCGTCGCGGTCGGGCTCGAGCCCGCCTGCGTCAAGGCCTGTCCGACCGGCGCGATCACCTACGGCACGAAGGAGCAGATGACCCACGATGCCGCGGAGCGCGTGGTCGATCTCAAGTCCCGCGGCTTCGACCAGGCGGGTCTGTACGACCCGGCCGGAGTCGGCGGCACGCACGTGATGTACGTGCTGCACCACGCCGACCAGCCGGGGCTCTATGCCGGACTCGCGGCGCAGCCGCGCGTGAGCCCGCTCGTCCGCCTCTGGAAGGGGGCCACGAAGCCGCTCGCGCTCGGCACGATGGTGCTCGTCGCACTCGCGGGCTTCCTGAACTACGTCCGCGTCGGTCCCAACGAGACCCGCGAGGAAGACGAGCAGAGCGCCGAGCGCGAGAAGGAGCGGGCCCATGGCTGACGGACACTCCCCCGACATGCTCGTCCGGTACAAGCCCGCCCAGCGCCTCGGCCACTGGGTCGTCGTGATCCTCTTCGTCGGCGCGGCCGCATCGGGGCTCGCCCTCTTCCACCCGGCACTGTTCTGGATGAGCGGGCTGCTCGGCGGCGGCCCCTGGAGCGTGGTCCTGCATCCGTTCGTGGGCCTCGCGATGTGCATCGCGTTCTACACGTTCGTGCGCCCGCTTTGGCACCACAACCGGCTGGAACCGCGGGACCGGGCGTGGCTCGGAGCGATCCGAGACGTGGTCGACAACCGGGAAGATCGTGTCCCGGAGACAGGTCGCTACAACGCCGGCCAGAAGATCCTCGTGTGGGTGCTCGCCGCCTGCCTGATCGCATTGTTCGCGTCCGGCTTCGTCATCTGGCGCAGCTACTTCTCGGGCTACTTCGCAATCGGCATCATTCGCGCGAGCGCGCTGCTGCACGCCTTTGCCGGCTTCGTGCTCGTCGCCAGCGTGCTGGTGCACATTTCGGCGGCGCTGTGGGTCAAGGGCAGCGTCGCGGCAATGACCCGCGGCACGGTGACGATCGGCTGGGCGTTCAAGCACCACCGGGCCTGGTTCCGGGAGATGATCCGCCCGTCCGGCGGCCGTTGACGCCCTGGAGGCGGCGCTATACTGGAAGAGCGGCCTTCCGCGTGCCGCCGGTATGCCGCAGTGCAGCGGATTCTCGAGCCCGGACAAATCGAGGCGCTCGCCTCGCGCTCCGTACCCCGCCTCAGGCTCCCGGAGCGGAGTCGCGTGTTTGGCGCCCGCGCCGAACGACTGCGTCAGCTCAGCCGCGGGCACTCGCTGCAGGGCTACCTTGAGCTGCTCGCGACGCTGGTCGCCGCGCAGCACACGGTGCTTCAGCACCTCGACGTAGCGCTCCCGGACGATGCCCAGCGCGCCGCCGCGCGCGCCCACCGGATGCCCGTCGTGCCGGCGATCGGCTGGCCGCGGGCGGCCGCATGGCGAGAAGTCCTCGCCGAACTGGTGGCGGCGGTGCAGCCCGGCCCGTTCCCGCCGGCGGTCCGCGAGGCCTGCGGCCGGCTCGCGGCCTCTGCGTCCGCACAGCTCGAGGCCGAGGCCGACCGCCTGCTGGCGGCAGACGCCGGGATCGGCGACCCGGCCGCGGCGCCGTTGGTCATGGGCGCCCTGCAGGTCTACTGGGTGGCGCTCGCCTCGCGTCTCACGCCGGAGGACGTGGGGCTGCCGGAGTCATCCGGCGTCTGCCCGGTGTGCGGAACGCTGCCGGTCGCGAGCATCGTGCACACCAGCGCGCCGTACGCCGGCTACCGCTACCTCCACTGCGGCCTGTGCGCGACCGAGTGGCACCGCGTGCGGATCGAGTGCACGCAGTGCAATGCCGTCGAGGGCATTGCCTACCACTCCATCGATGGCGGTTCCGCCGCGATCCGCGCGGAATCGTGCGACGCCTGCCGCAGCTACCGGAAGATCTTCCACCAGGAGCACGCTGCGGACGTCGACCCCGTCGCCGACGACGTGGCGAGCCTCGCGCTCGATCTGCTGCTCGCCGAGTCCGGGTTCCATCGGGCGAGCGGCAATCCCCTGCTCTGGCAGAGCCCGGGCTGAGTCGTGCCGGCTGTCGAGGCCGCCCTCCCGGCAACGGCATCGGAACTGCCGTCGGTCGACCGCATCCTCGGACTTGGCGGCGTGGCAGCGCTCGTCGCGGACGCGGGACGCCCGCTGGTCCTCGGCGCGGTGCGCGCCGAGCTCGAGGCGCTGCGCGCGGCCGCCCTCGCCGGGACGCTGCGCCGCGCCGCCCTCGCGGACGATGCCGTCGCCGCGGCGGTCGCGCGCCGGGTCGGCGCCCTCGACGCGGCGCGGCTGCGGTCGGTGTTCAACCTGACCGGGACGGTCCTGCACACGAATCTCGGGCGCGCGCTGCTGCCGGCCGAGGCCGTCGACTCGGTCGTGGCCGCGATGACCGCTCCGAGCACGGTCGAGTTCGACCTCGAGACCGGCCGCCGCGGCGACCGGGACGAGCGCATCGCCGCGCTGCTGAGCGAGCTCACGGGCGCCGAGGCCGCGAGCGTCGTCAACAACAACGCCGCCTCGGTGCTGCTCGTGCTCGGTGCGCTCGCCGCGCGCCGCGAGGTGGTCGTCTCGCGCGGCGAGCTGATCGAGATCGGCGGCTCGTTCCGGTTGCCGGACATCATGCAGGCCGCCGGCGCGCGACTCGTCGAGGTCGGCACGACCAACCGCACGAAGCTCGAGGACTACGAGGCTGCGCTCGGCAAGCGCACGGCGCTCATGATGAAGGTGCACCCGAGCAACTACGCGATCAGCGGCTTCACGAGCAGCGTCTCCGGGCGTGAGCTCGCGTCGCTCGCCCGCGCGCGCGGCGTGCCTCTCGTGGTCGATCTCGGCAGCGGCGCCCTCGTCGACCTCGCCGCATTCGGGCTGCCGCCGGAGCCGGTAGTCCGCGACGTGCTGGGCGACGGCGCCGACCTCGTGACGTTCAGCGGCGACAAGCTGCTCGGCGGGCCGCAGGCCGGACTCATCGTCGGCCGTGCGGACCTCGTCCGACGGCTCGACCGGCACCCGCTGAAGCGCGCGTTGCGCGTCGGCAAGCTGACGCTCGCGGCGCTCGAGGCGGTGCTGCGGCTCTACCGGGCGCCGGACCGGTTGCCCGAGCGGCTGACGACGCTGCGGCTCCTGACACGCCCCGCGGCCCCCATCCGCGCCGCGGCCACGCGACTGGCACCGGCACTGCAGGCGGCCATCGGACCGGGGTTCGTCGTGGCGGTCGAGCCGACGCTCAGCCAGATCGGCAGCGGCGCGCTGCCGGTCGAGCGGCTCGACAGCGCCGCGCTCACGGTGCGCACGAGCGCCGGCACGAAGGGGCGCCCGGGGCTCGAGTCG
Source organism: Gammaproteobacteria bacterium (assembly GCA_037443765.1). Lineage (GTDB taxonomy): Bacteria > Pseudomonadota > Gammaproteobacteria > Steroidobacterales > Steroidobacteraceae > CAIKZZ01. Next base: position 55,382 of record JBBINS010000003.1, read on the forward strand.
CTGTCGCGGTCCCTGCGGCGCCTGCCGCGGCCGGTCATCGGCCGCATCCAGGACGGCGTCCTTTGGCTCGATCTGCGCTGCCTCGGGGAGCACGAGGAGGAGTCGTTCGTCGCCCAGCTCGCCGGGCTCGCCCGATGATCGTCGGCACCGCGGGCCACATCGACCATGGCAAGACGACGCTGATCCGCGCGCTGACCGGCGTCGATACGGACCGGTTGAAGGAGGAGAAGGCGCGCGGGATCTCGATCGAACTCGGCTACGCGTACGTCCCGAGGCCCGGCGGCGGAATGCTCGGCTTCATCGACGTGCCCGGGCACGAGCGGCTCGTGCATACGATGCTCGCGGGCGCGTGCGGCATCGACGTCGCGCTGCTCGTCGTCGCCGCCGACGACGGCGTCATGCCGCAGACGCGCGAGCACGTCGCGATTCTCGACCTCCTCGGTGTCGCGGACGGCGCCGTCGCGCTGACCAAGGTCGACCGGGTCGACGCCCGCAGGGTCGCGCAGGTGACGAGCGACGTCCGGCGGCTGCTCGCGCCGACACGGCTGCGCGCGGCACCGTTGTTCGAAGTGAACGCGACCGCGCCGGGCGAACCCGGCGTCGCCGCGCTCGCCGAGCATCTCAAGGCCCTGCGCCAGGAGCCTTCGCGGCGGCGGACGTCAGCGCTGTTTCGGCTCGCGGTCGACCGCGTGTTCACGCTTGCGGGCCACGGCACGATGGTGACCGGGACGGCGTTCGCGGGCAGCGTCGCGGCCGGCGACGCGCTTACCTTGTTGCCCGAAGGGCTCGACGTGAAGGTTCGCAGCATCCATGCGCAGAACCGCCCGGCGGACGCCGGCATCGCCGGACAACGACTCGCCCTCAACCTCACCGGCGTCGAGCCGCAGCAGATTCGCCGCGGCGACTGGATCGCGGATCCCCGCGGCCTGGAGGCGACGACCCGCATCGACGCGCGTTTGACGCTCCTCGAGGGAGCGGGGGCGCCGCTCGGCCCGTGGGCCCCGGTCCACGTGCACTTCGGTGCGACGCACCGGACCGCGCACGTGGTGCCGCTGGACGGCGGCTCCCTCGCGCCGGGCCGCGACGGCCGCGTCCAGCTGGTCTTCGACGCCCGCGTCAGCGGCGCACCGGGCGACCGGTTCATCGTGCGCGACGCGCAGGCGGTGCACACGATCGGCGGCGGCGTCCTGCTCGATCCCCGCGCACCGGCGCGGCGCCGGCGCAGCCCCGAGCGGCAGGCCTATCTCGACGCGGTCGAGCGGACGCTCGCCGACGGCGATCCGTCACCGATCATCGACGCCCTGCCGCTGGGAATCAGCGTTGCCGACCTCACACTCGCGACCGCGGCACCCGTCGACCTCGCGGCACTGGCGATCGACTGCCGCATGATCAAGCCCGGGCCCCGGGAGGGCGAGCAGTTCCTGATCGGGACCCGCCACTGGATGGCCGCTCGCGACCGGGCGCTCGGGGCGCTGGCCGAGATCCATGCGTCGGAGCCGGAGGAGCCCGGGCCGGACCCGGCACGGCTGCGGCGCATCGCGTCGCCCGCGATGGCGTCCCGCCTGTGGCGGGCGCTGGTCGACGAACTCGTCGCCGAAGGCGCGGTGATTCGTCGCGGCGCCTGGCTGCAGCTGCCGAGCCACGGCGCCGCGCTCAGCGCCCGCGACCACGACGCGGCGGCACGGCTCGAGCCGCTGCTGGCCGCCGGCGGATTCGATCCGCCGTGGGTCCGTGAGCTCGCGCGACAGACCGACGTGCCGGAAGGCCGGGTCCGGCAGCTGCTCGGGGCGCTCGGTCGAGATGGCCGCGTGCACCAGGTGGTGCACGATCTCTTCTATGCACGAACGGCGCTGCAGTCGCTCGCCGAAGTGCTGGCGGCGCTCGCCAGCGAGGACGGCGAGATCCAGGCAGCGCGGTTCCGGGACGCCATCGGCGTGGGACGGAAGCGCTCGATCCAGATCCTCGAGTTCTTCGACCGCGTCGGCTACACGCGGCGGATCGGCGACGTCCGCGTGATCCGCGATGGCAGTGGCTGGCGCGCCGAGCCCTAGGCTAGGATGGGTTTCTGCGGAAGGCATACGCATCCGGCGATGCGGCTGGGCTTCAAACCCGGTAGGGGGCGTCAGCCGCTTCCTGGTAGGTTCGACTCCTGCTGCCTTCCGCCACGTCAGGAGATGTCCATGGCGGTCGATCCGCTCGCCGCGGTTCCGCGGCTGACGTCGCTCTCCCACGGCGGGGGCTGTGGCTGCAAGATCGCCCCTGCGGTGCTGACCGAGCTCCTGCGCGACTCGGCCGTACCGGTCCCCGTTGCCGACCTGCTCGTCGGGCGTGAGACCGGCGACGATGCCGCGGTCTATCGCCTCAACGAAGAGCAGGCGGTGATCGCGACGACCGACTTCTTCATGCCGATCGTCGACGACCCGTTCGACTTCGGCCGGATCGCTGCGACGAATGCGCTGTCGGACGTCTACGCCATGGGCGGGACGCCGTTGTTCGCGCTCGCGATCGTCGGGATGCCGATCAACGTGCTGCCCGCGCAGGTCATCCGCGAGATCCTGCGCGGCGGCGAGAGCGTCTGCCGCGCGGTGGGCGTTCCCGTCGCCGGCGGCCACAGCATCGACTCCGTCGAGCCGATCTACGGGCTCGTCGCCCTCGGCATCGTCGCCCCCCGCAACGTCAAACGGAATTCCGCGGCGGTGGCGGGCGACGCGCTGGTCCTCGGCAAGCCCCTGGGCGTCGGCATCCTGTCGGCCGCTCTAAAGAAGGGCTGGCTGGATGCCGACGGCTACCGAGTGCTCATCGAGACGACGACGCGCTTGAATCTGGCCGGGCCGGCGCTCGCGACCCTCGCTGGCGTGCATGCCATGACCGACGTGACGGGGTTCGGGCTGCTCGGCCACCTCCTCGGAATCTGCCGCGCTTCGAGCGTTTCGGCGGTAATCGACGATCGCGCCGTGCCGGTTCTTCCGGACACGATCGCGCTTGTGGAGCGCGGCGCCGTCACCGGGGCCTCCGCGCGGAACTGGGCCTCATACGGCAAGGAAGTCGACCTCGCCGCTGCCGTCGGTGACACTCGGCGCGCTGTCTTGTGTGACCCGCAGACCGCGGGCGGCCTCCTCGTCAGCTGCACGGAATCCGCAGTGCCGGCCGTGCTCGCGGAATTCGCGCGGTGCGGCTGCGCGGACGCGGTGGTGATCGGAAGGCTGGTGGGCGGTGGCAGCGGCGTCGCCGTGCGGTCGTGAACCCGGTGCCGGGCGCGTAATCCGAGCCGCGACCGGCGTCAGCGGACCGAGCGGCTTCGCGGCGCGCGGCGTCGCGTCGACTCACTCCGCCGGATACGGTCTTCCATCGCGATGCGTGTACCCGCCGGCATCCGGGTCGAAGCGCAGGTCGATATCCGGATAGACCGTCGTATCCCGCGACGACCGCGCTCCCACCTCGAGACACGTCGCGGTCGCGGCGCTCCGGTTGACCAGGTGATGCCCGTTGGGTGTGTTCCTGGGGAACGCTGCGCAGTCACCGGCGCGCAGCACCTCCTCGCCGTCGTCGGTGACGAGCACCACCTCTCCCGAAACGACGAAGACGAACTCGTCCTCGTCGGAATGCCAGTGGCGCTGGCTCGACCATCCGCCGGGCGGCAGTGCGATGAGGTTGACACCGAACTGGCTCAGGCCGCCGGCGTCACCAAGTCGCTGTCGCGCACGGTTCGCCGGCTCGCGATCGAAGGGCTGCGGGTACGCCGAGCCGCGATGCTTCCGAATCCCCGCCAGGTCGAGCTTGGGCATCGCTGCACTCCTCCGGTGTCGCCGCGGGCCCGGACGGCCCGCGAGACGTTACCCATCCTTCATGCGGCCGGCGTGGACGTCAACGGCCAGGGCGCCCGCCCGTTGTCGTCCAGTAAGCGACGCGGGAGTTGCCCCGGGTCCGATCGGCCAAGCCCGGAGACGATATGAGCGCTCGATTTTCACGCTGGACGCTGCAACCCGCCACGATGGCGATCGTCGCCGCCGCAATGCTTGCGAGCGCCTGCGTCGTCGTTCCCGAACGCCACGTCGGCGAGATGGTGGCGATCGCTCCGCCCGCGGTACGCGTCGAGACCGTCGGTGTCGCCCCGGGCGCCGGCTACGTCTGGATCGCCGGCTACTGGGGCTGGGTTGGCGGCCGCCACGAGTGGGTGCCGGGATACTGGGAACGGCCGCACCCGGGATACGTCTGGGTGCCGCACACCTGGGTGCACGTCGCGGGCGGCTGGCGCCTCCGCGAAGGCTACTGGCGCCGCCACTGAGCGAGGTTGCGCCGCCGGCGCCGCGGCTCTGGAGCCGGACGGCGGCGACGGACGGGTTCCAAAGTCCCCCTCGCGACCCCGGCCGAGCAGCGAGGCGAGCGCCGCTCGCCTCGCTCTTCCTTCTTTCCGGGCCGGGGCGCGACGGCGCGCGGTCACGGGGCCGTCGGCGGCCCCGATTGCGCCGGTGCGCTTATTTCTTCGATGCGTCCGCGACGCACTTCTTCGTGAAGCTGGTCTTCGCAGCGCCGTGCAGCTTCTTCTCGTCGGCCTGCGCTTCGCACTGCGTCTTTGCGTCCGACGCCTTCGCCTGCTTCTCGCACTTGGTCACGAAACTGTTCTTCGCGGCGCCTGCGAGATGCTTGTCCGCGGCCTGGGACTCGCAGCTCGAGTCGGCGGCCTGGGCGGTCATCGAGAATCCGGCGATGACGAGCGCGATGGTCAGCAGAAATGACTTCACGGAGTGCTCCTTCCTTGTCAGGGGTAACTGTCGGGGTCGTGGGTCGCGCCGATTGCAGCAGGCCGACCGGCCATTCGCAATACGCAGATCGGCGTGCCGGCGACGCCGGCCGAGGGCGTCGTCAGCCGCCTCGCGGGCCGGCCCGTCGCACCGGCGCCGCCCGCCCGGCCGTCGCCACGGGTGGCGCCCCGACCCCGAGGCGCGCGGTGAGCGCCGCGAGTCCATTGCGGAACTCGTTGGCCCCGCCCATCGACGGATGGCGCACGGTCGCGTCCGGCTCGCGCCCAAGCCCGCGCAGCGTGCGCGCCGCGACCTTGCCGACGGCGACGACCTTCGCCCGCGCGAAAGCGGTGAGCACGGCCTCGAGCACATCGCGCCCGGCGTCGAGTTCGTCGCGCGTCGGCGCGCGGTTCGAATACGGGTCGCCCGGCTTGAACGGGTGCCAGGCGAACGCATTCCAGAGCACGGTGCGATCGGCGATTCCGAGGGCGTGCAGCGTGCCCCAGACGACGGTCGCCGACGGCTCGCACCAGGGCCGCGGCCTCGTCGTCAGGCGCGCCGCGACGCCAACGCGCGGAATGCGCCCCTCGAGAAGCAGCTTCTCGTTCGTGAACGGCATGCCCGAGAAATGGCAGCCCTGATAGCCGGACGCCTCGCCGAGCAGCACGAGCGCGGGCGTCGCGGCGAAATGCGCCTTGAGCCGCGACAGCCGGCCGGCCGGACCGAGCCCGACGGAATCCGACGGACCCTGCACGTCGAGCGGGTCGCGCTCGGCCCACGGGTTGAAGACATTCGGCGAGCGGAAGGCGCGCAATGCCTCGAAGGGAATCGTCACCAGAGCCTCCCGTTTCTCTTGATGCAGCGCAACGCCCGCGCGCGGATTGTACGTGCCGGGCGCGCCGCTCGTTCGCCACGGGGGGATATGCGAGACTACGGCGCCGTCGGCCCCCCAAGCCGCGCGACGCCCGCCCCCAACGCCAACCTTGCTGGACCCTCCCATGCACCGGACCTTCCGCATCCTGTCCTCGTCGGTCGCGACCTGCCTCGTGGCCCTCACGCTGCCCCTCGCGGCGTTCGCCGATGCCAAGCCCGCGGCCACGCAGGCCGCCGCGCCCGCGGCACCGTCGCCGAGCTACAGCGCCGGCCTCGCGGTCGGCGAGAACATGCACCGCGCGGGCTTCACCAGCGAGCTCGACGTCGCCGAGTTCACGCGCGGCCTCAAGGACGCGCTCGCCGGCAAGACGCCGACGCCCGAGGATCGCACGCGCCTGAACCAGTACGTGACAGAGCTGCAGAGCAACGCCGTCAACCGCAACCACGCGGCGGCGCGGGACTTCCTCGCGAAGAACGCGACGGCGAAGGGCGTCGTGACGACGGCTTCCGGGCTGCAGTACAAGATCGTCGACGCCGGCGACGACAAGGCCGCCTCGCCGAATCCGACCGACAAGGTGGTCGTGCACTATCGCGGCAAGCTGCTCGACGGCACGGAGTTCGACAGTTCCTACGCGCGCGGCACGCCCGCGACGTTCCAGGTCAACGGGGTGATCAAGGGCTGGCAGGAAGCGCTGGTCCTGATGAAGCCGGGCGCCAAGTGGCAGCTGTTCATTCCGCCGGAGCTCGCCTACGACACGAAGTCGCCGCCGTCGATCCCGCCGGGCTCGATGCTGCTGTTCGACGTCGAGCTGGTCAGCATCGGCGCGCCATAGGAACCCCGCGCGCGGTTCGGGCCCGGACGGCGCTCGCGGCGAGCGCCGGCGCCGGGGCGCTCAGAGCACGGCGCGCATTGCCGCGATGTGCTCCGGGCCGATCCCGCAGCAGCCGCCGATGATCGTTGCGCCGCGCGCGACCCAGTCCCGCGCCCACCGCAGGTAGCCCGGCGGCGTGAGATCGGCACGGATGTCGAGCAGGTTCGAGTTCGCTTCGGCGGCCGCGCCCTGGGGCGGGAACGCGTTTGCGTAAACGCCGATCCGGACCGTCCGCGCGGCGCCACCCAGCCGGTCGAGGTGTTCGCGCGCGATCGTCACGGCCTCCCCCATCACTTCCGGCTGGCTGCAATTGAAGAGCACCGCCGCGGCCCGCAGCCGCACGGCGGCCTCGACCGCGTCCGCGACGCTCTCGCCCGAGCGCAGGCGCGGGCCTGCCGCGGCGCCGGGGGCGTCCTCGAGCGTATAGGAGATCCAGAGCGGCTTGCCGTCGGCGCCGACGACCTCGCGGACCAGCTCGGCCTCCCGGATCGCGCTCAGCGTCTCCGCCTGCCAGTGGTCGACGTACGGCCGCAGCGCGGCGACGAGCGTCGCGAGGATCGGCCGTGCGACCGACTCGTCGAACCAGTCTGCGCGGTACGAGCCGCAGATCGGCGGCAGCGAGCCCGCGACGGCCACGACCCGCGGCGCGGCGTCGGCCGCGTCGCGGGCGAGCCGCCCGGACAACGCGGCGAGCGCGTCGCCCTGCGCCGTGAAGCGGTCGGCGCCGATGTGGAACGGCACGACGGCGTAGCTGTTGGTCGTGATCACGTCCGCGCCTGCGGCGACGTAGGCCTCGTGCACCTGACGCACGAACTGCGGCGCCTCGATCAGCGCGAGCGCCGACCACTCGGGCTGGCGAAACGGCGCGCCGATGCGCTTGAGCTCGCGGCCGGTGCCACCGTCGAGCAGGGTGAACGTCGTCATGGTCATGGTTGTGGTCGTCGCGTGCGGTTACGGCCCGGTCGGCCGCGGCGCGCAGGATAGCCGGGATCCCGCGCCTTGGGGCCGCGATCCCCGGCGTCGGACGGGCGCGCCGCGGCCGATGTCACCCGACCGTCACCCGGTGGCAGGACGCAGGTCACGACGGTGCGGTGGGATAGCGGTGCGGCGCGTAGGCCGCGCGCTCGCGAGCGCCCCGTGATCCAGCCTGAGGAGTACCGGCCCGTGCCGACCCGCCTTCGTCGGATGGGAACCCCGGCCACCGCCGAGCGATGGAGCGGCGCTCCGGCCTATCACGCGCGCGACCGCGACGACTGGCGCCGCCACCTCCTCAACATCGCAATGGCACGCGCCGACGGGCTCCCGGCGACCCCGGTTGCTGCGGTCGCGGCGGCTGACGATTTCTTGAAGGATCCGCTCAGGGACTGAGCGACCGCGTCGGGCGGCGATCCGTCTTGGCCCTGCAGGACCCGGACGGCCCTGCAGGGCCGTTTGCCGGGGATCGGCGGAAGCCGGCCGGACCCGGTTGGGGCGCCGCGCGCGCGCCCGGCAGGCCGGCGGTGCGCCCGCGCCGGCCGCGGCCCGCGGCCCCGGGGACGCCCGGACCGTCAAGTGGGGATCCGTTCGCTGCGTGATCTCGGTCACAAATTTTTCAATGTCTTTCAGCGTCTTATAAAATACATCTCTGCTTCAGTTCTTATTCATGTTGCGGTGCGATAATGGGTTCTAAGCAGATGCCTTGGAGACTCGTATGGAACTCGTAATCCTCTCAACGTTCGCCACCGTCGCCATCCTGATCGCCGAGCTCGGCGGCCTGGCGCACCGGGACCACCTTGGCCGCTCGACAGCCCCTGCCGGCGCCAGTCGCCTGACGTCCGTGGCCGACCTCGTGTCCGGCAGCCACGCCGCGAACCAGGAGTCCGCCGCCCCCTCCGAGCTCGACCGCGCCGCCTGAGCCCCTCTCATGCGCCGGGCGGCCGATTCCGGCCGCCCGGCCTTCGCCCCCTGGCCGGCGCGCCCGCCGGCCTCCCCCCCAACCCCCCACCGACCGACCGACCGCGGCGCCCGCCACGGGCGGGC
>JBBINS010000004.1:0-63466 GCA_037443765.1 Gammaproteobacteria bacterium
CGTTGGACCACGAGGATGCATAAACGTTCAACGAAATAATGACTCAGGACACTAGCTTGCGTCGCGTGTCGCGGCGGGGGACACGTCTGGCGGCTGCACGGCGGCGGGCGTGAACGCTTCGAGGTCGACAACTGGTTCTTCGCGGTCGCGCCCTACGACTTCGGCTTCTGCGCCGACTGGACGTGGGCTGCGACGACGTCGTGATCTACGACGATCCGGACCACCCGGGCTGGTCCCTCGCGTACAACGCGCGGCTCGGGACGTACGCGCACGTGCAGTAGCTCGGCGAGTAGGCCGCGCGGTGCGGCGTGCGAACCGCCGCGAGGCGCCGCCGCGCGACCGCCGCGCGCGGCCGCGCATCGGTCCGGCCTTGCCGCGCTGCGCGGTCGATCACTGGCGGCGAAGCAAGCCGAGCGGACGCCAGAACCCTCGAGCGACACCGGTTCGAGGCCCGTACCGGCCAGCCCGCCTGCTGGTCGCGCCGGCCGCACGCACGCCGCCACGCGGCGTGGAACTCGCGACGCAACTGATGGTTTTCCGAGGCTAGACTCGACCGCGCTGTGGCGTGACGCTGTGCCGACGGGGAGGGCGCCAGCCGGGCGGCCCTGAAGCGCGCCAGCGCGAGCGGAGGACGTCATGAGACATGCGATCACGCTGGTTACCGTGCTCGGCCTGCTCGTGGGTTGCGCGCCCGACCCGCTGCAATCCGCGGCGGAGTTCCGGCTGCCGACCGGCAACGCGGAGGCGGGTCGCAAGGCGTTCGTCGACCTGCGCTGCTACGTCTGCCACCAGGTCAAGGGCGTCGACGCCCGGTTCCAGGGCACGCCGGCGGCGAGCGTCGAGCTCGGCGGCAAGGTATCCCGTGTCAAGAGCTATGCCGAGCTCGTGACCGCGATCATCAACCCGACGCACAAGATTCCGTCCGACCGCACCGCGCACGACGCCGCACCGGCCGGCGAGTCGCTGATGACGCTGGCGGGGCTCAACGACGTGATGACGGTGGCGCAGCTCGTCGACCTCGTCGCGTTCCTGCAGCCCCAGTACAAGGTCGAGGCGCCGAAGATCGACCCGTACACCTACCGGTACCACTACTTCTATCACTGACGGCCGGCGATCGGACCGACGCGGCGCGCGCCGCGGCGGTCGCCGCGATGGCCGGCTCAGTCCCGGTATGAGGGATCGGTGCGGTCGAGCAGCTGCTTGAGGTCCCGGAAAAACGCGAACGCCGAGTCACGGTACGCGCCCCACGAACGGGCGGTCTTCTCGGCGAGCGCGTCGGGCAAAACGTTGAGCGGCTGGCCGGTCGAATAGGCGAGCACCATCGTCCGCGCGGCGCGCTCGAGGAAGTAGAGCTCCTCGAAGGCCTCGGCGACGGTCGCCGCCGTCACGAGCAGACCGTGGTTGCCCATGATCATGCAGCTCTTGTCGCCGAGCGCGGCGGCGAGGCGCTCGCCCTCCGCGCGCTCGTCGGCCATTCCGCCGAACTCGCGGTCGATGGCGACGCGATTGAAGAAGCGCGCCGTGTTCTGGTCGATCGGCTTCAGGGTCGGATCGGCGAGCGCCGCGAGCGCCATGCCATAGGGAGGGTGCACGTGCAGCACGCAGCGCGCCCGCGGCAGCGCCGCGTGGATGCGGCCGTGGATGCACCACGCGGACGGATCCGGCGCATCGGGTCGCGACATCGTCTGCTCGTCGTCGCTGTCGAGCAGCAGCAGGTCGCTCGCGCGGATCAGGCCGAAGTGCCGCCAGCGCGGGTTCATCAGGAACCGCTTGCCATCCGCGGACGCCGCCAGGCTGAAGTGGTTGCCGACGGCCTCGTGCCAGTCCATCTGCACCGCGAGCCGGAACGCCGCCGCGAGGTCGATGCGCAGCGCCGCGACGTCCGCCTCGCGCGGAGCCGTCGGTCGCAGATCCGTGACGGTACTACTCATGTCGCCATACTCCGCTCGACCGCCCCGTCCGGGGCACCTGCCGTGGCGCTGACCCGCTGGCGATCAGACCTTGACCCGGACCTCGCCGCGCTCGACCGTGACCTTGTAGGTCTTGAGCGCCTTCTCGCCGCGCACCACGTTGAGGAGCTGGATGCCTGGCGGGAAGTTCGCCCAGTCGAGCACCTCGCCGGTGCGAATGTCAAAGCGCGCGTGGTGGAACGGGCACTGCACTTTGCAGCCGTCGAGAATCTTGCCCTTGGCGAGCGGCGCGAACAGGTGCGTGCAGCTGGCCTGCGTCGCGTAGAAGCCGTCGTCCAGTTGATAGACGACGATCTTCTCGTCACCGGCGGCGAACGGCTTCATTTTGCCGATTGCGAGTTCGTCGACCTTGCAGACGGTGTGCATCGTCATGGCGGTTCCCCCGATTGTTCGGCGGCGAGAGGCCGCCCGTGGCCGCGATGGGTCCCTCGGCCGGCGACGTTCGATCGTAACCGATTGCCCGAGGGCCCGCCTCACGGAGCGCGGGGCGTTGGGCGGCGCAAACCGGGCGCCGCCGTCGGCGTGTGGGACGGGCGGCACGATCCGCTAGAGTAGGGCGGCCGCCGGCCGCGTCACTCCGGTGCTTCCGAGGTTCGCCATGGGTTCGACCGCAGCTTCACACTGGTCGCCGCGTCCGTGGGTTGCCGCGTTCGCCGCACTAGGCCTCGCGGCTGGCGCCGCAGGCGCCGAGGCGCCGCGTGCGGCGCCGGGCGAGGAACTGATCAGCGCCATTGCGGGTGGTGCGGTGCAGCCGCCCGCGAGCGCCCCGCCGCGGCGCCCCGACGAGGGTGCGGGGCCGTTCCGGCGGCTCGTGATCCGCGGCGCGACGCTGATCGACGGCACCGGGGCGCCGGCCGCGGGGCCCGTCGACATCGTGATCGAGAACGACCGCATCGCGCGGATCGCGCGCGTCGGCTACCCGAAGGTGCCGATCAGGGACAAGGGCCGCCCCGAGCGCGGCGACTACGAGATCGACGCGACCGGCATGTACGTGCTGCCGGGCTTCATCAACGCGCACGCGCACATCGCCCATGCCGCGCAGGGCAAGGTCGGCGAGGTCCCGCCGGCGGAATACGTCTACAAGCTCTGGCTCGGCCACGGCATCACGACGGTGCGCGAGACGGGATCGTTCAATGGCCTGCGCTGGACGCTCGAGGAGCGCCGTCGCAGCGCGGCTCACGAGATCGTCGCGCCGCGGATCGCCGCCTACGCCGGCTTTCCGGTCGACGTCCCGGGCGGCGTGACGACGTCGGAGGAGGCGCGCCGGTGGGTGGACGCGGTCGCCGCGGCCGGCGCCGACGGCATCAAGTTCATGGGCGCGCCACCTACGGTGATGCAGGCCGCGCTAGCCGAGGCGAAGCTCAAGCACCTGCGCAGCGCCTGCCACCACGCGCAGCTCGCGGTCGCCCGCATGAACGTCCTCGACACCTCGGGCTGGGGGCTGACGAGCATGGAGCACTGGTACGGGTTGCCGGAGGCGCTGTTCACCGACCGGCGCGTGCAGGACTACTCCGCCGACTACAACTACAACGACGAGTCGCAGCGCTTCGGCGAGGCCGGACGGCTGTGGCAGCAGGCGGCGCCTCGCGGCAGCGAGCGCTGGAACTCGGTGATCAACACGCTCGTCGGCCGCGACTTCACGATCGTGCCGACGTTCACGATCTACGAGGCGAGTCGCGACCTGATGCGCGAGTCGCGCGCCGAGTGGCACGACGAGTACACGCTGCCGACGCTGATGCGCTGGTACGCGCCGAACCGCGAGGCGCACGGCGCCTTCTGGTTCAGCTGGACGACGGCCGACGAGATCGCCTGGAAGAAGAACTACGCGATCTGGATGTCGTTCATCAACGACTACAAGAACGCCGGCGGCCGCGTCGCGGTCGGCGACGACGCCGGCTTCATCTACAAGCTGTTCGGCTTCGCGTGGGTGCGGGAGCTCGAGCTGCTGCAGGAAGCGGGCTTCCACCCGCTCGAGGTCGTGCGCTCGGCGACGCTATCGGGCGCGGAGCTGCTCGGCATGGACGACCGCATCGGCTCGGTGGAGGCCGGCAAAGTCGCCGACCTCGTGATCGTGCCGGAGAATCCGCTTGCGAACTTCAAGGTGCTGTACGGCACCGGCGCGCTCAAGCTCGACGACGCGACGCGAAAGCCCGTGCACGTCGGTGGCGTCCGCTACACGATCCACGACGGCATCGTCTACGACGCGCCGGCGCTGCTCGCGGACGTGCGCCGCATCGTCGCCGACGCCAAGGCGCGCGAGGCGGCCGCGCCGCGCTGAGAGCTGGCGTGCGCGGTCAGCGGGCCGCGCGCACCGGGCGCCGCGCTACCACGCTGCGCCTGGGAACCAGTCGTCCTCGCCGGCGCCGCCGATCGGCATGCCGGGCGGCGGTGCCGCGCGGCCGGCGTCGCGCTCGAGCAGACCCTTCAGGCGCTCGGTCGTCGGGGCGAGCAGGATGTCGGCGTAGAAGCGGGCCTGCGCATGGTCCTCAGCGTCGCCACGCCTGTCGGCCTGGAGCCGGCGGCCGAGATCGACGAGCGCCGCGTCGACGACGGCCGCGGCGGCTGGCGAGAGCGCGGGATCGGTCATCGCGCTCGCCAGCTGCGCGACGAGCCGGGCACGGACAGCACGCCGCAGCGCCGGCGCGTGCCCGCGTGCCGCGCCGTCGTCGGCCCACAGGGCGCCGATCGTCGTCGCGAGGAGCTCCGGCAGGCCGAGGTTCTTCGGATCGCGGGCGCCCTGGCCGAGGACGCGGTTGAGGCGCGACGGCTCGAGGAGGTCGCGCAGCGCGACGTCCGCCGCGGCCGCGGCGGCCGTGTCGAGGCGGAACGCCGGCGTGCGGGTGTCGCCGAATATCTCGATCTCGTACTGCCGGTCGCGAGGGTACGGCGCCCCGGCCGACAGCAGGTCGATGAGCGGGTCCGGCAGGTCGAGCACCGGCGGCGCGAGCGTTCCGACGAGCGCCGCGAGCGCGCGGCGCTGCTCGTCGGCGGGCACCGAGACGGAGGCCGCGAGCCCGTCGCCCTTGACCGAGTAGCTGAAATCCGCGCCGCCGATCTCCTTCGCCACCGCATCGACCTCGTAGCGGTGGAACAGGTATACCGGGACGATGATCCTGCGCAGGTCGGCGAGCGGCGCTCCGGCCGGCAGATTGCCGAGGCCAAAGCGCTCGAGCGCGAGCCGGCGCACTTCCAGCACGTGGCCGAGCTCGGCGACCGGATCCGCTCCGTCGTCCCAGAGCGTGCCTCGCGCGTTCGACGAGCCGGTCGGCCGCGCATCCTCGTCGGCCACGAAATGGTGGCCGTGCGCGAAGCCGTCGCGGACTATCGCCTCTAGTTCCATCGCCTGGTCGTGGCCCGGCAGGGCCTGGTCGTAGAGCCAGCGGATTGCGAAACGATCCCAGCTGCCGATGCCGACCTTGTAGGCGTCGCTGAAATCCAACCGGCCGTTCGTGATGCGGATGCGGGGCGCCGGGTAGTCCATCACGGAGGCGCGATCGTCATAGGTGCTGCCGGCGAAGTTGTGCTCGAGGCCGAGCGCGTGGCCGGTTTCGTGCACCGCGAGCTGCCGGAGGCGCGCGAGCGACACCTGGATCGGGTCGTCGGGGCCGCCCGCGCCCGTGCGGCCGACGCCGGCGAGGCCCTCGAAGATCATCCGGTCCTGGCGAACGCGCAGCGAGCCGAGCAACACCGCGCCCTTGACGATCTCACCGGTGCGCGGGTCGACGACACCCATGCCGTACGACCAGCCACGCGTCTGGCGGTGGACCCAGTTGATCACGTTGTAGCGGGTATCGAGTGGGCTCACGCCCTCGGGCAACACCTCGACGCGGAAGGCGTCGACGAAGCCCGCCGCCGCGAACGCCTCCGACCACCAGCGCGCGCCCTCGACCAGCGCGGAGCGCACGGGCTCAGGCGCCGCGCGATCGACGTAGAACACGATCGGCTTGACGACCGTCGAGCGCGCCGCCGCCGGATCGGTCTTCTGCAGCCGGAAGCGGTGCGCCAGACGGTAGACCGCCGGCGCACCGAGCGGCGTGGCGAAGTCGGCGACGACGCTCGCGATCGCGCCCATGCGCGGATCCGCGAGGCGCGGCTCGAAGCCGGGCTCGGGCAACTTGATCAGAGAGTGGTGCGCGACGAACGTCACGAGGTGCGCGTCGGGCACGATTCCGCGCACCTCGGGGCCCGGCTTGTCGCTCGCGAAGGTCTGGTGGGCCTCGAACTCGACGTTCTCTGGAAACGCATCGGTTGAGCCGGCATCCACGTAGGTGAGGGTACCGTCCAGCCGGAAGTCGCCCTGCTTCGCCGCCGCGAGCGCGTCGGCGACGCCGACGGCGTCGCGCGTCAGGAAGCCCGACACGTCGACGAGCACCGTGCCGTCGACGTCCTCGGCGAGCACCGCGCCCGACCACACGAGCGAGGGCGCGAACGAGTCGCGCACCGCCGCGCGCTCGGCGGCACTGCCGGCGGCCGCACGAAACGACGGGTTCTCGAGCTCGGCGTAGACGTTCTTGCCGGCGCGCCGGAACGCGAGCAGTTGCGTCTCGCCGCCGAGCGAGCGGTCGAGTCCGACCGGCGTCGAGCCGAGACCGCTGCGCAGGTAGACCTGGTAGAGGAAGCGGCCGAGATCCCCGTCGACGCCGGTCGGACGAAGCGCGAGCAGGACCCGGCCGCCGCGGCGGTCGATGTACGCGGTGACGAGGCCGTCCTTGCGTTCGAGCCCGCCGACGACGTCCTTGAACGAGCGCGCCGCACCGCCGTCCCGCGCGATGTCGGCGGTCGGGCCGGCGTGAGCCGGGGCCGCCGCGGACGGCGCGCCGCCGAGCGTGAGCGCGAGCGCCGAGCCGCCGGCGAGGACGGCGAGCGCGCGCCCGGTGCTTGGATTTCGCATGGTGTTCGGCATCCCCGAGAGACTTTTGTTAAGGCCGCATGTCGGCCGGTCGCGCGGTCCCGTCCGATCCGGCACTCCGCCGGCCGGCCGTCATGTGACATAACGGCGGCTGCGACGTCGGAGAGCCGATCCCGTCACGGGTGGCGCGTCGCAGTTCAGCGACCGGCGTCACCCTACCATTTGACACGATTCGACAGAATCGAAGCTGGCCGTCTTCATCGCGGTGGGCAGGGCTTGGATCCAGACAGCAACGATCGGGGCGCCGGGGACCTCTGGGAACTGACGATCGACGACTTGTTCTCGACGTCGGACGCGGCTGCGTCCCAGTTGGGCGCCGCCGTGCCGGGACCCTTTACGATCGACCTGTGCGACTCGCTCGAGCCCGCGTCCGGGATCGCGCCGTGCTTGCGCGACTTCGACCAGCTGCAGGTCTACCAGGTCACCGACTGGAAGGAAGACCGGCTCGTGTTCCGGTTGCGCCTCGGTCCGATCGACTCGGAGCTCGAAGCCGATGCGATCCTGTCCATCGTGCGCCGTGACTATCCCGACGCAACTACGTTGCCGATGGGCGATGACGACCTGCGGATGATCTCCATCGCGAACGGCCCGACCGCGCCGCGCACTCCGGCCGTCCACGCGGCCGTCGCACGGCCGGTCGCCCAGCCGGTCGCGCAGTTCCGCAAGCCGGAGACGACCGAGCCGGCGAAGCAGACCGAGCAGGCCGAGACAGTTGCGGCGGTGGCCCGAACCGCGACGGCGACTCCGACGCCTGTGGCGAAGCCGGCAAGCCCCGCGCCCGCCGAAGCACCGCGCGCCGAGACGCCGCTCGATCCCGCCGCAACGCTCCCATCGACCGCGGCCGACGGCGGGCCGACGGACTTCGCCGCGGCATTCCGCGATCTCGCTGCCGAGTTGCTCGCGCTCGATCCGAAGCCGGCCCTGCCGGCCGCGAAGCCGGCGAAGGACGCGGTGGCCGCGGCGCCTCCGCCCGTGCTCACCGCGGCGATCCCGGGCAAGCACGCACCGGCGCCGGCCACGGACCGGGCGAGCAACCCGCCGGCGCGCTCACCGGCCGATGCACCGCCCGTGCTCAGCATCGATGCCGTCGCGAGGCCACCGCGCGAGCGCGCCGAGCTGCGGGCGGGACAGGGTCTGCCGGCGCCCGCGACTCGCCCACCCGCGGCCGTGGTGCCGTCGACACCGGCGGCAGACCCGGCAACGCGCGGTGCGGAACCTGCAGTCGTAGCCCCGACCGCACCGCCGGTGGCCATCCCGAGCGCGTCGGCCACGCTGCCGAAATCGGCGATTCCGGCGCCGGCCGCCGTCGCGAGCGGACCACCCGTCGACCACGCGACCCCGCCTTCGGCACGCGCCGTTGAGCCTGCAGCGAAGGTGGAGTCGAGGCCAGTCGAACCGCAGCTCGCTCCTCTGCCGGCTTCGAGGGCGACGATCGACGCCGCGCCAGGATCGGGCGCGGGTGGGCGCGCCCCAGACACGCCGGCAACCCGTTTCGCGCCGTCCGTCCCTGGCGCGGGTCAGCGTGACTCCAGACCGCCGGACCCGCCGCGCGTCCCGTTGCGGGGCGTCCCCGCGCCTGCCGCGCCGGACGCGCGTCCGGCACCGGTGCCGAACGCATCGACGCCGACGCCACCCGCGAGCGCACCGCCGGCCACGGCCCTGTTGCTCGCGCCGGAGACGGCCGTCGTGGCGCCAATCGCCGCGTCGGCGCGAACCCCCACGCCGCCACCGGAGTTCGGTCTGGAGCTCGAGCTCTTGCCGGATGATCGCGAGACGCCGGCGCCGGGCACCCCGACCGACCCCGCGATACGGACCGCGCGGTTCGAGGCTTTCGCCGCATCGACGGTCACGCTCGAACTCGTCGCCGACGAGCCGCGGGTGCCACCCACCGCATTGCCCGAGCCGCCACCGCAGTCGGTCTCACCGTGTCCGCCCCCGGCGAGCGCTCGGCCGGCCGCGGCGCCGACGCCGGCACCGGCTGCATCATCGGCGTCCAAAGCGCCTCCGCAAAAATCGCCGACGGCCGCGAGCGCGAAGCCGGCGCGTTCCGTCTCCACGCCGCAGCGTACGGCGGCACCCGCGCCGCCGACGGCGCCGAAACCTGTCGCACCGACGTCGCCGCCCGCGAGGGCGACGGCCGCCGCGACCGCCCCGAGAACGCTGCCTCCGGGCGCCGCCGCGATCGCCACGCCGCCGAAGGCGGCAGCCGTCGCGGCGCCGAGTGCGGCGCCTCCGAAGAATCCGTCATCGGGGAGCCCGGCTCCTGCCGCCGTGCCGAGCAGGGCCTTCACCGCACCGCAGAAGGTCACCGCTGCCGGGGCGCCGGCACCGGTCGCGGCGCAGAAGGCGCCACTGGCCGCCGCCGAGCGGCGGCCGGCGCCACAGATCGACAGCACTCAGACGCTGCGCGCGCTCGTCGTGCCGAAAGATCCATCGGCGCCGACCGAGAAGCTCATCGTGATCCAGCTCGTGCTGTCGGAGCAGGAGATCGCGCCCGAGTCCGTCCCCGATCTCGCAATCTTCAAGGAGTACCGCCTCTATTCCGCGGTCGGCCACCACGAGGGGAGGGTGATGCACGCGCTGCGGCTCGGGTTCTTCAGCGACGAGGGCCCCGCCGAGATGGTCGCGGGCTACCTGCGCTCCTACTTCGATGCGCCGGTCGTGATCCAAATCAGCGTCGAGGAGCGCGAGCGGTTCGCCGCGCGGCGCATCTCGGGTCGCAAGGAAGGTGCCGATACGGGCGTGCACACGGCGATCGAGCTCGCGAGTGCGCCGTCGGCGCCGTCGATTTCGCTCGCGGACCTGTCGGCCCGCGTCCAGGCCGAGCCGGCCGCCAAGCCGGGCAAAGGGCGCCCGGGCCGCTAGGCGCGGCCCGTCAGGGCTTCGGCCTCCCGTTCTCGTCGACCCGCACGAGCCCCGTCGGGCCGATGCCGGCGATCTGCACGATGACTTCCTCGTCCTTCGCGCCGTCGTAGTGCACGTGCCCGCCGTGGTGCACGACGAAGCTGCCCGGCGGCAACGGCGTGGTCGCGCTGCGGTCCCACTTCGGCCCCGCGCCGACCCACCACGTACCCTTCAGGACGACGACGTAGCGCGTCTCAGGGTGGAAATGCGGCGGGCTGAAGGTGCCGGGCGCGAATCTCACACGCACGACGTAGGGCTTCCCCGCGACGCGCGGGTCGCCCTCGATCACGGCACTCTCGAGACCCGGCGCCGCCGGGTCCGGTTGCCAGTGGACGTCCTCGGCGCGGACGATGCGCATGACGCCCAGTGGCGGGTCGGCCGCGAGCGGCAGGGAGACGAGCAGCGCTGCTGCAGGCAGCGCCAGCGCGAGCCATCGTTTCATCACGGGCCTCCGGCAGCGGGCGGGTGCGGGCCCGCAGGCCGGGCGCCGCCACAATGCCCGTCATGATAGGGCCGCACGTCGCTCCCGGTCACACGGGCCCGGGCGTCGCCGGGTCGAGTCGCGCGGCCTCGGCGAGGCCGTCGCCGCGCCACAGGTAGAACGCGAGCAGGGGCTCCATGCGCGTGCGCATCGCGTGCGGCTCGCCGCTCGCGTGGAAGATCGCCTCACCGGGCCGTCGCAGCGCGAACGGCGCGTTGCCGCGTTGCCATTCGGCAGCACCCGCGAGCGGCACGTAGAGTTCCTCTGCCGGGTGGCGATGGGCCGGATAGTGCGTCCCGGGTCCGAGCAGCAGCACCCCGCCGGCGAGTGCCGCGCACGGCACGGGTCCCGCGGCACCGAGCAGCTCGCAGAAGCCGTAGCGCTCGAGGAACGACGCCGCGGCGTCGCCCGGCCGGTAGGTCTGGCGCCACGCGAGCGCCGGCACGGCCGCCGCGAGGCGACGCGCGAGCGTGCCGAGCGGGCCAGCCGGGGCGGCCTGCGCGGCAGCGCCGAACCACGCGACGACCGGCAGGGTCACGGGGACGACCTCGCGTTGCGCCGTGGGCAACGGCCAGTCCGCGAGGAACCGGGCTCCGTCGGGTGCGCCGCTTGCGGCGACAACGGCGCGCGCGTCCTCGAGGATCATCGCCCAGTCCACCATTCGACCGTGACCCCGCAGTACCGGCGCAGCGGATGCCGTGCCTCCTACGCGACGATACGTGGTCAAGGGCCCGCCGGCACGTTTCGGCGGCCGACGCGCTGAATTCGGTCGCCGGGGCCCAATATCCGCAGGTGTCGGGCGTCTATCCCGATATGAGCCACACGGCGGCCCTGGCCCGGATGACCGACAGCGACAACCAGCGGATCGCGGCCGCCGTGGCGTCGGAGACCCCGAGGCTGCGCGCCTTCCTGCGGCGCCAGGTGGCCGACCTCGCCGACGTCGACGACATCCTGCAGGACACGTTCTCCGAGCTCGTCGCCGCCTACCGCCTGCTGCAGCCGGTCGAGCACGTCGCCGCCTGGCTCGGCCGCGTCGCGCGCAACCGGGTCATCGACCGGTTCCGCGCGCGCGCGCGACGGGCCGCGATCGTGGACGACGGCGTCGACCCCGAGGCCGCGGCGGAGCGCGTGCTCGGCGAATGGCTGGTGCCGGCCGCCGACGGGCCCGAGGGCGCCTACGCCCGCGCGCTGCTCGCCGACGAGCTCGCCGCGGCGCTCGAGGAACTGCCGGCCGAGCAGCGCGAGGTGTTCGTCGCGCACGAGATCGACGGTCGCGGGTTCCGGGAGCTGGCCGCCGCGACGGGGGTCGGCATCAACACGCTGCTGTCGCGCAAGCACGCAGCGGTGAGGCAGCTGCGTCGCCGCCTCGCCGCGATCTACGCGGAACTGGATGTATGAGGAGTCGTCAGATGAAGAGGTTCTGGATCCTGCGGGCGATCAAGTTCGCGCTTTTCGCGGCCGCGGCGGTCGGCGTGCTCGGTTACGTCGTGATGTCGCTGTGGAACTGGCTGCTGCCGCCGCTCGTCGGCTGGCACAGCCTCGGCTTCGGGCAGGCGCTCGCGCTGCTGGTGCTGTGCCGGATCCTGTTCGGCGGACTGCGCGGCGGCGGTCACGGACACTGGCGCGCCCGGCTGCACGAGCGCTGGGCGCAGATGACGCCAGAGGAACAGGAGCGCGCGCGGGCCGGGCTTGGCCGGCACTGCCGCCGCGGGCAGTCCGCGTCACCGCCCGCGGCCTGACGCGCGGGCGACGGTGCGCCGTCAGCGCCGTCCGTCGCGGACCAGCACGGCCTTGTCGCGCTTCTCGATCTCGAAGAGCTCGGTCGCGCGGACGAGGTCGCTCAGCTTCGCGTAGCCGTAGCTGCGCGGGTCGAAGTCCGGTGCCTGCTTGGTGACGATGGTGCCGACACTGCCGAGGTGCGCCCAGCCGGCATCGTCGGACGCCGCGTCGATTGCCGAGCGCAGCAGCGCCAGCAGCTTCGCGTCCTGCTGCAGCTCGCGCATCGACTTTGGCTTGCGGCCCTGGCCCGCCGCCGGCGTCGCCGCGAATACCTCGGTGTAGATGAAGCGGTCGCAGGCCGCGACGAACGGCCGGGGCGTCTTCTCCTCGCCGAAGCCGTAGACGCGCTTGCCGGACTCGCGCAGCCGCGCGGCGAGGCGCGTGAAGTCGCTGTCGCTCGACACGAGGCAGAAGCCGTCGAGGTGGCCGGCGTACAGCAGGTCCATCGCATCGATGATCATCGCGCTGTCGGTCGCGTTCTTGCCGCTCGTGTACGCGAACTGCTGGATCGGCTGGATCGAGTGGTCGAGGAGCACTGCCTTCCAGCCGCCGAGATTCGGTGTCGTCCAGTTGCCGTAGATGCGCTTGACGGTCGCGACGCCGAACTTCGCAACCTCCGCGAGCAGGCCCTCGACGATCGCCGGGTTCGCATTGTCGGCGTCGATCAGGACGGCGAGCGCACTGTTGATTTCGTCGGACATGACAGCTCCTGCCGCGCGACGGCTCGCGCGACAACCCAAGGGTACGGCCCGACGTGCCGGCCGTCGAGCGTTGCGCAGCGGGCAGCCGGCGCGACGCGCAGCCGATCCGTTACAATAGCGCCTCCGGAACCGGCTGCGGGACTGAACTCATGCGAATTCTCCTCTCGCTCGCGCTCCTCGGCCTCGTCGTGCCAGTCACCGTCGCCGCGCCGCCGGCACCGGCCGGGCCGATTCAGCACGTGTTCGTCATCGTGCTCGAGAACGAGGGCTACGACGCGGTCTTCGGCCCGCACTCCGAAGCCCGGTACCTCGCGACGACGCTGGTCCGCAGCGGCGTGCTGCTGACGCAGTACTACGGCACCGGCCACTTCAGCCTCGACAACTACCTCGCGATGATCAGCGGCCAGGCGGCGAGCCCGGAGACGCGCGACGACTGCGAGACCTATGCCGAGTTCGTGTCGACCGGGACGACGACCGACGGCCAGGCGATCGGGCACGGTTGCGTCTACCCGGCGTCGGTTCGGACGCTACCCGACCAGCTCGCCGCCGCGCACAGGACGTGGCGCGGCTACATGGAGGACATGGGCAACGACCCGGCGCGCGAGGCGCCGACCTGCGGCCACCCGGCCCCTGGCGCCGAGGACCCCACGCAGAAAGCGGAGGCTCCGTCGGCGCGCGTGCCGGCCGGCGACCATTACGCCGCGCGCCACGATCCGTTCGTCTACTTCCACTCGATCATCGACTCGCCGGAGTGCGCCGCGAACGTCGTCAACCTCGAGCACCTTGCAGCGGACCTCGCCGCGCGCCAGACGACCCCGGCGTTCGCATTCATCGCCCCGAACCTGTGCCACGATGGCCACGACGCGCCGTGCAAGAACGGCGAGCCGGGGGGCCTTCGTTCGGCGGACGGCTTCCTTCGCACCTGGGTGCCGCGGATCATGGCCTCGCCCGCCTACCGGCAGGGCGGCCTCATCGTGATCACCTTCGACGAGGGCGAGAGCGAGATCGTGCCTGACCCCGCGGGCGGCCGGCTCGAGACCTACGCCGGCGAAAAATGTTGCCAGCAGCAGCCGGGGCCCAACCTCGCGCCGTTCCCTCAGACGATCCGGGACGGCGACCTGACGATCACGTTCCGCGACTTCGGCGGCGAGCGCGTCGGCGCCGTGCTCATGTCGCCGTTCCTGCCGGCCGGAATCGTCTCGAAGACGCCGTTCAACCACTACTCGCTCCTGAAGACGCTCGAGGATCTGTTCGGCACCGACGGCCACCTTGGCTACGCGGCGCAACCCGGGCTCGCGGGGTTCTTCGAACGCGGCGTGTCCGACGTGCCGGCCCCGGGCGCACGCCCGCTGGCCTTCGCGGCGCTGGGCGGCCGCTGATGACGGGGCTCGGCGCGGTACGCGCATCGGTAGGCGCCGCGCACCCGTGCCTCAGGGGTCGTGCGCGTCGCGGGCCGGCTCGCGCCACGCGCCGAACAGGAACGTCAGCGCCGCCGGCAGGCGCTTCGCCCACGCATCCTCGTTGTGCGCGGCCTCCGGGTCGAAGACGAAGCGGAAGTTCGTGTCGTCGTAACCGGCGGCGCGGAAGTTCGCCTCCACGATCCTGATCAGCGCGGTCATGCGCTCGGTCACGCGGGCGCTGCCGGACTCGCGGCCGCCGAGGCCGATGAAGACCCGCACCGGCAGCGCGACGAGCGGGCCCGTGTCGCGTACGAGCTGGCCCATCCCGACGAAGATCGACGGGCTCTCGATGAGCCCGTAGCCGAACACGTTTGGTTTGGCGAGCAGCGCGTAGAGGGCGGCGACGCCGCCGTAGGAGGAGCCGCCGATTCCCGTGTTGTCGTGGCCGGCGAGAATGCGGTAGCGGGCCGCGACGAGCGGCATGACCTCTTCCGTCAGGAAGTCCGGGAACCGCTTGCCGGCGGGCTCCGCCATCCGGGGATTGCCGGCGTAGTCCTTGTACGGCAGGTATTCGCGCGGCCGGTCCGGGCCCGCGTGATCGATGCCCACGATGATCAGCGGCGGGATCGCTCTCTCGGCCACGAGGCGATCGACCGTCTCGTCGACGCCCCATTCGCGGTGGCTGACGTCCGACAGGCAGGCGTCGAACAGGTTCTGCCCGTCGAGCAGATAGAGCACCGGATAGCGGCGGTCGCGATTCTCGGACGCGTCGTAGCCGGGCGGCAGCAGCACGCGAACGGTGCGGACGTTGCCGAAGATCCGGCTCTTCAGCCGGTGCAGGCGCAGGTCGCCGGTCACCGTCGAACGGCAGGTCGTGGCGGCCGGCGGTCCCGCCGTCGCTGGCGTTCCGCCGGGGGCCGAGAGGGCGCCCGGCGCGCCGGCGAACGGCAGCGTGAGCGCGACGGCGAGTGTCACGGCGGCGGGCGACGGGTTCAGCATGGGCGGCTCCGGCGGCAGCTAGAGGAGAGGTGCGGGCGTGTCGGTCCGTGACGGCCACGCGCCACCCGCGGCGGTCGCCGGCCCGGATGATAGAACGGGACCCGGCGTCCGCGGGCGGGTTGGTGGTGCGAGGTCGGGTGTTACCCGAGGGCGGCTCGACAGGCCACCGCCTGTTCTAGTATCCGCGAGCGACGGCCGGCTCCGGGCGCCGCGCGCGCGGACCGTCACGGCGCCGCCCGCCGGTCCGGGCGATGACGACAACAGCAGGCCGACTGCACCGAAGGGGGACGCCATGGTCACATTCTCGCGGTTGTGGATCCCGATCCTCGGGTCGGCGATCGCGGTCTTCGTGCTGAGCAGCCTCATCCACATGGTCATCAAGTGGCACAACGCCGATTACCGGCAGTTCGCGAACGAGGACGCGGTACGGACGGCGATCCAGACGGCGAACCCCGAGCCGGGGCAGTACCTCCTGCCGTACTGCCCGAGCTCCCGGGACCTGCAGACGCCCGATTTCCGGCAGAAGTTCATCGACGGCCCGGTGGGCTTCGTGATGCTCCGCGCCCGCGGCGCGCCGGGCATGGGCCCGATGCTCGGGCTCTGGCTCGTGTTCCTCGTCGCGGTCGGCGTGTTCGCGGCCTTCCTCGGTTCCCGGACGCTGCCCGCCGGTGCGGCCGGGATGGCCGTGTTCCAGCTGGTCGCGACGGTCGCGCTTCTCGCCTACGCCGGCGGCGCGGTACCGAACGGGATCTGGATGGGCAAGCCCTGGCGAAGCGTCGCGAAGGAACTGCTCGACGGGCTCATTTACGCCTCGGCCACCGGCGCCGTGTTCGCGTGGCTCTGGCCACACTGACCGGGCTGGCGGCCGGGCGGTGACAGCGGCCGCAGCCGGCGGCGGCCACTGGTCCGCGACGTCGCGATCTGGCACCGTGCTCGCAAGGGGGCGGCGACGGTGCCGCGCGATCAAGCCATGAACATGCTGGTGCGGATCAACCTCGCGCTCGTCGCGCTTTTCCTGCTCGCGATGGCAGCGATCGGCGCCGAGGCGTCCTCGATGCTGCGCGCCAACGCCCGGCAACAGGCGCTGCGCGAGGCGGGGCTGATGATGGGCAGCGCGCTCGGGATCCGCGCGTACACCGCGAGCGAGATCGTGCCGCTGCTCGCCGCGCCGATGCAGAGCTCGTTCCTGCCGCAGAGCGTGCCGTCCTACGCCGCGACGCAGAACTTCATGAAGCTGCGGGAGGAGCATCCCGAGTACGCCTACAAGGAGGCGACGCTCAATCCGACCAACCCGCGCGATCGCGCGACCGACTGGGAGGCGGACATCGTCTACCGGTTCCGCAACGACCCCAAGGTGACCGAGGTCTCGGGCGAGCGCGACACGCCGATGGGCCGCTCGCTCTACCTCGCGCGCCCGATCGCGGCGCAGGCGCAGTGCCTGCCGTGTCATGGCCTGCCCGGGACGGCGCCGCAGACCCTCCTCGACCGCTATGGCCCGAACAACGGCTTCGGCTGGCATGCCGGCGAGGTGATTGGCGCGCAGGTCGTGTCGGTGCCGTTCACGACCGCGACCGATCGCGCCGACCGGCGCTTCCTGTCCTTCATGGCGACCGCGGCGCTCACCTTCGTCGGCCTGCTGCTCGCCGTGAACGCGGCGCTGTACGCGCTGCTCGTGCGGCCGCTGCGGCGCACGGCGGCGCTCGCCGACGGGCTGAGCCGCGGCGAGCAGCCGGCAGGCGGGTTTCCGGCGGGCGGCGGTCGCGAGATCGCGGCACTCGTGGCGGCGTTCGGCCGCATGCGCACGAGCCTCGACAAAGCGCTCAAGCTGCTCGGGTCCTGAGCCGGTGGGCCGCGCCGTCTTCGTCAGCTACTCGCAGCCCGACCGCGACGTCGCCTTCGAACTAGTCGCGCGCGTCGAGGCGCACGGGATCCCCGTGTGGATCGCGCCGCGCAACGTCGCACCGTCCGCGGACTGGGCGGCCGAGATCATCGACGCGATCGCCGCCGCGCGCGTGATGGTGCTCGTACTGTCGGCGAGCAGCAATGACTCCCCACAGGTGCGCCGCGAGGTCGAACGCGCCGTCAACCGCCAAGTGCGCATCCTGCCGTTTCGCATCGACGACGTGTTGCCCTCGAAGAGCCTCGAGTACTTCCTGAGCTCGCAGCACTGGCTGGACGCGTTCCCGCCGCCGCGCAAGCCGCACTTCGCGCGGCTGTGCGCCGCGCTCGACGCGGTGCTTGCTGCCGCGGCGCCCGCGGGCGCGGCCACGGCGCCTGCCGCCGTTCCGCCGCGCGAGGGGCCGGCACATGATTCGGCCGAGCTGCAGCGGATCGAAGCGCTGCTCTCGGAGCACGTCGGCCCGGTCGCGCGGGTGCTCGTGCGGCGCACCGCCGCGCGGGCCGCGTCGCTCGAGGAACTGGCGCGACGCCTCGCGGACGAGATCGACTCGGAACCGGCCCGCCGGGCGTTCCTGAGCGCCTGCGCGCGCGGTGACACGCGCGGTCGCTGAGCGCCGGCGGCCCGGGAGCGGCGGATATCCAGGGTGGGCACGAGCAGGAGGGTGACGTGACGCGCAGACTTATCAGTTCGGGCTCGACGTTCGAGCGGGACATCGGCTATTCGCGCGCCGTCGTCGACGGCGACTGGGTGTTCGTCTCCGGCACGACAGGGTTCGACTACGCGACGATGTCAATCTCGGGCGACCTCCTCGTGCAGGCCGACCAGTGCCTGCGGAACATCGAGACGGCGCTGCGGGCCGCCGGCGCGAGCCTCGCGGACGTCGTCCGCGTCACGTACGTGCTGCCGAACGCGGCGGACTTCGAGCCGTGCTGGCCGGTGCTTCGACGTTATTTCGGCGAGGTTCGGCCGGCGGCGATGATGATCTGCGCCGGGCTCGCCGACCCCCGCATGAAGATCGAGATCGAGGTCACCGCGCGCCGCCGCGCCGGCACCTGACCCACGGCGCCGCGCGGGCCACGCGGCCCAAACAGGCCACCGGGTGTCGCACGCGGAGTGGCGCGCACTCGACGGCGATTGCTATGCTGGTCGCGCTCGAGGTGCCGGCCCGCTGACGCGGGCTGGAGAATTGGGAAGCCGGTGAGAAGCCGGCGCTGCCCCCGCAACGGTAATGGAGCGATGAGCTCGGCGTGATGCCACGAGGTTGCCCCGCAACCTGGGAAGGTGCCGAGCCGGTCCGACGACGAGTCGCACCGCTCCACAGCCCGGAAACCAGCCCCGAGCAGTTGGCCGATGGATCGCGGTGGGCGGTCGCTGGCGGATGTCGGGCCCGTTGCGCGCCCACACCCTCCCGCCGCTCCCCCGCGATCGACCGGCCGCATGTCACGCGTTCGGGACACGGGGAGTGATCATGACGGCGATCAGGCGGATTCGGGGACTCTTGGACGCGGGACGGCCCGCTCGGACGTCGGCGCGCACGCGCGTTGCAGCGACGACGGTGCACGACCATGTCGCGTGAGGGCGTGTCGATCGCGGCGCGCGATCGTGCCCGCCGCCTGCAGGCGGCACTCGGCGACGGCGCGACGGTACTGATGGGTTGCACGCTCGTCGTGCTCCACGAGCCGCCGCGACGCGCAGCGGCGAGCGTACCGGCGACGAGCGCCGAGGCCGTGGCGAACGACGGCACCGCCGCCGCGACCATCGCCGGCCTCGTCGGTGCGGAACGGCGCCGCTGAGGCGTCGCGACGCGGCACCCACGCCGCGGTCGGGTAAGCTTCCGCAACGGCCGGTCGGTACCGGCAGCGACGGGAGCGGCCCATGGACCTCGGGATCGGCGGCCGAAAGGCGATCGTCTGTGCGTCGAGCCACGGGCTCGGCAAGGGATGCGCGCTGGCGCTCGCGCAGGCGGGCGTCGCCGTCGTGATCAACGGCCGCGACGCTGCGGCTCTCGCCGAAACCGCCGCGGAGATCCGCCGTCTGACCGGCGCCGACGTGACCCCCGTGGTCGCGGACGTCTCGACCGCCGAGGGTCAGGCCGCGCTGCTCGCAGCCTGTCCGCGGCCGGACATCCTCGTCAACAACAACGGCGGTCCACCGTTCCGCGACTTTCGCGAGCTCGACCGCGCCGCGATGATGGCCGGCGTCACGATGAACATGCTGGCGCCGATCGAGCTCATCCAGCGGGTCATCGACCCGATGGCGGAGCGGGGCTTCGGCCGGATCGTTAACATCACCTCGATCAGCGTCAAGATGCCGCTTGCCGGGCTCGACCTCTCGAGCGGCGCGCGCGCGGGCCTGACCGCCTTCGTGGCGGGCGTCGCGCGCGACGTCGCGCACCGCAACGTCACGATCAACAATCTGCTGCCGGGTTCGTTCGACACTCGGCGCCTGCGGCAGGGCTTCGCGTCGGCCGCGAAGCGTGCCGGCATCGGCGAGGAGACGATTGCCGCGCGTTCGCGCGAGGAGATCCCCGCGAAGCGCTTCGGCACCGCGGCCGAGTTCGGCCAGGCGTGCGCGTTCCTGTGCAGCGTGCACGCGGGCTACATCACCGGGCAGAGCCTGCTGATCGACGGCGGCGCCTTCCCCGGCGCGTTCTAGGCGCCGCGGGACGCGGCCCGATGCCGCTCAGGTCGCGCTCGCGGCCTCGAGCCGGCGATCGGCATCCTCCGGCAGCACGAGGCGCGCGGCGCCCATCAGTTCCTCGATCTGCGCGACGCTTGTCGCGCTCGCGATCGGCGCAGTCACGCGCTGCATCAGCCACGCGAGCGCGACCTGGGCCGGCGTCGCGCGTAGCTCGGCCGCGACCGCGTCGAGCCCTGCCAGGATCCGGAGCCCGCGCGGGTTCAGCATGCCCTTGACGCGACCACCGCGCGGGCTCTGGCCGAGGTCGGCCTCCGAACGGTACTTGCCAGTCAGGAACCCGGACGCGAGACCGTAGTACGGCAGCACCGCGACTTCCTCGCGCCAGCACAGCGTCGCGAGGTCGTGCTCGAATCCGGTGCGCTCGTAGAGGTTGTACTCGGGTTGCAGCGTCTCGTAGCGCGGTAGCCCAAGCGCGGCGCTCGAGCGCAGCGCGCTCTCGAGCCGCGGGCCGCTGAAGTTCGAGGCGCCGATCGCGCGCACCTTGCCCTGGCGAAGCAGGTGCGCGAACGCCTCGAGCGTCTCGTCCTGCGGGCTCGCCGGATCATCGCGGTGCGCCTGATAGAGGTCGACGTAGTCGGTGCGCAGGCGGGCGAGCGAGCGATCGACGGCCTTCAGGATGTAGGCCTTCGACAGGCCCTGGTCGCCGCCGCCCATGTCCATGCCGGTCTTGGTTGCGATGAGGACCCGGGCACGCTGCCCGCGCGAGACGAGCCAGCGCCCGATGATCGACTCCGATTCACCGCCGGTGTGGCCCGGCACCCAGCGCGAGTAGACGTCGGCGGTGTCGACTAGGTTGAAGCCGCCGGCGACGAACGCGTCGAGCAGCGCGAACGAGGCGCGCTCGTCGGCCGTCCAGCCGAAGACGTTGCCGCCGAAGGCGAGCGGGGCGGTCTCGAGCCCGGACCGGCCGAGCTTGCGCATGAGCATGCGGGTGTCCTCGCGACCGAATGCCCGGGCCACACTACGCGCCGTGCCGGCCGAGTGCCACTACGGCGCGCAGCGGCTAGCGCCAGCCAAGGATCTCGGGCGGCCGGCGGCGGCTCGTCGGCCAGTCGCCGCGCGGCGCGCCGACTATCAGCGGCACGACCGCGGTGCTGTCGGCGGGGATCCCCAGGTCGCGCTTCGTCGCGCGCTCGTTGAGCGCCGCGACCGCCGAGCCGATCACGCAGCTGCCCAGGCCGCGACCGCGCGCCTCGAGCATCAGGTTCTCGGCGGCCAGCCAGCAGTCGGCGGCGACGAACGGACCGAGCGGCCGCGCGCAGATCACAATCAGCGTGGCGGCGTCGTAGAAGACGTTGAAGCCGGGCTGCGAGAAGGCGTCGAGGCCGCGTGGTCCGTCGTCGAGATGCAGCCGCCGCACCTCGTCCGCGAACAGTTCCTTCGCGCGGTCCGAGAGCCGCTTCAGCGTCGCGTCGTCCTGCACGACGAGGAACTGCCACGGCTCCTCGTGGATCGCGGTCGGCGCCTGCACCGCGGCGTCGAGAAGCTCGCGCAGGGTCGCGCGATCGGGCTTCTGGCCCGTGTAGGCGCGCACGGACCGCCGCGCGTAGATCGTGTCATGGACATCGACGACGGTCGAAAATTGCGTCATGGCCGGTACTCCTGGTGCTGCACTCGGACGGCAGGCGGCTCCGCCGGACACTCCGCAGGCGCGCCGGAACGGTTCGGAATCCAAGGCTCGACACGCCGCCGGCCCGGGCGCGTAATGGCGCGGTCCCCCGGGAAGCCGGCCAGCCGGTCCTCGGCCGGCGGAGAACCCTCATGGCCAAGACTCCGCTCGCGCTCAGCCGCGTGTACCGGCTCCTCGAGCCGGGCCCGGTCGTGCTCGTCACGACGGCAAACCGGACCCGCGCCAACGTCATGCCGCTCTCCTGGCACCTGATGATGGAGTTCGAGCCGCCACTCGTCGGCTGCGTTCTCAGCGCACGAAACTACTCCTTCTCCCTGCTGGTGGAATCGAGGGAGTGCGTAATCAACATCCCGACGCGCGCGCTCGCCCGCAAGGTCGTTGCCTGCGGCAACTGCTCCGGGCGGCGTCGCGACAAGTTCGCGACGGTCGGGCTGACGCCCGGACCCTCAAAGTGCGTATTGCCGCCGCTCATTCGCGAATGCGTCGCGAACCTCGAGTGCCGGGTCGTCGACACGCGGATGGTGGAACGCTACAACTTCTTCGTGCTCGAGGTTGTCCACGCCTGGCTCGACCGCGCGGTCGCGCGGCCGCGGACCATCCACCACATGGGCTATGGCGCGTTCATGGTGGCGGGCGACGTCATCCGATTGCCGTCCCGGATGAGGTAGTCCGCGCGTCGTCGCGTCGCGAACCGGCGAGAACGGCCGCGAACGTCTTCGCGAAGGCGTGCACGTCGCCGGGCCAGCGGGCCGACACGTAGTTGCCGTCGCGGACGACCCACGCGGGTCGGGCATCCGACGCGGTATCGCGAAACAGCCCGCTCGCCTTGCGAAAGCGATCCGGCGCGTCCGCTGGCACGTCCTGGAAGTCGGCGGGCGAGGCGAGCGCGCGCCGGACCTCGGCCTCCACGCCGCGAAAGCCCGTCGGTTCGCCCGGCTGCTCGGCATACGTGCGGTAGTAGCCCGGGTCCCAGACCCGGCCGATGACCCGCATCGTCGCGAACGCCGCGTGCTCGAGCCTCCAGGTGAGCGCGGTCGTGCGGCGTCCCCAGAGGGCCGAGCGGCCGGTGCTCGGCGACGGGCTGCGCGCGGCCAGCACGACGCCGTGGCAGATCGCGGCGACCGGCTTGCCGGAGTCGAAGAACGCACCGACGAAGCGCTGCAGCGCCGGGTCCTCGAGATAGCGGCGCATGCCCCGCGCCCAGTGCCCACCCGGCAGCACGAGCCCGGCGAAGTCGCCGACGCGCAGGTCGGCGTAGCGGAGCGGGGCGCCGAACGCGGTATCGGCGCGCATGGCGGCGTGCGCGCGCCGCGCGTCGGCATTGGCGCGCAAGAGGAGGCCGAGCGCCTTGAGCCGGCGCAAGAGAGGCACGAAACCCCAGAGATCGAGCCCTTCGCCGCTCAGCATCAGCGGATCCGCGACCGCCGGCTCGCCGTCCGGCGTCGCGAAGCGGACGCGATGCCCCGCGGCGGCGAGGGTCTGCCAGCTGACGGCGACCTCGCTCGGGTCGTAGTCCCGGCTCGGCAGCGCGATCAGCACGGCCGGCGCGTCGTTCGCTCGCATGTTACCCCGCAGGTGGCAGGGCGATCATGGACGCTCCGCGCCGGCGGGTGAAGCCCTGCGGCCGGCGCGGGGGGGGTTGAATCCCTCGCCGCGACGAATCAAGCTGGGCCGACACCCGAGGGGACCGCCATGACCGTTCGTGCGCAAGCGACCGCGACACTCAAGATCGACGAGCCGCACGTGCGGGTCTACGAGTACCGTTTCGCGCCGGGCGCCGAGACCGGCTGGCACCGGCACGGCCACGACTACGTGGTGGTCCCGCTGCTCGACGGTCGGCTGCTGCTCGAGGAGCCCGGTGGCGGCTCGCGGACCGCAGAACTCAAGGCGCACCAGCCCTATACGCGCCTCGCCGGCGTCGAACACAACGTGGTCAACGCCAACTCCTACGAGTTCGCGTTCCTCGAGGTGGAGCTGCTGCGCTGAGCTGCGCGCCCGACACCGCCGGCGCAGCGCCGTCGCCACGGCGGCTGCCCGAGCCGCGCGGCCGGCGCCGCCGGCCCACTTCCTCCCGCGCGTGAACCGGAGCCGTCGGTGACCACGAAGACCCGCCTCGCGGAGAACGCCCTCGGCCTCGGCGAATCGGTGGTCATGGGCGTCGCGGGCACTGCGCCCGCGTTCAGCGCCGCCGCGACCACCGCGACGCTGATCGCCGCCGTCGGCGTGCTGTCGCCGGCGAGCCTGCTCTACTGCGGCGCGATCATGTTCGGCGTGACGCTCGCGTTCCGCCAGCTGAACCGCGTCGATCCGAACGCCGGCGCCTCGTACGCCTGGGTCGACAAGGCCTTCGGACCGGTGCTCGGCTTCCTGGCCGGCTGGTCGCTGCTGGTCGCTTCGGCGCTGTTCATGGTGAGCGGCACCGTCCCGGCCGCAACGGCGACGCTCGAGCTCGTCGCGCCTGGACGGACCGGCGACCCGGCCACCGTCACGCTGGTCGCGGCCGGCTGGTTGCTCGCCGTCAGCGCCGTCGTCGTCAAGGGCATCAAGCCGGCGAGCTACACACAGGTCGTGCTGACGACCATCGAGGTCGGCATCCTGGTCGTCGTGATTGTCGCGGCGCTCGTGAAGACGGGCGGCACGCCCGCGCACGCGTTCAGCCTCGGCTGGCTGTCGCTCGGGGCGTTCACGCCGGCGCTGTTCGCGACCGGTGCGCTGACGGCGGTGTTCTTTTTCTGGGGCTGGGACGTGACGCTGAACCTCAACGAGGAGACGCGCGATGCGGCCCAGACGCCGGGCCACGGCGCGGTCGTCGCGATGGTCATCGTGCTGCTGCTGTTCGTCGGCTTCGCGGTCGCGACGCTGCTCGTGCTCTCGGACGCGGAGATCGAGCAGGCCGGCACGAACGTCGTGCTCGCGGTCGCCGACAAGCTGTTCCCGCGGCCGTGGAGCTACATGGCGGTGATCGCCGTCATGCTGAGCACGATCGGCACGCTCGAGACCTCGATGCTGCAGTTCACGCGCACGATGTTCGCGAAGGGCCGCGACGGGGCGCTGCACCCGCGCTACGCGCGCCTGCACGCGACCTGGCAGACGCCGTGGGTGGCGAGCGCGGTGATCACCGGCCTCGGCGTCGCGCTACTGCTGCTGTCGTCGCTGCTGCCGACCGTCAACCAGATCATGAAGGACTCGGTCAACGCGATCGGCTTCCAGGCGGCGTTCTACTACGGACTCGCGAGCTTCGCCTGCGCTTGGAACACGCGCCGCGCGGCGCTCTCGAGCCCCGCGACGCTGATCGCACTGGTGCTGTGGCCGGTGGCGAGCGCTCTCTTTCTCGCGTTCATCGCGATCTACAGCATCCCGACCTTCGACGTCGTCACCAACGTGATGGGCATCGGCGGGATCCTGGCCGGTCTCGTGCCGCTGTTCCTCAACCGGCTGCGGGTGGCGCGCAACGGCGGCCGCTGAGACGCCCTGCGCGGCGCCCTACGGGCGGTTGCGCCCGAGCGCCTCGAGGCATTCGCGCTGCGTCGGCAGTCCCGTGCCGCCGCCGTAGGTCGCGACGATCAGCGACCGGATCGTCACCGAGAAGTAGTAGTCGCCGTTGTCCAGGATCTCGCCGTAGCTGAAGCTGGCCGAGGACTCGGCGACGTTGGCGACGTCCTGGCCACAGGCGATGAACATCGCCGTGATGCCGTTGGCATAGTGCGCGCCGTTGCTGACCGACCCCGACAGCAGGCTGCCCATGTTCGACAGCTGCCGCTGCGCGAACAGCGCACTGGAGGTCGTGTGCATGACGCTGCGGATGAGCGCCGACGACAGCGTGAGCTCGGCGACGACGCGCTTGCCACGAGTGTGGAGGTTGTTGAGCGGCGAGTGCTTCTTGTCGGTATCGAGGTTCGCTGCGAGCACATAGCACTCGAGGCCGTCGATGCGGTGCGCCTCGATCCACTGGCACGCGTGGCGCGTGGCCTTCGTCACCATGTTCTGGCCGGCGGCATCGCCGGTCGTGAAGTTGAAGCGCAGGAAACGCAGCTTCCCGACCGCGTACTGCTCGATGTCGCGCAGCCGCCCGAAACACGTCGTCTCCTCCGCCTTGGCCTTGATGTCCTCGAAGCGCGCGTCGACCCACGCGCCGAACGCGCGCCGTGCGCGCGTCGCGGAACACGAAGCAGGGCGCGCGCTGCATCGCATCGTCGATCACGGTCGTACGCACGCCGCCCGCCTCGCGCGTCAACCGCATGCCGCGGCTGTAGCTCGCGACCAGCGTGCCTTCGGTCGTCGCGAGCGGCACGTAGAACTCGCCGCGGGCGTGCTCGCCGTCGACGAGCAGCGGCCCGGCGAAGCCGATCGGCACCTGCGCGACGCCGCTGAAGCCCTCGAGGTTGCCGGGCAGGGACTCGGGGTCGAAGGAGAACGAGCCGACGTGCGCGAGCGTGGCACCGCTCGCCCCCTCGACGACCTTCCGCCGCGCGTCCGCCATCACGCGCGTGTAGTCGTGCCCGGGTTCGCGTGGCAGTCGTTTCATGGTCGTGCTCCGGCCGAACGGAGCGGGACGCCTGCGCCGTAACGGAGGCTCGCTGGCGACCGCCGGCGAGCCATGGTCGCGCACCCCGGGCGGCGCGCTCCATACGAGGAGACCGCGCGCTACCCTCGGTGAATCGGATCGATCCAGGGCACCGACTCGGGCCTCTCGACCGGGGCAATGTCGAGATTCACTGCGGTAGCCTCGCCGTCGCTGCGCACCAGGACGCACTCGAGCACCTCGGTCGCGCTCGCGTTGATCTCCTGGTGCGGAACGTAGGGCGGCACGTAGATGAAGTCGCCCGGTCCCGCCTCGGCCACGAACTCGAGTCGCTCGCCCCAGCGCATCCGCGCGCGGCCGCGCACGACGTAGATGACGCTCTCGAGCGGCCCGTGATGATGGGCGCCCGTCTTGGCGTCCGGGTGGATGCGCACGGTTCCGGCCCACAGCTTCTGCGCGCCGACCCGTGCGAACGTGATCGCAGCCTTGCGGTCCATGCCGGGTGTCTGCGGCGTGTTGGGGTCGAGCCGGTCGCCGGGGACGACCCGGATGCCATCGTGCTTCCAGCGGGTTTGGCCTGACGTCGACATGGGGACCTCCGTTGCGGCCCGTCATGCTACGCCCGGCGGGCGACGGCGATCCACCGGCCGGGCCGGCCGGCCGCCCGCGGCCCCGCGTCCCCCGGCGGCCGGCCGGCCGGGCGCGGCGCGGTGCCGTGCGCCGGCGGTCAGGCGGGGACCGGCGAGTCCCCGGTCAGGAAGTAGTGCAGCAGTTCCGCGACCGAGCGGATGGAGCTCCCGAACGGCAGGCTCTCGGCGCCGCGGAAGAACAGCCCCTTCTTGACGTCGCCGCGCAACGCCGCCGCGAGGTGGTTGTCGATGCAGAACTGCCCGATCTTGGCGATCCCGTCCCGGAGTCCGCAGCTCAGCAGGCAATCGAAGGCCATGATGCAGCGCGTGCGCTTCGTCGCGTGCGACTGGGCGCGCGCCTCGCGGCGCAGGTAGGTGTCGAGCCATGGCGTGCGGACCGCGCGCGCCGGCAGCCCGGCGACGCTGATGAAGGTCACGATGTCCTCGGGCCGCGCCTCCGCGAGCACCTTCTTGAAGTTCGCGTGCGCGTCGCATTCCTGGGTCACGGCGAAGGGCGTGCCGATCTGCACGCCGCCGGCGCCGAGGCCGAGCAGCCGTCGCACCTTGGCGTGGCTGTTGATCCCGCCGGCGAGGATCAGGGGCATCTTCTCCCGTTCGATGCCGAGCTCGCGCAGCAGCGTGGCGACGCCCTCGAGGACTCCCTCGAAGTCGAAGCGCTTGTCGCCGAGGTCGCCGATCGTCGCGGCGCCGAGGTGGCCGCCGGCGTAGCGCGGGTGCTCGACGACGACGGCGTCGGGCAAGCGTCCCTTGCGCATCCATTTCTTGAGCAGGACGGAGATGCCGCGCACGTCCGACAGGATCGGGATCAGGGCGACGCGCGGATGATCGGCCGTGAGGTCCGGCAGGTCGAGCGGCAGACCGGCTCCAACCACGACCGCGTCGGCACCGCTCTCGCAGGACTGGCGCACGTAGGGAGCGTATTCCGACACGGCCCGCATGACGTTGACGGCGATCAGGCCATGGCCGTCGGCCAGCTTGCGCGCGGCGACGATCTCGCGATCGAGCGCCGTCAGGTTCGCACGGTCGATCATCGGCTTGTCGAGGCAGCGCCCGGTCTCGGCCATCAGATCGTCGTGGTGGCGCCTGAGATCGACGCTCGAGAGCGTCCCGACTGCACCATGGCGCGCCACCGTGCCCGCGAGGCGGTGCGCGGAGACTCCGACGCCCATGCCTCCCTGGACGATCGGCAGCACGGAACGGCCGCGGATGCTCAGCATCGGCAGTGGTTGCGGCGTCGGGTTGGAAGGGTCGATGGTCATCGGCGTGCTCCGGGGTGGGCCGCCGGACGGGCCGGCGTGAACGATTCAGTGACTCGGGCAGTGGCGCGGCGCGCGAGCGAGGTGGATGCGCGCCCGCCGGACTACGGCCGGCCGACCCAGGCGAGACCTTCGCGCCCGTGCAGGAAGCCGTTCACGTACGGCACGGAGCCGGTCAGTGGCCTGAGCGCCTCGATCGCCGCGGCACCGTCGCAGCGGCCATCGAGAACCTCGCGATACAGGGACGCGACCCGCACCATGTCGAGGTCGTGCGGCGACAGGCGAAAGTGCGTGACACCGCCGGCCTGCAGCGAGGCGAGCTCGGTGAGCAGCACGCCGTGGCCGTGGGTCAGCGTCTGGGTGCCGTTGATCGTCAGAACGTCGACGCCGTCGACGGTCTCGGCGGTGAGTCCGTCGGGGTCGAGGCCGCACACGAGCTGGCAGTGGTCCTTGGTGCGGTTGTGCGCCCGGGCGTGGTAGCAGCGCATCGCGACCGACAACGGCAGGCGGCCGAACGCCTGCACCTCGATCTCGGTGCCGGTGCTCGTGTCTGCGACCGTGCGGATCGAGGTCGCCGGCATCTCGACCGGCAGCACGACCCGCGTCGCGCCGTGGCCGACCACGAAGTCGCGGGCGCGCTCATTGAAAACATTGACGTACGGACCCACGACGTGGGGCCGGCCCGCGAGAACCTGGAGACACGCGACGTCGTTGGCCTCGACGGTGTGCCCCTCGGCGACGAGCTCGCGGATTTCCTCGACATCGCGCGCGGTCGTCACGAGCGCGAGCGTCGACAGCACGACGTCCTTGCCGGCGGCACGCAGCCGCTCGATGACCTCGTCACGGAACGGCGCGAACACGGACTCGCGCTTGGAACAGACGACCTCGCCGAGGTAGACCGCGTCGACAGGCGCCTCGTCGGCGATGCGGAAGTAGAAGTCGCGGCGCTTCTGCCCGGACCAGTGGAACAGCAACGGCCCGAGCGTGAGCCGCGACGGCGGGCGGGCGCTCATCGCCAGCCCTTCTGGTAGGCGCCGAAGGTCTCGCGCCCGCCCTCGGTCTCGCCGCTCAGCGCCGAGGGTGGCGGCGTCTCGCCGCGCGCCAGCGCGTCGAGCGCCTGGCGGAACGCGCCGACGATCTGCGTGACGTAGGCGCGACTGCGCTGGCGGCCCTCGATCTTCAGCGCCGTGACCCCGGCGGCCTTCAGCTCCGGCAGGATCGCGATCGCGTTGAGGCCGACGGGCTCCTCGAAGAGGTACGAGGCGCGCCCGAGCGTCACGTAGCGGCCCTTGCAGGGCGTCGGGTACGCTGCCGGCTCGCCGCGCGCGAAGGTGTTGAGCGTCGTCGCGCCGAGCCGCGAGAGCACCTCGCCGCCGCGCTCGACGTAGGCCACGTGGCTCGCCGGTGCGCACGCGCCCTCGCTCGTCGGCGAGAGGCCGGTGAGGTAGGACGACAGGAAGCAGCGCCCCTCCGACATGGGGCCGACGCTGCCGAACGCGAACACCTCGGTCTCGATGCCGGTCTCCCCGACCAGCGCCGCGACCTCGCGTACCGACAGCACGCGCGGCAGCACGACTCGCTTGACGTCGAAATGATCGCGGTAGAAGAGGATCGACGGCGCGTTCGCGGCCGATGCCTGCACCGACAGGTGCCGCCGCAGCGCGGGGTGGCGCCGGGTAGCGTAGTCGAGCACGCCGAGATCGGCGAGGATCACCGCGTCGGCGCCCGCCGCCGCCGCCTGGTCGACGGCGCGGTGCCAGGGCGCCTGGTCGCCGGCGCGCGGGAAAGTGTTGATCGCGACGAGGACCTTGCAGTCGCGAGCGTGCGCGTACGCGACGCCCTCGCGCAGCTCGTCCGGGTCGAAGTTGAGACCGGGGTAGTTGCGCGCGTTCGTGCAGTCGCGGAAGCCGCAGTACACGGTGTCGGCGCCGGCGTCGACCGCCGCGCGCAGCGCCGCCGGTGTGCCCGCCGGGCACACGAGCTCGAGATAGCGTTCGGTCATGCGCTCTTCTCGTCGCGCCGCTTCTGGCGCGCCTCGAGCGCCGCGAGCCTTGCGGTGAGCGCGCCGATCTCCCCGCGGCAGCGCTCGAGCTCCGCGCCGACATCGCGGTGGTCGCCGCCGGGCGGGTGCAGCGTGCGGTGCATCGCGGCGACGCGCGCGCCGAGCCGGTCGAGCGCGCGATCGAGCGCCTGGGCGACCGCACGGGCCGGGGGGCGGAACGGGCCGCAGAGTGCACCGAGCTCGGCGGCGAGGTTGAGCTCCTCGCGGTCGAGCACGTTGCGAAGCCCGACGACCACCGCGGTATTGCCCGAGATCACGAGGTCCCGGCGGAAGAACAGCGTGTCGCTGTCGATGCGTCCCTCGAGGAGATCGACGAGCGTCGCGACTGCCGCGCTGACCTCGGCGTCGGCGACCACCGGCCCGCGGTCGATGATCGCGAGGCGGATCGGCTCGCGCCCGACCGTCAGCGAGAACCGGTACGGCAGGTCGGTGGGCGCGATGTGGACGACGGCCGGCTCGAGGCGCGCGAGGTTCGCGAGCAGCTTCGGGTGCGAACGGCCGAGGCCGCGCAGCACGGCGGCGGCGATGCGATCGAGCAGCGGGCGCGGCAGGATCGTCGCCGCACCGCGCAGCAGGGCCAGAGGGGGACGCGCTTGATCCATGGGGCGGGGCTCGCCGTGTCTGCAACCAGCCGCGACGGTGGCCAATGCGCCGCGGGGTGTCCATTAGTGGTTACCGCCCACCGCGGGACGGCGAGTGCCGGATACGAATACGAATCACTCCGCTCAGCCGATGTCGGCCGTTGCGATCGATTGGATTGCTGTCAGACTCCCCGGCGGATGCGCCCGTCGGTCGCCGGGCCCGCGAGGACAGCATTGTTGGAGAAGGAGACCGCGCAGGCGAGGTCGGCGGCCCCCGCGTGGCAGCACGTCGCCGAAGCGCTGACCGGGCACCTGCAGGACACGATCCTGGTGTCCGACGCCGCCGGGCGGATCCGCCACGTGTTCGGGTCCTACGGGGCGGTCGGTGGCTGGACCCGCGAGCAGGTCGTCGGCCGGTCCGTCGCCCGTTTCATCCATCCGGCCGACCTCGCGACCGCGATCGCGCGGCTGATGATCAACGCAGTCGACCCGTCCCTCAGTGGCCGGCACCGGCTCCAGGTGCGCGTCATGCAGGCCGACGGCGCGTATCGGCTCGTCGAGGCCATGGTCTCGAACCGGGTGGCGGATCCTGAGCTCCGGGGGCTCGTGATCACGATCCGCGACATCGCACCGCGCACCGAAGCGGAGCTCGGCAGGCAGGCGTCCGAGGAGCGGTTCCGGGCCGTCACCGAGCTCTCCGGCGACCTCATCACGATCATCAACGCCGAAGGCCGGCTCCTGTACCAGAGCCCGGCGACTCCCGAGGTACTCGGCTATACGCTTGCCGAACGCGACGGCGGATCGGTGTTCGATCTCGTTCACCCGGAGGACGTGCCGCGCGCCACCGCGGCGTTACGCGAGCTGGTCGAGCGGCCGGAATTCCTGGCCCGGCATTTCCTCGAGGTCCGTTCGCAGCACAAGGACGGCAGCTGGCGCTGGCTCGAGGTCAGCGGCACCAACATGCTGGCGCACCCGGCCGTGCAGGGCATCGTGCTCAGCAGCCGCGACGTGACGCCGCGGCGCGAGGCCGAACTCGCGCTCGGGCGCGTGCAGGCGCGCCTCGACGCGGCGTTGTGGGGTGCGCGGGTAGGGTTCTACGCGTTCGACCTCGTCAGCGACCGCCTGGAGATGAGCCCGCAGTTCTTCGAGGTCACGGGCATCGACCGGACGCAGTGGGACGCGACGCCGCATCCCTGGGACGCTCACGTTCACCCGCGCGACCGCCGCCAGGTGACGCAGCGGATGGACGCCCACCGGGCCGGCGAGACCGACACGTTCGAGGCCGAGTACCGGCTGCGCACGCCGGCCGGCTGGATGTGGATCCTTGACCGCGGCCGGATCATGGAGCGCGACGCCGACGGCAAGCCACTGACGCTCGCCGGCACCGTCATCGACATCTCGGCCCGCAAGCAGCTCGAGCGGGAGATCGTCGAGATCGCCGGCGCCGAGCGCCAGCGCCTGAGCCAGGACCTGCACGACGGACTCGGCCAGGAGCTGACGGGGATCGCGCTGCTGCTGCGCAGCGTCGCGACGCGCGTGAAGCGCGAGAGCACCGCCGAGGGCGGCGCCGCGGACCTCGAGGTGGCCATCAACCACATGAACGCCGCGATCCGTAATGCCCGGGCACTCGCGCACGGGTTGCACCCGGTGCGCGCCGACGACGGCGGCCTCGCCGGCGCGCTCGCGGCGCTCGCCGCCAATGCCTCGCTCGGCGACGGGCTCAGGGTGACCTTCGACGGCAGCAGCTGGCGCGGAGCGCAGCTGCCGACGGACGTCGCCGACCATGCCTACCGCATCGCGCAGGAGGCGCTCGGCAACGCGATGCGGCACGCCAACGCGACGCGGGTCACGATTCGCCTGGCGGGGTCCGACGCCGCGCTCGAGGTCGCCGTCACCGACAACGGACGCGGCATCGGCGGCGCGCCGGTGCGATCCGCGGGGCTCGGACGGCGCGTGATGAACTACCGGGCGCAGGCGATGGGTGGCAGTGTCGAGTGGCGCAACGCGGCGGGCGGCGGCACCGAGGTGCTGCTGCAGGTTCCGCTCGCGGAAGCGTCGCCGCGCTAGGCGTTGCGGGGTGCCGGCGCCGCACGCCGCGACCGTATCGCCGCGGCGGCGGCGCCGCTATGCTCGGGTGCGGGCTCCGCCGCAAGCCGGCGGCACCGGCCGAACGGCCGCGCACGTCAGACGCCCCGACGAGTCCAGCGACCCCCATGACAGCACAGGATCCCGAAGCCCCCGAGCCGGTCATCGTCCCGCCGGGCGAACTCTCGCCGGAGGCGCTGCGCCGCGTGATCGAGTCGTTCGTGCTTCGCGAAGGCACGGAGTACGGTGCGCGCGACGTCACGCTCGACGACAAGGTCGACGACGTCATGCGCCAGCTCGACCGTGGCGAGGCGCAGATCGTGTTCGACCCGGCGACCGAGTCGATCGACATCGTCGCGGCCCGCGGCCGCGCCGCACGCCGCCGCTAGTCACGCCGCGGTCAGCCGGGCCGGCACGCGGCGACGGCCGCCTCGTACCAGTCCCAGTTGCGCACCGCGCGGGTGCTCGCGACGAGGTAGACGCGCCGGACGAACCGCGGCGCGCTCTCTACCGGGTGGAGGAGTCCGGCGACGAGTAGCGGCTCGACGAGGCGCGACGGCAGGTAGCCCTTGGCGGCGGTGCGCCGGACGTACTCGAGCGCCCACTCGGAGGCAGCGATCGTCACGAGCGACGGCGGGGCCGTGGGGAAGGCCTCGGCGTGCTGCCGCCGGAACTCGTCGCCGTGGTCCACGAACACGTAGGCGTCGTCGACTTCCGGCGGCGCGCCGGGGCGCGCCGAGACGAGGACCAGCTCGTCCTCGAACAGCAGCCGGCTCGTGAAACCCTCGCTCGCCTGTGCGCCGTAGCCGAAGGCGACGTCGATGAGGCCGATGTCGAGCCAGCGCTTGAGCTGTCGCTGCTCGCCGGGCCAGAGCGCGGTGGCGATGGCGGGGGCGTGCAGGCGGACGTGGTCGAGGAAGCGGCTGCCGACGTCGCGCCACAGGTCGAACTCCAGCCCGACGTTGCACGCGCCCTCGACGCCGGCCGGCAGCCCAACGTCGTAGCGCGCCTGGCGCCAGAGCTGCGTCATGAGTTCGGCGTAACGCTGCAGCCGGAAGCCCGCGGACGTGAGTTCAGTACCCGATTTGTTGCGATGCAGAAGGCGGCAACCGAGCTGTTGCTCGAGCGTGTTGATCCGGGCGGTGATCGTGGAGGGCGTGACGTTGAGCCGCGGCGCGGCGGCCGCCAGGCTGCCCGCGTCGATGACTTCGAGGAAAGTCGCAAGTTCGTCGAGATTCATGCTTCGATGATATCGAATCAAATGCTCGATTAATTTCAATTTTCACCATCAACCACCTCTGGCAACGTTCCGGGAAGTGCACGAACGGGAATCGAAATGCATTTCAACAACTTCCTCGGCGCGTACTACAAGGACACGAGCTACGGCGGAGAGCGACTGTTCGCCGACATGCTGGCGCAGGCCCGTCTCGTCGACCGGCTGGGCTTTCGGGGGGTCACGGTCCCCGAACACCACCTGATCAACATCCTGCTGATCCCGGATCCGCTGCAGTTTGCCGTCAAGGTCGCCGCGGTCACCACCTCCCTCGAGATCGTGACCTCGGTGTGCGTGCTGCCGCTGCACGACATGCGCGTCTTCGCCGGGCAGGCGATCCAGGCCGACATCCTCTGCGACGGGCGGCTGGTCCTCGGTGTCGGCCGCGGGGCGTTCGCGTACGAGCTCGCGCGCATGGGCAAGCCGATCGAGGAATCCCGCGAGCGCTTCGACGAGTCGCTGAACGTGCTGCAGGCACTCTTCGAGCGCGAGGAAGTGTCCTGGAACGGCAAGTACTACCAGTTCGCGCCGATCACCGTGATGCCACGGCCGCGCGCCGGCAAGGCGCCGCCGATCATGATCGCGGCGCTCGTGCCGGAGGCGATCGAGGCCTCCGCGCGGCGCGGATTCCACATCCAGACGACGCCGCTAAATGCGACGGTCGAGAAGATGCGCGAGCAGGTGGACGCGTTCAAGCGTGGCCAGGCCGCGCTGGGCGACGCCGGCCGGGACCTCCGACTCGCGCTGATGCGCGTCTGCTGCGTGGCCAAGGACGACGCGGATGCGCGTCGCAAGCTCGACTACGCCTACGAGTACTACGGTCGGTTCCACAACGTGTTCACCGGGCCCGGGCTCGTCGAGCACGGCGCGATCCGGTCCCTGCCGCTCAAGCAGTCGAAGGAGGAACTGCGCGAGAGCCTGCTGATCTGCACCGCAACCGAGATGGTCGACCGGCTGAAGGCCTACGAGGCGCTCGGCATTCACGAGCTGATCATGAACGTCAACATCGGGCACTCGAACGGCGAGTGCCTGGAGGCGCTCGAACGCTTCGCCGCGGACGTGATGCCGTGGCTCGCCGAGGCGCGCGCGCCCGCGCGCGCGACCGGAGCGGGCGCGGCGTGACGTATCCTTGCGCCCCCGTGAGCCCCGATCCCACCCCGACCTGAGAGCTGCCATGCCCATCATCCGAGTCGAGATGTTCAAGGGCCGCACGCGCGAGCAGAAGCGCGCACTGGCCCGCGAGCTCACCGATGCCTTCGTCCGCGCTGTCGGCGGCAAGCCCGAGGCCGTGACCATCGTCCTTGAGGACGTCGACAAGGAGGACTGGGCGGTTGCCGGCGCGCTGATGGCCGACAAGTACCCGGACTGACACATGGGCACGCCGATCCAGTCCGCGTACTCGGTCGAGGGCAGCGGCCCGCCGCTCTTCCTCATTCACGGCATCGGCGCCTCGCGCCACAGCTGGGACGGCCTCATCCGCGAGCTGCGCCCGGAGTTCCGCTGCATCAACTACGACCTGCGTGGCCACGGCCTTTCGCCGCGGCCCGCGCCGCCGTACACGCTCGACGACCTGGTCGACGACCTCGAGGCGCTGCGGCGCGAGCTCCACATCGAGCGCGCGCACTTCGCGGGGCACTCGCTCGGCGGCATGATCGGGCCGGCGTACGCGCGCCGCCATCCGGAGAGGGTGCTGTCGCTCGGCCTCTACAGCACGGCGGCGTTCCGCACCGCCGACGACAGCGCGAAGGTCCGTGGCGTGGTCGCAGCGATGCGCTCGAAGGGCATCGCGCCCGTGCTCGAGACGCTCAAGGACCGCTGGTTCACGCCGGAGTTCGCGTTGCGCTCGCCGGAGGTCATCCGGCGGCGGATGCAGCAGGTCATCGACACCGACCCGGACGTGTTCCTGAGCGTGTTCGACATCTACGCCGAGACCGAGATGGCGCCGTGGATCGGCACGATCCGCCAGCCGAGCCTCGTACTCACCGGCGAGAACGACGGCGGCTGCAATCCGCGCCTCAACCGCGAGATCGCGGCAGCGATGCCGAACGCGGGGCTCGTGATCCTGCCGGTGCTGCGCCACGCCATCCTGCTCGAGGCACCGGACGTGGTCGCGCCGCCGGTGCTCGACTTCCTGCGGCGCCAGGCGCGCGCGTAGGACCGTCCGGAGCGCGGCTCAGCCGCGAAGCTTGAGGACCGGGGACGTCAGCGACGCGAGCGATCGGCGCTGGCGGCCGCCCGAGTCGAAGTTATCGGGCGCGAGCCAGGACCGGTAGGCGTGCTCGAGGGCCGGCCACTCCGAGTCGATCGCCGCGTACCACGCCGTGTCGCGGTTGCGGCCCTTGACGATGGTGGCCTGGCGGAACACGCCTTCGTACGAGAATCCGAGGCGCATCGCCGCGATTCGCGACGGGGCGTTGAGGGCGTTGCACTTCCACTCGTAGCGGCGATAGCCCGCGGTGAAGGCCCACCGCATCATCAGGAACATCGCCTCGGTCGCGACCGGCGTGCGCTGCAGGAGCGGCGAATAGGCGAGGTGGCCGACCTCGATCGCGCCGTTCGCGGGATCGATGCGCAGGTAACTCGCGAGACCCACGGGCT
Source organism: Gammaproteobacteria bacterium (assembly GCA_037443765.1). GTDB lineage: Bacteria > Pseudomonadota > Gammaproteobacteria > Steroidobacterales > Steroidobacteraceae > CAIKZZ01. The sequence goes on from JBBINS010000004.1 coordinate 36,401, forward strand.
TGCCGCTCGCGAGGTCGACGATCGCATGGAAATGCGGGTCGGCACCGGTGCACGCCGACTCCATCCACGCCCGATACGCCGCGGCGTCCGGGAACGGGCCGTACGGCAGGTACGTCCACATGGCGCCCGCGGCATCGAGCGTGTTCGCGGCGTGCAGGTCCGCGGCATAGCGCGCGGGATCGACGGCCTCGAGCCGGCAGTAACGTCCGGTCATCGGTTCGCGGCCCGGGCGCGGCGGTGGCTGCCAGTTGGCAACGGCTCGTCCGATCGGCTGGCCGAGGGCGTTGGTGTCGTGCGTCATTGGTGGAGTCTATGGCGCGACGCGGGAATGTGCACCGCCTCACGCACCGTGCGGCGGCCGCCGGACTCGACGCGCACCGCAGCGAGGCTGTGTTGACCCTACAATCGGCAACGTGTGGTATCCCGCGGTCCGCCCCGTCCTGTTCGCGCTCGACCCGGAACGAGCGCACGCCCTCGCGCTCTCGGGCCTGCGTGTGGCCGGCCGCCTGCCGACGCGTGCGCCGTTGGCGGCCGCGGTGGAGCTCATGGGGCTCCGGTTCCCGAACCGGCTGGGACTCGCGGCCGGGTTCGACAAGAACGCGATCGCGGTCGACGGCCTCGGCACGCTCGGCTTCGGCTTCATCGAGGTGGGCACCGTGACGCCACGCCCTCAGTCGGGCCAGCCGCGCCCGAGACTCTTCCGGCTGCCGGCGGCCGGCGCCCTGATCAACCGGCTCGGCTTCCCGAACGACGGCGCGCAGGTCGTCGCCCGCCGCCTGCGGCGACGTCGCTACCGCGGCATCGTCGGCGTCAACATCGGCAAGAACGCGACGACCCCGATCTCGCGCGCGGTCGACGACTACATCAGCTGCCTGCGCGCCGTCCACGATGTCGCCGACTACGTCGCGGTGAACGTATCGTCGCCGAACACCGAGCGGCTTCGCGAGCTGCAGGTCGCGGACCGCCTCGAGCCGCTGCTGACGGCACTCCTGCAGGAACGGCAACGCCTGAGTGCGGCACGGCCGTTGCCGTTGCTCCTCAAGATTGCTCCGGACCTGGAGCGAGACGAGCTCGCTGCCATCGCCCGGCTCGTCGCGCGCCTCCGTCTCGATGGCATCATCGCGACCAACACGACCGTGCGCCGTGCGCTGCTTCCGGCGGCCATCGGCGGGGAACGCGGCGGCATCAGCGGTGCGCCGCTGCGCGCGGCGGCGCTGCACACCGTAGGCGAACTGCGCGCACGACTTGGCCCGGATGTCGCGATCGTCGGAGTCGGCGGCATCGATTCGCCGCAGGCCGCGATCGGGATGCGGGCGGCGGGCGCCGATCTCGTCGCGCTCTACAGCGGGCTCGTTTACCGCGGCCCGTCGCTTGTTGCGCAATGCGTCCGGGCGCTCGCCGATCGCAAGCCGTAACTCCCGGTCCTCGCAATTGACATAACGTCGAGGCCTGAATTTCGACTGAAGTCAGTACGTTACGCATCCCGGATTCGTTCTGAACGCGTTAATCTACGACCCAAGCGGCGGCCACAGCCGATAGCCAGGGGCGCGATGCCAGTCACGATCTTTGCGGAACGCCCCCGGGGCACGGAGACGGTGCGGGGCACCGTGCTCTTCGCGGACCTGCGCGGCTACACGACGCTCGCGGAACAGCTGCGACCGGTGTCGGTCGTGACGCTGCTCGAGGAGTTCTTCGGCATCCTCGCCGCGGCCATCGAGGCGCGCGGCGGCACGGTGTTCCACTCGGCCGGCGACTCGCTGATGGCCGGCTTCGGCCTGTCGAACTTCGGCGACGGCCCGGTGCGCGACGCGGTCGACGCGGGCCGGCAGATCGTCGCGGCGTTCGCGCCGGCGTCCGCGCGCTGGCAGCAGCGGCTCGGCGTCGCGACGGGGGTCGGCATCGGCCTCAACGTCGGCGAGGTCGCGCTCGCGGAGCTCGGGCCGTCGCAGTTCCGCCGCCGCACGCTGATTGGCGACACCGTCAACGTCGCGGCGCGGCTCTGCCAGCGCGCCCGCGCGGGCGAGGTGCTCCTGTCGGCGAACGTCCTCGAGTCGCTCGAGGCGTCGGCGGTCGACGACTTGGTCGCACTGCCGGACTTCACGGTGCGCGGCCGCGACATGCCGGTCCGGATCTTCTGCGTGCCCGCGCGGGAGCGCCTCCAGGTCGAGCGCCTCGCGGCCGGCACGCCGCCGTCGACGCCGGCGCCGCCCGGCTAGCGCGACGGGGTCTGTGTCGCGCCGCGCCCATGCGACGCCGCCGCCTCGAGCAGCGCGCCGCGCACCGCGAGCGCGAGCCGGACCGCCTCCATCGAGCGACGCAGCGGGTGCGTGATCTCGAGCTGCACACCCAGCCCGCGGGCACCGCGGTTGCAGACATTGTGCTCGCGCAGCGCGGGGTAGGCGTGCCCGTCGCCGAGTGCGACCAGCGACTCCGCCGCGAGCGCCGCGCCGATGCGCTCCTTCAGCTCGACATCGCGGCCGCCGAGCAGGACCTTCTGTTCGCGCCCGGCGCAGCCGTGGATGGCGACGACGATCGGGCAGTCGCGGATCAGCGCGAGGCATTCCGGCTCGTCGAAGCGATGGCTCGTCAGGTGCAGCGTGCGGTAGTTGAGCGAGGGCCGCAGGCCCTCGAGCAGGTACAGGTTGAAGTCGTCCGCGGCGATCGCGCGCGCGATCTCGGAGGTGCCGTCCTCGATGCGCCCGCCGTGCGGGGCGATCACGGCCACCGGCGACGCCGGCCGGCGGCGCACGTCGATCTCGAAGTCGCGTCCGCGGACCTGCGCCGCCGCGAGGTCGGCGAAGCCGAGGTAGTCGCGCGCGTCCGGGAGGGTCACGTGGCCGGTCAGCGCGCGACGCGGAAGTCGGCGGTGCCGACGCGCACGATCGTCGGCGTCCGCGGCGGCCCGGACCGCGGCGGCGTCCCGTCGGGCGGCGGCACGACTTCGTAGCCCGGCGGCGCCACCTCCGCCCAGGTGCCGAACACGCGGCCGTCCGCCGCGACGAGCCATTCGTAGTCGCCGAGGAAGACGTTGTCGCCCTCGAAGCCGCCGGCCGTCCACGCGTAGTTGCGGAACGTGCGGCCGCCGTCGGTCGAGCGCGCGAGCGTGACGCGGGTGCGGCGGCTCATCGGGTCGTCGCGACGGTCGTAGAACTGCACGTTGACCGCGCCGTCCGTCGGATCGACGGCCAGCCACTGCAGGAACTGGTCGGCGCCGTCGTGCACCGGGTCGTCATTGACCCGCTGCGCCTTGCTCCAGGTGCGGCCGTGGTCGGTCGAGCGTGACAGGAACACGTCGATGTCCCCGTTGCGATAGTCGCTCCAGGTCACGTAGAGCGTGCCCTGGCGCGGGTCGACGCCCACCTGCGGGAATCCCATGGCGCGCGTGAGTCCCGGGATGCCGCCCGCGCCGCCGAAGTAGGGCGCGGCGACGGTGATGATCGGCCGCGACGGTGCGAAGCTGCGACCGCCGTCCCGCGACACGGCCAGCGTGATGTTGAGGCCCTCGTTCCAGACGACGTACTGCGTGCCGTCCGGCGCGACCGTGCCGATGGGGCCGACGACGGCGCCGTTGTCGTCGCGCGGCAGGCCGGCCCTGGTGCTGATGCGCCGCGGTGCCGCCCACGTCCGGCCGCCGTCGGTCGAGCGCGTGTAGAGGATGATCGACTGCGTCAGCTGCCACTCGATCCACGCCATGTAGAGATGGCCACGGTAGGGGCTGTGCGGGCCGGCGTCGAACCAGATCCGCGGCATGTCCTCGAGCTTCACGTCCGGCTCGTCGCCCTGCCAGACCTTGACGCCGACCGGCGCCGGATCCCACGTTCGGCCGCCGTCCGGCGAGCGGACCACGAAGATGCCGTTGCGTCCGGGACCGTGGCCCCAGTAGCCCGGCAGGCCGTTCTTCTGGATCGACAGGTACGCGAGGAAGACCTGGCCACGGTCGTCGAAGGCGAGCGAGACGTCGCCGAGCGAGGGACTGTCGTCGCCCACGACCCTGACCGGCGTGAACGTGAGGCCGCCGTCGGTCGAGTAGGCCGCCCAGCGTTGCGCGGCGCCGACGACCTGGCGCGGGTCGCGCGGGTTGACAGCAATCGCCGGCTCGGAGCCGGTGAGGCCCGGCGGCGTGATCGTCACCACGTGCGCGAGCGGGGCCGGCGGCAACGGCGCCGCCGCGGCGCCCGCGGCGCCCGCGGCGCCGCCGAGCGCGACGAGGCTCAGGAATCGGGTCATCGCTCGGATCATGGGTCGGGCCCCGGTCGCTTGGCTTGCCAGGGCGGCTGCCCCGGCTGCCGTTGTAACGGTCGGCGGCCCGGCGGTCCAGCGTCGGGTTACGGCGGGCCGTCGCTCGTCCCGTGGCGGGTGTACCCTCAGGCGGTGCGCCGGCGGGGGCCGAGGACCGGGTCCGTCCGGCCCGCTGCCAAGCACTGATCGCCGAACGCTGCCGAGGGGGTCCCCATGAGCGACGTCAACGTCGAATTGCAACGCCACCCGTTCCTGGCGGGCATGCCGCCCGAGCACTACTCGTTGCTCGCCGCGATGGCGCGCTACGCAGAGTTTCCCGCCAACGGGCTGCTGTTCGCCGAAGGCGACACGCGCGGCGAGTTCTTCCTGCTGATCACCGGCCGCGTGGCGCTCGAGATCGTTTCGCAGGGCCAGTCGCTGCGCATCGAGACGCTCGAGCCCGGCACGGCGCTCGGCTGGTCGGCGGTGCTGCTCGGCCGCGGCAAGCACTTCCAGGCGCGCGCGCTCGAGCCGGTCCGGGCGCTCGTGCTGCCGGGTCCCGAGGTGCTCGCCGCCTGCCACCGCGAACCTAAGTTCGGCGTCGACCTGATGCACCGGCTGCTCGGCCTCGTTTCGAGCCGCCTGCAGGCGGAGCGCGTCAAGGTGCTCGACACGTACTGGCCGGTCGCGAAACGCGCCGGCGCCTGAGCCGCGCTACAGGCGGTCGAGCAGCCAGCCGGGGAAGACGGCGAACGCGACCGCCGGCACCAGGCACAGTGCGCCCGCGAGCCACGCGAGGCGCCGCCCGCGGCCGTCACCCGCGCCCTGCGGCGCGTCCTGCATGAACATGTATTGGACGACGCGCAGGTAGAAGTAGAGGCCGAGGTAGCTGGCGACGAGACCGGCGACCGCCCAGCCCGTGTGGCCCGCCGCGACCACGTTGCGGAAGATCAGGAACTTCGCGACGAAGCCCGGCAGCGGCGGCAACCCGGCGAGCGACAGCATCGCCGCGGCGATCGCGAGCGCGGCAACAGGACGGCGGTGGAACAGCCCCTTGAGCGCGTCGAGCCGGTCGTCGGCCGCGTCGTCGCCGCCGCCCGGCAAGGCCGTGAACGCCAGCAGCGTCATGACGCCGTAGGTCGCGAGATAGAACATCACCGCCTGGTAGCGGCCGGGCCCGGCCCCAAGGAACGCGAAGTAGAGGTAACCCGCGTGGGCGATCGACGAGTACGCGATCATCCGCCGGAAGCTCGTCTGGCGAATCGCGGCCAGGTTGCCCCAGGCCATCGACACGAGCGGCAGCAGCGCGATCATCGCCGCGACCGGGGCGTTCACGAAGATCCGCAGCGCCGCGAGCAGCACGGCCGCCTTCACGACCGTCGCCATGTAGGCGGTGACCGGGACCGTCGCCGCCTCGTAGGCGTCCGGCGCCCAGGCATGGAGCGGGACCACCGCGGCCTTGAGGAACAGTGCCGCGACGACCAGCGCCGCGCCGGTCAGCGCCATCGGGTTGCCGGTCCAGAACGCCGTCGCGAAGCACTCGATGGCGAGCGTGCCCGTCGCGCCGTAGAGGAACGCCGTGCCGAACAGGAACGTCGCCGTGGCGGTGCCGCCGAGCACGAGGTACTTGAGCGCGGCCTCCGCGCCCTCCGGCCGCTGGAACGCCAGCAGGACCAGCACGTAGACCGGCAGCGACAGGAGCTCGATGCCGAGGAACAGCGTCAGGAAGCTCATCGAGGACGGCATCAGGCACGCGCCGTAGAGCGAGCCGAGCATGAGCGCGTAGTAACGCGGGCTTGTGAACTCCTCCCGCGACAGGACCAGTACCGGCACCGCGAGCGCGAGCAGCAGGAACTTCGCGAGCGAGGTGGCGGGACCGTTCGCGTAGTGGCCCGGGAACGGCGTGCCGGCGAAGCCGCTGGCGTGCAGCCAGAGCGCGGCGGCCGCGGCCGCGAGGGTCGCGCCGACGGCGAGCACCACGGCGCCGCGGCTGCGCGGGCTCGCGATCTCGAGCACGAGCACGGCGACGATGCCGACCAGCAGCAGGTGCTCCGGCAGCATGGCGGTCAGCACGGTCTGCCAGATCATGGCCGCACCTCGACGGCGGGGGCGCCGAGCAGGTAGCTCTGGTACTGACGCGCCGCGAGCTCGGTCTTCCGCAGCAGCGGCTCCGGGTAGAGGCCGATCGCGAACACCGCGAGCACGATCGCCGCGAGGATCAGCCGTTCGCGCCGATCGAGATCCACGAGCGGCTGGTGCGGGGCACGCGCGGCGCCGAACAGGAACCGCTCGGCGAACCACAACATGTACCACGCGCCGAGCACGACGCCGAGCACCGCGCTCGCGGCGAGCACGAGCGAGGCCGGATGGCCCTGCTGATAGAGCGGCCAGGCGGAATCGAACGAGCCCATCAGCACCATGAACTCGCCTGCGAAGCCGCTGGTGGTCGGCAGACCGACCGCGGCCAGCGTCAGCAGCATGAAGAACACCGAGTACACGGGCAGCAGCTTGGCGAGCCCGCCGTAGGCAGCGAGGTCGCGCGTGTGGCAGCGCTCGTAGATCATGCCGATCATCAGGAACAGGCCTCCCGCGACGAGCCCGTGGCTCACCATCTGCAGGATCGCGCCCTGGATGCCGAGCAGGCTCGCGCTGGCTAGGCCCAGCATGACGTAGCCGAGGTGGCTGATCGAGGAGTACGCGATGATCTTCTTGATGTCGGTCTGCACGAGCGCGAGGCAGGCGCCGTACAGGATGCTGATCACTGCGAGCGTCATCATCGCCGGCGTGAAGAACCGCGCCGCGTCGGGGAACAGAGGGATACCGAGCTTCATGAAGCCGTACGTCCCCATCTTGAGGAGCACGCCGGCGAGGATCACCGAGCCCGCGGTCGGCGCCTCGACGTGCGCGTCCGGGAGCCAGGTGTGAAGCGGCACGATCGGCACCTTGATCGCGAACGACAGCGCGAACGCGGCGAACAGCCAGTTCTGCACGGCCGCCGCCGGCGGGTGCGCGTACAGGTACTCGAACGCGAACGACGGCACGCCGCCGTGCCACGGCATCGTGTAGACGAGATAGATCAGCGCCGCCAGCATCAGGATGCTGCCGAAGGCCGTGTACAGCACGAACTTGAGGGTCGCGTAGATCCGCCGCTCGCCGCCCCAGATGCCGATGATCAGGAACATCGGGATCAGCATCGCTTCCCAGAACACGTAGAACAGGAACAGGTCCTGCGCGAGCAGCGTGCCCAGCATCGCGAACTGGATGAAGAGCAGCATGCCGTGGAAGAGCTTGACGTCGCGCTTCACGGCCGTGAACGAGCCCGCGACGACCAGCGGCCCGAGGAACGCGGTCAGCGCCACGAGCAGCACGTTGACGCCGTCGAGTCCGACCCGGTAGTAGACGCCCCAGGCCCGGATCCACGCGATCCGCGTCTCAGCCTGCAGTCCCGCGACCGCGCCGTCGAAGCGCACGAGCAGCCACGCGGCGATCACGAACTCGACGGTCACGACCGCGAGCGTCAGCGCACGCACCGCCCCGTCGCTGCCGCGGGGAACGAGCGGCAGCACGAGCATGCCGAGGACTGGCAGCCAGAGGACGGCGTTCAGCAGCAGCGCGTCAGACATGGCGCCACACCCACACGACCCCGATCAGGACGCCGAGCGCCGCCAGCAGCACGTAGCGCTGCACGCCGCCACCCTGCACGCGCGACAACTGCCCGGCCGCACCGCGGGCGAGTGCCGCGAGCCCGTGCAGCGTGCCGTCGATCGCGAACCGGTCGCCGAGGCGCAGGAACACGGCATCGGACAGCCACTGGATCGGCCGGGTGATCACGCGGTCGTAGAGCTCGTCCACGTAGTAGCGGGAGAACAGCAGCCGGTGCAGCCGCGGCACGCGCGCTGCGAGGCGGTCGGCCCTGGCGGGTCCCTGCCCGTAGAGGAGTGCGGCGGCCACGAGCCCCGTCACCGCGATCACGACCGACACGACGAGCAGCGGCGTCTCGTACGACTCGAGGCCCTCGGCGACCGTCGCCGCCGGCAGCAGCGGGCTCAGGAAGTGCGGCAGCGCGACGAAGCCGCCAACCGCGGAGAGCGCCGCGAGCACGATCAGCACGCCGGTCATCGCAGGCGGCGACTCGTGGACGTGGTGCGCGGTCTTCTCGTCCATGCGCGACGGCGACAGGAAGGTCAGCCACAGCAGCCGGAACATGTAGAAGGCAGTGAGCAGCGCCGTGGCTGCGCCGACCGCCCACAGCAGCGGCGAACCGCCGTGCTCGCTCGCGAACGCGAACCAGAGGATCTCGTCCTTCGAAAAGAAGCCGGCGAGCGGCGGGATGCCCGCGATCGCCGCGGTCGCGACCGCGAAGGTCGCGAACGTGACCGGGATGCGCCGCGCGAGGCCGCCCATGCGGCGGATGTCCTGCTCGCCGGAGAGCGCGTGGATCACGCTGCCGGCGCCGAGGAACAGGCAGGCCTTGAAGAACGCATGCGTGTAGAGGTGGAACACCGCGGCGCCGTACGCGCCGACGCCGAGCGCGAGGAACATGTAGCCGAGCTGGGAGATCGTCGACCACGCCAGCACCTTCTTGATGTCGGTCTGCGTGACGGCGATGGTCGCGGCGAAGAGCGCGGTCGCGACGCCGATGATCGCGATGATCTCCGACGCGACCGGCGCGTGCGAGTAGATGCCGTTCAGGCGCGCGACCAGGTAGACGCCGGCGGTGACCATGGTGGCGGCGTGGATCAGCGCCGACACCGGGGTCGGGCCGGCCATCGCGTCTGGCAGCCACACGTGCAGCGGGATCTGCGCCGACTTGCCGGTGGCACCGATGAACAGCAGGATCCCGACGAGGTCGGCCGATAACGCCGCGGGAACGCCGTTGGCGAACGCGGCCTGCACGCCGTCGAACTCGAGCGTGCCGAGCGCGTGGTAGAGCAGGAACATGCCGAGCAGGAAGCCGGCGTCGCCGACGCGGTTGGTGATGAAGGCCTTCTTGCCGGCGCGGGCCTTCTCGGGGTCCTCGAACCAGAACCCGATCAGAAGGTACGAGGCGAGGCCGACGCCCTCCCAGCCAACGAAGCACACGAGCAGCGAGCGGCCGAGCACCAGCATCAGCATGAAGAACAGGAACAGGTTGAGGTACGCGAAGTAGCGCGCGTAGCCCGGGTCGTCCTTCATGTAGCCGGTCGAGTAGACGTGGATCAGCGAGCCGACGCCGGTGATGATCAGCGTCATCACGGCGCTCAGCCGGTCGAACCAGAAGGCGATGCCGAAGGCCTGGCCGCCGACCGTGCCCCAGGTGTAGGCGCTCGACACGAGCGGCGCGCCGTCCCCGCCCGTGAGCGACAGGAAGCAGCGGATCGCGGCGGCGAACGCGAGGATCGGCAGGCCGCAGCCGACGGCGCTGACGAAGCCGCGGCCGAGCCGGGCGCCAAACAGGCCGTTGACCAGGAAGCCCGCGAGCGGCAGTACGACAATGGCAGTCAGGAGGTCCACGCTCAACCTCCGAGCCCGGTGTATGCGCCGACGTCGAGGGTCCGCCGCTGCCGCGCCAGCAGCAGCACGATCGGGATCGCGATCGCGATCTCCGCCGCGGCTACGACGAAGATCAGGAACACGTAGGCGGCGCCAGCCGTGTCGTGATTGCGCGCAGCGACGGTCACCAGCGTGAGCACGGCGGCGTTGACCATCAGCTCCATGCACATCAGCAGCACCAGCGCGTTGCGCCGCACGATGACGCCGGCGAGGCCGAGGCAGAACAGCGCCACGCTGAGGCCGAGCAGGAACTGGGTCCTATCCATCGCGGCCTCCGCGGCCCCTGACCACCGCGATCGCCGCGACGACGGCGATCACGAGCAGCACCGAGGTGAGCTCGAAATGCAGCCAGTAGCGCTCGAGGAACGCCGCCGAGAACGGCTGCAGGTGGAAATCCGCCGAGCCCGGCACCCGCGGCCCGCGTAGCCCGTAGCGCACGAGCAGCGCCCCGAGCGCGGCCGCGAGCAGCGCCGCGGCGAGCGCGCCCGGCACCAGCAGCCGCGAGTAGCGCGCCACGAACGAGGGGTCGCGCGTGTCGAGCAGCATGATCACGAACACCATGAACACCATCACCGCGCCGACGTAGATCAGCACCTGGAAGACCGCGATCACGTGCACGCCGAGCAGCGCGTAGAGGGAGGCGAGCGACAGCATCGTGCCGATCAGGCCGAGCGCCACGCGCATCGGGTGGCGGGCGACGAGCATGACGAGCGCACCGGCCACGGCCCCCGCCGAGAACAGGTAGAGCAGCAGCGTTTCGGTCACGGCGCACCCCCGCCGCGGCGCGCGACCGGGTAGGGCTTGGCGACGTCCTGTTGCGGCTTCCAGGCCAGGAGGTCCTCGCGGCCGAGCCACATGTGGTCGCGGTCGAAGCTCGGCAGGTCCGGCGTCTCGGGCGCCATGCGGATCGCGTCCTCGGGACAGGCCTCGACGCACAGGCCGCAGAAGATGCACCGCGAGTAGTCGATCTCGAAGCGCACCGGGTATTTCGGGTGGGCGGGATCGTCCGGGTCGTAGGCGGCGTCGATCTCGATCACCTGCGCCGGGCAGACCGTCGCGCACATGTTGCACGCCACGCACTGCGGCCGGCCGTCGGGACGCTGCGTCAGCACGTGCTTGCCGCGATTGGCCGCCGCGTAGTCGGCGCGCTTCTCCTCCGGGTAGTACGACGTCAGCGCGCCCTTGCGCCCGGTCAGCCACTTCCACATGTTCGCCATGAACACGCCGCCGGTGATGCCGAGGCCGCGCGCGACCTCGAACACGTAGGCGCGCTCCCACCAGCCCATGCGGGGCTCGTTCCAGTAGCGCCGCCGCACGTAGGGCGTCTTGCTCACAGGGGGCCCCGCTGCAGCAGCGCCACTGCGACCACGGTGACGACGAGGTTAAGGATCGCGAGCGGCAGCATGAACTTCCACGCGAAGCGCAGCAGCTGGTCCCAGCGGAAGCGCGGCAGCGTCCAGCGCACCAGGATCTGGAAGCTGCAGAGGAGCAGCACCTTGCCGAGGAAGGTCAGCAGCTGGGTGACGACCACCACCGCGTGCGGCAGCGCGAGCGTGTGACCTCCGGGGAACGCGAAGCCCGCGTCGTTCAGCCACGGCAAGTTGTAGCCGCCGAGGAACAGCGTCGTGAACAGCGCCGCGATGATCGCGATCTCGATGAACTCGGCGAACATGAACAGCCCCATCTTCATGGCGCTGTATTCGGTGTAGTAGCCGGCGATCAGCTCCGACTCGGCCTCGGGCAGGTCGAAGGGGATGCGCTTGTTCTCGGCGATCGCGGCGGTCAGGAAGAGCAGCGCCGCAAACGGCTGGTAGCAGATGCCCCACGCCGGCAGCACCCAGAGCATGGTCCCGGACTGCTGGCGGACGATCGCATCGAGGTCGACCGTACCGTAGATCAGGATCGGGCCGACGATGGTGAGCCCCATGACGAGCTCGTACGAGATCATCTGCGAGCCGGCGCGCAGCGCGCCGAGCAGCGCGAACTTGTTGGCCGACGACCAGCCCGCGAGCATCGTGCCGATGATCGTGATGCCGCTGAACGCGAAGATGACGAGTACGCCGGCGTCGAGCGAGGCGATCTGCATCGGGTAGGCGCGATCGCCGTAGGTGGCGGCGAGGGCGCCGAACAGCCGGCCGGGGGCGATCGAACCGCCGAACGGGATGACGCCGAACACCAGCATGACCGGCACGAACGTGACCCACGGACCGAGCGCATAGGCGACGCGGTCGTAGGGCACGGCGCGGAAGTCCTCCTTGAGGAGCATCTTCAGGCCGTCGGCGAGGCCGTGGAACAGCCCGAGCCAGATCAGCTTGATCTGGGTGAACGGCAGCCGTACGTAGGCGCGGTTGGCGCCGATCCGGTCCGCCATCACCGCCGCCTGCTTGCGCTCGACCCACGTCAGCACGGTGCCGAAGGTCAGCAGCAGGCCGACGGCGTAGACGACGTAGACGATCGTCAGCGACAGCGGGGCGTTCACGCATGCACCCGCGCCGGCGCGGCGAGCGCCCGGAACAGGGCCTCGGCGTCGACCGCCCCGGCCGCCGGCTCGAAGCAGCGCTGGAAGCCGCTGACGACGCCGCAGAAGTTCGTGTAGTGGCCGCTGCGCTCGGTCTGGATCGTCGTCGGCAGGAAGACCGCGGCGTGGCCGTTCTCAGGCGCCAGGTACGCATTCAGGAAGATGACGTTCGCGCCGCGCGGCAGCGCCCCGAAGTCGCAGCCCTCGCCCCAGACGAGCACCAGGTCGGTGCCTTCCGGCAGCTCGTCCGGCGCGTCGCCGTAGAGGGCTCGGGCGCCGGCGGAGTTCGGGTTCTTGTCGGCGCGGATCAGCAGGTCGTCCTCGATCCGCTCGCCGGGCTCCGGCCGCGCGTCGCACTTCACGTACCCCGTGAACACCGCACCGAGGTAGCGCTGGAAGGCGGCGAACTCCTCGTTCGAGCCCCAGCTCGACACGAGAGCGACCGGGTGGCGCGCCGCGCCGATCAGCTCGCGCGCGCGCTCGAGCGCCGCCTCGAGCGTCGCCGGCGCGCCGAGCAGCATCGGCCCGGCGGCGCGCTTGCGCTCGAAGATCTTGGCGAGGTCGCGCCCCTTGTTGCAGATCCAAGGGCCGTTGACGGCTGGGTTCTCGAGGGGCGTGACGCGCGCGATGCTCGCGTTCTGGGCCGGGTCCAGCGCCTTGACGTGCCACTCGCGCTTGCGGTGCCAGAGCTGCACGGTGCAGCCACGCGCGCAGCCGGGGCACACCGAAGGCGTCGCCTCGAGATACCAGACGCGGGTCTTGTGCAGGAACTGCCGCGACTGCAGCGCCCCGACGGGGCACAGATCGATGATGTTGTCGGAGTACGGGTCCTCGCCGAGCGGCCGGTCGGCGACCGGCCGGATCACCGACACGTCGCCGCGGCTCTCGACGCCGAGCGCCATCGATTTCGAGACCTCGTGGGTGAACCGCGTGCACCTCAGGCACAGGATGCAGCGCTCGTTGTCGAGCAGGATGCGGCTCGACAGGTTGTAGTACTTGGTCGAGCGGACCTTGGGCTCGACGGACAGCGACGGCTGGCCGTTGTAGGCGTAGTGGTAGTCCTGCAGGCTGCATTCGCCGGCCTTGTCGCAGATGCCGCAGTCGACCGGATGGTTGAGCGTGATGAACTGCAGCATCGCCCGGCGGTGCGCCTGCACGTCCGGCGAGTCCGTCAGCACGTGCATGCCGGCGCTTACCGGCATGTTGCAGGCGATGTCGAGGCCGCGGCCCTCGACCTCGACGAGGCACATCCGGCAGTTGCCGGCGGTCGACAGCTGCGGGTGCCAGCAGAACGTCGGCACGAAGATCCCCGCCTCGCGCGCGGCCTCGAGCACCGTCTGGCCGGCGCGCGCCTCGACCTTACGGCCGTTGATCAGGATCTCAGGCATTCGATCCGGCCTTCGTAGCGCGAGCGCTTGTGCTCGATGCAGTACTCGAACTCGTCGCGGAACTTGTCGAGGATCCCGGCGGCCGCGTAGCCGGCGGCGTCGCCGAGCCCGCAGATCGTCGTGCCGTCGTTGTACTTGGCGATGTAGTAGAGCCGCTCGATGTCCTCCGGCCGACCCTGGCCAGCGACGATCCGCTCGAGGATCCGGTGCATCCAGCCGGTACCGTGGCGGCACGGCGTGCACTGGCCGCAGGACTCGTGGTGGTAGAAACGCATCATGATGTGCAGCAGGCGCACCATGCACGTGCCCTCGGCGATGACGATCATGCCGCCGGAGCCGAGCGTCGAGTTCACGTCCCAGAGCGCCTCATGGCTCAGCGCCAGCGGCCCGATGTCTGCGCCGGTGAGCACTCTGGAGGAGATGCCGCCGGGCACGATCGCCTTGAGCGCGCGGCCGCCGAGCATGCCGCCGCAGTCCTCGTCGATGAACCGGCGCCACGGGAAGCCGAGTTCGACCTCGTAGACGCCGGGCCGATTGATGTGACCCGAGACGGAGATCAGGCGGGTGCCCGGGCTCTTCTCGGTGCCGACGGTGCGGAACGCCGCTGCGCCGTCGCGCATCACGACCGTGACGTTGGCGAGCGACTCGACGTTGTTGACCACCGTGGGCCGCTGGTACAGGCCCTTGACGGTGAGCCGCGGCGGCCGGTTGCGCGGGTAGCCTTTCTTCCCCTCGAGCGAGGCGATCAGGCCGGAGGCTTCGCCGGCGACGTAAGCCCCGGCGCCGCGGTAGACGATCAGGTCGCAGCTGAAATCCGTGCCGGCGATGCGGGAACCCAGCCAGCCGGCCGCATAGGCTTCCTCGACGGCGGCCGCGATGCGGCGGTACGGCAGGTCGAACTCACCGCGGATGTAGATGAAGCAGTGCCGCGCCTCGAGCGCATAGGCGGTCAGCAGCATGCCCTCGATCAGCAGGTGCGGGGCGTTTTCGAGGATCCAGCGGTCCTTGAATGTGCCGGGTTCGCCCTCGTCCGCGTTGGCGATCAGGTAGTGCGGCTGGCCGTCGCCGGGCACGACGACCTGCCACTTGCGGCCGGTCGGGAACGAGGCGCCACCGCGGCCCTGCAGGCCGGCCGCGAGCACTTCCTGGGTGACGTCCTGGGGCTTCAGCGTGCGCAGCGTCCGGTCGATCGCGGCGTAGCCGCCCCGCGCACGGTACTCGGCGAGCGTGTGCGAGGTCGCCGTCACCGGGAAGTTCATCAGGAGCTGGCGGCCCGCCATAGCTACTCGAGCTCCTTCAGCAGTTGGTCGACCGACTCCGGCGACAGGTTCTCCACGTAGCGGTCGTTGACCATCATCGCCGGGGCGGTGCCGCAGGAGCCGAGGCACTCGACGGTCGTCAGCGTGAAGCGCCCGTCGGCGGTCGTCGCCCCCGGGGCGACGCCGAGCCGACGCTGGAGGTGCGCGATCAGGCCCTCGGCGCCGCGCATCGAGCAGCTTACGTTGCGGCACACCTGCAGGTGCCAGCGGCCGACCGGGCGGCGCCGGAACTGGGTGTAGAACGACAGCACTTCCTCGATCTGGATCGCGGGCACGCCGAGGAACCGCGCGAGCTCCTCGATGTCGCTGTCGGCGACGTAGCCGCGCTCCTCCTGGATGCGGCGCAGGCACGGCAGCACGAGCGAGGACTCGAAGCCCGCCGGGAAGCGGGCGCGCATCGCCTCGAATTCCAGAACGAGGCTCTTCATCGGTCGCACTCGCCGCCGATCATGTTGACCGAGCCGAACGTCGGCACGAGGTCCGCCAGCTGGTAGCCCTCGAGCAGCCGGTGGATGCCGCCGACGTGCACGAAGCTCGGCGCGCGGCAGTGGACCTTGTAGGGAACGCCGCCGCCGGTGCTGACGATGTAGAAGCCGAGCTCGCCGTTGGCGCCCTCGTGGGCCGAGTAGATCTCGCCGGCGGGCACCTGCGGGCCGTCGATGATCAGCTTGAAGTGATTGATCAGTGATTCGATCTCGGTGTAGACGAGATGCTTGGGCGGCAGCGTGCAGCGCCGGTCGTCGACGCTGATCGGGCCGGCGGGCAGGAGCTCGACGAGCTGGCGGATCATGTGGACCGACTCGTCCATCTCCCGCATGCGCACGTAGTAGCGATCGTAATTGTCGCCCTTGATGCCGACCGGGACCTCGAAATCGAGCTCGCCGTAGGCGAGATACGGCGTGTCCTTCCGCAGGTCGCGCGGCACGCCCGTCGAGCGCAGCACCGGGCCGGTGTAGCCCCAGTCGATGGCGTCGGCGGTCCGCAGCACGCCGACGTCGCGCAGGCGATCGATGAAGATCCGGTTGCGGTCGACGAGCCCGTGCACCCGCCCGACGAACTCGTCGTACTGGCCGAGGATCCACTCGAGGCGCTCGAGCCAGCCTTCCGGCAGGTCGTTGGCGAGCCCGCCGATGCGTCCGAAGCTGTAGGTGACGCGGGCGCCGGTGACGGCCGCCAGGTGCTCGTAGATGTAGTCGCGCAGCATGACGAGGTACAGGAACGCCGTCATCGCGCCGAGCTCCATCAGCATCGCGGCGTTGCACGTCAGGTGGTCGGCGATGCGCGAGTACTCGGCCAGCAGGGTGCGCAGGTACCGGCAGCGCGGCGTGATCTCGATGCCCATCAGGCGCTCGACGGCGTCGCAGTAGGCGAAGTCGTTGATCAGCGCGGAGCAGTAGTTCAGGCGGTCGACGTACGGGATCAGGTTGTGCCAGGTGTGCGACTCGCACTCCTTCTCGAATCCGCGATGCAGGTAGCCGCAGTGCACGTCGGCGCGGAGGATGCGCTCTCCGGAGAGCTCGGCGACGATCTGCACCGTGCCGTGCGTCGCCGGGTGGGACGGGCCGATGTTGACGATCGACGTGCCCGCGTGCTCGCCGGGCGCGAACGCCGGACGGATCGGGTTGGGCAGGGGCGGGCGGTCGCTCATCGGGTCACTTCAGGTACGGCACGAGCGGCTGCTCGCGCTGCTTCGGGTAGTCCTTGCGCAGCGGATGGCCGACAAAGCCCTCGTAGAGCAGGATCGGGCGCAGGTCGTCGTTGCCGCGGAACTCGATGCCGTACATCTCGTGGCACTCGCGTTCCTGGAAGCGCGCCGAGTTGTAGAGCGGCACGAGCGTGTCGACGACCGGCGCCTCGACGGTCACCCGCGCCTTCAGCCGCACGCGCACGAAGTCGCGGGTCGAGTAGAAGTGGTAGACGACGTCGAAGCGCGGCGCGCGGTCGGGCCAGTCGACCGCCGTGATGTCGAGCAGCATGTCGAAGCCGAACTCGGCCTTCAGCGAGCGGGCGACCTCCGCGACGAGCGCGGGCTCGACGAGCAGCGCCAGCAGGCCATGCGTGGTCGCCGCCTCGAGGGCCTGCGCACCCCACCGCGCGGCGATGCGTTCGTGGATCCCCCCGGCCATCGTCAGAACTTCTCCGTGAAGATCGGATGCCGGTCGCGCGCGATCCGGTCCTGCAGTTTCATGATGCCGTCGATGACCATCTCCGGCCGGGGCGGGCACCCGGGGATGTAGAGGTCGACCGGGATGATCTTGTCGATGCCCGCGAGCGCGGCGTAGTTCTGGTAGAAGCCGCCGCTCGTCGCGCACGCGCCGAACGCGATGACCCACTTCGGCTCGCACATCTGCTCGTACACGCGCCGCAGCACCGGCGCCTGCTTGTGGTTAATCGTGCCGACCACCATCAGCAGATCGGACTGCCGCGGCGAGAATCGCGGCAGCGCCGCGCCGAACCGGTCGGTGTCGTAGGGCGTCGAGCTGACCGCCATGAATTCCATGGCGCAGCAGGCCGTCACGAACGGGTACGGGAACAGCGAGAACTTGCGCGCCCAGCCGACGAACTCGTCCTTCTTCGTCGTCAGGTATTCGAGCGGCGACGGCGAGCGCTCGTGCTTCGGGACGGAGTTCACTGCGTGATCTCCTCGAGCAGGCCGCTGCGCCACACGTACACCATGATCAGCACGAGCAGCGCGACGAACACGGTCAGCCCGACGAGCGCGCCGGCCGTGATCGGCTGCGCGCCGAGCGCCCAGAGGTAGAAGAACACGGTCTCGAGGTCGAACAGGATGAACACGACCGCGATGCCGTAGTACTTGACGGGCAGCGCCCGGTCGCCGACGGGCTCGATCGGCGTCGCGCCGCATTCGAACGGTTCGAGCTTCGCCCCGGTCGGCGCCGGCTGTGGCCCGAGGTACCGGTTCATGGCGAGCGTAAGGGCGACGAACCCGAGGATCGCGGCCAGGTAGATCAGCAGTCCCGCGTAGGCGTTCATCGGTCGCAACTATATGCGCGTGGGCGGGGGGCTCGGCGCTACGGTTTACACGTAACCGGATGCCGCCTTCGGAAGTCCCTTATGGCCGCCAGTCTGTCAGACGCTCGGAATCAGTTCCGGTCCTGCCAAGAGTGCAAGCCCCGCATGAGATCCGCAGCACAGTCGGACACAGACGCGGCGCGATTGATCGCCGCGCACCCCAGCGCATGGCCGGCACGGCTCGATCTGCTACAGAGCGGCACGGGCCTGCTGCTCGCGCTCTTCATGTGGGTCCACATGCTGTTCGTGTCGTCGATCCTGATCAGCAACGACGCGATGTGGGTGGTGGCGCGATTCTTCGAGGGCTATTTCGTGTTCGGCCGCCGCATCCCGGCGCTGGTGGCGCTGGTGGTGGCGACCATCGCCGCGTTGTTCGTCGTCCACGCCGCGCTCGCGCTGCGGAAGTTCCCGGCCAGTCATTCCGCCTACCGAACGTTCCGCGTGCACATGAAAGGACTACGTCACGAGGACACGACGCTATGGTTCTGGCAGGTCGTGACCGGCTTCGCGCTCTTCTTCCTCGCGTCGTTGCACCTCGGCACGATGCTGACGCGCCCCGGCCGGATCGGGCCGTTCGAGTCCGCTGACCGGGTCTGGACGGACATGATGTGGCCGGTGTACCTCGTGATGCTGTTCGCCGTCGAGGTTCACGCGGGCGTCGGGCTCTACCGGTTGGCGCTCAAGTGGGGCTGGTTCGGCGCAGCAGACCCGAACGGAACTCGCCGGCGCCTGCGAACCGTCAAATGGACGTTGACCGTGTTCTTCGTGGCGCTCGGTCTCGCGACGCTCGCCGCCTACGTGCGCATCGGCATGGCTCACGCCGGCCACTACGGTGAGCCGTATGCACCGTCATGGGCCACGGGCACCGTGCCGTGAAGATCGTCTACTGCGACGTGCTGGTCATCGGCGGCGGGCTCGCCGGGTTGCGGGTGGCGATTGGCGTCCGGCGCCGCGGCCTCGACGCGATCGTCCTGTCGCTCGTGCCGCCCAAGCGGTCTCATTCGGCAGCGGCCCAGGGCGGCATGCAGGCGAGCCTCGGCAATGCCATCAAGGGCGCCGGCGACAACGAGGATGTGCATTTCGAGGACACCGTCAAGGGCAGCGACTGGGGCGCCGACCAGCGCGTCGTACGGATGTTCGTCGAGACGGCGCCGAAGGCAGTCCGCGAACTGGCCGCCTGGGGCGTGCCGTGGTCGCGGGTGCGTCGCGGCGACCGCGAGGTCATCATCAACGGGCAGCGCGTCACTATCACCGAGCGTGACGAGGCGCACGGGCTGCTCGCGCAGCGCGATTTCGGCGGCACTCGCAAGTGGCGGACCTGCTACGTCTCCGACGGCACCGGCCACGCGATGCTGTTCGCGGTCAGCGACCAGGCGATCGCCCAGGGCGTGCCCGTCCACGAGCGAAAGGAGGCGCTGGCGCTGATCCACGACGGCGGCCGTTGCTACGGCGCAGTGGTCCGGGATCTCGTGACCGGCGAACTGGTCGCCTACGTGGCCCGGGCGACCGTGGTCGCGACCGGCGGCGCAGGGCGTCTGTACCGGGTCACGACCAACGCCGTGATCTGCGAGGGAATGGGCGCCGCGCTCGCGCTCGAGACCGGCGTCGCCGCCCTCGGCAACATGGAGGCGGTCCAGTTCCATCCGACCGGGATTTTCCCGGCGGGCATCCTCGTCACCGAGGGCTGCCGTGGCGATGGCGGACTGCTCCGGGACGCCTCCGGCCACCGCTTCATGCCGGACTACGAGCCTGAAAAGAAGGAGCTGGCGTCGCGTGACGTGGTGTCGCGGCGCATGGCCGAGCACATCCGCCAGGGATTCGGAGCGCAGTCACGCTTCGGTCCCCACCTGTGGTTGGACATTACGCTGCTCGGCCGCGCCCACATCGAGCGCAACCTGCGCGAGGTCAAGGAGATCTGCCACTACTTCCTCGGCATCGACCCCGTCACGCAGTGGATCCCAGTCCACCCGGCGCAGCACTACACGATGGGGGGCATCCGCACCACGCACACCGGCGAGAGCACGACGCTGCGGGGCCTGTTCGCGGCCGGCGAGGCCGCGTGCTGGGACATGCACGGCTTCAACAGGCTGGGCGGGAATTCGGTGGCCGAGACGGTCGTGGCCGGGATGATCGTCGGCGAGTTCGTCGCGGACTTCTGCGCATCCGGCGCGGGCGACATCGACGTTCCCACCTCGCTCGTGCAGAACGCGATCGCCGGCGAGTGCGCCGCGCTCGATGCGCTGATGTCCGGCCGCGGCACCGAAAGCGCGGACGCGATCCGCGTCGAGATGCAGCAGGCGATGACCGACGGCGTCGGCATCTTCCGCGACGGCCCCGGGCTCGAAGCGGCGGTCGGCAAGCTGCAGGCCCTGCTGCTGCGCAGCCGCCAGATCGGCGTCCGGTCGGGCGCCGCCGGCCCGAATCCGGAGCTCGTGACCGCGTACCGTGTGCAGCGCATGCTCAAGGTCGCGCTCGCGATGGCTTGCGGCGCGCTCGCCCGACAGGAGAGCCGCGGCGCGCATTTCCGCGAGGACTTCCCGCGCCGCGACGACGTTCGCTGGCTGAAGCGGACGCTCGCGACCTGGGCTCATCCGGGCGACGCGCTGCCGACGCTCGGCTACGAGCCGATCGACATCGGCGCGATGGAGCTGCCGCCGGGCTGGCGCGGCTACGGGGCGCGCGACTACCTCGATCACCCTGACACGGCGGGCCGCGCTGCCGAGGTGCAGGCCATTCGTGAGCGCGCCCAGGGCCAGCAGCGGCGCGCAGTCCAGGAGGCCCTGATGCCCTATCGTCACCTGCTGCCGGAACGCCTGCGTGGGGAGAACGAGCGCCTGCCCGAGGGACCGGCATGACCGACGCCCGCCGCATCCAGCTGCACGTCCTCCGGCACAACCCCCGTGATCCGGCCAGCGAGCCGCGCCTGCAGAACTACGAGATCGAGGAGGCGGCGGGCATGACGCTGTTCCTCGCGCTCACCGAGATCCGCGAGCGCCAGGATCCGTCGCTGGCATTCGACTTCGTGTGCCGTGCCGGTATCTGCGGCAGCTGCGGCATGCTCGTCAACGGCCGGCCGCGGCTGGCCTGCAATACGCTGACGAAGGACCTGCCGGACGACATTACGCTGCTGCCGCTCCCGGGCTTCGAGCTGATCGCTGACCTGTCCGTCGACACCGGCCGATGGATGCGCGCGCTCTCGGAACGTCTCGAGGCGTGGTTGCACGCCAAGCAGGCGGAGGTCGACCTGACGCGCATCGAAGAGCGCATGGACCCCGACCTCGCGGACCGGATCTACGAGCTCGACCGCTGCATCGAGTGCGGCTGCTGCGTCGCCGCCTGTGGCACCGCGCAAATGCGTGCGGACTTCGTCGGCGCCGTCGGCCTCAACAAGATCGCGCGCTTCAGCCTCGACCCGCGCGATTCGCGCGGCGACGGCGACTTCTACGACTTGGTCGGCGACGACGACGGCGTGTTCGGCTGCATGACGCTGCTCGGCTGCCAGGACGTCTGCCCGAAGCAGTTGCCACTGCAGACCCAGATCGCGTTCCTGCGGCGCCGCATGGCGCGCGCCGGCGCCTGAGGGACGCGCCGGATCAGACCGGCGGCAGCGCCGCGTAGGCGCCGGCGACGTCGGGGAGCGCCACGTAGCGCTCGCGGAACTCGGCCGGCGCCCGCGCCGGGCGCCCGGTCGACAGCTCGATGCAGACGTACTCGATCTCGGCCCGCACGAGCGTGACGCCGTCCGCGGCGCGGCGCAGCTGGAAGCGTCGTCGCGCGCGAAGCTTGTAGTCCGCCGCCAGCAGCCACGTCCCGACGTGGACCGTGTCGCCCAGCAGCGCCGGGCGAAGGTAGGCGATCACGCTGCGCAGCACCGCCATGCCGCGGTCGAGCTCGAGGCAGCGTTCGATCGGCAGCCCCAGCGCGGCCGAGTGGCTCCACGCGACACGGTCGAGCCAGGTCACGTAGACGGCGTTGTTGACGTGGTCGTAGGCGTCGATGTCCGGCGCCGCGACGACCAGCGTCACGACGTGCGGGGCGGGCAGATCCCAGTCAGCGAGCTCAACGGTCACCTGCGGCCTCCGCCGTCCACCGTCCATGTGCCTCGTTCCGGCGCGATCCGGCGGCGAAGCACCGGCGATCATGCCGCATCGACCACCGCCCGCACAGGGCCGGGCGCGGGTCAGTCCCGGCCTGGCGGCTCGACGGCGGCAGGACCTGGGAAGCGCGGTCGCAGGCGGTCGAGCAGCTGGTAAACGACCGGCACGACGACGAGGCTGAGGACGGTCGAAGTCAGCAGGCCCCCGATGATCGCGACCGCCATCGGCGCGCGCAGCTCCGCCCCGGCACCGAAGCCGAGCGCGATCGGCGTCATGCCGAGCACGGCCGCGGCGGTCGTCATCACGATCGGCCGCAGCCGGACCGGTCCCGCCTCGAGGATCGCCGCATCGCGGGCAAGCCCGCCGGCGCGCAGCTGGTTGATGCGGTCGACGAGGATGATGGCGTTCTTGTTGACGAGGCCCGTCAGGAACACGAGACCGAGCAGCGACACGATGCCGAAGTCGCTGCGCGCGACGAACAGGCCGAGCATCGCGCCGACCGCCGACAGCGGCAGCGCGATGGTGATCGCGACGGGGTCCTGCCAGCTGCGGAAGAGCAGCAGCAGCACGAGCAGCACTCCGCCGACCGCGAGACCGAGCGCCAGCGTGAAATGGCCGAACACGTCGGCGGCCTGTGCCGACTCGCCCGCGAGGGCGAGGTGCACGCCCGGCGGCAGCAGCGGCGGGACCTCCACGGCGACGCGGTCGGCCACGGCGCCGAGCGTCGCATCGCCCGCGAGATTGCCGCGGACGATCGCGGCCGGGCGGCCGTCGCGGCGCAGCCACGAACCGTCGCCGGCCGGCCCGGCGCCCTCGACCGAGACGTCAGCGACCCCTCGCCAGCCGGCGATGTGCCCCATCACCCGCTGTGCCGCGCCCGACAGTGCGGCGGGATCGTCGCTCGTCAGCGCGATCTCGAGCGGCTGCGCGGAGGCGACCGCGATGATCGGCACGTTCTCGACGCTGGTGCGCACGGACGTCTCGGACGCGAGCGCGGCCCGCAGACGCTGCTCGACGACCCCGGTCGTGGCACGGCGGTCCCTCCGCAACGCGACGTTCAGCAGGCCCCGGTCGGGATCGCCGGTCGCCGTGCCGGCGACCGACAGGACGATGGCCACGTCCGGATCCGCGCCCACCCGAGTCGCGAGGCGTGCGGCGGCGTCGGCGGCCGCGAGCCCCGATCCCGGCGGCAGGGCGAAACGGACGACGCATTCGCCGCGATCGAGCACCGGGATGAAGCCCTGCGGTATCAGCGGGACGAGCGCGATCCCGCCGGCGAAGCTGGCGGCGGCCGCGAGCAGCACCACGGCCGGATGGCGAAGCGCCCGCTCGAGCAGCCGCCGGTAGCCATCGCTGAAGCGCCGCCAGGCGCGCGAGGGCCGATGCGGCACTCCCGCGCGCAGCCAGCGCGCCGCGAGCACCGGCGTCAGCGTGCGGGCGACCACCAGCGACGTGAGGACCGCGGCGGAGATCGTGAGGCCGAAGGGTCTGAAGAACGTGCCGACGACGCCGCCCATCAGGCCCACCGGGACGAACACCGCCGCAATCGTCAGTGTCGCCGCGGTCACGGTCAGCCCGATCTCGTCGGTGGCGCGCAGCGCGGCGGTGCGCGGGTCGGTGACCTGCGGCAGGTGGCGGGCGATGTTCTCGACGTCGACGATCGCATCGTCGACGATGATGCCGATCACGAGCGCGAGCGCCAGCAGCGTGATCGTCTCGAACTTGAAGCCGGCGAGCGCCATGACGAGAAACGTGCCGACAAGCGACGTCGGGATCGCGAGCGCGGAGATGGCCGTCGCCCTCAGGCTGCGCAGGAACGGGTAGATCACGAGGACCGACAGCGCGACCGCAGCCCACAGCGCCTCGAGCGTCGACCCGGTGGCTTCGCGGATGAACGGCCCCTCGGCCCGCACGGCGACGATACGCAGCGGCATCACGGCGGCGGCGTCGCTGACGATGCGGTGGAGCTCGCGGGCGACGTCGAGCGTGTTGGTGCCGGCGCGCTTGACGACCTCGAGGGCCAGGGCGGCTCCGCCGTCGAGCCGGACGCGGGTGGGCGGCAGGCCCGGTGGTGGCGGGTCGAGGCCTAGCGGCACGACCCGGGCGACGCCCGGGACTTCCGCGAGCCGGCTCGCGAGACTGGCCGCGAGCCCCGCCGCGCCCGCGGCCGCCGCGGGCCCGAGCGGCGCGATCGCGTAGGTGACGACCGGCGCCTCGTTGAGATCGATCGGGCGGATCGTCAGCGCGGCGTTGCCCGGGAGCCGCAGGTCCGCGAGCGCGGCGCGGACGCGGTCCCGCGCTGCATCGAGCGTTATGCCCACATCGAACGGAACCGTCGCGACGACCTCGCCCGGTCGCTCGGCGACGGTCAGCGGGCCGCGACCGGCGACGCCGAGCAGGCGCCTCTCGAGCGGCACCGTGACGTCGCGCGCGACGGCGTCGCCGGCGAGCCCCGGGGCCTCGGCGACGACGACGATGACGGGGAAGACGATGTCCGGAAACATCGCGACCGGGAGCCGCCATGCCGCGACGAGCCCGGCGACGCCGACCAGCAGCCAGGCGGCGATCGTCGCCCGAGGGAAGGCGAGCGCGAGCCGCGAGACGTTGAGCCGCTGCCGCAGCGTCACGGGGCGGCCGTTCACGCCGGGCCCCGGCGCCGGGCGGGCCGCCGACGGCGGCGCGCCGCCGACGCGGGTGGCGGGACGACGATCGGTGATTGCTCGGCGATCAACACCCCGCTCCTCGCCGTGGCCGCGCGGCGGGACGGCGGAGCCGCTGTCGCGGCGCGGCTCCGTCGCTCACCTCTAAGACTCACTTTATAGGAATTCGCGCCGGCCATCCGCGCGGCCCGGCCGCGCGCGGCGGCCGGCATCGTCCGCCGAGCGTCCCGGCCGGGGAACTCGCCGGACGCCCGTGGCCCGGACGCCGTCGGGTGGCGGGGTCGCCGGCGCGCGGGGTTCGTCAGGAGCGGCAAGGCTGCTGCAGGCCCGCGTCCCTCGGCGCATAGTCGTTCGCGAAGCGCGCCTGGATGCTCGCGAGCTCGCCGACGAGCGCCGCCGGCAGCGCCGGCGGTCGGTGCCCGGCGAGGATGCGGCGCACGTCGTCGTCGATGCGATCGAAGAGCTCCCGGCCCGGCTGCAGGCCCATGCTGAGCGGAATGTGCGTGCCGAGGTAACGGGCCGGCCATTGCTGGTCGCGGCAGTGCTTCGCGGTATGCGCCTGCACGAGGTAGTTGCCGCGGGGCCCGACGGCGTGGGCGAGGTCGAGCGCCATCGTGTCCGCGTCGACCGCGAGGCCCTGCCAGAGCGTGCGCAGCATCCCGGCGAGCTCGTCGCACAGGCACAGCGCGTGCAGCGAGTAGGTGATGCCGTTGTCGATCAGGCCGCAGTAGTCGAGCGTCGCCGGGCGGCTGAAGAACGCCTGCATGAAAGTGGCCGAGATCTCCCACACCGCATCCTGATTGAATCGGCGCGCGACGGAGCGGCCGCCGATGCCGGTGAACGACGGCAGGCCGAGGTGGCGGCGAACCTGGTGCACGGCGATGTCGGCGAGCCAGGTGTGGGCGAAGTTGCCCATGCCTCCCGTCGCGGGCGCCATGAATCGCACGTCTGAGCTGCCGATCACGAAGCATCCGGGACGCGCCAGCTGCGCGAGCACCATGGCGGCGGAATCCGTCGCCAGGCTGTCGACCATGCAGCCCGCCATCGTGATCGGCGCCGAGGCCCCGCCGATCGGCAGCGTGCCGATGCTCATCGGGATGCCGTTGCGCGCACCCACCAGGATCTGGTCGATGTGGGCGCGCCAGAACGTGAGCGGCAGCGGCGTCACGATCTGCAGGAAGTAGGGCTTGTCGGCGAGTGCCTGGCGCGAGCCGCGCACCGCGGCAGCCATCTCGATCGCGGTCTCGAAGGATTCGACGTTCTCGCACAGGTACTCGAGCGGCTTGCTGGTGTTCGCGACCAGGATCGCGAACTCCTCGATCTCGCCGTAGATGTCCGAGCGCGCCACGTTCTTGCAGGCGACGCACGCGCCGTCGATGTTCGGCAGCGCATCGGCGACGCGCGTGATCGCCGCGAGGTCGTCGCCGGTGCTGTCGCGCGGCTCGCCGGTCGTCAGATCGTAGACCCGGATGCCGGTCGTTCCCGGCATGAACCAGGTGTGCGCGGCGTCGAGCTCGAGGCAACGTTCGCCGGCGCGGTCCCAGAGGCGCGCGCGCTTCGCTGTGGTCGCGATCGCCTCGTGCACGAGAGCCGGTTCGATGCGCACGACGCCGTCGGCCGCGACCGCGCAGCCGGCGGCCGCGAACAGCTCGATCGCCTCGGTGCCAGACTCGAACGCGCAGCCGGTGTCCCGCAGCAGCGCGCAGGCGCCGTCGATCAGCCGCTCGACGTCGGCCGGCGGCAGGCAGTCGGAGGGGCGCGTCGGGCCCACATGGCGACCGCGATTGACGACCGCGACGGCGGGCGACGGCAGACGCGGCCGCTTGCCGGGCTTGTGCAGCATCGACGCCCCTCCGGGACCGCGCCCGTCCCGCGACACTGGGCGGATCGTAGCGGCGGTGCCGAATGGGGACGCCTCGGGCCTCTACGTAGCGCCGGTCGCGCGGGCGGCCGCGGCCGCGATTCGGTAGCCTTGGCGACCACGGGCCGGGGCAGCGACGGGGAAGGCGACGCGGATGCTGAAAAAGCGCAGGGTCTGGCTCGAGCGGATCGCGAACTGGGGCGTGGCGCTCGCCGTGCCGCTCGTCGCGATCGGCGGCTTCAGGCTGCTCACGCACGCGCGCGACGGCGCGCAGCCGCTGCCCGGTCAGCCTCCGGCGGCGACGCCCGGCCGCGTATTCGCGCCGCCGATCGATGCGGGCGCCCCGCCGGTCGTCGAGCTGCGTCCGTCGAGCGCCGCGCCGCGGCCGGGCGCGTCGGGCGAGGACGCCCGCTGTGCGGCCCTGGCGCGCGAGATCGCGG
>JBBINS010000005.1:0-59765 GCA_037443765.1 Gammaproteobacteria bacterium
GTCGAGACTCCGGTGGCGGCGGCGGCGGAAGGCGCGGCGGCGACCCCGGCGGCCGGGGCGGCCCCGGCGGCGGCGGCGGCCGGCGACGACAAGAAGCCGGCGGCGGCGGCGGCGGCGAAGAAGGACGAGCCGAAGAAGGACGCCAAGAAGTAGCGCGTCCGGCGTCGAAGGCCCGCGGACCGCGCCCAGCGACGGGCGCGGTCCGGTCGCTTTCGGCGTTGGCGCGGGATCCCCATGGCGGGCCTGTCACTCAAGTTGGTCGTCGGCCTCGGCAACCCGGGTCCCGAGCACGCCGAGACGCGTCACAACGCGGGCTTCTGGTGCATCGACCGCCTCGCGGCGGCGGTGGGCGGCAGCCTGCGGCCGCACGCCCGTTACCACGGCGACGTCGGGCGGATCACGATCGACGGCCGCGAGCTGTGGCTGCTCAAGCCGTCCACCTACATGAACCGGAGCGGCCTCGCGGTCCGGGCGCTCGCGGAGTACATGCGGATCGCGCCCGCCGAGACGCTTGTCGCCCACGACGAGCTCGACCTGCCGGTCGGCGCCGTGCGCCTGAAGCTCGGCGGCGGGCCCGGCGGCCATAACGGCGTGCGCGACGTCATCACCCAGGTCGGCGACGGGTTCTGGCGCCTGCGGCTGGGCATAGGCCATCCGGGCACCCGCCAGGAGGTCATCGACTACGTGCTGCGGCGCGCGCCGGCCGCCGAGCAGGCGCTGCTCGACGAGGCGATCGGGGCCGGCGTCGAGGCCATTCCGCGCCTTTTGGCCGACGGCGCCGAGAAGGTCATGAACAGTCTGCACCGGCGCGCGCCGGGGCCCTAGGGAGTACGCGGTGGGAATCAAGTGCGGCATCGTCGGGCTCCCGAACGTCGGCAAGTCGACGCTGTTCAACGCGCTGACTCGCGCGCAGATCCCGGCCGAGAACTACCCGTTCTGCACGATCGACCCGAACGTCGGCGTCGTGCCGGTGCCGGATACGCGGATGAACGCGCTGTGGGAGATCGCGCACTCGGAGAAGGTGCTGCCGACGACCGTCGAGTTCGTCGACATCGCCGGCATCGTCGCCGGCGCGTCGCAGGGCGAGGGGCTCGGCAACAAGTTCCTGGCCCACATCCGCGAGGTCGACGCCATCGCGCACGTCGTGCGGTGCTTCGAACACGCCGACATCATTCACGTCGCCGGTCGCGTCAACCCGCTCGACGACATCGGCGTGATCAATACCGAGCTGGCCCTGGCCGATCTCGACACGGCCGACAAGGGACTGCAGCGGGCCGAGAAGGCCGCAAGGGCGCAGGACAAGGACGCGATCCGTGCGCGGGACGTGATCAAGAAGGTGCGCGACGCGCTCAACGAGGGCCGCCCGGCACGCTCGGTGGCGCTCGACGAGCAGGAGCGCGCGATCGTGCGCGAGCTGCAGCTGCTGACCATGAAGCCGGTGCTGTACGTCGCCAACGTCAACGAGGGCGGCTTCCACGACAACCCGCTGCTCACGATGGTCGAGACGCTGGCCGCGCAGGAGGGCGCCCAGGTGGTGCCGGTGTGCGCGGCGATCGAGGCCGAGATCGCCCAGCTCGAGGATGCCGACCGGGCGGAGTTCCTGAAGGAACTTGGGCTCAGCGAGCCCGGTCTGAACCGCGTGATCCGCGCCGCCTACGCCCTGCTCGGCCTGCAGACCTACTTCACCGTCGGGCCGAAGGAGGTCCGCGCCTGGACCGTCAAGCGCAACGCCACGGCGCCGCAGGCCGCCGGGGTCATCCACACCGACTTCGAGCGGGGCTTCATCCGCGCCGAGGTCATCGCCTACGACGACTACATCGCCTGTCGCGGCGAGGCCGGCGCCCGCGAGGCGGGCAAGATGCGCCTCGAGGGCAAGGACTACGTCGTCCGCGAGGGCGACGTCATGCACTTTCGGTTCAACGTCTGATGCGCCCGGGCGCTATGCTGCCGGCCACGCGCGCGAGCCACGATTCCTGCGAGGACTGTCCGTGACGAAATCACTCTTGATCCGCGCCGCCGGCCTCCTCGGGCTCGCGACGCTCGCCGCCTGCGGCCACAGCAACAACGGCCCGGTGACGGTCGGCGTCGGCATCGGCGTCGCCCTGACCTCGCCGAGCCAGACGACCCTCGTCTACCAGGGCGGGACGCTCGAGATCGACGCGACCGTCGTCGGCGACGCCGCCAACGCGGGCGTCACCTGGACCCTCACCGGCGCGGGCACGCTCGCCAGCACCACGACCGCCACGGCCATCTACCAGGCCCCGGCCACGATCGTCGGCGCGGTGTTCGGCACGCTGACCGCGACGTCGGTGACCGACCCGACCCAGTACTCCTCGGTGACGATCACGGCCAACGGCACGCCGACGATCCTGCCGCCGGTCCTCTTCCCGGCCAACCAGAACATTCCCTACACGACCTACGTCAGCGCCGCCGGCGGCACGCCGCCGTACGTGTGGACGTGGGCGCCCGCGACCGGCAGCACGCTGCCGCCGGGCCTCGCGCTGACCGGCAGCACGACGGCCGCCGAGGCGATTACCGGCATACCCGGGACCCTCGGAACCTACTCGTTCACGATGAGCCTGACCGACGCGCTGGGTCTGACCGCCACCAAGGCCGTCACGCTGACGGTGGCGCCGCAGACCGCCTGCCTGCTGACCGGGCCCTACGCCTACCTGCAGAGCGGCTTCTGGAACGGGCAGATCGTGACGCGCGCGGGCAGCTTCACCGTGACATCCGTCGGCTCGGTAACGGGCATCCATGACTACAAGGACGGCACCAACACACGCCCGGCCATCGACGTCACCTCGGGATCGTGCCTGACGCTGACGCAAAACCGCGGCCAGCTGTACCTCAACTCGGTGGAGAGCGGCAACGAGCTTTTCGACTTCGGTACCGGCAGCTCGCTGCTGGACGGCCACATGCAGCAGGACGACGGCACGGGCATCGTCGAGGCCGGCCAGTTCATGCACCAGGACGTGACCGCGTTCAACGTGGCCGCGCTTGCCGGCGACTGGGTGTTCGGCGCGCTGGGTGACGACGGCTCGAAACGGCGCCTGACCGTCGCCGGGCGCCTGACGCTCGGTGCAAACGGGGTGATCTCCGCGGGCGTGGGCGACACCAACGCCGCGACACCGGTCGTCGCCGGCGCCGTGACCGGCACCCTGGCGGCACCGGACACGAACGGCCGCGGCACGGTCACGCTCACCGTCGGCGGGCTCGCGCTGCCGCTCGCGTACTATGTGGTCGACAAGAACACGCTGCTGATCGCGACCAGCGACACGCAGGCGACCACGCCGCGCGTCGCGGGGCGGATGACGCGGCAGGCGGGCGCGGGCACGCTCGATGCAACGACGTTCGCCGGCCCGGCGATCCTCAGCCTGTGGGGGTCCTCGATGGTCGGAAGCGCGCCCGCCGCAACGATGACCGTCGGGCGGCTCGCCGGCGCGGTCGCGACCGCGGGTACCGCCGCGGGCACCGTCGGTGTCAACCTCGACGTCACCGATCGCGGGGCGGCAAGCGTCAGCCACGCCTTCGCGAGCCAGCCGTATACCGTGGCCGCGAACGGTCGCGGCACGCTCGTCCTAACCGCCGGGACGGCGGTGAGAAGCTTCGTGCTGTACGCCGACGGCGCCGGCGGCGGCTATGCGATCGAGCCTGCGAGCGCGGTCGGCAACTTCGGCATCCTCGAGCCGCAGGCGGCGGGGCCGTTCAGCGACTTCTCGACCGCGTACTACGTCGGCGGCACGGTTTTCCCAGGCGCGACCTCACCGATCACGCTGGCTCCACAACTGCTGTTCCAGTCCGGGTCCATCAGCGGCAACCTGACCGGGAACTACGCGCTCGATCCGACGACCGGTCGCATGGTCGCGGCGGTGTACAGCACCATCCTCGGCGGCAGCGACCTCGTGATCTACATCGTCAATCCGAAGAAGCTCGTGATCATGGGCGACAGCCTCAACATCTCGAACAGCCAGATCGCCTGGTTCGACGCTTATTGAGGCCCCGCGGAGCGCCTTGACGGCGGCAGCCGGCGTGCACAGAATTCGCGTCCCTTTCGGTGGCCGCCACGGCGGCCCGGCGTGGCTAGGTAGCTCAGACGGTTAGAGCACGGGATTCATAACCCCGGGGTCGGGGGTTCGATTCCCCCCCTAGCCACCATTTCATTCGTCCACGCCCCGCCGAGGCTCACCGGCCGTTCGTAAGGCCATGATTTTCTTATGACCCGGTCTGGGCGCGGGGTGCCCGGCCGGCATCGTCGCCGGGCCACCGGGCGGCTCAGCGCACCCGCGCGGCGAGCGCCGGCGTGAGGCCGTCCGGACGGCCCTCGATCCGGGCCAGGTGCGGATAGCGGGTGCCCCCGTCGTAGTCGAGTGCGACGGCGCGGTAGAAGTCGCCGTTCTCGACCAGCAACGAGATCGGCCGGTGCGCCGTCTGGGTCTCCGCGATCGCGACGTCGAGCAGCTCGCTTGAGTACTTGCGGCCATTGACGCCGACGAGCGTCATGCCCGGCCCGACGCCGGCGCGCGCCGCCGGACCGTCCTCGATGACGTCGACGATCCTCCCGTCCTTGTCGAGGCGCAGTCCGATGGACGCCATCCGCTCCACCGACTTGTGCCGCTTCTGCCGGTTCTCGACCGACGCGTTCTTATCGGCGGAATAGGTCAGGCGCCAGCCAGCGCGCTCGAGCGCCCCCCGCAACGCCGCGGTGTCGTTCGAGTCGAGGTGCCGGTGCGCGAGCGCGCGCCAGTCGTTGGGGGCGATCGCGGTGAGCGTTGCGTAGAGCTCCTCCTCGTCGTACGGCCGCAATTGCGGTGCGCCGAGGGGGCCCGCGTAGAAGCGGTGCGCGAACTCGTCGAGGCCGGCGCGACCCGCGGTGCGCGCGCGCAGTTCCTGGTCGACGTCCAGCCACAGGAAGATCGACGCGTCGTAGTAGTCCACGCTGCGGCGGCTCGCTTGCCAGGCGCTCGGGGCGTTGTACAGGGCCTGCGCGGCGACCGCCGTGTCTCCCATCGTCCGCCAGCGCGTGCCGGGGCTGAGCACGAATTCGGCCGCGGCGTCCGCCACGATGTCGCGGAAGTACTCGGGCGTGATCAGGCCGGCACGTGCCGGCAGCACGTACCCCCAAAACTCCGTCATGCCCTCGTACACCCAGAGCAGCGAGCCGTCCATGGGTCGCTGGAAGTCGGGGCTGAGCAGGCCGCGCGGCCGGCGGAACTTGCCGTTCCAGGTGTGCACGTACTCGTGCCCGAGCAGACCGGCGACGTCCATGCGCTGATCCGCGTCCTGGAGCGCCTGCTCGCCGGTGCGGTCGTCGCTCGACTCATGGTGCTCGAGCCCGAAATGCGCGACGTGCTCCGAAAGCGACAGCAGCCAGGTGTAGCTGCGGTACGGGCGGGAGCCGAACAGCGCGCCGCTCTCGGCGACGAGGCGCTCGTAGCCCCTGGCGAAGTCCTCCGGCACCGCGAGCGCCGCGGCGCTGTCGGCCATGATCGACAGCGTGTGGTGCAGAGCGGGACCCGGTTCCGAGCCCCGGAGCTCGACACGTTTCGCGTGGCGGCCGATCTGGGCCGGCGAGTCGATCAGCCGCGCGGCCGAAGCCGCCTCGAACTGGTAGGCGCCGTCGGCCGTCGGCGCGCTGCCGAGGGCGCTGACCACGCTCCAGCCGGCGGGCGGCACGAGCACCGCTGCGGTTGTGAGCGTATCGGCATCGACGCCTTTCGGCAGGAGCAGGCACTCGTTCCACGGAATCACCGCGAGTGCGTCCGTGCTCGTCGTGCCGGCGCTGAATCCGCCGCCGTCGGTCGCGAGCCCCGACTCGAGGGAGAGATCGAGGTGGTCCGCACCGCGGGGGACGACGACGCGCAGCGCGTACATCTCGGCGGGGTCGCGCGACCACGCGAGGCGTTCGCCGTTCGCCCTGATCTCGAGCCCGATCATGGAATCGAGCGGGCCGGTCGGGCCGTGCTCGCCGGGCATCCATTTGGGGTAGACGAGCGTCAGCGGGCCAGGTCGGACCGCGAGCGTGAGCGCGGTGTGCAGGCGCTTGCGTGCGACGTCGCGCGCATCGACCCGGATGGTCAGGTCGGCCGCGACGGCGGCCGGTGCTGCGACGGCGAGCAGCAGCAAGACGGCTCGGTGGAGGACTTTGCGCATGGGCCGACCCCCGTGGTTTTCAATTCGCCCCGCAGATGCTACGCGGCGCCGCTTCCGACGTCGCCGCGGCGTGTGCTGCGCTGCGTTGGGGTGCCACTTCACGACGCGGCTCCATGGGTACGCGTCGGCCCGACGGCGACCGCGGCCTCACGTTCCGCCGCGCCTCACGGCCGCCCGTCGCTCGCGCGCGCCCGGCCGCTCGCGACCCGGCGCGCGCGGCGACCTGCGCCCGGCGAGCCCCGACCGTTCGGCAACGAGTAGCCGTCGCGGGCTCGGTAAGCTACTGTCACGAGGTTTCCGCTGGCCCGATCGGTGCAATGCGGCGCGGGCCGTTTCGCTGATGGCTCGCGGTGCAGGGCTTCATTCGATCAACGCCGCGGCGCCTGCGCACGGTGCGGTCGGTCCGGCGTCGCCGGCGTGGGCTCCTCGACCGATCGGCACGCACTTCGGATGCGCACCCGCGACCGGAAGGCCGTGACGATGCGCATGGACCGATTGGGAGGCTCTGCGTTGCAGGACCCCGACTTCGACACGCTCGAACGCTGTTTCCAGAAGGTGTTTCCCTTCCTGGCTCCGGATGCCATCCCCACGTGCGCGCATGGCGATTTCCCCCAATGGGACTCGCTCGCCCACGCCACGCTGCTCGCCCACATCGGCGAGGAGTTCGGAATCGAGATCGACGCCTTGGACGCGTTCGACGGTGCCACGTCGTTCGCGTCGTTGCTCGCGGTCCTGCGCAAACGGCACGCGGGCCGTCAGTAGGGGGCAACCGCCGGCGACGCGGGCACCGGCGCACCCCCGCCAGCGTGTCCGGTAATACGCTGATTCTGCTTTGGATTATGGCCTGCGGTGGCGATACGTTACGATCATCGCGGACCGTGGGATCGCCTCGCGGCCGCGCGTCGCGGTTGCCGTGCATCGCGCCGCCCGTGGAGGGTTCCCGAGGCGTGCCGGGTGCGCCGATTTTCGCGTGGCCGAGACGCCGCCGCTGCATGGCGGCGCAGTGTGGTCAGTCCGTTCAAAACATCGAGGCGCCGCTGAAGACCGCGACCCCCAATCCCGCCCCCGCGCCGAGTGGCGCCGAGCCCGCGGCCGCGATGCCGCCGCCCGTGGTCACGGTCGAGGTCGAGCGCTGGCGCGCCGGCCGCGTCGAGCGCGCGACCGACGAGGTGGCCGACGAGCGACCGGTCGCGTTCAAGTACCACGGCGTCTCGCACGTCGTCATGCTCGCGACGCCCGCCGACCTCGAGGACCTCGCGGTCGGCTTCACGCTCAGCGAGGCGATCGTCGCCGCGCCCGCCGAGATCCGCTCGGTTGCGCTCGCCGCGGTCGAGGATGCGCTCGAGGTGAACCTCGACATCGCACCCGAGCGGTTCTCGGCGCTGCTGCAGCGCCACCGCAACCTGACCGGTCGCACGGGGTGCGGCATGTGCGGCGCCGAGACGCTGGCCGACGCGATTCGCGAGCCGCCGGCGCTCGCCGCCGGCCTCGAGGTGTCCTCGGCGGGCATCCAGGAAGCGCTGCGCGCGCTGGCGCCGCGCCAGGCGCTCAACGCGCGCACCGGCAGCATCCACGCGGCGGCCTGGGTCGTGCCCGGCGAGGGAGTGACGCTGCTCCGGGAGGACGTCGGCCGGCACAACGCGCTCGACAAGCTGATCGGCGCGCTGGTGCGGCGCGGCGAGGACCTGCGCCGCGGCTACGTGATCGTCACGAGCCGCGCGAGCTACGAGATCGTGCAGAAGGCGGCGACGGTCGGCATTCAGGCGGTCGTCGCGGTGTCGGCGCCGACGGCGTTCGCGATCCGCTCCGCGGAGGAATTCGGGCTGACGCTGGTCGGCTTCGCGCGGCCCGACCGGCACGTGATCTATGCGCATGCGGAGCGCCTGCGGCCGTAGCGCCGCGGCGTCCTCAACGAGGTGACGCGATGAAGCTCAGAATCCGCGGTGACTCGATCCGGTTGCGCCTGACGCGTGGCGAGGTCCAGGACCTCGTCGCCAAGGGTGCGGTCCTGGAGACCACGCGGCTGCCCGTGGGGCCGGGCTTCGCCTACCAGCTGCGCGCCGACGCCTCGGCCCGCACGGTCACCGCGACCTTCGAGGCCGGCGTGCTCGGCGTCGCGGTGCCGAGAGCCGCCGCGGAGGCGTGGGCCGCGTCGGAAGAGGTCACGATCCGGGGCGAGGTGCCGGTCGCCGGCGGCACGCTCGCGATCCTCGTCGAGAAGGACTTCCCGTGCCTCGCGGTACGGGCCGGCGAGGACGACAGCGACGCGTTCGCGCGCGACCGGCTGGCGGTCGGCCGGTAGCGGCCGCGGCCCGCAGGTGCGGGCCGCGGCAACCGATTCACTTCACCGGCGCCATCAGGTGCTGGTAGGGCGTGCCGGCCCACATGACGTAGGGCACGCTCGTGTCCGGATCCGCATTCTTCGGGTACTGGTCGTAGAACGCGGGGTCCGCGCCGACCACCATCACGTGCGGGCCGGTCTTGATCCAGTGGTTCCGCGCGGTGGGCTTTTCGGCGTACGGATCGGTGTTGCTCGCGTCGGTGCCGCCCTCGAGCATGTACATCATTCCGACTCTGCCGGCCGGCGGGGGCTTGTGCGCGACCCACGCGTGGACCCACTCCATCGCGGCCGCGTCCATGCACATCGGGTCGGGACCGGGCGTCGCCGGATTGTCGGGCATGCACGTGAAGCCGTTGGTGCCCTTGCGGATGGTGCGCATCTTGCCGTCGGCTTCCATCGCGACGATCGTCGCGTTCCTGCCGACGGCCGCGGGTGCCGCGCTCATCGCGCTCCTGATCAGCTCGGCGTCGGTCGGCCCGGCCTTCGCGGCGGGCTTCGCGGTGTCGGCGTGCGCGGCCAGGGCCGCGGCCAGCCCCACGAGCGGCAGGATTGCCACACTTGTCGTACGCATTGGTGTGCCCCCTCGATGGTGTTGTCGGTGGTCACCGGCGCGAGTCCAGCGGGCTGCCACGCCGGCGCCGAGCGCTGTGCGCTCATTCGCGGTAGCACACTCCGCGCGGCCCTGGACGTCAAGGATCCGGACGGCCGCCCGCGGCGGTCGCGGATGTTGCGGCGCAGCGGTCGCGCGCCGCAGTGGCGCCGGGCCGCACGCGGCCCGCCACGGAGCGCGTCAGGTCTCGCCGGCCGCGCGGCGCGGGAAGCCGACCCAGCGCCGCCGCTCGAAGTCGAACAGCTTGCACTGGCGCACCGATCGCCAGTAGGTGCGCAGCGACAGTTCGACGACGGGGATGTCCGGGACGAGCCGCGCGAGCGCGCCTTGCGCGGCCTTGAGCCGGTAGAGCGGGATCCGCGGATCGAGGTGATGGGCGGCGTGCTCCATGATGTTGTGGAGCAGCCAGTTCCACCACGGCCGCACGCGGTAGCGCACCGTGCCGTGCAGGATGCCCTGCGCCTTGAGCCACGCCGACTTGTCGGCGTACCAGACGACGTCCGGGTGCGTGTGGTGCAGGTACACCACGAAGCCGACCACCCAGGTCCAGATCAGGAACGGCGCGACGAATCCGAGTGCGATTGCGACCGCGGCGGAGCCGCGCGCGGCGACCGCGAGCGACGCGATCCACGCGACCGCGAACAGCGTCACCGCGACGGAATCCCACGTGAACTCGGCGCGGCGCCCCGGCGCGTTGCCCTGGCCCGGGAAATAGAGCCGGCGCCACCAGATCTCGACGAGGTAATACGGCAGGGGTCCGAAGGCGCTGCGGTAGACGCGCTCCAGCTGGCGGCGCGCGGGCGACAGCGACTGCCACTCGGAGGGGTCGAGCGGCTGCCACACGAAGTCGCGGCCCTTCAGGTTGTTGAAGCCGTGGTGCACGACGTTGTGGCCGACGCGCCAGAGCGAGAACGGCGTCAGCGACGGCAGGAACGCGATCCGGCCGAGCAGCTTGTTGAGCGCCGAATGGTCCGTGAGGCTGCCGTGGCAGGCATCGTGGCCGATGATGAACAGTCGCACGATCGCGAGCGTCGCGAGCGCGCCGCCGCCGAGCGCCGCGACGGTCGAGCCGTCGCGCGCGACGAGCCACTCGCCGGCGACGAACAGCCCGATGTCCGCGGCGAGCAACGCGAGCGCGAGCAGCGTCGAGCGGTCGTAGTAGGCGGACAGCACTTCGCGCAGCCGGGTGACGCTCATCGGCGCCTCGCCGGCGCGGGGCGGGACGGGCACGGCGGTGTCTACGGGGACGGTGGCGGGCATGGGGGTGCTGGTGCAGCCGGCGACGTTGCGGTGCGGCATTATGGCTTGGCCGCCGGCCGGTGCCCAGTCGGCATAATGGCCCGCCCGCCAGCCCTGTGGAGTCACCGATGTACACGTTGTATTACATGCCCGGCGCCGCGAGCTTCGTCGTCCACTGGCTGCTGATCGAGACCGGCGCCAAGTACGACCTCCGGCGGATCGACGGCGAGGCGCGCGAGCACAAGCGGCCCGAGTACCTGAAGCTCAATCCGAACGGCGTCGTGCCGGTGCTGCTGATCGACGGCGAACCGGTCTACGAGGCCGCCGCGCTCGCGCTGCTGCTCGCCGAGCGTCACCCCGAGGCGGGGCTGGCGCCGCCCGAAGGAACCCGCGCGCGGGCGCTCTACCTGCAATGGATGCTGCACCTCGCCAACACGGTGCAGCCCGCGTTCCGCGCGTGGTTCTACCCCGACGAGCCGGCCGGCGAGGCGCATTCCGCCGCGGCCAAGGAGCGCGCCCGCGAGCGCGTCGAGGGCGCCTGGGACCGCCTCGAGGCGCACCTCGCCGCGCACGGGCCCTGGATCACCGGCCCCCGGCCGACCGCCGCCGACTTCCACGCCGGCATGCTGGCGCGCTGGTCGCGCAACATGCCGCGACCGGCCACCCAGTGGCCGGCGATCGCGGAACTGGTCGCTCGGCTGCGCGCGCGCCCGTCGTTCCGCACACTCAACGAGCGCGAGGGCCTGACGGAGTGGACCTGAGTCGCGCGCGCCGCCGGCACGACGAGGGACCGCGCCTCGAGACCGAGCGCCTGATCCTCAGACCGACGCGGGTCGAGGACTTCGCGCCGTGGGCGGAATTCGCCTCGGACCCGGCCTCGATGCGGTTCCTCGGCGGGCCCCAGCCACGGGCCGTCGCCTGGCGCGCGTTCGTCGCGATGGCGGGCTCCTGGGCGCTGTACGGCTTCGGGATGTTCTCGGTGATCGAGAAGACGACCGGCCGCTGGCTTGGCCGGCTCGGTCCGTGGCGGCCGGAGGGCTGGCCGGGCAATGAAATCGGCTGGGGGATGATTCACGCCGCGGAAGGCCAGGGCTTCGCGCTGGAGGGGGCGCGCGCGGCCATTGACTGGGCCTTCGACTCGCTCGGCTGGCCGGAGATCATCCACTGCATCGACGACGGCAACGAGCGCTCGGTCGCCCTCGCGCAGCGGCTGGGCTCGGTCTGGCAGCGGCGGCTGACGTTGCCGCCGCCGCTCGCCGTCGAGGTCAACGTCTACGGGCAGACGCGCGCCGAGTGGCGCGCGCGCGCCGCTCAGTCGCGCGGCTTGCCGAGGTAGATGCGCAGCGCCAGGCGTTGCACCAGGTTCCCGTAGGGCGGGTAGAACAGTCCGACCGGGAAGAAACGGTGGCGCTTGAAGACGGCCTTCGCGTGCGACAGCTCGCGAAAGCCCTCCGCGCCGTGGTAACTGCCCATGCCCGATGTCCCGGTGCCGCCGAACGGCAGGTCGTGGTTGAAGACGTGCCAGCCCCAGTCGTTGACCGTGACGCCGCCGGAGTGCGTGGCGCCGAGCACCGACGCGAGCGCCGCGGCGTCGAAGCCGAACGGGTAGAGCGCGAGCGGTCGAGGACGCGCCGCGACGTAGGCGATCGCCTCTTCGAGGTTGTCGTATCCGACCACTGGCAGGATCGGCCCGAAGATCTCCTCGCGCGCGATCCGCATCTCGTCGCGCACGCCCGTGACCACGTGCAGCGGCAGCCGCCGATCGGGCCCGACCGCCCCGGCGACCGTCACCGTCGCGCCACGGGAGCGCGCGTCGGCGATGAGATCCAGGAGCCGCGAGTGCTGCCGGTCGTTGACGACGCTGGTGTAGTCGGCGTTGCCGTGCACTTCCGGCACGAGGCTGCGGAACACGCCGGCGACCGCGGCGGCGAACTCGTCGACGCGCGCCTTGGGCACGAGCGCGTAGTCGGGTGACACGCAGATCTGGCCGCAGTTGAACGTCTTGCCGTGCGCGATCGCGCGTGCAGCCGCGGCGAGGTCGGCGTTCGGCGCCAGGATCGCCGGCGACTTGCCGCCGAGCTCGAGCGTCACGGGCGTCAGGTTCGCCGCCGCGGCGCGCATCACGTGCGGCGCCACGGCCGGGGAGCCGGTGAACACCAGGTGGTCGAACGGCAGCGCCGAGAAAGCCTGTGCGGCGGCCACGCCGCCGCCGAACACCGCGACCTCGTCCTCGGGGAAGCAGTCGGCGAGCAGCGCCCGCACCGCCTCGGTCGTGCGCGGCGTGTACTCCGACATCTTGATCATCGCGCGGTTGCCGGCCGCGAGCGCGGCGACGAGCGGGCCGAGCGCGAGATACACCGGGAAGTTCCACGGCGCGATGATGCCGACGACGCCTTTCGGCTGGTACATCACGTAGGCGCGGTTGGTGGCGAACAGGAGCTCGGTGTGGCGGCGGCGCGAGCGCATCCAGCCGCCGAGGTGGCCGAGGGCGTGGTTGATCTCGAGCACCGGCCCGAGCACGTCGGCCATCTTCGATTCGAAGTGCGAGCGGCCGCCGAAGTCCTCGCTCATCGCGTCCGCGAGCTGGTCCTGGCGCGTGCGCAGCGCGGTGCGCAGCGCCTTCAGGCGCTCGCGACGCTCGGTCGCGGAGGGGTAGGGATGCGCGCGGAACGCGAGCGCCTGTCGCTCCCGGACGGCCCGCAGCCTCGTGATCTCCGCCTCGTCGCCTGGCAGTTCGGGCGCGTTCACGGCTGCGCCCCGCCCCGCCCGCGGCGGAAGACGGCGTAGGCGATCAGCGTGAGCGCGATCGACACCATGCTCGCCCAGAACTCCTCGAAGTGCGAGGGCGTGATCGCCATCGCCGCGAGCACGAGGAGCATGCCGGCGAGCGCCAGGTAGCTGAGCCACGGAAACAGCCACATCGGCAGCGCCGGCGGCGCCTCGCCCGCCCTGTCGCGACGGCGGCGCACGACCACCTGCGAGACGACGATCGCGGCGTAGATCACGACGATCAGCGCACCGGAGGCGTTGGTCAGGAACGCGTACACGACCGCCGGCAGCTTGTAGTTGGCGATCAGGCCGACGAAGCCGGCGACGCTCGCGAGCAGCACCGAGCGGGCCGGCACGTGCCTGGCCGTGGTCTTGACGAGCCAGTGAGGGGCGTCGCCCTTCTCGGCAAGCACGAACAGCACGCGCGAGGCGACGTAGAACGAGGAATTGAGGCACGACAGCACGGCCGTCAGGATGATGAAGTCCATGATGTCGCTCGCGCCGAGGCCCCACACGCTGATGTGCAGCGTCTCGAGCGCCATCGTGAAGGGCGAGTGGCCGGGCCGAACCTCGGTCCACGGCAGGATGCTGCAGATCACGAAGATCGAGCCGACGTAGAAGATCAGGATGCGGCTCATGATCATCGAGGTCATCTTGGCGACGTGCTTCGCCGGCTCCTCGGACTCGGCAGCGGCGATCGTCACGACCTCGGCGCCCATCATCGAGAAGATGACCGTCGTGACGGCGGCGAGCACGGCGAAGGCGCCGTTCGGCGCGAAGCCACCGTGCGAGTACAGGTGCGCGAAGGTCGGTCCCGTCGCCGACTGGAAGCCGAAGGCGTGCGCGCCGCCGATCACGATGAACGAGACGATCGCGGCGACCTTGATCGAGGCGAACCAGAACTCGAACTCGCCGTAGGCGCGAGCCGGCATCAGGTTCACCGCCGTCATCACCACCATCAGCCCAAGGCCAGTCGCCAGCGGGTTCAGCGAGGGGTAGTGGTGCGTGAGGATGTTCGCGCCGGCGATGGCCTCGACCGGGATCACGATGATCCAGAAGTACCAGTACAGCCAGCCGACCGAGAATCCGGCCCAGTCGCCGAGTCCGGCGCGCGCAAATTCGGTGAACGAGCGCACCTGCGGCATCTCGACGGCCATCTCGCCGAGTGCCCGCATGATCAGCAGCACGAGCGTGCCGGTGAGCGCGTAGCTGATCAGGATCGCTGGCCCCGCGGCGGCGATCGCCACGCTGCTGCCGACGAACAGGCCCGCCCCGATGATTCCGCCAATCGTGATCATCGTCACGTGGCGCGGCCGGAGGGAGCGGCTGAGCGAATGGTCGTCGGCGGTCGCCGTGGCGACGGGTGGGTTCATTGGCGGTCGGCTCCAGCGCGCCCCGGGAGGGGCGACAGTGCGGAGGTTACACAATGCGGCGCCGGCGGGCAGCCGGTTCTACAATATGTGCCCTGCCGGCAGGCGGGCTGGGATCCGGCGGTTGGCGGGGTGCGGGAGGGGGCGTGAACGAAAACAGTGACCCGGACTTTGGCGATATCGAGTCGGCTGCGGGGCGCATCGCGCCGTACGTGCAGCGCACGCCCGTCTGGGCGTCAGTCGAGCTGTCGCGGGCCCTCGGCTCCGGCGCCGAATTCAAGTGCGAGAACCTGCAGAGCGCCGGCGCCTTCAAGTCGCGTGGAGCCTGCAACGCGGTATTCGCGCTCGACGACGCGAGCGCGGCGCACGGTGTCGCGACCCACTCGTCCGGCAACCACGCGGCGGCGCTGTCGCGTGCCGCGCGCCTGCGGGGCATCCCGGCGTACATCGTCATGCCGCGCGGGGCGCCGCGCGTCAAGCGCGCCGCGGTGGAGGGCTTCGGGGGACGCATCCAGGAATGCGAGCCGACGCTCGCTGCCCGCGAGGCGGCCGCGGCGGACCTGGTGCGCACGACCGGCGCGACCCTCGTGCACCCTTACGACGATCCGCGCGTGATCGCCGGCCAGGGCACGATCGTCGTTGAGCTTGCGG
This sequence comes from Gammaproteobacteria bacterium, assembly GCA_037443765.1. Classification (GTDB taxonomy): domain Bacteria; phylum Pseudomonadota; class Gammaproteobacteria; order Steroidobacterales; family Steroidobacteraceae; genus CAIKZZ01. The sequence goes on from JBBINS010000005.1 coordinate 15,134, forward strand.
CGCAGACCGCCGCGCCCGACGTGGTGCTGGTGCCGGTCGGCGGCGGCGGCCTGTTGTCCGGAACCGCGCTCGCGAGCCGGCGATTGTGGCCGCGCACGCGCATCGTCGGCGCGGAGCCCGCGGGCGCCGACGACGCCTATCGCTCGTTCATGAGCGGCGTGCTGCAGCCGCAACTCGCGCCGCAGACGATCGCCGACGGCCTGCGCGGCGCGATGTCGGCGCGCACGCTCCGGCTCGCGCGCGCCAACGCCGACGAGATCGTGACGGTCGGCGAGTCGAGCATCGTCGCGGCCATGCGGCTGGTGTTCGACCTGCTCAAGGTCGTCATCGAGCCGTCTTCGGCCGTGCCGGTGGCCGCGCTGCTCGAGGGCAAGGTGCGCGCGGCGCGCGTCGTCGTGGTGCTGTCCGGCGGCAACGTCGACCTCGATGCGCTGCCGTGGGGCGGCGCGGCGTCGGCAGTTAGGTAGTCGGCGCAGGTCGCTAGGCACAAGCGGCGATCCGCGCTTCGGCGCGGCCGGCGTACGCTACCCGCATCGGTCGAGCGGAGGGCGCAACATGTTCGAGAGCAAGCACATTCTCGTGGCACTCGCCGACCCGGTCGCGAAGTCCTCGCCGGCCGTTGCCCGCGCCCAGGAGATCGCCGCCAAGACCGGCGCGCACGTGACGCTGTTCCACAGCCTCTACAGTCCGTACGTCGCGGGCGAGCAGTTCTACAGCCCGACCGACCTGCAACGTGACATCGAGGCGGCCGTCAACGCCCGCAAGCGCGAGTTGGAGCGGCTCGCGAAGCCGCTGCTCGCCGCCGGGGTCGTCACGCACGTCCGGGTCCGCTGGGACTACCCGATCCACGAGAGCATCGTCCGCGAGGCGATGCGCGAGGATATCGACCTCGTCATCGTCGAGAGCCACCGCCACGGCGCGGCCGCGCGCCTCGTGCTGACGAACACCGACTGGCAGCTGATCCGGCTGTGTCCGTGCCCGGTGCTGCTCGTGAAGACCAGCCGCCGCTACGACCGGGCGCGGGTGCTCGTGTCGGTCGACCCGTTGCACGCGCACGCCAAGCCGGCCGCGCTCGATGCGCGGCTGCTGGCCACCGGCAACGCGCTCGCCGAGACCTTCGGCGGCAAGCTGCACGCAGCGCACTTCTACATGCTGACGACGCCGCTCGCGACCGGGTTCATGGTCGAGCCGCTGCCCCTGCCGGCCGAGATCGCCGAGCAGCACGCGCGCGACGTGCGCAAGGCCTTCGACGAACTCACGGGCCGCTACGAGCTCGGCACCCGCCGCGCGCATCTGCGCACCGGCATCCCGGTGGACGAGCTGCCGGATCTCGCCGCCGAGGTCGACGCGCACGTGGTCGTCATGGGTGCAGTATCGCGCAGCGGCCTGAAGCGACTGTTCATCGGTCACACGGCCGAACGGGTCATCGACCGGCTGAAGTGCGACGTACTGATCGTGAAGCCCGAGGGTTTCAAGACGCCCGTGCCGCGGCGCGCGGTCAATCGCCCGGTCGTGCTGCCGCCGCTCTGAGCGCGGCGGCGAGGGCCGCCGCGTCCACGGAACGCGTGGTCTCGACCCGCACGGCGCGTTGGCGCTCGGCCGGCGACAGCGGCACTGCGGCGCGCAGCTGGTGCGCGAGCACCTCGAGGGTGGCCTCGGACTGATCACCGCGGCGCGTCGCGACCCGCTCCCGTAGCAGTGCCTCCGGGGCGGCGCACTCCGCGATAGCGAACGATGCGCCGGCCGTCCGGGCCGCCGCGCCGATGCGCTCGCGTTCCGCGGCGTCGAGGTAGGTCGCATCGACGACCACGTCGACCCCGGCGCGGGCGAGGGCCGCAGCAGCGGCGGCGAGATGGGCGTAGGTGCGCCGGGTCTCGGCCGCGGCGTACAGGCCCGCCTCGAGTGCGGAGCCGCTGCGGGCGTCCGCCGCGAGCCCCGCGAGCCGCTTGCGCTCGACGTCGGAGCGCAGCCGGACCGCGGGCAGCGCGGCGCCGAGCGCCGCGGCGACATGGCTCTTCCCGGAGCCGGACGGGCCACAGGTGATCACCACGAGCCCGGCGCGACGCGTCGCGTATTCGCTCGCGGCGCCGATGAAGCGCCGGCACTCGGACCACGCGGCCGTGGCGTCGTCGCCGGCTCCGAGCTGGCGCGCCCGCAGCGCGTCGACCTTGGCTCGGACCAGCGCCCGGTAGGTCAGGAACCAGCGCAGTACCGCGCCGGACCCATGATCGCCGGAGGCATTCAGCCAGCCGTCGAGGAACGCCGTCGCGAGGTCGGCGCGGCCGAGGCGGTCGAGGTCCATGACGAGGAATGCCGCGTCGCTCGCGACGTCGATGAAACGGAGCCGCGCCGCGAAGTCGATACCGTCGAACGGCGCCAGCGCGCCGTCGAGGCGCACGACGTTGCGCGAGTGCAGGTCGCCGTGGCACTCGCGCACGCGGCCGTCGCGACGTCGCGCCTCGAGTACCGCCGCGATCGCCGCATGGTGCCGCTCGACCCAGTCCGAGAGCGCGGCCAGCGCCATCGACGGCAGCGGCTGGCCGGGTTCGCGCAGCGCGTCGAGGTTCTCGTGCATCGCCGCGAGCGCCTCGGCCGGCGTGCCCCACGGCGCGCCGGCGTCGACTGGCGGGCTCGCGGCCTGGAAGCGGGCGACCGCGGCGCCGAGGGCGGCGAGCTCGGTCGTGGTGACCGCGGCGCGGGCGACCAGTGCGTCGAGCTCGAGCGTGCGATCGAAGCGGCGCATCCGCACCGCGGGCTCGAGCGCAGTCCCCGGGCGGTCGAAGCGCGGTCCCTCGGGGGTGGCGACGAGTTCCGCGACGCCGAGGTAGAGGGCCGGCGCCCAGCGGCGGTTGAGTTCGACCTCGTTCATGCAGGCGGTGCGCCGCAACGCGACGGTCGAGTAGTCGAGGAACGGGAACCGGACCGGCTTCTTGAGCTTGTAGGCGTAGTCGCCCGCGAGCACGACCCACGACACGTGGGTCTCGATCAGCGTCGGAGCGGGCGCCGCGTGCGGGTAGACGGCCGGGTCGAGCAGCGCGTCCGGGAGTACCGGGCAGCCGTCGGCGGCCGTCGCCTCAGTGGGTGGTGGGGGCCGCTTCGTCGTCCGACTCGTCGGACTCAACCGCTTCCTGGACCTGCGCCGGAAACTCGTCGAGCGGGCCGCGCCAGTCGCGCGCGCTCACCTCGGTGCCCGAGGACTCGCCCAGTTCTTCGGCCTCGACGTCGTCGACCGGCCCGGTCCAGTCCTCCGGCGCCTCGGCCGGATCGAGCGGCATCGCGAACCAGGTGTCGAGGTCGAGTTCGTCGACGTCGCCGTCGAAGTCCTGGATCTCGACGTAGTCGTCGTCCTTGTCGTAGGCGACCACCTGGAACATCTGGCCTTTGTCGCGGTGCGCGTACCAGTGGCCCACTTCGGGTATGAGTCGAGTGCCCATGAGCGTCTGTCCTGGTGCCGATTGAGGAGTCGAGGCTCATGCTACGTCCGCGGCGGGGGAGCGGCGTAGGGAAATATGCGGATATTTGTGCGTACGCCGCATTGCCCCGCACCGGGCACGCCGCGCGCCGGCGCGGACGGCGCGGACGGCGCGGACGGCGCCGGAGGTTCGCGCCGCCCGGATCGCCGCGCCGACCGAGGCGCTGGCGGGCGCTCGCGGTCTCGGCACCCACCCCCGCGGGGGAGCGGCCGGCCCGCCGGTCGGGCACGTCAGCTGAGACGGCGGTGACCGGAATCGATCAGGATAATTGACACTTTGGATGCCCAGGGGCGATATTTCAGCCAAGATGTTCAATATTATTCACAGCCGTCAGCCGTGACGGTCGCCCCAGGCATCGACGTCGGCACCCACCTGCGGGCAATCCGCCAATTCCACGGCCTGTCGCAGCGCGAGCTCGCGAAGCGCGCCGGGGTCACGAACGGAATGATCTCGCTGATCGAGCAGAACCGCGTCAGCCCGTCCGTCAGCTCGCTCAAGAAGGTCCTCGACGGCATCCCGATGTCGCTCGCGGACTTCTTCACGATGGACCTCGCGGTCCCGCCGCAGGTCTTCTACGGCCGCGACGAACTGACCGAGATCGGCGCCGCTCCGGTGGAGCTGCGGCTCGTGGCGGCGCGCCGCCCGCAGCGGGCGATGTCAATCCTGCGCGAGCGCTACGCGCCGGGCGCCGATACGGGCCCGGACATGCTGTCGCATCCGGGCGAGGAGGGCGGCGTTGTCGTCGGCGGCCAGGTCGAGGTTACGGTCGGCAGCGCGACGCGCGTGCTGACGCCGGGCGACGCCTACTACTTCTCGACCGCCGTGCCGCACCGCTTCCGGAATCCCGGCGATGAGGACTGTGAGATCATCAGCGCCAGCACGCCGCCGACGTTCTGAGCCCGCGGCGCCGCCCGCCGGCGCCGGGGCGCCACCCCGAGCCCCCATCCCACGAGGTCGAAAGTCATGTCCGCCGTAGCCGAGATGCCGAATCCGTCCGCCGCCTGGCGCACGCGCGCCGAGGGCCTCGCGATCGAGGGCCGCGCGTTCGTCGACGGCAGCTACGTGGCTGCCGCAAGCGGCGCCACGTTCGACTGCGTGAGCCCGATCGACGGTCGCGTGCTTGCGCAGGTCGCGTCGTGCGACGTGGCCGACGTCAACCTCGCGGTCGCGAGCGCGCGCCGCGCGTTCGACAAGGGCAGCTGGTCGAAGTCGCCACCCGCCAAGCGCAAGAAGGTGCTGCAGCGCCTTGCGGAGCTGATCCTCGCGCACCGCGACGAGCTTGCGCTGCTCGAGACGCTCGACATGGGCAAGCCGATCGGGGACAGCCTTGCGGTCGACATCCCGGGTTCGGCGCGTTCGATCAACTGGTACGGCGAGGCGATCGACAAGGTCTACGACGAGATCGCCGCGACCGGACCCACCGAACTCGGCATGATCACGCGCGAGCCGTGCGGCGTCGTCGCCGCCGTCGTGCCGTGGAATTTCCCGCTGCTGATGGCGGCCTGGAAGCTGGGTCCGGCGCTCGCGACCGGCAACTCGGTAATCCTCAAGCCGTCGGAGAAGTCGCCGCTGACCGCGATCCGCATCGCGCAGCTCGCGGTCGAGGCGGGCCTCCCGGAGGGCGTGCTCAACGTGCTGCCCGGCTTCGGCCACACGGCCGGCCAGGCGCTCGGGCTGCACATGGACGTCGACGTCATCGCCTTCACCGGTTCGACACGCACCGGCAAGCGGATGCTCGAGTATTCGGGCCAGTCGAACATGAAGCGCGTCTGGCTCGAGTGCGGCGGCAAGTCCCCCAACATCGTGCTCGCCGACACCCGCGACCTCGATCGCGCGGCGACCGCCGCTGCCTGGGCGATCTTCTTCAATCAGGGCGAGGTGTGCACCGCGGGCTCCCGCCTGCTCGTGCAGGAGTCCATCAAGGACCGGGTCCTCGAAAAGGTCATCGAGGTCGGCCGCACGCTCAAGCCCGGCGACCCGCTCGATCCCGAGACCAAGCTCGGGGCGATCGTCGACACGACCCAGATGGACTCCGTCCTGAAGTACATCGACGCCGGCCGCAGCGAGGGCGCGAGCCTCGTGCTCGGCGGCACGCAGACCCGCCGCGACACGGGCGGCAACTACGTCGAGCCGACGGTGTTCGACGCGGTGACGCCGCGGATGAAGATCGCGCGCGAGGAGATCTTCGGGCCGGTGCTGTCGACGCTGACGTTCAAGGACGTGGACGAGGCGATCCGGATCGCCAACGACACGATCTACGGCCTCGCGGCCTCGGTCTGGACGCGGGACATTTCGACGGCGCACCGCGTCGCGCGCGAGCTGCGCGCGGGCAGCGTGTGGGTCAACTGCTACGACGGCGGCGACATGACCGTGCCGTTCGGCGGCTACAAGCAGTCCGGCAACGGTCGCGACAAGTCGCTGCACGCGCTCGACAAGTACACCGAGCTCAAGGCGACGTGGATCGACCTCAGCTGACCGCGGAGAGGCGCATGCACATCGTCACGCTGGCCGCGCCGCCCGGGCGGGCCGCTTGAACGACCCCACCGGGGTCGACCGCGACCTCGTCTGCGTCGACCTCGAGACGACCGGCGGCAGTGCCGCCTGGCACCGGATCATCGAGATCGGCACGGTCGAGATCGACCGCGACGGCGCCGCGCGCGAGTGGTCGACGCTGGTCAATCCCGGTACCCGCATCCCGCCGCAGATCGAGGCGTTCACCGGCATCAGCAACGACATGGTGGCGGCGGCGCCGCGCTTCGAGGAGGTCTATCGGGAGCTCCTCGACCGGCTGGCCAACCGCGTGTTCGTCGCGCACAACGCGCGCTTCGACTACGGCTTCATCCGCACGGAGCTCGCGCGGCTCGACGTGCGCTTCTCGGCGAAAGTGCTGTGCACCGTCAAGCTGTCGCGCCGGCTGTTCCCGGAGCAGCCGCGCCACAACCTCGACGCCGTCATGGCGCGTCACGGCCTCGGCTGCGACGCGCGTCACCGTGCACTCGGCGATGCCCGCGTGCTGCGGGATCTGATCGGCGTGTTCCGGCGCGAGGTCGAGCCCCGACGGCTCGCGGCGCTGGTCGACGACCTGCTGCGCGAGACGCCGCTGCCGCCGCAGCTGCCGGCCGGGCTCGCCGACGACCTGCCCGAGTCGCCGGGGGTCTACCGCTTCTACGGCGAGGACGGCGCGCTCCTGTACGTCGGCAAGAGCAAGAACGTCCGCAGCCGGGTCCTCGACCACTTCGCGGCCGAGCACCGCTCGGGCGCCGAGCAGCGGCTCGCGCGCCAGGTGCGCCGCGTCGAGTGGACCGAGACCGCGGGCGAGCTCGGTGCGCTGCTGATCGAGGCGCGCGCGGTGAAGTCCGAGAGCCCGCTCCACAACCGGCGGCTGCGCGCGAGCGGCGCGGCCTGGACGCTGCGCCTCGCGGGGCCGGCGGGGGATGCCGAGCACGTCGAGATCGTCGAGCTCGATGCGCTCGACGCCGGCGCGCAGCAGGAGGTCTACGGCTTGTACCGGGACCGGCGCGCCGCCGAACGAGCCCTCGAGGAGATCGTCCGCGCACACCAGTTGTGCGCCCGCGTGCTCGGGCTCGAGCGCGGCGCCGGCGCGGATGCCGCTCGGGGCTCGTGCTTCGCCTATCAGCTGAAGCGCTGCCGGGGGGCGTGCATCGGCGCCGAGCCGGCGGCGCTTCACAACGCGCGCGTGCGGCTCGCGCTCGCCGGGACGCGACTCAAACCGTGGCCGTACCGCGGGCGCATCCTGGTCGCCGAACGCGACTGGCGCGGCGAGCAGGACCTGCACGTCCTCGAGCGCTGGCGCTACCTCGGCACGGTCCGCGAGCCGGACGCCGCCGAGGGACTCGACGCCGAGGCGGTGCCCTTCGACCCGGACGTCTACCGGATCCTGAAGCGCTTCCTGTCGGCGCCGGCCGGCGCCCGCATCATCGAGCTCGGCTGATGCCGGATTTCCTCGCGCTTGCTCCGCTCGGCGCCGCCGACCTGCTTGCCGCCGAGCTCGCGGCGCAGGGCGTCGGCGAACTGCGCGAGCGCCCGTGGGGCGTGACCTGGACCGGCGAGCTGGCGAGCGCGTACCGCGCCTGCCTCTGGTCGCGGGTCGCGAGCCGCGTGCTCCTGACGCTCCACGGCGCCCCGGCGGCCTCGCCCGAGGCCCTCTACGCGGCGGCGCGCGAAATCGACTGGTCGCTGCACCTCGGCCCGACCGCGACCGTGGCCGTCGACTTCGACGCCGCGCGCTCGGCAATCACGCATACGCGCTACGGCGCACTCAAGGTCAAGGACGCGATCGTCGACCAGCTGCGCGAGAAGCGCGGCACGCGACCGGACGTCGACACGACCCGTCCGGACGTGCGCGTCAACGTGCGCGTAGTCGCCGACCAGGCGGTGTTCGCGATCGACCTCGCCGGCGAGAGCCTGCACCGGCGCGGCTGGCGCGCGGCGGGCGTGGCCGCGCCGCTCAAGGAGAACCTGGCCGCGGCGCTGCTGCTGCGCTGCGGCTGGCCGACCGTCGCCGCCGCCGGTGGCGCGTTCCTCGACCCGATGTGCGGCTCCGGCACGCTGCCGATCGAGGCGGCCGCGATCGCCGCCGACATCGCGCCGGGCATCGGCCGGGACTACTTCGGCTTCCTTGGCTGGGCGGGCCACGACGCGGATCTCTGGGCGGCGCTGCTCGCCGAGGCGGCCGCGCGCCGCGCGGCCTCGACCTATCCGGCAGGCCGGATATTCGGCAGCGACCAGGACCCGCGGGCGATCGAGGCGGCGCTCGCGGCCGCGGCCAAGGCCGGGGTCGCCGACCGGGTGCGGTTCGAGCGCGCGGCGCTCGCGGCGCTGCGCGCGCCGGCGCCCGCCGGGCTCGTGCTGGTCAACCCGCCGTACGGCGAGCGGCTCGGTGGGGGCGACGCCCTCAAGGCGCTGTACGCGCAGCTCGGGGCCGTGCTCAAGGAACGCTTCAACGGCTGGCAGGCCGGCGTGTTCACGGGCAACCCCGCGCTCGGACGCGAGCTCAAGATCGAGGCGCGGCGCCGGCACCGGCTCTTCAACGGCCCGATCGAGGCGCAGCTGCTGCGTTTCGAGATCGCGCCCGAACACTACACGCGCGAGTTCCGGCCGGGGCGGCTGCCGCCGGTGGAGCCGTCGCGGCGCGACGCGCCCGGCGCCCAGATGTTCGCGAACCGGCTGCGCAAGAATCTCGACGCGCTCGGCAAGTGGGCGCGCCGCGAGCGGGTCAGCTGCTACCGCGCCTACGACGCCGACATGCCCGAGTACTCCTTTGCGGTCGACCTCTACGGCAACGGCGAGCGCTACGCCTACGTCCAGGAGTACGCGGCGCCGCCGACCGTGCCGGAGGAACGCGTGCGCACGCGCCGCGCGGAGGTCGTGGCGGTGCTGCCCGAGGTGCTCGGCCTCGACCCCGAGCAGATCTGGTTCCGGACCCGCCGCCGTCGCAAGGGCCTCGACCAGTACACGAAGGTGGGCTCCGAGCAGGAGTTCCACGAGGTCGCCGAGGGCGGCCTCAAGTTCCTCGTCAACTTCGACGACTACCTCGACACCGGCTTGTTCCTCGACCACCGGCCGATCCGGGCGCGGTTGCGCGAATTCTCGGCCGGGCGGCGCTTCCTGAACCTGTTCGGCTACACGGGCTCGGCGTCGGTGTACGCGGCGGCCGGCGGCGCCCGGTCGACGACCACGGTGGACATGTCGCGGACCTATCTCGATTGGACCCGGCGCAACCTCGAGCTCAACGGCTTCGCCGGACGCGAGCACGTGCTGGTGCAGGCCGACGCGCTCGAATGGCTGGGGGGCGCGCCGGCGGCGGGTTGGGACCTCGTCTTCCTCGACCCGCCGACGTTCTCCAACTCGAAGCGGATGAGCGGCACGCTCGACGTCCAGCGCGACCACGTGCGGCTTCTCGAGGACACCGTCCGGCTGCTCGCGCCCGAGGGCTTGCTGGTGTTCTCGACGAACTACACCCGCTTCGAGCTCGACACCGCGGCGCTCGCCGCGCTCGCGATCGAGGACATCTCGCGCGCGACGATCCCCAAGGACTTCGAGCGCAGCCCGCGGATCCACCGCTGTTTCCTCGTGCGGCGCGCTGGCGCGGGCCCGGACGGCTGATGCGCCGGGCGCGGCGCGAGCCCCAAAAGCACCACCGCTGTCAAGGGGCCGTTTAAGATTTTGTGAGCCCCGGGATCCGGCGGCGCAAAGCGCGGCGAAACGGTCGATCAGGCGGCGCGCGCGGCATGTTGCGCCGCAAAACGCCTAAAAAGTGCCCTCATAGACTCGATTCCGTCCAGTCGGGTGGCGACGGCCCGACCTCCGCTATGGTTAAATCAGGTCGTCGTCCTGCCTTCGAGATCGGGCAGGCGTTCAATATAATTAACATGCGTACACGCAAACCCGTCATCGGCGTGCCGGCCGACCGTCGCCTGCTTGGTAGCCACTGGTTCCACTGCGTCGGCGAGAAGTACCTCGCGGCGATCGCCGATGCGTCCGACGCGTTGCCGCTGATCGTGCCCGCGTTCGGCGAGCGGCTCGAGCTCGAACTGCTACTCGAGCGCTGCGACGGGGTGCTGCTGACCGGCAGCCCGTCGAACGTCGAGCCGCACCACTACGCGGGCCCGGCGAGCGCGCCGGGCACCTGGCACGATCCGGAGCGCGACGCGACGACGCTGCCGCTGATTCCGCGCGCCGTTGCCGCCGGACTGCCGCTGCTCGCGATCTGTCGCGGCTTCCAGGAGCTGAACGTCGCCTACGGCGGCACGCTCCACCAGAAGCTGCACGAGGTCCCGGGATTCCTGATGCACAAGGAGGACGAGACGCAGCCGCTCGAGGTGCAGTACGGCCCGGTGCACGACATCCAGCTGACGCGCGGCGGGCTGCTGGCGCGGATCGCCGGCCGCGAGCAGATCAAGGTCAACTCGCTGCACTCCCAGGGCATCGACCGGCTCGGCGGCGGCCTCGCCGTCGAGGGCCGGGCGGCGGACGGCGTCGTCGAGGCGGTGCGGGTCGCCGACGCGCCCGGCTTCGCCGTCGCGGTGCAGTGGCACCCGGAATGGCAGGTCCTCAAGAACGATTTCTCCAAGGCACTGTTCGCCGCGTTCGGTGACGCGGCCCGGGCCCACGCACGCGGCGCTGCCGCGGCGAACGCTGGCAGGTGAGTCATGAGCACGAGTCCGATCCGACAGTTCTGCAAGGACCACGGCATCTCCGAGGTCGAGGCCATCATCCCGGACATGGCCGGCGTCGCGCGCGGCAAGGTCGTGCCCGCCGAGAAGTACGTCGAGGAGGAGGGGATGCGGCTGCCGGAGTCGATCTTCCTGCAGACGGTGACCGGCGAGTATCCTGAGGACGAGAGCGCGATCAACCCGTCCGAGATCGACATCGTCCTCAAGGCCGACCCGCGCACGATCCGGGTCGTGCCCTGGGCCGCCGAGCCGACCGCGCAGGTCATCCACGACTGCTACTACGGCGACGGGCGACCGGTGACGATGTCGCCGCGCTACGTGCTCCGGCGCGTGCTCGACCTCTATGCCAGCCAGGGCTGGGATCCGGTCATCGCGCCCGAGCTCGAGTTCTTCCTGGTCGAGCCGAACATCGACTCCGACTATCCGCTCAAGCCACCGATTGGCCGCTCCGGGCGGCCCGAGATCGGGCGGCAGAGCTACTCGATCGCGGCGGTCAACGAGTTCGACCCGCTGTTCGACGACGTCTATGCGTTCTGCGAGGCGCAGGAAATCGAGATCGACACGCTGATCCATGAGGCCGGCGCAGCGCAGATGGAGATCAACCTGCTGCACGGCGACGCGCTGAGCCTCGCCGACCAGGCATTCCTCTTCAAGCGTACGGCGCGCGAGGCCGCGCTCCGGCACAAGATGTATGCGACGTTCATGGCGAAGCCGCACGCGAAGGAGCCGGGCAGCGCGATGCACCTCCACCAGAGCGTCGTCGACGTGAAGAGCCGCCAGAACGTGTTCAGCCAGCCCGACGGCTCGCCGACGCAGCTGTTCTTCTCGCACATCGCGGGCCTGCAGCGGTACCTGCCGGCGGCGATGTCGCTGTTCGCGCCGAACGTCAACAGCTACCGGCGCACGACGCCCTACAACTCGGCGCCGATCAACGTGCACTGGGGCTACGACAACCGCACCGCCGGGCTGCGCGTGCCGATGTCCTCGCCGGTCGCGCGCCGCGTGGAGAACCGCTGCGGGGGCGCCGACGCCAACCCCTACCTCGCGATGGCCGCATCGCTCGCGTGCGGCTATCTCGGCATGGTCGAGGGCCTCAAGCCGACGGAGCCGATCACCGGCAGCGCCTACGACCTGCCGTTCCAGCTGCCGCGCACGCTCGCCGAGGCGCTGCGGCTGCTGCGGGAGTGCCGCCCGCTCGTCGACGTGTTCGGCGAGCGCTTCGTGGCCGCGTATTCCGCGGTCAAGGAGAGCGAGCACGAGGCGTTCCTGCAGGTGATCTCCGCCTGGGAACGCGAGCACCTGCTGCTGAACGTGTGAGTGTGGAGGCCAAGATGATCCCGCGCCGCTGGCGACTCGCGCTGTCCGCCTGCATGGCCGCTGCGGCGCTCGCGGCCTGCGGCAACCCGAAGCCCCCCGCGCCGGCGCCCGGCCCCGCGGTGGCGGCGGCCGAGGAGAAGGTCCTCAACGTCCTCAACTGGTCCGACTACATCGCGCCGGACACGATCGAGAAGTTCGAGAAAGAGACCGGCATCAAGGTCAACTACGACGTCTTCGACAGCAACGAGGTGCTGGAGACGAAGTTGCTGACCGGCCGCACCGGCTACGACGTGGTCGTGCCCACCGACTACTTCCTCGAGCGCCAGGCGAAGCAAGGCATCCTGCTGCCGCTCGACAAGGCGAAGCTGCCGAACCTGAAGAACATCGATCCGGCCGTCCTCGAGCGGCTGCAAGGCGCCGATCCCGGCAACCGCTACGGCGTGCCGTACGCCGGCGTCGTCACCGGCATCGGCTACAACGTCGGCAAGCTCAAGAAGGCGCTCGGCAACGTGCCGGTCGACAGCTGGGCGATCGTGTTCGACCCGAAGAACGCCGCCAAGCTCAAGGAATGCGGCTTCACGATGCTCGACCAGGAGGGCGAGATCTTCTTCTCCGCGAAGGTCGCGCTCGGCATCGACCCGGCCTCGGAGCGCCAGGAGGACCTCGCCGCCGCCGAGGTGATGCTGATGAAGGTTCGGCCGTACGTCCGCTACTTCAACAGTTCCCAGTACATCAACGACCTCGCCAACGGCGAGACGTGCGTCGCGATCAGCTGGAGCGGCGACGTGCTGCAGGCGCGCGACCGGGCGCGCGAGGCGGGCAAGGGCGTCGAGTTGTCCTTCGCCGTGCCAAAGGAGGGCGCGCTGCAGTCCTTCGACATGCTGGCGATTCCGGCGGACGCGACCCACCCCGACAACGCGCACAAGTTCATCGACTTCCTGATGCGCGCCGACATCGCGGCCGAATTCACGAAGTTCCGCAAGTTCCCGTCCGGCAACCTCGCGGCCGAGAAGCTCGTCGACCCCGAGCTGCGCGCCGACCCGCTCGTGTTTCCGCCCGCGGACGTCGTCGCGCGCCTGAAGCCGCACCGGGCGGAGTCGCTGACGTACACTCGATACGCTAACCGCGCGTGGACGCGGATCCGGACCGGTCGCTAGGGGATTTCGCCGATGAACATTGCTCCGGCGCAGCGCGCCGCCTCCGCGACCACGGCCGGCGCGCCGTACGTGCGCATCGACCGTCTGACCAAGCGCTTCGGCGACTTCGTTGCGGTCCGGCAGGTTTCGCTCGAGATCGCCCGCGGCGAGATCTTCTGCCTGCTCGGCGGGTCCGGCTGCGGCAAGACGACGCTGCTGCGAATGCTGGCGGGCTTCGAGACGCCGACCGAGGGCGCGATCTTCATCGACGGCGTCGACGTCACGCAGGTGCCGCCGTACGAGCGGCCCGTCAACATGATGTTCCAGTCGTATGCGCTGTTCCCGCACATGACGGTGGCGCAGAACGTCGCCTTCGGCCTGCGTCAGGACGGCACGCCGCGCGCGGACATCGACACGCGCGTGCGCGAGATGCTGGCGCTCGTGCAGCTCGACGGCTACGAGAAGCGCAAGCCGCACCAGCTATCCGGCGGCCAGCGCCAGCGCGTGGCGCTGGCGCGCGCGCTGGTCAAGCGGCCGAAGCTGCTGCTGCTCGACGAGCCGCTGGGCGCACTCGACAAGAAGCTGCGTGAGCGCACCCAGTTCGAGCTCGTCAACCTGCAGGAGCGGCTCGGCGTCACGTTCGTGATCGTGACCCACGACCAGGAGGAGGCGATGACGCTGGCGACGCGCATCGGCGTGATGCGTTCCGGCGAGATTCTCCAGGTCGGGTCGCCGAGCGACATCTACGAATTCCCGAACTCGCGCTTCGTCGCCGACTTCATCGGCTCGGTGAACCTCACCGAGGGCACGCTCACCGAGGACGAGCCGGACCACGTTCGCATCGAGTGCCCGCAACTCGGCGGCACGGTCTACGTCGATCACGGCGTGAGCTCGCCGCCGGACGCCAAGCTTTCGGTCGCGATCCGGCCCGAGAAGATCCAGCTGTCGCGCGAGCGCCCCGGGCAGTCGGACAACGTCCTGTCGGGAGTGGTTACCGGCATCGCCTACCTCGGCGACGCCACCCGCTACCTGGTGCGGCTGCCGACCGGATTCGTGCTGCGGGTGACGGCGCCGAACATGTTCCGCCACGAGGAGCGCCTCGGGCACGACGAGGCCGTCTGGCTGCACTGGCATGCGTCGGCCGCCGTGGTCGTGATGCGGTGAGCGCCGCCGCCGACCTGCTGACCCGCGGCATGCAGCGCTTCGGCGTCGACGGGCGTCGCCACGCGTTCGGACGCTGGTTCGTGATTTCGTTGCCGTACCTGTGGCTCGCGGTGTTCTTCCTGATCCCGTTCCTGATCGTCCTCAAGATCGCGTTCGCGAACATCCAGCTGTCGATGCCGCCGGTCGAGCCGGTGCTCACCTGGACCGCCGACCACGTGCTGCAGCTCAGGTTCCACTTCTCGAACTTCGCGTTCGTGTTCGGCGACGACCTCTACGTCGCCGCGTTCCTGAACTCGCTGAAGGTGGCGGGCGTGTCCACGGCGCTGGCGCTGCTGCTCGGCTACCCGATGGCGTACGGCATCGCGCGGGCGCCGGGCGCGTGGCGCAACATCCTGTTCCTGCTGGTGGTACTGCCGTTCTTCACCTCGTTCCTGCTCCGCGTCTATGCGTGGCTCGGGCTGTTAGGCCGCAACGGCCCGATCAACGACGTCCTGCTCGCGCTCGGCGTCGTCCACGAGCCGGTGCAGATGCTGCAGACCGACTTCGCCGTCTACCTCGGCATGGTCTACTCCTACCTGCCGTTCATGATCCTGCCGCTGTACTCGGCGATCGAGAAGCTCGACCTGACGCTGCTCGAGGCCGCCGCCGATCTCGGCTGCCGGCCGACCAAGGCGTTCTTCACGATCACGTTGCCGCTGACGAAGGAGGGGATCTTCGCCGGCTGCCTGCTGGTCTTCATCCCGGCGGTCGGCGAGTACGTCATCCCGGCGCTGCTCGGCGGACCGGACACGCTGATGATCGGGCGCGTCGTCTGGGACGAGTTCTTCGGCAACCGCGACTGGCCCGTCGCGAGCGCGCTCGCGATCGTGCTGCTCGCGATCCTGTCGGGCTTCGTGCTGCTGCTGCAGCGCGTGCAGGCCCGCGGGGGGGAGGCGTGATGCCCGGCCGGCGCTCGCTGTTCGTGCTGATGGCGCTCGCGTTCGGCTTCGCGTTCCTGTACCTGCCGATCCTGGCGATGATCATCTACTCGTTCAACGCCTCGCGGCTGGTCACCGTCTGGGACTCGGCCAACTCGCCGACGCTCGCGTGGTACGTCGAGCTGTTCCACAATGCGCCGATCATGGAGTCGGCGCGGCTCAGCTTCCGTATCGCTTCGGTCAACGCGACCGGTGCCGTGATACTCGGCACGCTCGCGGCGTTCGCGCTCGAGCGCTACCGGCGCTTCCGCGGTCGGGCGCTGTTCGGGCTGCTGACGACCGCGCCGATGGTGCTGCCCGAGGTGATCACGGGCCTGTCGCTGCTGTTGCTGTTCGTGGCGCTCGACCAGGCCGTCGGCTGGCCGGGCGGGCGCGGCGCGACGACGATCACGATCGCGCACATCACCTTCTCGATGGCGTACGTGATCGTCGTGATCCAGGCCCGACTCGCGACCGTCGACCGGTCGCTCGAGGAGGCGGCCATGGACCTCGGCGCGCGGCCGTGGAAGGTGTTCTTCGTGATCACGCTGCCGCTGATCATGCCGGCGATCGCGTCGGGCTGGGTGCTGGCGTTCATCCTGTCGTGGGACGACCTCGTGATCACGAGCTTCGTCTCGGGGCCGAACTCGACGACGCTGCCGCAGCTCGTGTTTTCGAAGGTGCGCCTCGGCGTCAGTCCGGACATCAACGCGCTGGCAACCATCCTCGTGCTGATCGTGACCGCCTGCGTCGTGGTCGCGGGAAGCTACATGATCCGCCTGGAGCGGCGCCGCGCCCGCGACGCGCAGGCCGCCTTCGATCCCGCCTCATGAGCCTGACGCTCGGCATCGATCTGGGCGGTTCGGCGATCAAGGCCGGCGCGGTCGACACGGCCGCCGGCGAAGTGGTCGGCGAGCTGCAGTCGGTGCCGACGCCGGCCGGCGCCACGCCGGGCGCGACGCGGACGGCACTCGCGATGCTGGCCGCGCGCTTTCCGGAATGCCGTGGCCCCGTCGGCCTAGCCTTCCCCTCGGTCGTCAAGGCCGGCATCACCTACACCGCAGCCAACATCGACCGCGGCTGGATCGGTGCCGATGCGGCCGCGCTCCTGGCCGCAGCCGCCGGGCGACCGGGGGTCGTCGTCAACGATGCCGACGCCGCGGGCGTCGCGGAGATGCGCGTCGGCGCCGGCCGCGGCGAGCGCGGCGTCGTCATGATGCTCACCTTCGGCACCGGCATCGGCACGGCGCTGTTCGCCGACGGCCGGCTGTGGCCCAACACCGAGCTTGGCCATCTCGAGGTCGGCGGCCGCGAGGCCGAGCACCAGGCGAGTGCGCGGCTGCGTACCGTGGAGAACCTCGATTGGCCGTCATGGTGCGAGCGTGTGAACGTCGTGCTGGACCGCTACCACGCGCTGCTGTGGCCCGACGTGTTCATCATTGGTGGCGGCGTCAGCGAGCGCTGGGAGGAGTTCGCAGGGCTGCTGCGATCACCGGCGCGCATCGTGCCGGCGAAGCTGCGCCAGACGGCGGGCGTCGTCGGGGCGGCGCTGCACGCGGCCGAAGCCGCCGCGCGCTGAGCCGCCGATGGCCACGCCCCCGATTGTGAGCCGTCTGCCGGGCGTCGGGACCACTATCTTCACGGTGATGTCGCAGCTCGCGCTCGAGCACCGTGCGGTCAACGCCGGTCAGGGCTTCCCGGACTTCGAGCCGCCCGCGCGCCTGCGCGAGCTGGTCGCGCACCACGTCGGCGCCCATCACAATCAGTACGCGCCGATGGCGGGGGCGCTGCCGCTGCGCGAGCGGATCGCCGCCAAGGTCGCTCGCCACTACGGACGCAGCGCGTCGCCGGACTCGGAGATCACCGTCACCTGCGGCGGCACGGAGGCGCTCGCCATCTCCATGATGGCGCTCGTCCATCCGGGGGACGAAGTGGTGCTGCTGGAGCCCACCTACGACAGCTACCAGCCGATCATCGAGCTGTGCGGCGGGGTGCCGCGCCGCGTGCCGCTCGCGCGACCGGGGTTCGGGATCGACTGGCAGCGCCTGTCGGATGCGATCGGCCCGCGGACCCGGGTCATGATGGTGAACAGCCCGCACAATCCGAGCGGTGCGTGCCTGTCACCCGCCGACCTCGACCGGCTGGCGCAGAGCCTGCGCCCGACCGGCGCGTTCGTGATCGCCGACGAGGTGTACGAGCACATGGTCTACGACGGCGTCCGGCACGTGAGCCTGAATGGCCACGCCGAGCTCGCCGAGCGCAGCGTCGTCGCGTCGTCCTTCGGCAAGACCTACCACGCGACCGGCTGGAAGATCGGCTACTGCGTCGCGCCGCCGCCGCTGACCGCGGAGCTGCGCAAGGTGCACCAGTTCGTGACCTTCGCGATCGCCACGCCGCTGCAGCACGCGATCGCCGACTTCATGCGGGAGCATCCGGAATGGGAGGACGAGCTGCCGGCCTTCTACCAGGCAAAGCGCGATCGGCTGGTCGCGCTGTTGGGCGGTTCACGGCTCACGCTGACTGCCGCGCGTTCGACATATTTCCAGCTGGTCGACTATTCGGCGATCTCGGACCGGCCCGACACGGAGTTCGCGCTCGACCTCATTCGCCGGCACGGGGTCGCGACGATTCCGGTGTCGCCCTTCTGCAGCGCTCCGCCGCCCGGCGAGCGCCTGGTACGGCTCTGCTTCGCCAAGGAGGACGCGACGCTGGTTGCCGCGGCGGAGCGGTTGTCGCGTCTGTAGCCGCCGCGCGGCGGCCGTGCGTGACGCGGCTCACAATTCGCAGCACCCGCAACGGATTCAAGATCGGGCGCCTGCGGCCGCTACGAGAACGTAGAGGCATGGCCCCTCCGGAGACCTCCGTTGTCCATCGAACGCGTCCGTCAGCTCGTCGAGGCCGATAACTACGAATTCATCCGCGGCTTGTTCGTCGGGCAGATGACGCGCGGCGAACTCGACCTGCCGATGCTTCCGGAGATCGCGGCCAAGGTGGTCTCGGTGGCGGGCAGCCCGGATGCCGACGCCTCCAGCCTGGCGCGCATGATCATCGGCGACCAGGCGCTGGCCGCACACGTGATGCGTGTGGCGAAATCAGCGATCTACCAGCCGCGCCATCCGATCGAGTCGCTGCAGCACGCGATCAGCTGGCTCGGCATGGCCGAGGTGTCGGACATCGCCTTCACGGTCGCGGTCCAGGGGAAGCTGCTGAACGTGCCCGGCCAGAAGGCGCGCGCGCAGCGACTCTGGAAGCAGGCCGTCGGCACCGCGCAATGGGCCCGGCTGGTGGCGGACACTGCCGGCTGCCAGGGCGAGCCGAGCTACCTCGCCGGCCTGCTGCACGAGATCGGAAAGCCCGCCGCGTTGCAGGCGATCGCCGAGCTCTCGCGCCGCGCCGCCACGCCGTTGTCAGACGCCGAGGTCGACTCCCTCGTGGCCGAATTCCACGCCGCCGTCGGCACCCAACTGGCGGAGTCGTGGAGGCTCCCGGACGCCGTCATCAGCGTCGTCTCGGGCTGGCGGAGCTGGGCGGACGCGGTCGAGCGCAAGGACGCCTGCGCCACTGTCTACCTCGCCCATCACCTGGCGGAGCACATGCTCGCGAATTCCGGGACGCTCGCTGCCGACGCGCTCGCCGCGGATCCGGTCGCCGCGCACTTCGGCTGGGGCGTCACGGAGATGCTGGCGCTGTGCAGCCACGCCGAGCACATCCGCGCCGTCATCGACGGCT
Source organism: Gammaproteobacteria bacterium (assembly GCA_037443765.1). Lineage (GTDB taxonomy): Bacteria > Pseudomonadota > Gammaproteobacteria > Steroidobacterales > Steroidobacteraceae > CAIKZZ01. The sequence goes on from JBBINS010000005.1 coordinate 34,105, forward strand.
ACTGATCAGCGCAGTCCGGTCTCCTGGCGCCCGATGACGAGGCGCTGGATCTCGCTCGTGCCCTCGTAGATCTCTGTGATCTTCGCGTCGCGGAAGTAACGCTCGATCGGCAGTTCCTTGCTGTACCCGAGCCCGCCGTGGATCTGCACGGCCTGGTGGGCGCAGAACATCGCCGTCTCCGACGCGAACAGCTTGGCCACCGAGGCCTCCGTCGTGTTGCGCTCGCCGCGCCTCGCGCACTCGCGCTTGTTCCAGGCGGCGCGCAGCGTCAGCAGGCGCGCGGCGTCGATGCGGCACTTCATGTCGGCCAGCTTGGCCTGGATCATCTGGAAACTGCCGATCGCGCTGCCGAAGGCCTTGCGCTCCCGGACGTAGAGCAGCGAGGCGTCGTACGCGGCGCGGGCGATGCCGACGGCCTGCGCGGCGATGCCGATCCGGCCGGCGTCGAGCACGGTCATCGCGATCTGGAACCCCTGGCCCTCGGCACCGAGACGGTTGGCCACCGGCACGCGGTAGCCCGCGAACTCGATCTCGCAGGTCGCCGAGGCGCGGATGCCGAGCTTCGGTTCGGTCTTGCCACGCAGGTAGCCCGCCTCGTGCGCGTCGATCAGGAAGGCCGTCACGCCCTTGGCGCCCCGGGCGGGATCGACGGTCGCGAACAGCAGCATGTACCGCGCCACGGGTCCCGAAGTGATCCACGACTTCTTGCCGCTGATCGTGTAGTGCGAGCCGTCGGCCGAGAGCACGGCGCGGGTGCGCATGCTCGAGGCGTCCGAGCCGGACTGCGGTTCGGTCAGCCCGTAGCAGCCGATCTCGGCGCCCGAGGCGATCGGCCGCACGAACTGCTCTTTCTGGGCCTCGGTGCCGAACTGCACGATGCCGTTGCAATACAAGGAGTTGTTGACCGAGATGATGGTCGAGTGGGCGGCGTCCGCGGCCGCGATCTCCTCCATCATGACGCAGAAGCTGATCGCATCGAGGCCGGAGCCGCCGTAGCGTTCCGGCACCTCGACGGCCATGAAGCCGAGCTCGCCGGCGTTCCGGATGTTCTCGCTGGGAAACTCGCCGGTGGCGTCGAACTGTTGCGCCGTCGGCGCGATCTCCTTGGTCGCGAACTCGCGCGCCGCAGTCTGGATGAGCAGTTGGTCGTCGTTCAGCGCAAAGTCCATCGCATTCTCCGGGGCGCTCGGCAGCCGCGTGATTCTCGCCGCCGCTCCGGCGCAATGCAATCGTCACCCATGGCCGCACGCGCCCCCGTGTGCTTGAATGCCGAAACGCTTTGCCGATCGTCAGGAGAACCGCGCGATGAAGCCCCGCACCCGGGTCAACCACCCGCCGCACACGCCGCTGCCGCCCGGCAACCAGCCGCTCACCGCGCCGATCTACCAGTCGGTCAAGTTCGAGCTCGAGAGCCTCGCCGCGACGGAGCGCGCGTGGAGCGGTCCGGGCCAGGGCTTCCACTACAGCCGCGTCGCCAATCCGACCGTCAGCGACCTCGAGGCGCTGCTCGCCGAGCTGCAAGGCGGCGAGGACTGCCTCGCGGTCGGTTCCGGCCTCGCGGCCGTCGCCGTGACGCTGATCGCGCTGCTGTCGCAAGGCGACCACCTGCTGGCATTCGTCGAGACCTATGGACCGACGCGCGGGCTGATCACGCGCACGCTGTCGCGATTCGGCGTCGCCCACACGATGCTGTCGATCGAGGACCGCGAGGGGATCGAGCGGACGCTCGCCGAACGCCCGACGCGACTGGTCTGGTTCGAGTCGCCGACGAACCCGGTGCTCAAGATCCCCGACATCGCGCACCTCGTGGGCTGCGCGCGCCGGCACGGGGCGCTGACGGCGATCGACAACACGTTCGCGGGGTTCGAGTCCCACGGCGAATTCGGCATCGACCTCTACATCCACAGCCTGACCAAGTACGCCGCCGGGCATGGCGACGTGATGGGCGGTGCGGTGATCGGCGCCGCCGAGCTCGTGCAGAAGGTGCGGACCCAGGCGACCGCGCTCGGACCGACGCTCGACCCGCATGCCGCATTCCTCGTGCAGCGCGGCCTCAAGACCTATCAGCTCCGCCGCGCCGCGCAGTGCCAGTCGGCGGCGCGCGTCGCCGATTTCCTCGCGCGCGACGCGCGCGTCCTCCGGGTTCGCTACCCGGGCCTCGCCACGGACCCCGGCCACTCGCTCGCCAAGGCCCAGATGCGGGACTTCGGCTCCGTCGTCACGATCGACCTGGCCGGCACGCCCGAGAACAGCCGGCGGTTCGCCGACGCGCTGCGGCTGTTTGCGATCGCCGCGAGCCTCGGGTCGACCGAGTCGCTGATCGTGCCGCCGCAGCTGCTGCAGCCGCGCGACCTGACTGCGGAGCAGCGCCGGCACTCGGACATCGCGCCGACGACCGCGAGGCTGTCGATCGGCATCGAGGACCCTGACGACCTGATCGAGGATCTGACCGCGGCGCTCGACGTGGCCTTCGCCTAGCGCCGGACGCTCAGTAGTCGGTCCGCAGCGGCGGGTCGGCGCGGTCCACGGCGCGCAGGTACTCGCCGCGGCTGATCCAGCCGGCGACGCTGCTCGCCGGCATCGGCCGGCTGATCAGGTACCCCTGCAGCCGGGTGCAGCCGCGGGCGCGCAGTGTGCTGTCCTGCGCCACGGTCTCGACTGCCTCGGCAATCACCTCGAGACCGAGGCTCTGGCCGAGGCCGACGACCGCCGCGCAGATCGCGTTCGCCGACTTGTCGTCGGCGATGTCCTTCACGAAGGAACGGTCGCTCTTGAGCGCGTTCACCGGCAGGCGGCGCAGGTACTGGAGGCTCGAATAGCCGGTACCGAAGTCGTCGATCGACAGCCGGAACCCGGCCTCGCACAGCTCCTTGAAGATCCGCAGCGCATTGCCCACGTCCTGCATCAGCACCGATTCCGTCAACTTGAGTTCGATCAGCGACGGTTGCGCGCCGGTATCGGCGGCCGCGTCGCAGGCCATGGCGACGAGGTCGCCGCCGGCGAACTGGCCGGCCGATACGTTGATCGCCATCGTCAGCCGCTCATCGGCGGCGCGACTGAAGCGCACGGCGTCGGCGCACGCGTGGCGCAGGACCCAAGCGCCGAGCCCCTGGATCAGGCCGCACCGCTCCGCCACGGGGATGATCTCCGCCGGCGAGACGCGCCCGAGCGCGGGCGCCTCCCAGCGCAGCAGCGCCTCGAAGCCGATCAGGCGGCGCCGCCCGACGGCGACCTTCGGCAGGTACTGCAGCGAGAGTTCGTTGCGCTCGAGCGCCTGCTGCAGGTGCTGCTCGATGTCGAGGCTGCGCAGGGAGCGCAGGCGCATCGTGTCGGTGTAGAGGCGCGCCGTGCCGTCGGCGCGCGCGTGATTGGCCGCGAGCGCCGCATTGCGCAGCAGGGCGTCTGGGTCGGCACCGTTCTCGGGCCACAGGCTGATGCCGATGACGACCGTCGCGCGCACCTCGCGGCCGTTGATCGAGATCGGCCGCGCCATCTCGGTGCGGATCTGTTCGGCGAGCACGTCGCAGGCACCGCGGTTCCTGAGGTCGACCGCGACCACCGCGAAGGCCACCTGGTGCGGACGTCCCGCCGTCGCGAGCCGCCCCGGCGGGGGCGGCGGCGGACTGCCGGCCTCTTCGCTGAGCCAGATCAGGCGCCGGCCGACCTCGGCCAGCAACTCGTCCGCGGCGGCGGGCCCGAGTGACTGCTCGATGCGGCGGAACTGGTCGACCTGCACGCGCAGCACCGCGACGCTCGAGGCAGGCGGCGGCCCGTCGTTCAGGGCGTCGTCGACGCAGGACATGAACCGTGCCCTGTTCGGGAGCCCCGTCAGGTGGTCGTAGTGCAGTGCACGTCGCAGGTCGCTATCGGTCGCCTGCTGGTCGCTGACGTCGCGCAGGATCACGAGGCAGTGACCGTCGCCCAAGGGCGCGGCACGGAAGTCCGGGATCTTGACGGCGTCGCCGTCGCTGCGCAGCAACTGCCGCTGCGCGACGGTGCCGCGGCTCAGCACCGCGGCGCACAGGTCGGCGAAGCTGCAGTCGGCGGGTACCGGCAGGAGGTCGTCGCGCCGACCCGATCCGTGCGCGTCGAGCGCGAGGCCGAGGGCCGTCTTGCCGACCGCGATCACCTCGCGGATCGAGCCGCGGCCGTCGACCCGTAGCAGCGTGTCGGGAATTGCCTGGGTGACCGCCCGGCGACGGACCTCGGTGGCGCGCCAGCCGCGCAGCAGTTCGTGAATGCGCAGTACGTGGCCGAGCCGGTGCAGCACGAGCGCGGCGGCGACGCCGCGCGGCAGGATGTCCGTGACGCCGTGCTTGGCGGCGCGCTCGACGCTCGCGTCGTCGATCGCCGTCACCAGCGCGATCGTCGGCGCCGTGGCCCGCGGCAAGCGTCCGCGCAGCGCGGCGGGCTCCTCGAGGGCGGCAGCGGAACTGACGTCGAGCTCGACGATCAGTGCGTGCGGCCGCAACGTGTCCGTGTACAAGCCCGCGTCCGGGCATGCGGCGGCGGTGCAGTCGTAGCCGGCGGCGACGGCCGCGGCGGCGTGGCGGTCGCGAAGCACGGGGTCGTCGCCGAGGACCAGGACCGTGCGGCGACGGCGCGGGACAGAGGCATTCGACGGCGCCGTGGGGGGCCGCGGTGCGCGCTTCGCTGCGCTTGGCGTGAGCCATGCCTGGTTCCATCAAGGGCCGATTCCCGAAGGGCGGGGCTGCGGCGTTCTACGCCGCATCACGGCGGATCAGCCGGCCGCGGGCGTGCCTGAACCGCGCCGGTGTGAACGGCGTCGCACTTCGGGGCGAGTCAGGCGCTGCTCGCGACCCGGACGCGGTGCGCGCCGTACGGCAGGACCTCGAGGACGTCGTCCGCCCGCAGGCGCTCCTGGACGCCGCGCCACCACTCCGCGGTCAGGACCTCGCCGTGCGCCTTGAGGAACACCTCGCGCATCGTGTCCTCGAAGCCGAGGAAGTTGATGAACGTCTCCGGAAAGACGTCGTTGTCGGCGACGTAGTACCAGGTCTCGCCGCGCATCTCGTCCTCGTCGGACTGAGCCTCCGGCAGCTCCCGGAAGCGACAGTCGGTTACGAGGCACAGCTCGTCGTAGTCGTAGAAGATCACACGCCGGTTGCGCGTCACGCCGAAGTTCTTCAGCAACAGGTCGCCCGCGAAGATGTTCGTGTAGGCGAGGTCGCGGATCGCCTGTCCGTACTCGAGCACGGCCAGCGCGCAATCCTCCGGGCTCGCCTCGCGAAGGTAGATGTTGAGCGGCGTCATGCGCCGCTCGATGTAGCAGTGGTCGATGATCAGGTCGTCGCCGTCTTCGTGCACGGAACCGGCGGTCTCGGACAGTAGCTCGTCGAGCAGGGTCTTCTCGAACAGGCCGCGCGGGAAGCGCAGCCGCTTGAACTCCTGGGCATCGACCAGGCGCCCGGCCCGGTCGTGTTTGAAGACGAACTCGTACTTGCGGAGCACGTCGTCGCGGACGATATTCTTCTGCGCGGGGAAGCGGTCGCGGATCAGCTTGAACACCACGTCGAACGACGGCAGCGTGAACACGACCATGACCAGTCCGCGCTCTCCAGGCGCCAGCACGAACTGGTCGGTCGCGGTCTGCAGGTGACGGAACAGCTCGCGGTAGCGCTCGGTCTTGCCCTGCTTGGCGCGCCCGATGACCGTGAACAGCTCGCTCACCGGCTTGTGCGGCATCAGCTGGTGCAGGAACAGCAGTGCCTTGCCGACGCGCTCCAGGTCGACGTGGAAGTACGAGCGGGTGAAGCTGAACAGCACCGAGACGTCGGCGTCGCGGGTCATGACCGCGTCGACGAGCAACCCGCGTTCGGTGTTCTTGAGCGCGATGACGAGCGGCATCTGCCAGCCGCGGCCCGTGGCGCGGCCCACGAGGTAGGCGCGCGTCATCTGGTAGAACGCCGGGCGGATCATCTCTACGCGCTCGACCGCGCGGTGCTCGCCGACGGTGTGGCAGTGGCGCTCCACCTCCTCGGCGACGTGCCGCGCGCTGCGCTCGAAGTCGCGCCAGGGCGCCTTGCAGCGGAAGGCCGACAGGACCTCCTCGAACAGCAACTGCAGCGAGCCGCGATTCGGATAGTGCGTCAGGAAGTCATACTCGGCGACCCTTGCCAGCGGGTCGAGACCGAGCGCGACGAACTCAATCTCGGGCGAGACGCCGACCGTGCCGAAGAAGGTGCGCGTCAGCGAGTTGAAGAACGTCTTCCGGAACTCTGCGTCCGGCAGCGCGTCGATCAGGCGCGCGAACTCGTCCTTGATCGACGCCCACAGCGTCCGGTCGGTCGTTTCGCCGCCCAGGCGTAGCCTGAGCGACGCGACGGTGCGGTCGACGTAGCGACCGTAGAGCTCGATGCGCTCGACTGCATCGCGCTGGCTGCTGTGCCAGTCGCGCTCCTCGAAATGCACCGGCGCGCGCCGCGTGATCGCGCGGAACTCCGCGTTGTAGCGCTCGAATGCGTCGACCGCATCCGCGGCGCACTCGCGCGCCAGCGCCGCCGGCGCGGGGGTCGCTGCCACGCCAGCCTCAGAGGTGCTTGATCAGTTCGTCGGCGAACTCGCTGCACTTGACCTCGCGCGCGCCGGGCATCAGCCGCGCGAAGTCGTAGGTGACGACCTTGGCGCCGATCGCCCGGTCCATCGCGTGGATGATCGCGTCGGCGGCCTCGAACCAGCCCATGTAGCGCAGCATCATCTCGCCGGACAGGACCACCGACCCCGGATTGACCTTGTCCAGATTGGCGTATTTCGGGGCGGTGCCGTGTGTCGCCTCGAAGACCGCGTGGCCGGTCATGTAGTTGATGTTGCCGCCCGGTGCGATGCCGATGCCGCCGACCTGGGCGGCGAGGGCGTCCGACAGGTAGTCGCCGTTCAAGTTCAGCGTCGCGATGACGTCGAACTCATCCGGCCGCGTCAGCACCTGCTGCAGCGTGATGTCCGCGATCGCGTCCTTGATAATGATCTTGCCCGCCTTCTTGGCCTCGTCCATCTCGGCGTTGGCGGCCTTCTCGCCCTTGGCGGCCTTGGTACGTTCCCACTGCTCCCAGCCGTAGGTCTGCCCCGGGAATTCGCGCTCCGCGAGGGCGTACGACCAGTTCCGGAACGCGCCTTCCGTGAACTTCATGATGTTGCCCTTGTGCACGATCGTCACGCTCTTGCGCTTGTTGACAATCGCGTACTCGACAGCGGCGCGGAACAGCCGCTCAGTACCCTCGCGGGACACGGCCTTGATGCCGATGCCCGACGAATCGGGGAAGCGGATCTTGCTGTACTGCTTCGGGAAGGCCTGCTTGAACATCTCCAGGAACTTCTGGTCGTCGGCGGTACCTGCCTCGAACTCGATGCCGGCGTAGATGTCCTCCGTGTTCTCGCGGAAGATCACCATGTCGACTTTCTCGGGCGCCTTCACCGGGGAGGGCACGCCCTTGAACCAGCGCACCGGGCGCAGGCAGACGTACAGGTCGAGCATCTGCCGGAGCGCGACGTTGAGGGAGCGGATGCCGCCACCGATCGGAGTGGTCAGCGGACCCTTGATCGAGACGAGGTATTCGCGGCAGGCCGCCACCGTCTCATCGGGCAGCCAGGTATTGAAGAGCTTGTTGGACTTCTCGCCCGCGTGAACCTCGAGCCAGTGGATCTTGCGACGCCCGCCGTAAACTTTCGCGACCGCGGCGTCGAGCACCCGCACACTCGCTCGCCAGATGTCCGGACCGGTACCGTCGCCCTCGATGAACGGTACGACCGGCTGGTCGGGGACCTGCAGCTTGCCGTCGTGGATCGTGATGCGCTGGCCGCCGGCCGGCATGGTGTACTTGACTGTCGCCATCGGGTGCAGCTCCCAAGAAACGTAGCGCGCGGGGCGCGCGCAGGCTAAACGTGAATGTTATCACAGGGTTTTCACCCGACTTCGCGGCGCGATCGCCGGCCCCCGCTGCGGGAATCCACGTTGACAGGGGGGGCGCGCGCGGCGGCATCGTGCGATGCTCCCGCGGGACGTCCGCTTGCCGGGCCCCGTCAGCGCGGAGGGAACCCTGCGCTCGTGAGGGCGGCCCGGATCTCGGCCTCGCTGCGAACCGACTCGACGTCGACGACGCGCGCCGGCGGGTCGGCCCGGACCGTCGCGCCCGGGTCCAGGCTTCGGATCGCCGCGGTCACCGAGCGCGCGCAGCCGCCACACGTCATGTTTTCAATCTGGAATTGCATATGGCCACCATTATAGCCGCGGAGCACCGCATCGAGGTCGGCGGTATGACCTGCGCCGCGTGCGTTGCCCGCGTCGAACGGGCGCTCAAGGCCGTGCCCGGCGTCCTGTCCGCGAGCGTCAACTTCGCGACCGAGCGCGCCGTTGCGGCGATCGCCGAGGGCCGGTACCCGGACGCGGCTACCTCGACCGCGGCACTCGTCGCCGCAATCGAGCGGATCGGCTACGAGGCGCGGCCGGTGTCCGACGCTGAGCCGCCGGCGGCGTCGGAGGAGCGGCTGCGGGCCGCCGACCGGCGCGACCGCTCGCGGGTGCTCGCCGGCGCGGCCTTGTCGGTGCCGCTCGTCGCGCCGATGTTGGCGGGCCCCTTCGGTCTGCACCTGATGCTGCCGGGGCTCGTCCAGCTCGCGTTCGCGACGCCGGTGCAGTTCTGGCTCGGCGCGAGGTTCTACCGCGCGGGCTGGCGCGCGCTGCTGGACGGCGCCGGCAACATGGACTTGCTGGTCGCGGTCGGCACGACCGCGGCCTACGGGCTGTCGCTGTGGGAACTCGCGGCCGGCGCGCGCGCGGGTCATGCGCCGCACCTGTACTTCGAGGCCTCGGCCGTCGTCATCACGCTGGTGCTGCTCGGCAAGTGGCTCGAGACCCGTGCACGGCGCAGCACCGCGGACGCCGTGCGCCGCCTCCACGCGCTCGCCCCGGAGCGTGCGCGGGTACTGGTGGACGGCGTCGAGGCCGAGGTGCCGATCGCCGCGGTCGGCAGGGGCGACCTCGTCATCGTGCGGCCCGGCGAGCGCGTCGCCGTCGATGGTGTCGTGCGCGAGGGTAGCACCGAGATCGACGAGTCGCTGGTGACCGGCGAGGGCCTGCCGGTGGCCGTCGCGCCGGGATCCAGCGTCCTCGGCGGCACGCTGAACGGCACCGGCCGGATCCTCGTCGAGACGAGCGCCGCCGCCGCCGATGGCGCCCTCGCGCGCATCGCTCGCCTGGTCGAGCATGCGCAGTCGACCAAGGCACCGATCCAGCGGCTCGTCGACCGCGTCGCGGCGTGGTTCGTCCCCGCGGTCGTCGTGGTTGCGATCGCGACCGGCTTGGGGTGGTGGATCGCGGGTGCCGGGCCCGCAACCTGCCTGCTGCGGGCGGTGGCCGTATTGGTGATCGCCTGTCCGTGCGCTCTGGGCCTCGCGACTCCGGCGGCGCTCGTGGCCGGGACCGGCGCCGCGGCGCGTGCCGGGATTCTGATCCGGGACGCCGAGGCGCTCGAACACGCGGCGCGGGTGCGCGTCGTGGCATTCGACAAGACCGGGACGCTGACCGAGGGCCGGCCCCGGCTCGTCGCCAGCCAAGTCTTCGCCACGGCAGCACGCGACCCGCTCGCTATCGCCGCCGCGCTACAGCGAGGCAGCGAGCACCCGCTCGCCCGGGCCGTCATCGACGCCGCGGCGAAGTCTGCCCTCGACGTGCCCGCGGCGTCCGACGTGGTGGCGGCGCCCGGCCTCGGCATCAGCGGCAGCGTCGACGGACGCCGTTGCCTGCTCGGCACAGCGCGCTTCCTGGAGCGCAGCGGCGTCGACCCTGCGCCTGCCGCGTCGTGGCTTGCCGCGGAGTCGGCGGCGGGGCGTGCGATCGCGGTGCTTGCCGACGTCGGCGCCGCACCCGTCGTACTGGCCGCGTTCTCGTTCGCCGACACGGCGCGGCCGACGGCGCGGGAGGCAGTCGCGGCGCTGGCGGCGATCGGCATCGACAGCGTGCTCGTGACCGGTGATCACGAGGCGGGTGCGCGCGCGCTCGGCGCTGAGGTCGGCATCGACCGGATCCACGCCAACGTGCTGCCCGAGGACAAGCTCCGGCTGATTGGCGAATTGCGGGCTCGCCATGGTGCGGTCGCGATGGTGGGCGACGGCATCAACGACGCGCCGGCGCTCGCCGCGGCCGACCTCGGCATCGCGATGGGCTCGGGCGCTGACGTGGCGATCGCCGCTGCCGGCGTATCGCTCGTGCGCGCCGATCCGCGCGCGGTCGTCGACGCACTGGATATCGCGCGCAGGACGCAGCGCAAGATCCGCGAGAACCTGTTCTTTGCGCTGGTCTACAACCTCGCCGGCGTGCCGCTGGCGGCGCTCGGCTTCCTGAGCCCGGTGGTCGCGGGGGCGGCGATGGCGTTCTCCAGCGTGAGCGTCGTCACGAACGCGCTGCTGCTCGGCCGCTGGAGGCCGAGAGGCGGCTGAGAAAAGCGTGCGGTTTGTCTCGTAAGCGGCTGACTTTCAATAAATTGTCACAGTAGGTTCACGGCCGCGACGCATGGCGGGCGCAGTGTCCGGGGCAGGCGGACCCGCCGGGTCCGTTCGGGGTTGCCCCATGATGGCGAGTCGCAGCGCACGCCTCTTCCAGCGGGTCGATGCCTATGAGCATCGGCTTTGCCGCCGCCTCAATCGTGGCCTGCAGCGTCCGGCGCTGCGCGAACTTTTCGTGATCGTCAGCCGCCTCGGCGACGGACTCGCCTGGTACGTGCTGGTGCTCCTCATTCCGGTCTGGAACGGCGAGGCCGGCTTGAAGCCCGCGCTCGTGATGTCTGCGACCGGAATCGCGGGCGTGCTGCTCTACAAGGCGCTCAAGCACCGCCTGGTTCGCGAGCGGCCCTACATTACGTTCGCCGGTATCCACGCCGGTGCGGCGCCACTCGACCGCTACAGCTTCCCGTCCGGGCACACGCTGCACGCCGTGTCGTTCACCGTGCTCGCGACGGCGTATTTCCCTGCACTCGGCTGGGTGCTGGTGCCGTTCGCGTCGCTGATCGCCGCCTCGCGCGTCGTGCTGGGCCTGCACTATCCGACGGACGTGCTTGCCGGCGCGTTGCTCGGCACCGCGCTCGCCGGAGCGGCCCTCGCACTGACCTGACCGCCCGCCGGCGCGACGGCCGGTTGATCCGCACCGCGGCCCGGCCGGCTCTCGGCCCGCGGCCCGTCTGCTACGATTTCGAACGCCACGCGTCGCGATCGCAGCATGCCGAGTCATCGTCTTCTCCCAGCACTGATCGCTTCGACCGCGCTGTTCCTCACCGCGCCTGCGCGGGCGCAGCCCACGCCGCCGTCAGCGCCGGACGCCGACGGCGGCTCCACGGCCGCGCGCCCCCGGGTCGGGCTCGTGCTCTCCGGCGGTGGTGCGCGTGGCGCGGCCCACATCGGGATCCTGAAGGTCCTCGAGGAACGGCGCGTGCCCGTGGACGCGATCGCCGGCAAAAGCATGGGTGCGATAGTTGGAGCGCTGTACGCGAGCGGCATGTCCGCGGCCGAGATCGAGCAGCTGATCGGCTCGGTCGACTGGCAGGACGCCTTCCGCGACCGTCCGCCGCGCGAGACGCTGAACTTCCGCCGCAAGCAGGATGACCGCGAGTTCCTCGTTCGCACGCCGATCGGCCTGCGCGGCGGGACGCTGCGCTTCCCGCGCGGGCTCATCCAGGGCCAGAAGCTCAACGAGATGCTGCGGGCCGCGACGCTGCGGGTCGCCGACGCGAAGGATTTCGACAGCCTGCCGTTGCCGTTCCGGGCACTCGCGACGGACTTGTCGACCGGCGCCGCCGTCGTGTTCGCGCGCGGCTCGCTCGCCACGGCCGTCCGCGCCAGCATGGCCGCGCCCGGCGTGTTCGCACCGGTCGAGGTCGACGGGCGGCTGCTGGTCGACGGCGGACTGGTCGAGAACCTGCCGGTCGATCTGGCCCGCGACATGGGCGTGGACGTGATCATCGCCGTCGACGTCAGTTCGCCCCTCCGGCCGGGCAAGGAGCTCGATTCGCTGCTATCCGTGTCGAACGAGATGATCTCGATCCTGATCAACCGCGAGACCGAGCGCAGGCGCCGAGCGCTCACCGCTCGCGACGTCGTGATCGAGCCCGAGCTCGGCTCGATGACGTCGGTCGATTTCACGCGGGTTCACGAGGCGATCGATGCCGGCGAGGCGGCAGCGCGGCGCGCAACGACGGGCCTCGCATCACTGTCGGTGCCGGAGTCGGACTACGCGCGTTTCCTGGCGCGCGGCCAGACGCCGAAGGCGCCGACGATCGAGTTCGTGCGCGCGGCGCCCGACTCGGGCGACTACCGCAAGTTCATCGAGGCGGCGCTGAGCCCGCTGCTCGGCCAGCCGGCGGACGCGCCGACGATCGCGCCGGCGATCCGTGCGCTCTACGGCCGCGACCTGTTCGAGACTCTCGACTACTAGGTCGTGCACGATGGCGATCAGGACGGACTAGAGGTCAGCGCCCGTCGCAGGAGCTGGGGCCCCAACTACCTTCGGTTCGGACTCGACCTGCAGGACGACTTCCAGGGCAACAACAACTTCACCTCCGGCGTGCGCTTCCTGCTCACCGAGGTGAACCCCTACATGGCGGAGTGGACCATCGACCTGAAGGTCGGCGAGCAGCCGCTGTTCGGTGCCGAGTTCTTCCAGCCGCTCGGCTACGCGTCACCATGGCTCGTCGCGCCGCACTTCAAGTTCGACTCGCGCAGCGTGCGGGTGCGGGACGATACGCCACTGCTCGGCGAGTACCGTGTGCGGGAGACGAATTTCGGCATCGACTCCGGTCGCGAGTTCAGCGACTGGGGCGAGATCCGTGCCGGGCTCCTGCACGTGACTGTCAGCACGCAGCTGCGCGTCGGCGCACCGATGTCGCAGATCCCGGACTCGACGACTTTCCGGCAGGGGGGTACTTCGTGCGCCTCAGCTTCGACCGGCTGGACAACGTCGACTTTCCGCGCCACGGCGAACTGTTCACGCTGGAGTGGGACGCGCAGCGTGCGACGCTCGGCGCCGACCGCAACACGCTGGTGTTCTGGACCACTGCCGGCAGCGCGCTGTCGGCGGCGCCCGGCGTCCAGAGCTACTTCCCGCTCGGCGGCTTCCTGAACCTGTCTGGCGTCAACGCCGAGGTCCTGAGTGGACCGCACTTCGGGGTTACGCGGCTGGTGTACCTACGCAAGATCGGCAGTGGCGCGGACGGCGTGTTCGACGTGCCGACCTACGTCGGGCTGTCGGCTGAGGCGGGCAACGTTTGGCAACGGCGCGGCGACGCGGGCTTCGCGTCGGCGCGCAAGGATGGCGCGGCATTCATCGGTCTAGAAACCCTGTTCAGGCCGGTCTACGTCGGAACCGGGTACGACCAGGCCGGCACGATGTCCTACTACCTCTTCCTCGGCAGGACCTTCTAGCGCCCGCGGCTCTCGGCGAGGCGCTCGATCTTCTCGAACAGCAGCGCGGGCTGGTCGCCGATTCGCGAGTACTCGTGCCGGCGACTCATCTCCGTGAGGGCGGCATCCCGCTGGTCGGCACTCGGGTACCAGTGGAGCTTCTGCCAGTCGTCACCCAGCAGTAGGCGGAACGGGTCCCCGCGGCGCAGCTTGACCCGGATCCCGAACGGCCGGACGGCGGGCGTCGGGCCGAGGTGGAGGTTGTGTTCGTTGGCAATGCTCATGGCGGGCCCTCGGGGACGCGTGACGTTAACGAATTGGCGCCAAGCAGGGAAGTGCCGTCGACCTCACCGTCCACCGGTCCCCACGTCCGGATCGGCGGTTGCCGCCGGCTCGCCGGCCACGGCGCAGGCCGCCGTGGCGCCCCGCCGGCAGTGGGCCGACGGGGGCTGCAGGCGCGCCGACGGCCGAACCCCCGGCCGTGACCCGTGTCGCCGGCTGTGAACTGCGTCACAGAGCGCCCGTAGGCGGGGCGTGTGGCCTCCCTTACGATAGCGGCGCAGCCCGTCCGGATCGATCACCGGGACCGGGGCCGCATGGGGGTTCGGTATGAGCAGACTTGGTACGTTGACGGCAACGTTGGTCGTGACGATTGTCGCGGGGTGCGGGGCGCCGCGTCCGCCTCCACACACCGTGGCCGAGCTGGCAGCGGATCCCGAACTGCTGCAGGGCATCGTCGTCCGCTGCGCGGCGAACAAGCGCCTTGCCGCGACCGATGTCGAGTGCGAGAACGCGCGGGCAGCCGTCGAACGCGTCGCCAAGGCGGAAGAGTCGAAGCACGTCGACGAGCGTGGCGCGGAGTTCGAGCGGCAGCGGCAGCTGAGGCGCCTGCAGGAGGAGCAGAGCAAACGCGCCGCGGAGCGTGCGCAGCCGGGTTTCGATCCGTACTCGTCCCCCGTCGCGACGGACAAGCCCGCGGAACCGGCCAAGCCCTGACGCCTGCCGCGGGCGCGACTCAGCGCTCGATGAACTCGAATAGCTCGCCGTTCGGCCCCCGCGTCAGCATCACGCGGGCCGGCATGCCGTCGCCTAGGGCGACGTGCAGGATCGGCAGGTGGCCGGCGAGACCGGCGGCCTGCAGGCGGTCGCGCAGCGCCTCGAGGTTTGCGCAGCGGGTGCTGAACAGGTTGACCCCGACGTTACCCGGCCGCATCGGGTTCGCGAGCTCGCGTGTCGTGCGCTCGTGGAAGTGCACGCCGAGGATCTTTCCGCTCGGCTGCAAGGGATCCCGGAACAGCACGAGCGACACCCGCGAGTCCTCCGGCACGCCGAACAGGCGGCAGACCCTGCGCCGCTCGTCGCCGGCGAGTTCGTCGTCGATGTCGTCGGCGCTCAGGCCGAGTCCGTCGACGTAGAAGCGACGCGTCGTGTCCAGGTTCGCCAGGACCACCGAAACGGTCGCAACCTCGCTCGTCCCGCCCGGCGGCGGCAGGGCGCGCTGGGCGCGCTGCGGATGCCGGTGCCCGACCATCAGCAGGAGCGGGATCGCGGCCGGACCGGTCAGCAGTGCCTCCTCCGAATCGCTGTCGCGGACGACGAAGCGGACGGGCCCGGCCCTGAGCTGACAACCGGCCTTGGCGAGCACATCGATCGCGGCCGAAAGCGGCGGCGCGACGTACAGATCAAGCGCCTTGGGCCCGACGTCGGTGGGCTCGTCGGCCGCGTCAGAGCCGTGGTCGCGGCGCGTGGTCGGAGCCTCGGGGTCGGTGACCTCCGCGAGCCGCACGCGGCCGAAGGCGTAGCCGTCGCACGAGAGTTCGACGAGCCGCAGGTCGGCGTACGGCGCAAGTCCCCAGACCGACAGCAGGCTCACCGATGCGCGCGTGTCGGACTCGACCTTGAAGCCGCACACGTCCCGCCACAAGCGCAGGGCCGCTGCCAGATCGCGGACGCCGAGGGTCACGGATTCGATGCCGGAGATCATGCGCTGGGGCTCCGCGAAAGCGCGAGGATACTGGACCGCGGCTTACGGGCAAGCCGCCCGCGTTCGGCCTAGAATCTCCCAACCCCTCCGGAGGCCGCCATGGGTATTTTCCAGAGCCGAAAGACCACCCTGCCATCGCGCAACGACGCACTGCCCGGCCGCGCGGAAGCGCCGCGAGTGCCAGTTCGCCACTTCGTGAACGGTAACCGCATCGTGCCGCCGTTCGCGCCGAATCTGGAGGAAGCGATCTTCGGCCTGGGCTGCTTCTGGGGCGCCGAACGCCGCTTCTGGCAGACCGATGGTGTGTACTCGACGGCCGTCGGCTATGCCGGCGGCTTCACGCCGAACCCAACCTACGAGGAGGTCTGCTCGGGCCGGACCGGCCACGCGGAGGTCGTTCGCGTTGTCTTTGACCCGGCGGCGAAGTCCTACGACGAACTCCTGCGCGTGTTTTGGGAGTCCCACGACCCGACGCAGGGGATGCGCCAGGGGAACGACGTCGGCACCCAGTACCGCTCAGTCGTGTTCACGACGTCCGGCGCGCAGTTGGCGGCGGCTGAGCGCTCGAAGGCGGCGTATCAGAGTGCATTGCGACAGGCCGGTCACGGCTCGATCACGACGGAGATCGTCCCAGCGCCCGTGCTTTACTACGCCGAGGAATATCACCAGCAATATCTGGCGAAGAATCCAAATGGCTACTGCGGGATAGGAGGGTGTGGAGTTCCCTTCAAATCTGCGGAGTTACAGGTGGGGGAGAAGGCGTAACTTCGTGGGTGATTTGGTTTCCAGCAAGAAGCCAAGGGGTTACCAACTTGATATGCGTTTTTCTGCGGGAAAACGCAGGATGTTTTCGGCGCTGAGGTCTACTGGAAGTCTACCGGTGTTTTGGACCTAGGAAAGTCCTCGGGGAAGGAATGTATCTGTATCGGGGCGAGCCAGGGTAGGCGGAGTACTGGATGTCCCCTCCCAGCGCACAATTGACACCCGACGAAGCCAAGGCGCTCGTAGCCGGCGGGCTTGGCGAGGTCTTGCAGAAATTTCCGCTTCGCTTCTGCAGGCCCATCCTTTTCGGAGTTCCCCCGTCTCCCCTGCGCCCGTCAAAGGTGAACAACGGCACCGCCACATTAATCCGAAGGGATGGCGAGTGGCTGGTAGTCACGTGTGCTCATGTACTGGCGCATTACAGGAGAGTGCGGCAAGCCAACGCCGATTGTTTCTTCGCTGTTGGAAACTGCCATTTTGACCCACTCCCTCAAATCGTGGCGGAGGACGACGCGCTCGATGTCTGCGTTATCCGACTCAGTGCGGCACAGGCAATGACGGTTGTGGAAGGCAACATGGGAATCGGGCAAGACTTCTTCGAGCTAAATTCCGCGCTAACCGTTCCGGTGAAGATAGGCGACTTTGTAGCTTTTGGTGGGTTCCCCGGCGATTTACGACGTCTTGAGTCCTTCGACGCGTTCAACTTCGGCACGTACAGCTCGGGTGCCGCCCGAGTGACGGACCGCCACACCGATTACATCGCCTGCCAGTTCGAACGTGAACATTGGGTGCGTAGCGGCGATGGAGGCGAGCCAGAACCGGAAAGCTTAGGGGGGATGAGCGGGGGGCCTGCTTTTGTGATTCGCCACAGCTCTGCAGGACTAATGTCGTACGAGTTCTGCGGGGTAATCTATAAAATGCACAAAGCAAGCGAGTCGCTGTTTATTCGCGATGTCGGCGCAATCGCGTTCAACCAGTTGGCTAATGGGGTTCGTGCGTGAGCCGTTGCAAGGAGGGTCGACTTGAGCTGGGAACACGACAAATACGAAGCACACTGCCGCAGCTGCGGACGCAAAGGTTTCGTGGTTGTATCGTCTGATGATTGGGGCCGAAGCGCAACGGCGTGGGAGGGATTCGGAAACAAAGCACCTGATCCGACGGCGGTGGGACGCAAGCGCGCGAGTCCGCGGGATCTATCACCCGTCTGTCAGTGCGGAAATACGGATATCGTCACAGGAGCGTTCGTCGGCTCACGCTGATCAGGGCGCCGCCTGACGCCCCCTTCGCGACAGGGGAGCGAGGGGAGTTGAACTTACGGGGTGTCTGCAGTGCCGAAGGGCTTATCGGCCACGGTCCGGAATAATCTAGATAAGTGCGCGCCTGCGGCAATTGTGGCCGCCGACGTTTGTAACCGGCCTGGACCGATGTTTCGCACTGCTCACTATATCGTCCTGATCATCATTTCGTGGACAGCCCTGATACACGCGATGCTCTATACGAAGGCCATCAGGCTTTGGTATCAGAAAAGAAAAGGGGAAATCCCAGAGGTGATCGTTACGAGCATTTTGGCGGCGATCCAAAGCACTGGGATCCTTCGGAATGTCTTCGGCGTCACTTCGGATCGGAGATTCTCCCCTTGCTCCCCTTCAGATTTTCGTCGCAAATTCCCTGCCACGTTTAGTCCGGTCTGATCGCTGACCGCCGGCGAAACCCCTCGAGAAGTTCGCGTGCCGACGGCAGCAGCATTTCCACTGGCCACAACCGGAGCAAGGGGTTGGGCTAAAGATCCGGAAAGTGTTATTGATTTACCCAGTTATTGTTAAATCAGCAAATATTTCACCTTTTGTATTGACAAACCCACAAAAATCATTATAATCCATCGGGCGAGGCGGGGTTTAATTGTCAACACAAAAGCTAAAAGTTTCACCCGCCCCCCTCACCGCACTGACACCCTTCGCGCTTCAAATCCTTTTGGATTCTGATCTCTCACTCACTGACTGTGGCGTTGTCGTCGAGACTATTCGCGGCGTGAAAACCAACCTCTATTCATTCCGCACCGACAAGCTTGTCGAGGACTTCATGACCCGACTCAGGGATCTCATTGAGTCATTCAAAGGTCGCCGCGGAAAATTGAAGATTGCCTACGTCACGCTAGCTAGCCTGAACGGTGCTGAGCAGCTGGAAGTCCTTGTGACAGCCCTGGCCAATGCGCTCAATTCAAAAGAGTTCAGGAAAGCAAAGGTAAAGGAACAACAGGAAATCAAGGCTGCACTCAACGATGCCAATCGAGAGATTCTTTCAAAGACGCAGTATTCGAAATTCCGACCTCTCCGAAATAAAGGGACAGCCAAGGAGTACTGTCCTAGAGATCGCAACGAGCTCGATCAACCACGATCAACTCGCCGACCGAATAAGTTCAAACCGCTTGAACTACCGCGTGAGCAGCAGCTATTACATGGACGAGTTGCCGCACCGACAAGACCAACATTGGACTCATACAAGGTAACGGACATCATTGTCCCTTCCGATCTGAGCGCATGGCAGCTGCGACTGCTGATAAAGACGCTCTCATAAGAATTCCAGCGATTCCGCTGGATGTCACTGAACCCGCCTAGTGCGGGTTTTTTAATGCCTAAACTAAATGCAAAGGAGTTTTTATGAATAGACAGACTATAGAACTGAAGTCAACGCAGGATTCGCCCCTAATGGTCATCCCTGCACATCCTACAAAACGTCAGATGGAGAAAGTAAATGCAATCCAGAGTGCTATCAACGCAATCGTGGGTGCCGTTCTCGAACACCTGGGTGAGCCCACTGAACTGAATCGCCTCTATGCCGAAGCGCTTAAGGACTTCTGTTGCAATCATGACTTTGAGGACAACAAGTACCTCTTCGAGACAGCATGGATATGCTTCGAATGGATTCAAAGCGAAGCAATCAATCAGGACACTTTCAAGCTCTATCAGCGCATGGAGGAACGGCAGAGGGTGCGAGAAAGGAAGAGACTCGAGCGATGTCGGGCAAGAGCAAATTGCCAGGCTTCGACATCTCAAGGATCCCTATCTGACGATGGCGCGGTACGAGCGCATGACGACTGACCGAGGGTCCGGAATTCAGAGTGGTTGATAACGATCAGCTCTATCCATATCGCGCTAAGGAGCTGAAGCAGCGGCTGTCGGACGTATTAGGGCCAAACGTAGCCACGCCCTACGACGTCCAGGTTGTTCGAAAGCACTTCGGAATCGACGAAGATCCAAACTTCTCCTTCAAAGGCAAATTCGGAACCCGTCAATACAGCGAGGCATTTGTCGACTGGCTGGTTGAGCAATATCAGAATGACCAGCAGTTCTTTCACAAGGTGCGAGAACTCGCTCGGTCAAGGCCGCGAGCCGCCGCAGCGACCGCGTCGTAGGCGAATAATCATGGACGGTAAACCTGTGGAGTCTCATTCGGTCAAGCGCGGGAATGACATCAGCGTCTACCGAAAGTCTACCGGTGCGCATAGAGTCTCTGCGCCGCGCCTGGATTTGCAGCGATTCCAGCTTCGCTACGGACTATCAACGATAGTATCGGGTGAAGAAACCAATCGATACGAACACGATGGCGGCTGAGGACCCAAGCGGCGGGCGATTGACGCTTGACGAGTTAACTGCCTTTCTGCGGCTGTCGCTGGACTGTGCCGAGCGAGCGTATTCCAACGGCCTTCGTTTCGACTTCAACGAGCCGAGGGAGCGCTATGCCGTGCTTTTGCTGTTACGTGTGCTCGACCACGGGCGCGACGTGGTTGGTCTCATCGAGGGAGGCCGGTACGGCGCAATTGCCATAGTCGCGCGCTCCGCGCTTGATGCGTACGCCGATATCGCGAATCTCGGTGATCATGCCAAGTATTGGGAGCACCTTACCGCTGCGGATGCCTCGTCCTGGAAGCAGTTGCTCGAGCGAGCGAGTCGGGGCGGAAACCCGATGCTCAAGGCGCTCACTGAGGATGATCTGCTGCCAGTGGGCCGAGGTAAAAATGCTCAAGAGCTAAAGGCACTACAGACGAGAGGTGTCGAGAAGCTGAGCATCGATGAGCGGTTCAGGCGTGCTCAGTTAACTAACGAATACGAGTCGATGTATTCGCTGTTGAGCGCTGAGGTGCACAACAATGTCTCGGGACTGCAGAGCAGATACATTGACTGGGACGAAAAGAGCGCTTGGCTCGTTCGTACGGGCGAAACCAGCAGTCACAGCCACCACTACGAGGATGCCTGCACCCTTACGATGAGCGAGATCGTTATTCAATCGGCGGAGAAGGTGTTACAACTTCTCCGTCATGGGACGGCAGTCATGTCTCCTGCGAGAGCGCAGCTTGAGCAGATATGGCAACGTGCTCAGGTGCAAGAAGCACAGCAGGCAAGACGAGCCGAAGGTTGATGTGGCCGAAACTTCTGATAGAGCGCCCCTTCATGAAGATTTTGGTCGATAGTTTTGAATACAAGTGCTGGCATGAAGTCGGCCACGCGACTGTTTGCTTGCATCTAGGCGGTGACGTCGACTGCATCGAATTGCTCGACGGCGATGCACGAGGTCACGCGCGCGCTCGCTGCGTAGTTACGCCGGAGATCGAAAGGAGTGTGGCTTGCGGCGGGTTCGCCGTTGAGTTCTATCTCTTAAATAAAGGCTACGCCGTGCAGGCCCCTGACGACAAACGAGACATCAATCAGGTGGTGCTAAACAACGCATCAATGGACGGCCACGCCTTTTTCGGGCGCGAGTACAGTAGCGAAGGGTTTGAAGAGACGGAAACCAGGGAGTTTATGAAGCGCGCGATAGGGCCCGATGGCCGGGGCGGCGTGGTACCGATCGTAGACGTGTACTTTTCTGGGATGCAGGAGCTAGCGCGCGAGCTTCTCGCCACTCGGAAGGTCGAAGGCTGGCGCGTGAAGGAACTCCTGCGGCGCGGGACTTCCCGTTGAGACTACGGCCAGGGTGTAGGCGGCGTTTCCACTGCGGCACCGGCGTGAATGGCAGCTGCAAGTTGGCGGGTAGCCAGCGGGCGAAATCCCCTTTCTCCCCTCGGGGGAGCAATCGGTTCTTCGTTACGGACTTGAATCAATAATTCTCGGGTAAGCGAGAAACTCTCTCAAAAACAGCCGCTTGCAGCTGCTAGAATTTCGAGCGGTAGAGATTCAGTAGAGCCGGCGAGGCGAAAATTGAAAAGTGTCTCGATATCGTAGCTAAACTACGATTTCACGTTCTTTTCTAAGTTGCCACTTGTTTGAGAAAGTGCTATAAATCGTAGCGTGGCTACGATATCGAAAAGCAAACTAAACGACCTCTATAGGCTGTGGCCGCCAGGAGCGCCCATGGCCTCTCAGGACCTGGCCAAGCGCGGCATATCGGCCGACCTCGCCGTGCACTACGCCAAGGCGGGATGGCTGGTGCGCCTCGCTCACGGGGTCTATAGCCGAGCAGGCGACTCGCCGGCGCTGCATCCCTGCCTTGCGTTCCTGCAACGAAAGATACTGGGGCTGCACGTCGGTGGAACGACCGCGCTGGATTGGTACGGGGTACGCCACTACGTCGCGCAGCGACAGGTCACGCAGCTCTACGGTTGGAATGCGGCAAAACTTCCGGAATGGTTCACGAAGCAGTTTCCCGCTGACTACCACCGAAAACGCCTCTTCAAGGAAGAACCCAACGCACCGTTGCACGCCGAATCGTTCGAAAAGCAACCCAATGCGCCCCGGGTATCAGAACCAGAGAGGGCGCTACTGGAGGTCCTGAGCGACGTAGGTGTGCGGCAACCGCTCCACGAAGCGCGGGAGCTCGCACAGAGTACCCACACGCTCCGCGCCAACGTACTGATCGAGCTTCTTCGTTCATGCACGAGCGTCAAGACCGTTCGTCTGTGCATGAAGCTAGGCAATGAACTCAACTTGCCGTGGGCGTCGAAACTCAACCCGGCCGAATTGCCGTTGGGCAGCGCGCGTCCCTGGGTATCACGCTCGTCCGACGGACTGCTTGTCTTAAAACGATGATGAATCGCTCATACATTGAAGCCGCGCGTCTTCTGGTTCGGGTGGCGCCTCTGGTCTTCGTTGATGAGCAGTTCGGGCTCAAGGGCGGCACCGCCATCAATCTGTTTCTTCGGGACATGCCGCGGCTGTCCGTCGATTTGGACTTGGTTTTCGTCGATTACACGGTCGCAAGAGAGGACGCCCTTGCCCGGATCAATGCGGCCGTCAGAGCAGCGGCGGATCGCCTGAGGACGCAGCGATTCGACGTCTACGTGCTAGAACGAGCGGGCGACGGCGAGACGAAACTGCTCGTTCGGAGTGGTGCCGCCGAAGTCAAAGTCGAAATCAACACGGTCATGCGCGGCACGGTTCATCCTGTACGTCGAGCAAATCTGACGACTTTGGCACGCGATACCTTGCTCGCCGATGTCGAGATTCCAATTCTCGCACCTGAAGACGTTTACGGCGGAAAGCTCGTTGCCGCTTTGGATCGGCAACATCCCCGCGATCTGTTCGACGTTATGGAGCTCTTCAAGCATGAGGGCATCACGCCCGGCATTCGGCGGGCGTTCGTCGTATACCTTGCAAGCCACAACCGGCCGGTGCATGAAGTTCTCTTTCCCGAGTTTCGGGACATTCAAATGGATTACGAGCGGAATTTCGTGGGGATGACATCGCAACCGACTGCGCTCGCTGTTCTCCTCGAGACACGCGACCGAATGATTGCGGAGCTGCACGCCAGTCTCGACACGGACGAACGTCGATTCTTGCTATCGTTGGTCAAGGCAGAACCCGAATGGGAGTTGTTGACGATTCCCCACGTGAGCGAACTACCGGCCGTCCGCTGGAAGATTCAAAACTTGCAGAGACTGCGACGCGAGCGGCCAAAACAATTCGAATTGCAGTACACCAGCCTCGCCAGCCGGCTAGAGCAGTAGGATTGCTCGTGACCAATCGCATCAAACCGGTTCCCTCATGATGACGTGACGCATGCCACCGTCTGATCAGGAATTGCTCGCCAAGCTGCAAGCCGAAAACGCTCGGCTGGTCTCGCTGCTCGAAGCGCGCGGGATCAACTGGCGCGCGCCGGCGGCACTGGTGGCCACCTCTGAGTCGTCGAAGCTTTCCACGAATGACAAGGTCACGTTGTTCCGCCGTTTATTCCGCGGGCGAGCGGATGTTTACCCAATCCGCTGGGAGAGTAAGACCACTGGCAAGTCCGGGTACAGTCCAGCCTGTGCCAATGAGTGGCGCCCTGGCATTTGCGAAAAGCCGCGCATCAAATGCAGTGACTGCGGCAATCGTTTGCTGATTCCGCTATCCGATGCGGTCATCTATAGCCATCTGGCCGGCGAGCACACGGTGGGCGTATACCCGTTGCTCGAAGACGACAGCTGCTGGTTTGTTGCGGTCGATTTCGACGAGGCCGAGTGGCGGGAGGATGCCCGAGCATTTATGGGGTCTTGCGAGGCGCTTGGTGTGCCTGCGGCGCTGGAGGTCTCGCGATCCGGGAGTGGTGCTCACGCGTGGATATTCTTCGCTGGCCGGGTTTCTGCTCGTGATGCCCGGCGACTGGCTACGGCCATCATCAGCCACACGTGCGCGCGCACACGGCAGCTCAAGCTGACCTCTTACGACCGGCTGTTCCCCAACCAGGACGTGATGCCGAAAGGCGGGTTTGGGAACCTGATTGCGCTGCCGCTGCAGAAGGCGCCGCGAGAGAGGGGCTGCAGCGTATTCGTCGACGTAGAACTGCAGCCCTACCCAGATCAGTGGGCGTTTCTGGCGGCCATACGCCCCATGGACGCCCATGACATCGAGCCGACCATAATGCGGGCCACCGGTGGTGTTCATCCCCTGGACGTCACGTTTATCGATGACGAGGACCTGGCTACGCCCTGGAAGCGCGCGACCGAGCCGGGCAAGAAGCTCTCGGGGTCTATGCCGAGGTCGCTGGAGGTCACACTCGCCAACCTGATCTACTTCGAGAAAGCGCAGTTGCCACAAGCACTGGCTAATCGACTGATCCGGTTGGCCGCCTTTCAGAACCCGGAATTCTACAAAGCCCAGGCCATGCGCATGTCCGTGTGGGACAAGCCGCGGGTGATAGGTTGCGCCGAGAACTTCCCCCAACACATCGCTTTGCCTCGTGGTTGCCTGGATGCGGCGATGTCCTTGCTGCGCGAGAATGACATTGCCAGCAACCTCCATGACGAGCGCAGCCGCGGCAAGCCGCTGGAGGTCGCATTTACCGGTACCCTGCGCATTGACCAGGAGGCTGCCGTTTCAGCGATGTTGGATCACGATGCTGGTGTGCTGTGCGCGCCAACCGCATTTGGGAAGACGGTTTCCGCTGCCGCGATGATTGCCCGTCGGGGCGTGAATACCCTAGTGCTCGTGCATCGCACAGAACTGTTGAAGCAGTGGCAGGAGCGGCTCCAAGCGTTTCTCGCGGTCGAAAAGGGCGTGATCGGCGTCATCGGCGGCGGCAAGGCAAGACCCAGCGGCAAGATCGACATCGCCGTGATGCAGTCGCTGTCACGGCAAGGGGAAGTGAATCCGCTAGTTGAGGGCTATGGCCAGGTAATTGTCGACGAATGCCATCACGTTGGCGCCGTCTCTTTCGATGCGATCTTGAGGCGGACCAAGGCGAGGTATGTGCTTGGCCTTACAGCGACACCCATTCGACGCGATGGGCAGCAGCCGATCATCTTCATGCAGTGCGGTCCAATTCGGCACACGGCAGCCCGGCCCGCGGGCGCGCCCAGCGATCTGGAAGTCGTACCCCGTTCGTGGGAAGAACGCATCGTTTTGCCGCGGGACGCTGCCATTCAAGACGTGTTCCGTCACCTCGCCAGTGACCAGGCCCGGACCGACGCCATCGCGGCGGAGATCAGCGCAGCATTTGGTGGAGGGCGGAAGGTACTGGTACTCACCGAACGTACCGAGCACCTCAACGCCATCAAGACTGCCTTGGAAGGTAGGGTCCCTGCGCCGTTTGTGCTGCATGGTCGGATGTCGAAGAAACAGCGAACAGCGGTTATTGCGGAACTGAATTCACTGCCGGCAGATGCCGCTCGCATTCTGTTGGCCAGCGGCAAGCTCGTCGGAGAGGGCTTCGACCATCCGCCGCTCAATACCTTGGTGCTAGCGATGCCCGTGTCTTGGAAAGGCACGCTGCAGCAGTATGCCGGGCGTCTCCATCGCGAGCACACCGGCAAGGTGGACGTGCGGATCATCGATTTCGTCGACACCGGTCACCCCGCACTGCTTCGTATGTGGGAAAGGCGGCTACGTGGCTACCGGGCAATGGGGTATCGGGTGGATTCTCCCGATTCGACCATTCCGCTGGTCTACCGACGGAATGACGTTGAGGTCTACCGAAAGTCGACCGGTAGCGACCAGCCGCAGCACTAAACCCGTGGATTTCGTGGGATTTCCTTTCATCGGGCGTACTATCACCAGCAGTACCTCGCGAAGAATCCGAACGGGTATTGCGGGATTGGAGG